>JADKCC010000016.1 GCA_016714785.1 Saprospiraceae bacterium
TCCAACAAAAACATTTTTCCTTATTTTATCATTCGTTCCAAGTCGTTCTCTTATTTCATTTGCAGCTTTATTTGTAAAAGTAATTGCTAAGATTTTTCCATCTGCCGAATCAGATAGTCTTTTAATTCTTTCTGTTAAGACTCTAGTTTTCCCACTACCAGCACTTGCTAAAACAAGGAAAGCACCATCATTAATATCTACAATGCGTTGTTGTTTATGTGATAAATTAATCTTATTCATTCGGTGCAGGATTTAGAATGTTATTGACTTTCTCGAACAATTGAACAATTTTAGTGGTAACGGCCATCAGATTCATAAATAAGTTCTGATAAGGTGCTAGAATACTTGGTTTTATTTTGAGAAAGTAAATCATTCAATGCTCTCAAGTATCCTTCATCACCATTGTAATCTCTAAAGAGTTCTTCAAATATGTTTTGATTGCAGGTGCCACAAGTAATATCGGTTTTAACTCTCCCTTTAGAAGTTCCATTTTTGTTTGCTATAAGCTCGTGCAAATCTTCAGTATTAAGAATTATTTTTAGACAATTTTCGATTTCGGCTACAAACCCATTTTTAATTAGATAAGATTCAAAATCGTCCTCGTTCTCAAAATGTATGATGTTTTCTGGAAGAATAATATCATCTACATTTTGGTTTGAGGAAGTCAATTTTTTGTAGTCCTTTTTAAGTTTTTTAATGATATTAGCTTCTCCATCACTCAAAATCAACCATTTTATATTCAAACTTTCCGCAAAATATATAAAGGGATAATAATTCCCCCCACCATCAATTCCAACAATATCGATTCCTAATTCAATAGTGCTTTTACCAAAATGTTTTTTTATCAAAAGCGGTAATGCTTGTTCTTCTGTTTCGCCCTCACATAAAATAATTACCTTTCCAAAGTAAAGTTCACCTCGAGTATTAATTACTTGACGGTTTATTTTTCGAATTTCTTCTGAATGTAAATCTGACTCCAAAATTTTTCCAATTTTGGTGGAACGGACTCCCTTTATTACACTTCTAACTTCTTTAAGTTTTGCACTTCCTGCAATATAACTTGAATGAGTAGCAACTATTTTCTGTCCAACTATCGCATTAATCTGTGAATACAGTTTCTTTTGTGCGTTTGGATGTAAATGTGATTCAGGTTCTTCAATTGCAATTATTGGATAATAAGCAACTTGATTTTGAATTGCCAATTTCATATTCTGCAAAATAAATGCCTTCAGGATAAGCAATGAAGACCAACTTCGTGTTCCCATACCGTGATACTCCATCGAAAATTGGGAGTAGTTTATTTTCACACCCTTATTTAGGTCTCTAATTTTTTTTGTAAATGGTGTTATATCTACAGTGTTATTGGGGTTGTCCATTGCTGTGTCTAACTCTTCCAATGTAGTGTGCAGGTTTGTTGGATTTCGCTTCTCTCAATAGTTTCTTGTTTAGGTCTTTTATAAGGTTTTCAATGAGCTCTCTATCGCCTGGTTATAAGTTATGGAAGAAAGTCTTTCCTAGGAAAGATGTTTTGTTTTTCAAATCATCAAGAATATCTCTGTTGGCATCTAAATAGAAAAAGGGTATTTCATCAAAATAAAAGTTTAATTCTTGCTCATAGGATTTCGAATACCAATATCCATCTACTTCATTATGGAACTCTCCCCATTCGTCAATGACAAATTGCTTTTTCTTGTAAGTTTTTCGAATTAAGTTTTCCTCAATAACTGTCCTAAATGCTAGTAATTGATTGCCATCTGAATCAATACTAATTCTATCTACGGTAAAGACAGTTGCCCATTTGTCTTCGAATTCTGTTATTTGAATACCTTCTTCATTGACACTGATAAACAAAACATCAATTAAGATTTTATCTCGAATAATTGCGTCTGTAAAGTGAAAATCGTCATCTGTTATTTGCAACGTATTTGAAAGGCACAATTGGAGTGACTTTAAAAGTGTGGTTTTACCTGCATTGTTGGTTCCGACTAGCACAGTAGTAGGCTCAAAATCAATTTCAAGATTGTCTAAACCTCTAAAACCGTGAACTCTCAATTGTTTTAATTGTATTCCCATATCTTCTAATTTTCTATTGTAGCTAACTTAGAAAGCAGCAAATCTTTCAGTTCAGTTAGCTTTTGGTTTTCTTTATTTTTTATTCAATATTCTTATATAAAGGGGTAACTACACCATCATATTTAAAGATTAACATTTGACATGGATGTTTTATCCTAAATCTTTTCAAGTCACCTAACAACAAATTAGCAATAGTAGCCTCCTGCAAGTTCTATTATGTTGTTCATTTCAGAGTTTAACAAAGAAAATAAATAATAACTTGTTGCAATATCAAGTCTTGGTTTAAGGATCGCAACACTTTTTTGCAAAGTTGTTCGATATGTTTTTATATCATCTTTTACAATAATCATTCTGCCAATTGTTCCACTACTTGTCAATAATATATCTCCAGGTTTTAAATCAGTACGTTTATGGGTTTCCTCGAAATCCTTTTTTGTAATTTGTCTTACATTATTATAGAAAATATCTCCATTAATTAAATCTTTAACACTCACAAAATAATATCCTGAATCTATTTCATTTTGGCAATCACCATGCTTCCCATCTGTAACTAAGGTACATAAATCTCCTATTGATTTTCTTCCCATTTCTCATCTATTCCTTCCTCAAACCATTCCCTATAAATCGCCTGTGCCGTTTCTTCTAGTTTTTGGATGAGTTGTTCATTGAGTCGGATACGGTCTTGGATAGTATTGTATTCATTTACGATTTCTCGTTGTTTTTCTATGGATGGGATGGGTAGTTGAGTGTCGCACATGTCTTCCCATGCAAATATCTCTCTAGCACTTCCATGGCTTTTGAATCTTGCATATCTATCAAATTCTGGTCTCCGAAACCACATCATCAGATATTCTGGCATTAACTTTTGAGTATCACTTACTTCAAAAGGGATGTAAGCCTGTGATATCAAGGCTTTATCATAATCATCAAATAAGGCAATGGTTATTTTTTCTCCATTTCTAGATGTGACAGGACCATAAGCAAATTGATTTCTATATATGGTTCTGTATGTAGTCATATCCGTACCTATAGTATTTGCAATAGATGGAATAAACTTTTTACTGATACTAAGTCCAACCAATGGAATTTCCTGCAAGTCATTATTTCTTCCCACCACAGGCTGTATATATTCCCCCAATCGTCTATAATTCGATCTCATATCCCAATTTTTTAAATACGGTCAGCAAATCATTTTTACTTTTGGCTTCTGCTTTTAGTAGGTCGGCAAACTCCTTTTTCAAGGTCTTCATCTTTTCATCAAAATCGATGTTTTCATCTCGGTTTACAAATTCTATGTATTTGCTTGGTACGAGCGAAAAGTCTTTTTTGGCTACTTCTGCGTATGATGCGGAGTAGCAGAATTCCGGGATGTTTTGGTAGGTGGTTGTTGAAGCTGGAGCTTCGGTAATTATATTCGTTGAAGCTGTTGATTGGGTGGTATTTATATTCGTTGAAGCTGGAGCTTCAACGGACCCAGGAGCTTCAACCGACCCAGATGTTTGCCAGGTGTGGTAGGTGTGGACTACTTTTGTGATGTCAGCATCAGCAAATTGGGTAAATTTCTTTTCGAATGGCTCTCCTATTTGACGTAAGTCCATAAATAATATTTCGCCCTGCCTGTTTCGATATTGTCTTGTCTCGTCACCTATTTCTTTACTTCCTGCTTTTTTATTTTTATTGAGTATCCACAACGTCACACTGATATCAGTGGTATAAAATAGATTCCTTGGCAATACCAGTACCGCTTCTACCAAATCATTTTCTATGAGTTGTTTCCTTATTTTATACTCTTCGCCACCACCACTGAGTGCGCCATTGGCTAGGATAAAACCTGCTACGCCATGGTCTGAGAGTTTGCTCACCATATTGAGTATCCATGCGTAGTTGGCATTGCTTTTGGGTGGTACGTCGTAGCCTTGCCATCTTGGGTCATCTTTCAATTCATTTTCGGCACGCCAGTCCTTTTGGTTGAATGGTGGATTGGCCATGATGTAGTCGGCCTTTAGGTCTTTGTGTTGATCATCGCCAAAGGTGTCCGCTGCTTTTTCGCCCAAGTTTCCACTGATGCCCCGTATGGCGAGGTTCATTTTGGCTAGTTTATACGTGGTGTTGGTGTATTCCTGTCCGTATATAGAGATTTCTTTTTTGTTGCCGTGGTGTGCTTCTATAAACTTGATACTCTGTACAAACATACCGCCTGATCCACATGCAGGGTCATAGATGATGCCTTTATACGGTTCGATCATCTCGGCTATTAGATTGACAATACTTTTGGGTGTATAAAACTCACCTTTACCTTTTCCTTCTGCCAGCGCAAATTTAGAAAGAAAGTATTCATACACTTTTCCCACCACATCTTGTTTGGGATCTTTGGTGGTATCTATATCATTGATGGTATCAAGCAGCGAAGCCAGTTTGGTTACATCCAAGCCCAAACGTGAGAAGTAATTATCGGGCAAAGCACCTTTCAAGGCTTTGTTGTTTTTCTCTATGGTATGCAATGCGGTATCTATGAGTAGGGCAATGTCGTTTTGTTTGGCTCTCTTGATCAAATAGTTCCAGCGGCTGTTTTCTTCCAGGAAAAAAACATTATTCATATTATAAAACTCTGGAATCTCTGTGTACTTCTCCTTTCCTTCGGATATCAATAGCGCTCTATGATCTTCAAACTTGTCGCTGGCAAATTTCAAGAAAATCAATCCTAATACTACGTGCTTGTATTCGGCAGGCTCTACGCTACCTCTGAGTTTATTCGCTGCTTCCCACAGGGTTACTTCGATTGCTTTTTCTTTCTCTACTTTTTGTTGCTTCGCCATACTTCGTTTTTGCACCTTATTTATTTCAAACGATAAAGTGGTAAAGATAAGTGATTATTATATTTTATTCGAAATTTAAGAAATGTAATAAAAAAAAAACAATACATTACTCTTCAAGTCTTATGAAGTATTGATGATCTTTCCACAGGTATCCAAAAAGTCTTTTCAGGTATCGATGATCTTTCCACAGGTATTCAAAATGTCTTTTTAGGTATTGATGATCTTTCAATAGGTATCTAAAAAGTCTTTTTAGGTATCGATGATCTTTCCACAGGTATTCAAAGAGTCTTTTCAGGTATCGATGATCTTTCCACAGGTATTCAAAAAGTCTTTTCAGGTATCGATGATCTTTCCGCAGGTATCTAAAATGTCTTATCAGGTATCGATTGTCTTTCCGCAGGTATTCAAAAAGTCTTTTTAGGTATCGATAATCTTTCCACAGGTATTCAAAAAGTCTTTTTATGTATCGATGATCTTTCCGCAGGTATCTAAAAAGTCTTTTTTGGTATCGATAATCTTTCCACAGGTATCCAAAAAGTCTTTTTAGGTATCGAAGATCCTTCCACAGGTATCTAAAAAGTCTTTTTTGGGTATCGATAATCTTCCATAGGTATTCAAAAAGTCTTATCAGGTATTGATAATCTTTCCACAGGTATCCAAAAAGTCTTTTTAGGTATCGAAGATTATTTTGCACTAAATTAACGTGGACGGTCAACCCATAAGATTTTAATACTGGTACCAAAGGTGTGATCTCGGGATCTAACCAACTCATACCTGCCACTAATAAAATCGTTGCTGCTAAGACCAAGGTCACTGACATGCCACCCAAAGATCGCCTAGAAAATATCAATCCTGCCAACATCGTGGTACTGACATAAATACCTGATTCCACCATGCTCAACTATTGGCGTATTAAAAATTTATTTCCAAATTATCATTTGCATCATTTGTATAGTCTATCCCTATAATGTTATAAATATAAATGAACTAAGAAAAATATTAAATGGTGTTTTTTCATTCTGCCATTAAAGGCTTAAAAAATGGCAGCAAAGTTATCGAGACCTTGCTGCCTATATGAACCTATGATGATTGAATTTGCCCTTTTATTCGGTTACTTATTAAAATCTAGATATGAGATCCCACCATTGCCACCACTTACATTTTTTAGTTGAATACTATTGGTAGTTTGGCTGATGATTTCCCAATCTTCATTCAGTTCGTACAGTTTGTTGGCCGCTGGAAAAGTGATGTCTAATTTTTGTGTTCCACTATCGGAATAGCTTCTCCAGGTACCGTTGGTAATAGAAGTGCCTTTGGTAGCTGTTATGACTTGAGCTGATTTAAAGTCAAATGACACGCCTGCATAATAACTTGTTCTATCTCTATCTTTGTCTAAATATCTCGTTACCTTCCATTGACCAGTGATGGTACCAGAATTGTTGGTCGTTGTTCCGTTATTTCCATTGATAGCCAATGGGTTACGACCTAACTCTAGCAAGTCTGTTCCACCATTTCCACCACTAATGTGTTTTAGTTTGATATTGTTATTGTTGTTGATCACAATTTCCCAATCTTCGCTCAGCTCATCAAAATGGTTGTTAGCTGGAAAAGAAAGTACCAATTTTTTCTTGCCGCTGTCTGTAATGTTAGACCAATTGCCGCTGATTACAGTATTGCCAGATGTGGCTGTAATTACATTATTGGTTAGGAACTTTACTTGATATAAGCTAAAATAATCTGTTTGATCGTTGCCATCATCAGAAAAAAGATTGACATACCAAATGCCTGAATCTACTAATCCTCTGGCTTCAGTGGATTGATTACTATTATCATCAATCAGGCTATCATCTTTTGAACAAGATGCAGCAAAAACTAAGCATAGGACTATAAGTCCATAAAGAAAACTTCTCATGGTAATAAGATTTTAAGGTGAATAAATTTTAAAAATTTGTTTGTTAGCTCACCACTGATTTTAACTTTATTAATAAGTTATTTTGTTCAGTGGCAACCTTTAAAAGTTTGATTTGTGTTATAACGACAGCACAAAGTTATGTCATAACAATCATATTCAAAATCGAAACAAACCGAATGGGAACAACAGATATCTGAAATGGACATACTAATAGTCGAATCGGGAATTATCGGTGTTGAACAGGATGCCAAAGGTAAGATCAAGGCACAATACTAAAAACATTCCTATACTTTTTTAAGTTTTATACCCATCCAAACCTAGATTGGATAGTTTGCTCGATGGTATATTCATTTTTTACTTACTGTTCAAAGCTTTATAAAGGCCAACACCTTTGGTCTATTGTCTTTTTTGTTTATGGGAGTATTGCGATGGCACAGCAAGTAACTTTTACAGACAAAACATCATTGCTGACCTATATTACAGGTACAATGGGGCAAGCTAAATGTGGTGTAGATATGAATGGTGATGGATTAGACGATATCACACGAGTAGGTGCCGATGGCTTGTACATCGATTATCAAAAACATAACGGCACTTTCCAACATGTTCATTTCCCGTTAGATGTAAATGTTTTACCGCAATGGTCTATTTGTGCAGGTGATCTAGATCGCAATGGCAGCGTAGAACTTTTGTTTGGTGGAGGTGCCGCAGTGTCTATTTTGAGTAACACCAATGGGGAAGTTTATGTGGAAAAAGTATTACCCAATAGGATATTTAGTCAGCGCTCCACTATGATCGATATTAATGGAGACGGGCATCTTGATGCTTTTGTGTGCAATGATACTGGTCCATCCAAAGCTTATCGAAATAATGGAAGTGGTGATCTCTTAGAAGATCCGACATTGATCATTACATCCGAACTATCTGGCAACTACTCAGCAATCTGGTCAGATTTCAACAATGATGGAAAAGCCGATCTTTATATCTCCAAGTGCAAAGCAGAAGCGCTTCCTGGCAATCCAATTCGTACAAACTTATTATATCAAAACAATGGCGATGGTACGTTTACAGAAGTTGGAAAATTGGCAGGCGTAGATGATAATGCCCAATCATGGACATCTGTAGTTGAAGACTTTGACAATGATGGTGACATGGATATATTTGTAGTCAATCATGATCAAAAGAACAGACTCTACCGCAATAATAACGATGGCACTTTTACCGATGTGATCGATGTTTCTGGTATTGATGCATTGGATTTAGGTGCTTTCGAAGCAGTAGGTGGTGATTTTAATAACGATGGTTATATGGATATTTTGTCCGAACTCTTTTATCCATTATATCTTGGAAATGGTGATCTCAGTTTTACGGGTCAGCACCTACCTTTTACACCCGGTGCTATAGGTGATTTTAATGAAGATGGATTCTTGGATGTCACCTACAGAAGTCAATTATGGTTGAATAATCACAATGAAAATCATTACATTAAAATGACCTTAAAAGGAATAGAAAGCAATCCTAACGGTATCGGTGCACGTATTGAGCTGTATGGTAATTGGGGCCGACAAATCCGCGAATTAAGATCAGGTCAAGGTTACAGTCCTATGAATACATTGGCGGTTCATTTTGGATTGGGAAAAGAAGAAAAAATAGACAGCTTAGTTGTTCGTTGGCCTTCGGGTATTGTTACCAAGTTATTCGATTTGTTGATCGATAGTAGCTACACGATTGTGGAAACTAATTGTGCCTTACAAAGCTTATCACTCGGTTTAGACAAAGAAATCGATTTGTGTCCAGGAGAAATAGTGGACTTAGTCGCACCTAATGATTTTGATAATTATTGGTGGTCCAATGGAAGTACTTTGCAAAACCTACAAGCATCTAGACCAGGAATCTATCAAGTTATTTATCAAGATGCCGCAGGGTGCAGAGGTATCTCAGATCAAATCATTCTATCAAAAGCGGATACAGAGAAACCTAAATTAAAGATACTAAATGATATTTATCCAACATGTGAAGGACAAGCAATTGTTTTGGTTTCTTCTGTAGAGCAAGCATCGATATGGTCCAATGGTCTATTGAATGTAGATACTATTGCCATTACAGCATCAGGTATTTATTATGTATCTATTGATTCTGTTTGTGGTAGCGGGTTACTGAGTTCAGAACCATTGATGATTGAGTTCTTTAAAGTAGATCCACCTATTTTGAGTAGTCTCGAGAAATTGGGAAATAATACTTACGAAGTAAAGATGACTGGAGAAAACTGTTTGTGGTATGACAGTAATGACAATCTTCTGTTTTCTGATTGTGAAAAAACATTAACAGATTTATATCGAGATACTGTTTTTTATGTAGCCAATCAAAGTGTTTTTGAAGGACTAATTTTGTCTGGTGGCAAACAAGATACTGCTGGATTTAAAACCAACTTTCCCTTACCTAGAAAGATGTATTTTACAGCGTGGAAAGACTTTGTATTGGAAACCGTCGATGTGTATATCAAGGATGAAGCGTCTGCGGGCGAACGAATCATTTCTGTTTCGAATAATGACGATCAAGTGGTTGCTACTAAAAATGTAAACCTAGTAACAGGAAAAAATAAAGTTGATTTAGATTTTCTAATTGAGATGGGTAAATATTCGATCTTATGCGATAGAACAGACCAATTGATGAATCTTGGTCCTTTGGATTATCCGTTCCTCATAGCTTCTTATGGGCAGATAGATTCATCTTCGGTAAGCCTTAATTTTTACCCATATTTTTACAATTGGCAAGTAAGACAAGCAGATGTAAGCTGTATTTCTGATAAAACAGTTGTTCCTATTTTAGCCACGAATACTTTGGATGCATCCAAAAAACAAAACCTTTACATCTACCCAATTCCTACCACTGATAAGTTGTTTATAAATGGTGATGATGTGTTGAAGAACGCAAACTACTATATCTATACATTAGACGGCCAATTGATCAAACAATTTGATATCAATGATGAAACAAATGTTATTGAAACTTCTGAATTAAAAGCTGGAAGTTACCTGATTAGAATTGTAACATCTGAAAATTCTGTGTCAAAATATTTTATTGTGATAAGATAAAACTGATGAAAATTAAGGTATAAAAACCGTCAAAAACTTTATTATCTGCACTGCTGATTTATATCATAAAATGCTTACAATTTTATAGTCATTTTTGTCACTTTAGTGAATATCTCATTCATCATTCCCGTTCAGTTACCTTTTTGACTAGTTGGGTACTATTTTAAAACATCTATTCATAAATATTTCTACTTTTATGAAGATAATATTTTTTTTTATTTGAATAATATGCCAATATTTAGTTTCAATAAAATGCAAAAATTCTTTTATAGATTGATATTTATTGTCATTCTAAGTACATTATATGTTTCATTGGCGAATAGTCAATCACATTGTAAAATGGACGCTTTGATATTTGTATTGCCTGACTTTTGTAATACTAATAATTTTATTTTGCACGCCCAACATTCAGGTCCGCACGTGGACCCTGTTACTTTTTATTGGTCAACAAATGAGACAACAGAAAATATCTCGATACCTGCAGCCGTGGGTACATATTCTGTGACTGTGACAGATAATGTTGGATGCACAGCAACAGACGACGTAACAATAACTGATTTGTCTCAATTTTTCTACAATATAGAAGGATATAACCTTTGTGAAGGGCAACAAGGTCAGCTTATTATAAATTGGGGTTTTTTTGAACCTCCATCCGGTGTTACTTTTCAATGGTCAACTGGGGAAACCACACCGATAGCAAATATTTCGGGATCTGGCACCTATACAGTGACGTTAACAGACCCAAGTTCAGGATGTAGTGTTGTTGTTTCAGAAAATATAACTGTGATTCCTCTTCCCGTGCCAGAGATTTCTGGAACTATAGCTCTTTGTTCAGGAAACTCTGGCACACTTACTGTTTCGGGTGGACCATTTTCATCTATCACTTGGGATCCTAACGGTTGGACAACGGAAACGGTAACCATAAATCAACCAGGAATTTATACAGTTACCGTTTTTAACAGTGACGGATGTTTTGCAATGGATACTTATGAAGTACTTTCTAGTGGGGATTTACCTGTAGTTTCAGGACCACCAACATTGTGTTCAGGTCAAATGGCAACTTTGACGATTACAAATTCAAGTTTGTTTAATTCCATAAATTGGAGCGATGGTAGTACAACACCTTCCATTAACATTTTTGGTCCTGGGCAATACTCTGTTACTGTTACGGATATGTCAGGATGTGACGCTGTCGAATACATTGATGTCTTGGATACAAGTTTTAGCATAACAGGTACAGAAACGTCTAATACATCTTGTGGTTCTCCCAATGGCATCATCGATATCACGGTCGCACCTACTGGAAGTTATACGTATGCTTGGTCGAATGGTGCTACAACAGAAGACTTGACAAATATATCAGGTGGTTCTTATGAAGTTACTGTGACTGATCAGAATATGTGTACCAATACATTGGTCTTTGGGATCTTAGATACAGGGCCAAGTATTCTACTTGATCAAACATTCACCAATGCCACCTGTGGACAAGCCAATGGAAGTATCAATCTAACAGTTAGTCCTGTAGGTACTTATACTTTTTCATGGTCGAATGGTGCAGCTACCGAAGATATTAGTAATCTAGTGGCAGGTACTTATAATGTTACTGTTACGGGTAGCAGTGGTTGTACTAACACAACATCTGTTACAATTGGTAATGATAATTCATCTTTCAGTATCACTGGTATTCCTACAGAAAATACATCTTGTTTGACACCAAATGGAGGTATAAATTTAACGGTTACGCCAAATGGTAGCTACACCTTTAGTTGGTCTAACGGTGCTGCCACTGAAGATATCAATAATCTTGCAGCAGGAACATACAGCGTTACGGTTACAGATGCTGCTTCTTGTATTAGTACTGCTTCGTTTTCAATTGGAGAGAATAACACCTTGCCTATACTTACCACAACATCCACCAATGCCGCGTGTGGACAAGCCAATGGAAGTGTCAATCTAATGTTCAGCCCTGTAGGTACTTATACTTTTTCTTGGTCGAATGGTGCAGCAACTGAAGATATTAGTAATCTGTTGGCAGGTACTTACACTGTGACTGTTACAGGTAGTAATGGATGTACTGCTACAAATTCAACTACCATTTTGAATGATAATTCATCTTTCAGTATCACAGGCATCTTAACTGAAAATACATCTTGTTTGACACCAAATGGAAGTATCAATCTAACGGTTACACCAAGTGGCAGCTACACTTTTAGTTGGTCCAACGGTGCTCCCACCGAAGACATCAATAATCTCATAGCTGGAACTTATGGTGTTACAGTTACAGATGCCGCGTCATGTAGCAGTACGGCTTCATATTCTATAGTAGAGAATGTCACCTTGCCCATGCTCAGCACAACATCCACCAATGCCACGTGTGGACAAGCCAATGGAAGTGTCAATCTAATGGTCAGCCCTTTAGGTACTTATACTTTTTCTTGGTCGAATAGTGCAGCAACTGAAGATATTAGTAATCTGTTGGCAGGTACTTACAATGTAACTGTGACAGGTAGCAGTGGTTGTACTAACACAACATCTGTTACCATTGGTAATAACAATTCATCTTTTAACATCACAGGCATACCAATAGATAATACATCTTGTTTGACACCAAATGGAAAGTCTAATGGAGCTACCACTGAAGACATCAATAATCTTACAGCAGGAACTTACAGCGTTACGGTTACAGATGCCGCTTCTTGTAGTAGTACTGCTTCGTTTTCAATTGGAGAGAATATCACCTTGCCCATGCTCAGCACAACTTTCACCAATGCCACCTGTGGACAAGCCAATGGAAGTATCAACCTAACAGTCAGCCCAGCAGGATCATATACTTTTTCATGGTCGAATGGTGCAGCTACTGAAGATATTAGCAACCTGTTGGCAGGTACTTACAATGTAACTGTTACAGGTAGTAATGGATGTACTGCTACAAATTCAACTACCATTTTGAATGACAATTTATCTTTCAGTATCACAGGAATCCCTACTGAAAATACATCTTGTTTGGCGCCAAATGGAAGCATCAATCTAATGGTCACGCCAAGTGGGAGCTATACTTTTAGTTGGTCCAATGGTGCTACCACCGAAGATATAAATAATCTAACAGCAGGAACTTATAGCGTTACTGTTACAGATGCCGCTTCTTGTAGTAGTACGGTTTCGTTTTCAATAGGAGAGAATATCACCTTGCCCATGCTCAGCACAACATCCACCAATGCCACGTGTGGACAAGCCAATGGAAGTGTCAATCTAATGGTCAGCCCTGTAGGTACTTATACTTTTTCTTGGTCGAATGGTGCAGCTACCGAAGATATTAGTAACCTGTTGGCAGGTACTTATAATGTGACTGTGACAGGTAGTAATGGATGTACCGCTACAAATTCTACTACCATTTTGAATGACAATTTATCTTTCAGTATCACAGGTATCCCTACTGAAAATACATCTTGTTTGACGCCAAATGGAAATATAAATTTAACGGTCACACCTAGTGGGAGCTACACTTTTAGTTGGTCCAATGGTGCTACCACCGAAGATATCAATAATCTAACAGCAGGAACTTATAGCGTTACAGTTACAGATGCCGCTTCTTGTAGTAGTACGGCTTCGTTTTCAATAGGGGAGAATGTAACCTTGCCCATGCTCACCACAACTTTCACCAATGCATCCTGTGGACAAGCCAATGGCAATATCAATCTAACAGTCAGTCCAGCAGGTACTTATTCTTTTTCATGGTCGAATGGTGCAGCTACCGAAGATATTAGTAACCTGTTGGCAGGTACTTACAATGTAACTGTGACAGGTAGTAATGGATGTATCGCTACAAATTCTACTACCATTCTGAATGACAATTCATCTTTCAGTATCACAGGTATCCCTACTGAAAATACATCTTGTTTGACGTCAAATGGAAGTATTAATCTAACGGTCACACCTAGTGGGAGCTACACTTTTAGTTGGTCCAATGGTGCTACCACCGAAGACATCAATAATCTCACAGCAGGAACCTATAGCGTTACGGTTACAGATGCATCTTCATGTAGCGGTACGGCTTCGTTTTCAATAGGGGAGAATGTAACCTTGCCCATGCTCACTACCACATCCACCAATGCCACGTGTGGCCAAGCCAATGGAAGTATCAATCTCACAGTCAGTCCAGCAGGTACATATACTTTTTCTTGGTCCAATGGTGCTGCTACCGAAGATATTAGTAACCTTTCCGCAGGTAGTTATAATGTAACTGTTACAGGTAGTAATGGATGTACCGCTACGAATTCAACTACTATTATGAATGATAATTCATCTTTTAGTATCACAGGTATCCCTACTGAAAATACATCTTGTTTGACACCAAATGGAAGTATCAATCTAACAGTTACACCAAGTGGTAGCTACGCATTTAGTTGGTCCAATGGAGCTACCACTGAAGACATCAATAATCTCATAGCTGGAACTTATGGTGTTACAGTTACAGATGCCGCGTTATGTAGCAGTACGGCTTCGTTTATTATTTTGGAAAACACAGGTGTTCCATTGATTGAATTATTGGCACATGCGCCAGATTGTTTTGGAAATGCAGGATGGATAGAAGTATTGTTACCAACAGCGCCCACAGATTTGACTTATTCAATGGACCGTGGATTGACTTTTAGTGCTCTAAATCAAATAGACAACTTAAGTCCAGGCGATTATGAAGTAATGATCAAAAATGCTTTAGGTTGTGTAACTATCCAAACTGTCAATATTCCTTTACAACAAAAAATAACTGTTCAATTGATCCCAGAAATCAACTTAAAAATAGGTGTTTCTCAACAAATAGATGTGGATATTGCCGACCTACCGATAGCACTTATCGACACAATCATTTGGATACCTTCGAATGGTCTTATTTTTGCCGATACATCTATAAAAAGTATGCTTCATCCTACCTTATTGGATGCACCGGATGGAACTTATTCAGTCACTATTTATACGCATGATGGATGTAGCGAAGATGCCACCATATTTGTAAGAAATATAAGGGAATTGGATATTTATGCGCCTAACATCATCCATCCAGAAGGTAACGCTGGCAATAGTACCTTTTTCCTCGTTTCAAAGCCAGGCAGTGTCAAGATGATCAATGCACTACGCATCTATGATCGATGGGGCAATATGGTTTTCATGGCTAAAAACATCCTACCTGACGATCCTTCTGTAGGTTGGTCAGGCGACTTCCAAGGACAAGCTGTCAACCCTGCTGTTTTTGTTTGGTTAGCGGATATCACGTTTATAGATGACTCCACTCTGATCAAAAAAGGCGACTTAACGGTGATTAGGTAGTTGGCACAGTAAGGTGTTTAATGTTTAAATGTTGTCACTCAATCTTACTTCAACATCGACATACATAACCTTAAAAATAAATGCCATAGTTTTGACCTAAACGGTAACCATCATCTATGCTTATGGATGAATATAAAATCATCGAAAATGGCATAATAAACTAAAAATCCACCTACAAAAATGTCTAAATTGATGGTCGCAGTTTGCAACTGCGATCCTATATTTTATGAATTTGCAATTCATTTCAGCTCAGTTAAATCATACATTCTTTTTTATGTTTTGCAATTGTATATTGAATGAATTTAAAGTCATAGACTTCCTTTAGATTTGCATTAATTTATATCAAAAGAAATAAAAGATAAAGGTAACACATCCCCCCGTTCGGCTTAGGTTGCACCTACGTCGCTGTGTTGCTATGGCTTAGCCATGAATCAGAGAAAGAATGAATAACATCAACAAAAGCCTGAAAGCAAGAAAGATAAATGGAGTTGTGTAACTTCTACAGAGCTAGCCAAGCAGTGCTATTGCGATATTAATAATATCTGTACAGACGTTCTTTACTACTATCACCCTGATCAAGTAGGAAGTTCTACATTTTTATCGGATATGACTGAATGG
Organism: Saprospiraceae bacterium; assembly: GCA_016714785.1. Taxonomy (GTDB): domain Bacteria; phylum Bacteroidota; class Bacteroidia; order Chitinophagales; family Saprospiraceae; genus OLB9. The sequence continues at coordinate 15,837 of JADKCC010000016.1, forward strand.
TTCCGTCACTTCGACGGAAAAAGAGTAAACGATTTTACTCTTTAATGAAGGAACCTTACAAAAATTTGTAAGGGTGGGAAGCGACAACCTTACCAATTTTTACTATATTTGCCGGACTGAATGGTCTCTGCAAAGGCAGAGAATGGAGTGATACGAAATCACTCCATAATGAAGGAACCGAGCTTTGCTCGGATGGGCGGCGAGAGACCTTTGTGGAGCAAAAAGTGATCGACTGGTTTTTTCGAAGCAAAAAATGAAGCCATACGAAATGGCTTCATAAGGAGTGAACCGCAAACAACGGCTTGCGGCATGGAGTTCATTGAAATATTGACGAGGCAAGGAGCAGGATGCGCTTAGTGGACTTTATTATTATGGGGCTAGGTTTTATGATCCTGTGGTGAGTATATGGCTGGGTGTTGACCCACTGGCGGATCATCCAAACCAAGTAGATAAGAGCCCATATGCGGCGTTTTGGAACAATCCAATAAAGTACAATGATCCCGATGGTAGGTGTCAATTTGCCCGTTTATCGTCTTAGGCTTTTTAATGCTTGAATCTCAACCTGCAAGTACACCTGGAAGCCATAAAGATCATGTGACAATTAAGCAGGCCCAAGATGATTACAACACAGGCCAACTATTTTCATTAATTCCAGGTGGGAAACAAACAAAAGCTTCTCAGGTTGTTGCAGGTAGAGTTGTCAGCGAGATTAAAAGTGAAGTTAAAGAAGAGGTTGTTAAAAGAGTCACTCCGAGGAAATCCACTAAAGAACAGGTTAGTCAAAACCAACCAAAAGATGCGGAAGGGAGAATGATTGATCCTAATACAAAAGAACCATTAAAACCAGGTGAAATTGATTTAGGTCATAAACCTGGAAATGAATGGAAAACCAGGGCTCAGATGCATAAAGAAAAGGGAAGTACAAGAAAGGAAGTAATTGAAGCTGAAAATAACCCTTCTTTATACCAATGGGAAGATAGGTCATCCAATAGAAGCCATAAACATGAATTAAAAGATGGAAGTTTCAAGACAACTAAAGATAATTAATATAAAATGGAGAGTAAAATTTTTAAAATACCCGGAGAAAAAATTAGAGAGTTAATTAAGCCCATGGGTGGTTGTTACGCAACTGATAGTATTACAATCGATGGAAATAAAGTTTTAGTCATGATAAGAGATGAACCATCTTTCGAAAATGATAGCGGTTGGTTTTTTATGTCAGGATTAGAAAGTCAAGAATATATAGATGATCCACAAAATATCATGATATATGAAGTAAATACTATTGCAAATTATGACCCTAGTATTATTCCATTCTTGAATTTCCCTGTAGGTTCAAGGTTAGAAAGATGTTCCGATACTGATGAATTTGAACTTATTGAAGAATGGTAACAAATTGTATAAATTTCAAAAAAGCCTCACTGCAGTGAGGCTTTTTCAATGATAAGCAAGCCTAGTTTAGCCATGCAAGTTTGCACCTTGTGCATAAACATACACGAAAGCCACATAACTTAATTTAGTAAAAGTTGTGTGGCTTTTGTTATATTACAGTGCAGCGATATGCTTCATTTTAGCAGCCTTGATAAGATTATCAATGGTATAAAAGATATTCCCCCGTTCGGCTTAGGTTGCACCTACGTCGCTGTGTTGCTATGGCTTAGCCATGAATCAGAGAAAGAATGAATAACATCAACAAAAGCCTGAAAGCAAGAAAGATAAATGGAGTTGTAACTTCTAGAGAGCTAGCCAAGCTGTGCTATTGTGATATTAATAATATCTGTACAGACGTTCTTTACTACTATCACCTGATCAAGTAGGAAGTTCTACTATTTTATCGGATATGACTGAATGGTTCCGTCACTTGACGGAAAAGAGTAAACGATTTTACTCTTTAATGAAGGAACACAAAAAATTTGTAAGGGTGGGAAGCGACAACCTTACCAATTTTAGCTATATTCGGACTGAATGTCTCTGCAGGCACTCCGGCCCTGGGCTAGGAGATTATGGCAGAGCAAAAAGTGTCGCTGGTTTCGCAAGGCTGGGGCAGCAACGGCTTGCGGCATGGAGTTCATGAATAGACGAGGCGGGCAGATCCGCGTAGTGGACTATTATTATGGCGCGAGGTACTATGATCCTACTGTGGGTATCTGGCATGGGGTGGATCCGCTGGCGGATAAATATCCGAACATATCTCCATACACGTATGTGGCAAATAATCCTATCAGATATATTGATCCTGATGGAAGATGGATATACGATCAACAGAAAGATGGTTCATACAAAATAAGAACAGGTGTCAAAAATGATGGTGGTGCCAATGTCCATACTTATAATGAGAGAAACGGAACAGTTCATATTTTTAATCAAAAAGAGAAGACGTTTGTCACTATAAAGCCTGGACAGGTAGAAAGAATGGCAGCTGCCCGCGAAGCAAAACAAAAAGCAGTTGTATCCGCAATAGGGAACGGTATAAAAAAGGGTGGTGAAATAATTGGTAATATTGGTGATGGTATTTCTATTGGGTCTACTTTATTAGCCGTTCCAACAGCTGGGGGGACTACACCAGGAATCATTGCTGGAGAAGGAATCGGTTTTGTAGGGAAAATAATAGAGAATGTCGGTAATTTTATTGCTGATGGATTCAACTCTGAAACTTTAACAAAAGCTGGAGTCGACGGAGCATTTGAACTCTTGCCTGCTGCCGCTACTTTAGGAATAAAGTCTTTAAATGCTAATACAGTTGCAGAAAACATTATAAAAGATGCTGCCGTTAAAGCTGGTAAAAACCCAAATTTATTATTGAATACAGAAAATTTGGTTATTTGGAGAGCTAATATTGTAAATAAAGCTGCTGAGGCTGGTGTAGAAAATAAATTAGAAGAAAAACCTTAATTAGTTATTATGAGCTTTACAATGATAATATCAAAATTAATAGCGCTTGTGATGATTTATTTAGGTTATAAGTGTTGTTATGTCTGGAAATACAAAGATGAAGGTTCACATGACAAGATTACACGTTGGAGTGCGGGATTATCTTTATTGCTACTAGGTCTGGTTATTCTTATATTTGTTTGGGATATCTTTAATTTACCACCAGGATGATTTGTTTAAGCATTTAATAAACGAAAGCCATACAACAGAAATTAAAAAGTTGTATGGCTTTTGTTGTTTTAAGACTTTATGAAGCATAAGCATTTTGAGTTTTAAAATCCCCAGCTCGGCGTAGGCTGTGCCTACGTCGCAGTGTTGCCTATGACTGTGCCATGAATTAGAGAAAGAAAAAGCCAACATAAACAAAGGCCATACAACAGAAAGGAAAATTTGCAGGTTAAATTTTGTTTAAACTAACTTTCCATTTTATTATTTTATGTCACTCATATTTAATAAATTTGCGTTCAATTTTAAATCAACTATAATGAAATATATTTGTATCATTGCTTTGAGTTTATGTGCTCATTTTCTGGCCGCTCAGCAAATAGGTAGTATTTCTTGTGCTTCAAAATCAAATCATGCTCCTTTTTCTGTCGGAGAGATTTATGTAGCAGGAAACTTAAGTGGATACGTTGGTATATTTTCATTTTTAGTTGGCAATGATTTGCTGACAACATCTGTGGATATTGATATAGCAGACGATTTTTCAATCATACCCAATCCTACCAATGGCAGATTTGAAATAAAAACGGCTGGAAGTAGTATAAATAATATACAGGTGATTGATGCATCAGGTAGCGTCATTAAGTCATTTCAAAATGATGTGCAAGGCGACATCAGTGACTTATCTCCAGGTTTATATTTCTTAAAAATCAATTACAAAAACACTTTTAAAATCATTAAAAATTAAACACCATGAAAAGATTAGTAATGAGTATCGTACATTTCTTGTTTGTTTTGAGCGTACACGCTCAGGTTCCACAAGCTTTTAGTTTTCAAGGGGTAGCCTTTGATGCAGCAGGTAAGCCATTAGGAGACAAAAGTATCTCCGTAAAAGCAGAAATTCTTGCAGGCTCACCAGATGGGAAAGTAGAATATAGTGAAGTACACACCGCACAAACCAATGCCAACGGATTGTATTCTTTGAGTATTGGACTCGGCGTTCCATCAAGCGGTACTTTTGATAAGGTAGATTGGTCATCAGGTCAAAAGTATCTATCTATCTCCTTAGATCCGAATGGGGGCTCTAGTTTTGTAGCTATGGGTGTAAGCCAGTTGTTAAGTGTTCCGTATGCTTTGATATCAGGAAGTTCCATGGCATCCAAGCCCAGGATATTTGTGGCACCCAATCCACATGATTTATATTCAATTATTTATCCTATTAACGGTCCAGGGTATGAGAGTGCCCCAGGTCACTTGTACAGATGGATAGATGGCGAGCCAGAGGATATTTTTGTAGAATATAAAAATTTACCTGAAAATGTGCATATTTATACGTCAGCAGTTATAGGTAGAGAAAAGAGATATCATAATTATTCAAAGGTGGACACTATAGATTTTGGGCTATATGAAAGAATTAGTGGGTTTATGATTTCTGATTTAAATAGACCTATAGATTATGGTATCCATGATATTAAGGCTATATACAGAACTAAAGATATTGTTTTAGATTCTATATCTTTTAAGATCAAACTGAACCAATATTTATACGATGATTGTTTACATCCATTGGTTGGTGAAAAAACGCTGGTCAAAGTAGCATGTGAAAAAGATGGGGCACCAGTTGCTGATGATTTTTTAAATGGGTTGATTGGTACCAAAATGGTGATAAAAGAAAGTAGTCCGAGATATCTAACGATCGAGAATGTATTAAACGAACAAAATTTTTGTCAATTACGTGCTCCTGGATTCTGTAAAATTGATTTATTTTGAGGTTAATCATAATTCAGAAAATAGAACTTCCTATTTTAGTGGCCTTAGTTTACTTTCTGATAATACTTTGCGTTTTAGTTTACAAGCGTCATTTAACCCTCCAAATGCAAATCAATATAATTGTGTTGTAGATTATAAATAGGAGTGGTAAAATAGGTGTATTAGCTATAGGATACTATTCTTCCTAGGTGAATATCATGTATTGCTTTTTTGAGTTTGTTTTTACTTCTAATGAGATTTGGGTAAACTACTCTATCAAAATAGTAGTAGTAGTAGTAGTCAAAATTGAAAAGTTATCTAACGAAAATTCAAAAAACCAAATACCACATGCTAGCGCAAGTTTGCAACTTGTGCTTCTAGCATAGAAAGCCACATAACTTAATTTAGTAAAAGTTGTGTGGCTTTTGTTATATTAAAGCGCAGCGATATGTTTCATTTGGCGGCTTTGATAAGATTATCAATGGTATAAAAGATATTGCTTTTATCTTCTTCAGGTAGTTGCTCGATGTCTTCGAATCTCTGCAAATTTTTCTTATCCAAAATCATACTATCAGACTTGCCCAATAGATAATCAATAGTAACACCGAGGGCTCAGCGAGTTTTGCCGCCACATCAATAGAAGGCTTAATCTCTGGTAGGCGTAATATTTACTACATCTGAGTGATGTCAAGGCTGCGCCGTATTATAGTGATAGCACACATTTACATTGCATACACCTTACCTCTCCATTAGTATAAATCAGCCTATTTCTTTACCTTTGTCCTTTCATAAAAATAGTCAGTTTGAAGGTTCTTCTTATCACACCACCATTTACCCAGTTGAATACTGCATATCCAGCAACTGCATATATCAAAGGTTATCTCAATACTTTGGGAATTCAATCTTTACAGGTAGATCTGAGTATAGAAGTTGTCCTTCAGCTATTTACATCCGATGGCTTAAAGCATATTTTTGAGACCATCGAACTACATGAGTCTGACCTTTCTGACAATGCTTACAGAGTCTTTACACAGCGCCAACGGTATATTCAAACCATCGATCCAGTCATTCGCTTTTTACAAAACAAAAACCAAACACTTGCACTTACTATTTGTGCAGGCAATTTTTTGCCCCAAGGTGGTAGATTTGCACATTTGGAAGATTTGGAGTGGGCTTTTGGCACTATGGGTACGCATGATAAAGCAAGACATTTAGCAACCCTATATTTGGAAGATTTAGGTGATTTGATTACAGAAGCCGTTGACCCTTCGTTTGGATTTAGTAGATATGCAGAGCGACTAGGTAGGACAGCTACACATTTTGACGAAATGTATCAAGCTTTGCACGATGCCGATAGTAGGATCATTACAGCAATGAAAGCCATCTTACAACATCATTTTACTGCATTTTCTCCTGATTTGGTTTGTATTACGGCACCTTTTCCAGGTAATGTTTTTGGTGCTTTCAAGTGTGGGCAATGGATCAAGACTTACTTCCCCAATACAAAAGTAGCTTTCGGCGGAGGCTTTGCCAATACCGAACTGAGAAGTATCTATGACGTTAGGATATTTGAGTTTGTAGATTTTATTACGTTGGATGACGGAGAGGCTCCTTTGCATAATTTGATACAATATTTAGATGGGAAACGGAACAAATCCCAGCTTAAAAGAACTTTTTGCCTAGACCAAGATACAGTAACGTATATCAATGATACGGCCACGCTTGATGTACCTCAGAGAGAAGTGGGTACGCCTGATTATTCAGATTTGAAATCAGACCAATATCTATCAGTCATAGAAGTGGTCAATCCGATGCATAGGCTTTGGAGCGATGGTTGGTGGAATAAAATTACGCTGGCTCATGGTTGTTATTGGGGCAAATGTTCGTTTTGTGATGTAACACTAGATTATATAAAGCGATACGAACCTGTAAGCGCCACTATTTTATGTGATAGGATCGAAACCATCATAGCGCAGACTGGCCAATATGGTTTTCATTTTGTGGACGAAGCGGCGCCACCTGCATTGATGCGCGATCTTTCTTTGGAGCTTCTAAAGCGTGGGTTGACCATCGTTTGGTGGGCCAATATCCGTTTTGAAAAAAGCTTTACGCCGGATTTATGCAGATTGTTACGTGCTGCTGGTTGTATTGCCATATCAGGTGGACTCGAAGTAGCATCAGATAGACTACTCGCCAAAATGAAAAAAGGTGTCACGGTATCTCAAGTAGCCAAAGTATCTCAATCTTTTACTGAGGCAGGTATCATGGTGCACGCTTACTTGATGTATGGGTTTCCTACACAGACAGCCCAAGAGACGATCGATAGTTTGGAGATGGTGAGACAAATGTTTGAGCAGGGTATCATACAGTCTGGCTTTTGGCATCAGTTTGCGATGACGGCACATAGTCCTGTTGGGTTAGACCCAAAAAGTTTTGGAGTGCAACATATAGGACCTAATTTTGGCGGCTTTGCCGAAAACGACTACTTCCATGAAGATCCACACGGGGCCAATCATGAACTATTTTCCGACGGTTTGAAAATTTCTCTTTTCAATTATATGCAAGGTCTAGGCTTGGAAGAAGATTTGAGTGTGTGGTTCGATTTCAAAATCCCAAAAACAAAAGTAGCGACTACTTACATTAGTCTATGCTTAATAGATGCGGTGACTCCTGAATTCAGACCCAATGATGGGATATTATGGCTAGGTGGAGACGCCATAGAGATGGTGATGCTACCAAACAAGAAAGTAAAAAAAGGGGCTCCCGAATTAGCGTACGTGGAGGTTATATTTTCAGGTTTGATGGAGCAATATAGTATTTTTTTAAGCCAACCTTTGGCAGAATGGTTCATTGACTTTATCGATGGTGCTAAACCACAAAGTATCGTAAAGCCAACCTTCAGAGATATGCAGCTATCCTATCAAAATGCAAAATTAGGTAATTTTGAAGATTTTTTACTTACCGATATATTTACCAATTTTAGAACAAAAGGGTTGTTATTATTATAAACATGGGGATAAGAAGCCTAATAAGACTGTTAAAATTACCTTAAATTATTTAGATATTTTCTAAATAAAAAGAAACATATATCAAAAATTGTGATTAATGTTTTAGATTTTTACTTTTGTGGCAAATTAATAATTTTACATTTTTATTACAATTACACCGATTTTTTACGGTACTAATAAAGATAAGCAAATGATGATATACAAGCATCTAAATATCAAGCCAATAGCAATCATCTTCATGATGTGGTTTGCTGGAATTCTATCTGCTCAAGTATCGGCAGATGAGGGGAAAGAACTTTATAAAGCAAATTGTGCTGCCTGTCACAGCAAGGATATGCGAAGTGCTGCGACCGGTCCTGCACTAGGTGGAGCACAGGCCAAATGGGCAGATGATGCTGCACTTTATGATTGGGTAAGGAATTCACAGGCTATGATAGCAAAGGGTCATCCTCGTGCGGTAGAAGTATGGAATCAATACAAACCTACTGTCATGACAGCTTTCCCAGCTCTGACGGATGACCAAATAGGAAGTCTATTCGCCTATATTAATGGCGTTTATGACGGTACTTATGGCCCTAAAAAAGATCCAGCTGCTGCGGGGGCTGCACCTGTAAAAGAGGAAGAGAAGAGCCAGCTGCCAATGTATTTAATCATTGCATCTATTTTAGCTGTTTTAGCTTTATTGTTAACCAAAATTATTTCTAATCTAAATCAAATAGCTTCTGCTAAAGAAGGTGAACACGTAGAAGCTAAGACTATAGCGCAAATATTAACATCTAAGGGGGTAGTGACATTCCTTATTTTTGCTGCAATCATTCTAGGTGCATATACCACAGTCAATAAAGCGACTGAGTTGGGCCGTCAGGAAGGATATGCGCCAGATCAACCAATTAAATTTTCACATGCTACCCATGCAGGAGTCAATAAAATAGATTGTCAATATTGTCATGATAGTGCTAGAAGATCTAAACACTCTTCTATCCCTGGTACCAATACCTGTATGAACTGTCATGCAGCAATCAAAAATGGTAGTACTTATGGAACAGCAGAAATTACAAAGATTTATGCTTCAATAGGTTATGACCCAGCCAGTAATAAGTACATTGAAAATTATGAGTCAAAATCGGAAGAGGACATAAAAGCTATCTATACCAAGTGGATAGGGGATGAGTATAAGAGAGTAAAAGAGTTGGCTGATTTAGATGCAGCTGGCGAAAGCGAAGTGGCAAAACAATGGGCTGATATTAAAAAATCGCTTACTAATGATCAGAAAAAACAAATTCAAGGTCCGATAGAGTGGGTGAGAATTCATAATCTTCCTGACCATGTTTATTTTAACCACTCACAACACGTTACAGTGGGTAAACTTGAATGCCAGACCTGTCATGGTAAAGTAGAAGAAATGGAAGTATTGAAACAAATGTCTCCATTATCTATGGGATGGTGTATCAATTGCCACAGACAGACAGAAGTGAAATTTAAAGATAATGCATATTATGCCAATTATACACGCTACCATGAAGAGATGGCAGCAGGTAAGAGAGATAAAGTGACGGTGGCAGATATCGGTGGACTTGAATGTCAGAAATGCCATTATTAATTACCAATTTGTACATTTAATAGTTTAGACAATATTAATCTTAAGATATAAATGGAAAAGCAGATAGATAATATTTGGATAGGTCAGAAGGACCTTACAAGAGATGACGAATTCATGAAAATTGCAGATCAAGAGTTTGCTGAAGAGCAAGTTTCTTATGCAGATATGACTTCCAATCTTTCTGGAAACAGAAGAGATTTCCTTAAATTTCTTGGTTTTGGTTTGGGGGCAGCCACGGTTGCAGCTGGTTGTGATATTCCAGTCAAAAGGGCCATTCCTTATGTAGTAAAGCCAGATCAGATCGTACCGGGTGTGGCCAACTATTATGCATCTACCTTCGTCAATGGTGGTGATTATTGTCCTATCCTTGTGAAAACTAGGGAAGGAAGACCCATTAAGATTGAGGGAAATGATCTATCTCCACTCACTGGTGGAGGCACATCTGCAAGAGCTCAAGCTTCTGTACTAAGTTTGTACGATACCAACAGATTTACAGGCCCTAAATTAAAAGATGGTGCTGGATGGAAGGATTCTTCTTGGGAGGAAATAGACAAGATTGTGTCTGTTACCTTAGAGAGTTCAAAAAATGTAAGAATCGTAACTAATACAGTCCTGAGCCCAACGGCTAAAAAGGCAATGAATGAATTCACTGCCAAATATGTTGGAGCAAAAATCGTCACTTACGATCCTGTTTCATCCTCTGCACTTTTAGACGCTAATGAGAAGAATTTTGGCGCAAGAGTTGTACCTTCATATAAGTTTGATTTAGCGGATGTAATTGTCAGTTTTAATGCAGATTTTTTAGGCACATGGATTTCCCCAGTTGAGTATGCAGCGGCTTATGCCAAAGGTAGAAAAATATCTGACATTTCTAAAGCAAAAATGTCTAGGCATATTCAGGTAGAAAGTCACATGTCGTTGACTGGATCCAATGCTGACAATAGAATACTGGTCAAGCCAACAGAGCAAGGTGTAGCTATAGCACAATTATACAATGATATAACAGGTGGAAGTGCAAGTACCACTGGTTTAAATGCCAAAGCAAAAAAAGCAATTTCCAAAGTAGCAGCAGAATTAAAAGCAGCACAAGGGAAATCATTGGTAGTCAGTGCATCAAACAATGTCACGGAACAGTTGATGGTCAATGCAATCAATCATACCTTAGGAAATTATGGCAACACAATAGATATGTCAGCACCATCTTTCCAAAGACAAGGTAGTGATACTGATATGAAAATGTTGGTAGATGAGATCAAATCTGGTGCAGTAGATGTGATCATATTTAATGAAGCAAATCCAGTATTTGACTCCGCTTATGGTAATATATTAAAAGATGCCTTGGCAAAAGTTAAAAATAAAGTTTCTTTTGCAAAAGTGAATGACGAGACTACTGATTTGTGTAATGTGGTAGCTCCAACTCATCATTTCTTGGAATCATGGGGAGATGTAGAAGCTAAAAAAGGTCATTATTCTTTGGTGCAACCAACAATTGCTCCATTGTTTAAGACAAGACAAGCTGAAATGTCACTTTTAATATGGTCTGCTAGTACTGCGCTAGATCAAACCAAAGAACAACCTTATTATGAGTACTTAAAAGATTCTTGGAAATCTACAGTATTCGCTAGCCAAAATGAATTTAGCTCTTTCCAAGCTTTTTGGGATAGTGCAGTGCATGATGGAATTTTCAATACCAATAGTGGCAACGCACCTTCATATACACAGACTGAAATTGGAAGTGACATTACAAAACCAGGTACATCAGAATTAGAGATTTCTTATTTTGAAACAGTGCAAATGGCTAATGGTCAGTACGCTGGAAATCCTTGGTTGATGGAAATGGCAGATCCTGTAACTAGGACAGTTTGGGGCAATTATCTTGCTGTTCCAGTTAATTTTGACGGTGTGAGAACGATGGTTGGTTTTAATGACCTAGTGGATGGTGAGTTAGTAGAATTGACTATAGGGGATAAAAAAATGACATTGCCTGTTGTGCAACAGTTTGGACAAATGCCAGGCACTGTTTCTCTAGCTTTGGGTTACGGACGAACCAATGCAGGCAATACTGGTAATAATGTTGGTGTCAATGTGAATGATTGTCTTACATTAGGTGCAAATGGTCCTGCATATTATAATACAAATGTAAGTGTATCAAGTAAAGTCGGCAAAGAAAAAGACTTCTCTTGTGTACAATATCACCATACTATTGGTGTAAAAGGTATTGATAAAGAATCAGGTAAAGAAATAAATGCAGACGAAGCTGCTTTAGTATTTTTTGATTACTTCACTGGTGTGAAAGGATTCCAAGGAGCACTGACGGATAGATCTGTGATATATACTTCCAACGTTGCTGAACTCAAGGACAGTGTGGAGCATCTTCAAGAGAGAAGAAAACATGCACAACACTTAAATGACCAGCAAATCTATGGTGGATTTGATGATATGTATGCACTGGGTCACCATTGGGGCATGCATGTTGACTTAAATGCTTGTATAGGCTGTGGTACATGTACTGTAGCGTGTATGTCAGAAAACAATGTGCCTGTTGTGGGAAAACATGAAGTGGCTATTCATCATGAAATGACATGGTTGCGTATAGATAGATATTATTATGGAGATGTTGAAAATCCAAATACCATCTACCAACCTATGATGTGTCAACATTGTGATAATGCGCCATGCGAAAATGTTTGTCCGGTTAATGCATCTAACCACAGTTCTGAGGGTTTGAACCAAATGGCGTACAATAGATGTATAGGTACAAGGTATTGTGCAAACAACTGTCCATATAAAGTGAGAAGATTCAATTGGTTAGATTATACCAAAGCAGATCTTTGGCCAGCTAACCAACCGAGACTTCAAGAAGAGAGTGTTCCATTCATGGCTGACAACCTAACAAGAATGGTGTTGAATCCAGATGTAACGGTTAGATCAAGAGGTGTCATTGAAAAATGTAGTTTCTGTGTTCAAAGGATTCAAGAAGGTAAATTAACAGCTAAAACTGAAGGCAGATTACTTTCAGATAGAGATGTTCGTACAGCTTGTCAGACAGCTTGTCCAACAGGAGCCATAACGTTTGGAGATATGAATAATAAGAAAGGTGAATTGACTGCAAAGTTGGAGTCACCATTGAATTATATTGCATTGGAAGAGATAAATGTAAGATCTTCAGTTACTTATACTATGAAGATTAATAATCGTGATAAATCTTTTGACGCTTAATTTTATATTAACTTTAGAAATAACATTCAAAATATAGACAATGAGTGCTGTTGTAAGTCCTATTAGAAAACCCTTGATAACGGGGAATAAAACCTATCATCAGATCACTGAGGATTTGATCTCACCTACAGAAAAAACACCAACTAAAGAATGGGTCATTGGATTCGTATTATCTGTTGCAGTGTTGACTTATGGTGTATTTTGCATCCTCTGGACAATTTGGGTAGGTATTGGCTCCTGGAATCTGAACAGAACCATAAACTGGTCTTGGGATATTACCAATTTTGTTTGGTGGATTGGTATCGGTCATGCGGGTACTTTAATTTCTGCCATATTATTGTTATTCAGGCAGAAATGGCGTACAGGTGTAAATAGGGCAGCAGAAGCGATGACCATATTTGCAGTAATGTGCGCAGGGCTTTTCCCTCTCATTCACATGGGGCGTATATGGTTAGCAATGTTTATCATGCCTTATCCTAATACAAGAGGTCCACTTTGGCCCAATTTTAACTCTCCGTTGTTGTGGGACGTATTCGCGATATCTACTTATCTTACCGTTTCCTTATTGTTTTGGTACACAGGTTTGGTACCTGATTTTGCAACAGTAAGAGATAGAGCTAAAGGATTAAGAAGGAAAATATACAATACTTTGTCTTTTGGTTGGACTGGTTCTGCGAAGCATTGGCAAAGATGGGAGTCTTTATCATTAGTACTTGCAGGGCTTTCTACTCCTTTGGTACTTTCAGTTCACACCATAGTAAGTTTTGACTTTGCTACTTCAGTTATACCTGGTTGGCATACAACGATATTTCCTCCTTATTTCGTAGCAGGAGCAATTTTTTCAGGTTTTGCCATGGTATTGACTTTGATGATAATCACTCGTAAGTTGTTACATTTGGAAGATTATATTACCGTTGAGCACATAGAGTCAATGAATAAGGTAATCCTTCTTACTGGAACTATTGTAGGTGTTGCATATTTGACTGAATTATTCATAGCTTGGTATTCGGGGTATGTGTATGAGCAGTTTGCATTCTTTAATAGAGCTTTAGGCCCTTACTGGTGGTCATATTTCGGCATGATGTTTTGTAATGTGATTTCTCCTCAGTTTTTCTGGAAAAAATCTTGGAGAAGAAACATAACTTTGACATTTTTCTTATCTATTTTAGTAAATATTGGAATGTGGTTTGAGCGATTTGTCATCATTGCCACCACATTAGCGAGAGATTATTTACCATCAAGCTGGAGTTTGTATTCACCAAGTTGGGTGGAGATAGGAATTTACATAGGTACTTTTGGTTTGTTTTTTACTTGTTTTCTTATTTTCGTGAGAGTTGCTCCAGTGGTAGCTGTTGCTGAGATTAAGAGTATATTAAAATCTGCTGGTGACCAATATGTAGGGGATAATGCCACACATAAGCATCATCATCATGATGCAGATCACGGTTCTTCACATACAGACCATCATTAATTAATAGTTTAATTCATTTTCGATGTCAAAAAATAATCATACTGAAGTTATTTACGGTCTTTACAACGATGAAGAAGATTTGTTGAGAGCAGTAAAACTTGCTAAGAAAGATCATTTGGAAATATATGATGTTTATACACCTTTTCCAGTACATGGTTTAGATCCTATTCTTGGTCTAGAAGAATCAAGATTGCATCAGGCTGGATTTATTTATGGAGCTTTAGGTACACTGACAGCATTTTTGGGTATGTCTTGGGTTTTTACCAAGGATTGGCCAAATATTTTTGGTGGTAAACCTTATTGGTCAGTACCTGCTTTTATCCCAATTACTTTTGAGTTGACAGTTTTATTTGCAGCAGTAGGTATGACTGTAACATTTTATGTAATCAATGGTTTGGGACCAGGTGTTGTCAATAATCACTTGGATGACAGAATCACTGACGATAAATTTTGTATAGCTTTTGACAAATCTGCTGTAAATTCTGATAAAGCGGAAGCTTTTTTCAGTACAACAGGTGCGGAAGAAGTAAATTCTAAAACGATTTAAGTATAATTGAAAATGAATAGCAAATATCAATTTTACGGTACTTTCATGTTTTTATTGGCTTTGATTTTGACATCTTGTCAATCAACGGGTGTAAACAAAACAGGAAGTGAATACATGCCAGATATGGCACATTCAGTGGCTTATGAAGCGAACACGTATGGTTACTATTACCATAATAGATGGGGCACTGAAGATGATTTACACAAGATGGTACAGCCTAGAAAACCAATAGGTGGCACAATAGCAAGAGGTATGGCAGGAATGGCGCACGAAGGCCGTGGTATTGCTTATACTGCAAATGGTTCTGTACCTTATTATTATGGTAATTCTGAAGAAGAAAGAACAAGAGCAACCGCTGAAGTTATTAATAATCCTTTTCCAATAAGTAAAGGTAGCCTAGAAAAGGGCAAAGCCTTATATAATATTCAGTGTGCTATTTGTCATGGAGAAAAAGCAGATGGTGCTGGTTACTTGGTAAGAGATGATGGTGGAAAATATCCTGTACAACCTGCGATATTGACATCTGATGACTTTATTGCTTCTTCTAATGGTAGATACTACCACGCTATTATGTATGGTAAAAACTTGATGGGTGGCTATTCTGACAAACTTTCTTACGAAGAAAGATGGTATGTTATTCAGTATATAAGGTCCTTACAAGCAGCATCTAAAAAATTGGAATACAGCGAAAAGGCTAATAATTTTAATACCACTGACACGCCTTACAGTGTGATTGCTGCAAAATTGGCTTCTTCCCCAAAAGGTGATGTTGCAGTAGTAGCTACAGACAGTATAGTGGTAGATCATACACATGATGCTAAAAGTCATCATTAATTAATTAGAGAACCAAAAAGAAATTCAAAAAGATATGAACCAATATACATTTGCATCCAGTCACCGTAACGTACTTCTCGGGGCCATTGGTTTAGGTATAGTGTGCTTGATATTGACGTGGATGGGTGACGACGCTTATCACACTAGATTCTGGACCAATTTTTTGCACAATTCTGTGTTTTTCACTATGATATCAGCAATGGCTTTGTTTTTCATTGCGGCGTGTGTGACAGCTTATGCAGGATGGCATACGACATTTAAGAGAGTTTGGGAGGCATACTCTATATTTCTAATAGTAGGTTTAGTTTTGCTTGCTATTGTAGGTCTTGGAAATTATTTTCACTGGCACCATTTATATCATTGGGCGGATGATGCAGGTGTTGAAGCTGACCCAATATTGAAGGGCAAGTCTTCCTTCCTAAACAAAAATTGGTATATGTTAGGTACAATAATTTTTGTGGGTGCTTGGGCGTTTTTTGCACATAAATTAAGAAGCTTATCTTTGGAAGAGGATTTGGTTGGTAATAGTTCCTTTAAACAACATAAATCTATGCGATTTTGGGCAGCTATAGTATTACCTATTTTTGGTTTTACAAGTGCGGCCATGATTTGGCAGTGGGTAATGAGTGTAGATGCACATTGGTATAGTACACTTTTTGCTTGGTACTCTACTGCAAGTGCATTTGTTTCCATGATAGCCCTGACGATATTATTGATTATATTTTTAAAAAATAAAGGATACTTTACCGTTGTTAATGATAACCATATTCATGATTTAGGTAAGTTTTTATTTGCTATAAGTATATTTTGGACCTATTTATGGTTTTCACAGTTTATGCTGATTTGGTATGCAAACATAGGGGAAGAGACCATTTACTTCAGAGAAAGATATGATAATTATCCATATTTATTTTTTGGCAACTTAATCATTAACTTTTTAGTACCTTTCTTTATATTAATGAGAAATGATACTAAACGTAAATTTGGTTCTGTAAGTTTTGTCGCAATAATTGTACTTTTGGGACATTGGGTAGATTATTTTTTAATGATAAAACCAGGCGCTTTGATAAATAGAAACCATGCCTTGGGTCATGGTCATGAAGAGCATGGTGCTGACGCAGCTGGTCATGGTGCAGAACATGCTGTAGCTCATTCAAGCGAATTTGTTGCAGGCTTTACCATGCCGGGTTTATTAGAGTTGGGCACATTTATAGGGTTTTTAGGATTGTTTTTATACGTAGCACTTACTGTTTTATCTAAATCAGCTTTGGTACCTAAGAATGATCCGTACTTAGATGAGAGTATTCATCACCATGTTATATAAACATTAATCGTAATAAGATAAATAGTAAGAAATGACTTATTTAATAGCTTTTGCAATCATCTTTCTACTGGCGGTAGTCGTTATTCAGATAGGAAAATTAACTGAGCTTTCAGCTCGTATTCGAGGAGAAGAAGCAGTAGAAAAATCTAGCAATACTACTCAAGGAATTGCCTTGGTTGTATTTATGATAGTATTTTTAGTTGGCACAGTATGGTCAGCATGGGCATATAAAAATGACATGTTAGGGTATGGACCTTTGACATCTGCATCAGCACATGGATTTGAGTTGGATCATATCTTTAATGTGACTTTATTCTTCACCGGTATCGTTTTTATCCTTACACACATTTTCCTTTTTTGGTATTCTTATAAATATAGGCGTACAGGTAATGACCGGAAAGCGTTATTTTTCGCTCATGATACCAAATTAGAGCTTATTTGGACAGTTGTTCCTGCGATAGTGATGACCTACTTGGTTGCAAATGGGTTAATCGCATGGAATAATATATTCCCGACATTAACGTCTGAAGATAAATACTTAGAGATCGAAGCTACAGGTTATCAATTTGCTTGGGATATCAGGTATCCTGGTGGTGATGGTAAATTAGGTAATAAAGATTTTCGTTTAATAGATCCTGCAAACAATAGTTTAGGTATTGATTGGAAGGATGAAGCTTCAGTGGATGATATAATTCTAGGCGGTAGTGACAAGATTTATTTACCCAAAGATTCAACTATAAAAGTTCGTATCACTGCTAAAGATGTATTGCATAATTTTTATTTACCACATTTCAGGGTAAAGATGGACGCTGTACCTGGCTTACCTACTTCATTTATTTTTACGCCAGTCAAAACAACTAAAGAATTTAGAGAACAATTAAGTGCTTTTCCTGAATGGCAAGTGCCTGCAGATCCAGCTGATCCATCAGGTCCAAAAAGATGGGAGAAATTCGAATATGAGTTAGCATGTGCTGAGTTATGTGGTAAAGGCCATTATTCTATGAGACGTGTGATTGAAGTAGTAGAAAGAGAGGAGTTTGATATTTGGTTGGCGGGACAAAAATCATTTTATGTTACCAATATAAGAGGCAAAGAAATTGATCCTTGGGCTGGCAAGAAGCTTTTCCCATTTGAGATTAAAGCCAGAGCGAGTGAATTAAAATCTGATATTGCAAATTTTATAAGCGATACAACAGGCACAGCAAATAGAAATATTCAGTTGAAACATGTTTTTTATGCAACTGGGTCTTCTGATTTGAATAGCGAGCTTTCCAAATATGAGCTTGATCACTTAGTTGAACTAATGAGCAAATACGCTAACATGCGTGTAGAACTCGCAGGGCATACAGATAATGTAGGGGATGCGGCTTCTAATCTTAGCTTATCCAATAGTAGAGCAAATAAAGTGTTGGAGTATTTAATTAGTAAAGGTGTCAGTGCATCTAGATTGTCAGCTAAAGGATATGGGCAAGACCAGCCATTAGAAACAAATGATACTGCTGATGGAAGACAAATAAATAGAAGAACTGAACTTAGAATAATTTCTAAATAACAATCTAAATTTAAAAGTTAAATGGCAAATGTTACCGTTCACGAAGATGATATTCTGATAAAAGAACAAGGTTATAATGATCATTTCCATGATCATCACCATGGAGATAAGTATCAGACTAATTTTATTTTCCATTACATTTTTTCAATGGACCATAAGATAATAGCCAGACAGTTTTTGATTACTGGTATGATATGGGCTATAATTGGGGCTGCAATGTCTGTAGTATTTAGGATGCAACTTGGATTTCCTGAGGAGAGTTTGACTTGGATCAAACCATTTCTTGGAAAATGGATTGTTGTGGATCCTTCAACAGGTATGGGCAAATTGGCGCCTGAATTTTATTATGCCTTGGTTACTATGCACGGTACCATAATAGTATTCTTTGTATTAACGGCTGGTTTATCAGGTACTTTTTCCAATTTATTGATACCTTTTCAGATAGGGGCTAGAGATATGGCGTCTCCGTTTATGAATATGCTTTCATATTGGTTTTTCTTTTTAGCTGGTATCGTTATGTTTTACTCACTATTTTTGAGTACTGGTCCATTTTCTGGTGGTTGGGTAGCTTATCCACCATTGAGTGCTTTACCGCAAGCATCTTCTGGTTCAGGAACAGGGATGACTCTTTGGTTAGTAAGTTTGACATTGTTTGTAGTTTCAGTTTTGTTGGGAGGTATAAATTACATAACCACAATTTTGAATTTGAGAACAAAAGGTATGAGTTTGTGGAGAATGCCTCTTCCAATTTGGGCTTTCTTTGTAACGGCAATCTTAGGACTTTTATCTTTTCCTGTGTTAGCGTCTGGGTTTTTCATGTTGATATTTGACAGAAGCCTTGGTACTAGTTTCTTTTTAAGTGATATTTTTATAGCTGGTCAAGCTTTGGATAGAGTGGGAGGTAGCCCTATATTATATCAGCATTTATTTTGGTTTTTAGGTCACCCGGAAGTTTATATTATAATACTACCTGCTATGGGGATCGTATCTGAAGTGATGTCGGTACATGCTAGAAAGCCTATTTTTGGTTATCGAGCAATGGTTTATTCTATTATGGCAATTGGTTTCTTATCGTTTATTGTGTGGGCGCACCACATGTTTATGGCAGGCGTCAATCCATTTATATCAAATTTCTTTGTGGTTTTCACGTTGATAATAGCAGTACCATCTGCGGTAAAAGTTTTTAACTGGATTACTACATTGTATGGTGGAAATCTAAGGTTGAATACGCCAATGTTGTTTGCAATTGGATTTGTTTCAATGTTTATTTCTGGTGGTTTGACTGGGATATTCCTTGGTAATTCTGCTATTGACATTCAAATGCATGACACTTATTTTGTTGTGGCTCACTTCCATATTGTAATGGGAGTTGCGGCTTTCTTTGGAATGTTTGCAGGTGTATATCATTGGTTTCCTAAAATGTATAGTCGCTTTATGAATGAGACTTTAGGGAAAATACATTTTTGGGGTACAATGATTACAGCGTATGCTATATTTTGGCCTATGCACTATATAGGTATGGCTGGTGTTCCAAGGAGATATTATTCTTTTGATACTTTTGACGCTTTCAAGCATTTTAGTGAAATGAATAAATTTATAACAATTTGTGCCATTATTGCCTTCTTTATACAATTGGTGTTTGTTATTAATTTCTTCTATAGCATTTGGTACGGTCGTAAAATGAAGACTAAGAACCCTTGGGAAGCGAATACATTGGAGTGGACAACACCAATAGAACCAATACATGGTAACTGGCCAGGAAACTTGCCTGTTGTACACAGATGGGCTTATGATTATAATAAAGATGAGCGTGAATTTGTTCAACAGCATGTTCCTCTAAAGGAAGGTGAGGTTGGTGATCATTAATTTATACTAATTACATCCAAAGGCATTGAATAAGCAAGAAACATATAGCACAATTGCAATAGCTAGTCAAGAAAAGTTTTCTAAGGTTAGAGATTACATTTTGTTAGTAAAACTGAGACTCAGTCTTGTGGTTGTAGTGTCTTCTATATTGGGATACATGGTTGTGGCCAATGGAAATGGTAATTGGGTAGATTTACTATTATTAGCAGCAGGTGGATTTCTTGTGACTAGTGCTGCCAATGCATTAAATCAGGTTCTTGAGAAAGATTTTGATATATTAATGACAAGAACTGCCAATAGACCAGTGGCGACAGGGAGAATGAAAGCTTCTGAAGCGGTTATGTTTGCTGGATTGAGCTGTTTATTGGGTATTGTCGTTTTAGCAACATTCAATCCTTTAACAGCGCTATTAGGCATGCTATCGTTGATCATTTATGCTTTTGTTTATACGCCTCTTAAAAGATATAGCACATTAGCAGTTGCAGTAGGGGCGATTCCTGGTGCATTACCTGTAATGATTGGTGCCACTGCTTTCAGTGGAACATTAACATTGTTTGCATTCTGTTTGTTTGCAATTCAGTTTTTATGGCAATTCCCTCACTTTTGGTCAATTGGTTATTTGGGATTTGATGATTACAAGAAAGCTGGTTATAAATTGCTTCCTGAAAGGATGGGGCAAATTGATAGAAATCTTGGCATTTCTTCCATGTTTTACGCTGGTTTAGTTATTCCTGTAGCATTATTTATGTTTATTCGACTAGATATTTCTATTATTAGTACCTCATTTGTGATGCTTTGTACTTTAGTATATATTTATTTGAGTTATGGTTTACATAGATCTTTTGATAGATCTTCAGCTTTAAGATTGATGTTTTATTCCTTTTTTTATTTACCCTTGGTTTTAATTGCTTATTGGTTATTTTAATTTAAGATATGGAACAATTAATCATAAATAAACGAAATAAAATTCATCCGCACAAATTTGCCTTGTGGGCTGCTATGGCTAGTATCACAATGATGTTTGGTGCTTTTACAAGTGCGTATATAGTTAAGCAAGCTGCGGGTAATTGGCTAGAGTTTAGTATTCCGACTGAATTTTATATTAGTACAATCATTATTTTGTTTTCAAGTATTACATTACATACTTCATTTTCAAACTTTAAAGCTGGTCATGAAGCCAAGTATAAAAATTTTTTAATTTTGAGCCTTTTGTTAGGTTTGGCTTTTGTTATACTGCAATATTTTGGTTGGACAGAATTATACCATCGAGGTGTGGATCTTAAAGGTAATGTTTCAGGATCATTCTTCTATTTATTGTCAGGTATCCATGCATTACACGTTTTAGGTGGCATTGCTGCTATGATAGTAGCATTAATACACGCTTTTACTTTAAAATTTAATATATCAGAAACTAGAGTTAATCGATTTGATTTAGTGATTAATTACTGGCATTTTGTTGATTTTCTTTGGTTATATCTGTTTATATTTTTATTAATTAGCAAATAAATATTTAGTTTAAAATGGCTTCAGATACTTTAGCACACGAACACGATATTGCTCACAATCAGGAAAGTGGATCCTGGAAGGGTGGCAGCGAACCATTTAAAGCATCTTATGGAAAATTGATGATGTGGTATTTCTTATTGTCAGATGCTTTTACATTTTCTGGTTTTTTGATTGCTTATGGTGCATTACGATTTAGTGTGCCAACTTGGCCTGTTCCAGATTTTGTATTCAGTACTTTCCCAGGTGGTTTTCATCATAAACCACTCTTGTTTGTTACTGTTATGACATTTATTCTTTTGGCATCTTCTTTTACTATGGTTAGGGCTGTCCAAGAAGGGCACAGAGAAAACCAGCGTGGTGTTGTAGTTTGGATGTTATGGACTGTTATAGGTGGTATAGCTTTCTTAGACTGCCAAGCTTGGGAGGGGAAAACTTTGATGGGTGGTGAACACATGACAATAAAACAAAACCCTTTCGGTACTCACACTGAGAGTGGTGTATATCTAATGGGAGATGGTCATGATATCAAAGAAGGAGATACTTTTAAAGCAGGCCAATCTTATTTGATACATCAGCACGATGGGAAATTTGCCCCTTTGCAGTATAAAGTAACTGAAGGTGATGACGCTGGTGTGGTAAAAGAGCAAAAAATGGGACCTAAAGCCTTCGGCGCTTTGTTTTTCTTCATTACAGGTTTCCATGGATTTCACGTTTTATCAGGCATTGCCTTTCTTTTGATTATTTGCTTAAATTCAGCAACAGGTCTGTACGTTAAGCGAAGGAATGGCTATGAAATGGTTGAGAAGATTGGCTTGTACTGGCACTTTGTAGATTTAGTATGGGTATTTGTATTCCTTTGTTTTTATCTACTTTAATATTTTAAATACAACATAAAAGAAAATAAGTAAACATGAGTCATCTTACTTACGAACAATCTAAAGGTATAGCTACTAAAACAATATTGATTCTAGCTGGCATTACTATTTTTGAAGTACTATTTGCATTACTTGGTAAAGGTTACCTTGTGGATGGTGTGCATATATCAGGCTGGATTACAGGTGGAGCAATGATTGCACTGAGTGTTGTAAAAGCATACCTGATTATTTATGAATTTATGCACATGAAGTATGAAGTTCCTGGATTAGTCAAAACAGTATTGCTTCCTGTGTTTTTGCTGGTTTGGGCAGTTATTGCTTTTTTAGCAGAAGGAAATTATTGGAATAATTCAAGAGCTAATGTTAAGAATGCTGTAAAGTCTGAAATCGTAAAGTAGTTGGTTGAATAGACTAACAATACCTTGCATGTTATCCCTTTATTTAGTGATACTATGCAAGGTTTTTTATTAAATAGCAAAATTGTTAGTCTGATTCGGCATAAAAGATAATATGGAGCTTTTCAAATTTATCTTCTAAATTCCGAAACTTAACAAGATAGATTTTGTTATTTGAAAATTAAAGAGAGTCAAGTAGTATGGGTAAATTAATTTCTTGGGTGGCTGTTTTACTGTTATTGGTGGTAGTGCCTATAGGATCTTGGGTTTACCTTAATAAAGGGCTAAATTATCGTAAAGCTGCATTAGCAGAACTAATACCAAAGGATAGCATTAGCGCAAATTTAGATACACTTGATTTGTTGAAGGGCAAGGTTAGTCTGATAATTTTGGAAAATAGTAAAACTGCCGAAATAGTCAAGGCACTTGAAGACCAATTTAATAATTCACAGGGTTTTCAAATTATTTATAAAGATAGTATGGTTGGTAATTCATTTTTACCAAATAGCTATTTGGGTGATTTCTTTAACAAAGAAGATGATTTTTCTTTTGCACTTTTGGATGAAAGGATGAGAGTGAGGAATTATTACAAGAATGATATAGAATCTGTTCGAAAAATGGTAGAACATATCGCGATTGTTATTCCTAGGCCTAAAGAAACTGATATTGTGCAAAAAAATAATAAGTAACGTAATTTCAATTTATGTACCCGAAACCAAATAATATTCTTGCTGCCCAACTAACTAAAGTAAGTATTGGTGTCTCGGTTGTTGTATTACTCTTAGTTGGACTAATGAGAAGAGTGAAAATTGACCTAGGAATTGATTTTAGTTTTATACCTCCTATAAGTGCACTTTTAAACACTTTAGTGGCTGTTTGCTTACTCTTAGCACTTTATTTTGTTAAAAGAAAAGATATACAAAACCACAAACGATCTATTTACAGTGCATTAGCATTCTCAGCTTTATTTTTGATTTGTTATGTTTTGTACCATTTTACCACTGTCGAAACGTCTTATTGCCATGACGGTAATATAAAATATATTTACTATTTTTTATTAATTACCCATATTGTGCTTGCTGGTATTTCGTTACCATTTATATTGCTTACGTTTACTAAAGGGTTTACCTACCAAGTAGAAAAGCATAAGAAGATGGCTAGGTGGGTTTTTCCTATTTGGCTATATGTAGCAATCACAGGTCCAATATGTTATTTAATGCTCAAATCATGTTATTTATGAAAAAGGTAGTAGCAACGGTAATAGTTATTTTTGTAATACTATTATTTATAACACCTGATGTGTTAGCGCAATGTCCTATGTGTAAACTGTCAGCTGAATCCAATCTTAGGGACGGAGGCACAGCTGGTAAAGGGCTTAATGCAGGAATATTGTATATGTTTGCAATGCCTTATTTAATAGTGGGTACATTAGGGTATTTATGGTATAAAAATAGGAAAAATTACGATAAAGAATCGGTAAAGTAAGTCAATTCTTTGTCATCGATCATGCTGAAGAAAATATTGAGTCTTAATGTATTAGAACTGGTATAATCTTTTAAACATTCGCATTTCAAATTAGACATTATATTTTGTTTAGTCAAACGGCTACTTAAGTGATTTAAAGCAGTTTAATAAAATATAACCGTACTAGCCGAAAATTACCTTACCCTAGCATTGCAATCGAAACTTACCAAGACTTATATCTTATTTTTATAAATAATCAGTTTCAAGCTGATTGTTAGTGGTTAAAAATTATAAATCTAAATTTTATTAATGATTGACTGTTTCTTTTTGAGTATCGAAGACACCAATTTCAATGGCTATTTGTTTTAACACATCAACGGATTGGTCGATTTGAGCTTTTGTGTGTGTAGCCATAAGTGAATATCTTATCAAAGATGATGTACTTGGTACAGCTGGTGAAACAACTGGATTTACAAAAATACCTCTTTCTAAAGCTATTTTAGTAAGTTGGAAAGTTTTAAAGTCATCTCTTATTAGGATTGGGATGATAGGAGTTACTGAGTGCCCCGTATCAAAACCTGCAGCGTTAAGGGCTGCCATGGCGTAATGTGTATTATCCCAAAGTGCTTGGATTCTTTGAGGCTCTTTTTGTATCAGATCGACAGCGGCGATGACGCTTGCTGCATTAGCAGGGGCAATACTAGCACTAAATATTAATGATCTAGCATTATGTTTGAGATAATTGATGGTGTCATTATCTGCGGCAATAAAACCACCAATACTAGCCAAAGACTTGCTAAAAGTACCCATAATGAGATCTACCTTATCGGTAAGACCAAAATGATCAGCGGTACCACTCCCAAGATTGCCTAATACACCTAGTCCATGTGCATCATCAACCATGATGGTAGCATTATATTTTTCTGCTAATTGTACTATTTCTGGCAGTTTTGCAATATCTCCTTCCATGCTGAATACGCCATCTATAGCAATGAGCTTTATTTTGTCAATTTCACATCTACTGAGTGCTTTTTCGAGTGACTCCATGTTGTTGTGTTCATACTTCATGGTTTTAGCAAACGATAATCTAGCTCCGTCAATGATACACGCGTGATCCAAGTCATCCATTATGATGTAATCATGTCTGCCAGGAATGGATGAAATGACACCAAGATTTACCTGGAAACCAGTACTAAAGACCAGAGCTCCCTGCTTGCCTACATAATTGGCCAATTTTTCTTCGAGCTCAATGTGGATATCTAATGTTCCATTTAAAAAACGAGAACCTGCACAACCAGATCCATATTTTTCTATTGCTTTGATGGATGCTTCTTTTAATGCAGGATGATTGGTAAGGCCTAAATAACTATTCGACCCGAACATCAATACATCTTTGCCATCAATTTTAACTACAGTGTCTTGTTCAGATTCGATAGTCCTGAAAAATGGGTAGAGACCCATACCCTGAAGTTGTTGTGGCAAGTTATAATTTGCCATTTTTTGTTTGAATGGAGACATTTTGCTTCTAATTGTAGGTATAATAATTCAATTATTACCAGTATTGTTTAATATAATTTGCAAATATCGGTAAATTCTTTGATTTTAATAGAAAGATTTAACCATATTTAACAAAAATTAAATTCAGGTAAAGAAATGGTTAATTTCTGCAAATAGTTATTTTAGTACATTTACTCTTAAATAAATGCTTTGACATCATTAAAATCTAATTACCTTTGATCCATTATTTCATTAAATATTTTTCTTTTGAAAAAAGTATTAATAACAGGAGCAGCGGGTTTTATTGGTTCCCACTTATGTGATAGATTTATAAAGGAGGGTTATCATGTGATAGGTATGGATAATTTGATAACTGGCAATATCAAAAATATAGAACATCTTTTTCCATTGGAAAATTTTGAATATTATCATCACGATGTCTCTAAATTTGTTCATGTTCCAGGCGAATTAGAATATATTCTACATTTTGCCTCGCCTGCAAGTCCGATTGATTATCTTAAAATGCCTATCCAAACACTTAAAGTTGGGTCGTTGGGCACGCACAATTTACTGGGTCTCGCCAAATCAAAAAATGCGAGAGTATTGATTGCATCTACATCAGAAGTATATGGCGACCCATTAGTTCACCCACAACGTGAAGATTATTGGGGCAATGTCAATCCTATAGGTCCACGAGGTGTGTATGATGAAGCTAAAAGATTTCAGGAAGCGATAACAATGGCTTACCATACGTACCATGGGTTGGAAACAAGAATAGTCAGAATTTTTAATACATATGGTCCACGTATGCGTGTAGAAGATGGTCGTGTACTGCCAGCATTCTTTTCTCAAGCTATCAGAGGGGAAGGTTTAACTGTTTTTGGAGAAGGTGATCAGACAAGATCGTTTTGTTATGTGGATGATTTAGTAGAGGGAATTTATAGGTTACTGTTAAGTGACTATCATTTGCCAGTCAATATGGGAAATCCTTCCGAAATTACTATTATGCAGTTTGCACAAGAGATACTAGCTTTGGTAAATAATCCAAAAGCGCACATCATCTACAATCCATTGCCAATAGATGATCCAAAACAACGCAAACCTGATATCACTAAAGCAAAAGAATTGTTAGGATGGACGCCAAAAGTGGACAGAGCAGAAGGGTTAATTAGGACGTATGAATATTTTAAAAAGGTAGTTTCACCTAATTAGAATCAAACTAGGTTAATCAATATGTTGAAGTAATTTTATTTACTAAAGTCAAGTGGTTACATAAATAAAAACGGGTTAATGATGCCAATCATTAACCCGTTTTTATGATAAATATTAAGAGAGTGTTTGAGTTTTAATTACATATTTTAATGAATTGACTTACTTAGGTCACTTGCCGCCCAAGAAAGTAATGACAAAATATGCAAACTACTATCCTTTGTCTTGTCTTATTTTTTCAAAATCTGTCGCTAATTTTTCTGGCATACCGATTACAGCACCTTCTTCAAAACTTCTAGGGCGACCATTTTTAATTTGTATCACGTTGATATTATTATCAGTCAAGTCCAACATGATAAAATATTTGTTTTCTGCACACGCTGTTGCCTTGCAACCTACAAAATATAATATTTCTCCATCTTTCATTATGGCAGATTCATTGTTCCAGTCAGCTTTAAAATCAGCAAAATCTTCCCCTAGTAATTTTTCAATTCTCTTGAGCAAATCTGATTTACTAAATAGTTGTACTTCGGTTGGTTTTTTTCCTACATAATCAGCAAATCCAGTGAATGCTGTATTTGATGCAGCGGTTGTGTCTGGATTAGGTGTACTGGTTGGGGCACTTTCGTTGGTGTTGGAAACTTTAGCAGATTCAGTTTTAGATGAACAAGCAGCCGCTGTGAGGATAAATAATAAGAAAACTAATTTATTAAACATATATACAAAGTTTGTTGATAAGTTAAAAATAAGGGCAAAATTAATTATTATTTCAAAGTATTTTAATTTAGTTTTGCAAATAATTTAAATCACCTTTCAAATCAAAACATGCAAAAACGTTTATATTTTATTAGATTGGTATATTTGGTAGTTGCTTCGCTTATATCACAATTATCTGTAGCGCAAACCTTGGAGCCTAAAGACCCTAAAGCTACGGAAGATTGGTCAAAGCCACCAGTAATTATTCAAGGTATTAAATCTAATATTGACGTGCCATCTGACGCTATAATATTATTAGGTCAGAACAAAGATCAATGGACTAAAAAAGATGGTTCACCTATTGAGTGGACTTTGGAAAATGGTGTTCTGACAGTGAAGCCTGGTACAGGAGACATTATCTCCAAACAATCATTTGAAGATTGCCAATTACATCTTGAATGGCGCAGCCCATTAGTGGTGAAAGGTGAAGGCCAGGGTAGGGGCAATAGCGGAGTTTTTTTTCAATCAAGATATGAAGTTCAGATCTTAGACAATTTTAATAATGAAACTTATTATAATGGCCAAGCAGGCGCTATTTATAAGCAACATCCGCCATTATTTAATGCTTGTAGCAAGACTGGCGATTGGAATATTTATGATATTATCTATAAGGCACCTGTTTTTGATTTATTTGGTAATAAGACTGAATCTGCTAGGGTGACAGTTATTCATAATGGTATAGTCATTCAAAATAATACCCAAATCTTTGGTACTACTGAATATATTGGGTATCCGAAAAATATGGTACACGGAGGAGCTCCTTTTATTTTGCAAGATCATGGGGACCTTGTCAGTTTTCGTAATATTTGGGTGCGAAGATTATGATTAACACCATAGTATTTGATCTTGGAGCGGTTTTGATAGATTGGAATCCAAGATATGTTTATAGGCAATTATTTGTTACGGATGATGCTATGGAATATTTTTTATCGGCAATTTGTAATAGTGCATGGAATGAAATGCAAGATGCTGGAAGATCGTTTGGTGAAGCTACCCATATATTGACCTCACAATACCCTGAATACGCCAATGAAATATTGGCATATTATGGTAGATGGGAAGAAATGCTAAATGGTCCAATAGATGCTACAGTCGATTTGTTTTTATCTTTAAAATGTTCAAAAAAATACCAAATATTAGCTTTGACCAATTGGTCGGCGGAGTCTTTTCCTGTAGCATTGGCTAAATACGATTTTTTATCATTATTTGACGGAATATTGGTGTCAGGTGAAGAGAAATTGAAGAAACCTGATCCTGCTATTTTCTATTTACTAATAGAGAGATATAATTTGTCACCAGAAAAATGTTTATTTATTGATGATAACATCACTAATGTAAAAAGTGCTGAGGATTTAGGTTTTAATTGTATTCATTTTACAGATGTAGAAAGAGATATAATTAGGATAAAGAATTTACTTCATTGATATGGAGAATTATATTGTACTTTCAAATTTATTTTCAAGAAAAATGTAATGTCGGCGGAGCTTTACTCTTTATTATTTAGTGAGAGTTGGTGAGAGTAAATGGAGCTAAGTTTTATTGGATTTGCAATTTTTTTTGCAAGAAAGTTGAAAAAATAAAGCCATAGATTTAAAGAATATTAATTACGGTCAGGAGACCATGAGATACAAGTTCTATAGTCAGAAACTTTGGGCAACGATATTTTGTTATTATCATCCATTTGCAAAAAAAGAGTAACTTTGCCCAGATAATAATACATCACTTTAATAGGAAGGGCTTAATGTTGATCAAGGCCCAAATGAAAATTAAAAAATGCCCAAAGACCCAATTAAAAAAGAGCCCATTTTAGAAAAAGTGCGATTGCATCCACGAAATAAACATCGTGAGCGGTATGACTTTGCCTTATTGACTAAGATACAACCAGAATTAGTACCATTAATTTCGAAAAATAAGTACGGAGATGTAACCATTGATTTTTCTGACCCGATGGCAGTCAAGGCATTGAATACCGCTTTGTTGAAACAATATTATGATATAAAAGAATGGGAGATACCAGATGGTTTTCTTTGTCCACCTATACCTGGAAGAGCTGATTATATCCACAATGTGGCCGATTTATTATCACAACTAAATTATGGAGCAGTACCCAAAGGACCCAAAATAAAATGCCTAGATAT
This sequence comes from Saprospiraceae bacterium, assembly GCA_016714785.1. Taxonomy (GTDB): domain Bacteria; phylum Bacteroidota; class Bacteroidia; order Chitinophagales; family Saprospiraceae; genus OLB9. Next base: position 45,940 of record JADKCC010000016.1, read on the forward strand.
AGGAATTGGAGCTAGCTGTATCTATCCTATCATTGGTGTTAAAGAATATAATTGGAGCTTTATAGGTAGTGAAATAGATGACACTTCTGTTCAAACTGCTGAAAGAAATATTTCTTCTAATCCATTATTGCAAGACTTCGTCACAATAAGGCAACAACCCAAAGCACACAAAATATTTAAGAATATCATTAAGGATGCCGAATATTTTGATATATCTATTTGTAATCCACCTTTTCATGGGTCAGAATTGGAAGCCAATGAAGGTAGTCAGCGCAAGATCAAAAATTTAAAACTTTCCAAATCTGTACTCAATTTTGGAGGAAAACAAAATGAGCTTTGGTGTGAAGGAGGAGAAGATGGTTTTGTGCAACAAATGATTGCAGAAAGTCATATTTATAAGCAGCAATGTTTGTGGTTTACTACCTTGATTTCTAAACAGTCCAATCTTAAAAGAGCTTATCAGGCATTAGATAGGATAGGGGTTTATGAACATAAAACCATACCTATGGGCCAAGGGAATAAAACAAGTAGAATATTAGCTTGGACTTATTTAAGTAATTCTGAACAAAAAAACTGGGCAAAATTGCGGTGGCAAGATGAAAAAGATGAAAAACAAATATAATACAGGAATTAATAATAGAAAGGGTAATACAATCTAAAAATATAAATTCACCAATAAAACAAATGAAACAATTTTATGGAATACTACGTTTATTGTGTAAGAAGTATTAAGCTTATAAATATTTTAAAAAATAAAAAATCAAAAATGAAATATATCTTTTTTGTTTACTGTCTTATATTTACCCAATTATCTTATGGTCAGTTAAAAGGTGCAGTCACACAAACTAATGTTCCAGACCATGTGGTAAAAGAAAAAAAAGCAGAGGCCCATACTCCAGCGGCTATTGCCAAAAATAATGCCGAGAAGCTCACTAAAAGTTTGAACTTGACTAGCAAACAATCTAAAGATCTTCACCAAGCATTATTGGAATATGAAACCAATATAGATAAAACAAACAAAAGTAAACTTTCTAATAAGGAAAAATATGTACAGATAAATAAACTAAATAGAGCTCGACAAACCAAGTTGAAAACAATCCTTACAAAAGAGCAATACAATTCTTATATTATGTCATTCCCTTAGTGATCTTGGACGATTGGTTTGTTCAAAATCCGGAGAAACTCGCGCAATCTGAATTCTGTCAACATACCTATGGTTAATTCAATACCAGATATCAAAGCTATCGGGATTGCAGTACCCATTAATATAGATTTTTGGAGCGAAAAGATACCAAGGAATGCAATGGTACAGCTTAGGATTAAAGTCCAAATATAACGACGTCTATTAATGTTTTTTTTTGCAATTCTATATTCAGTATAAAGGATTTCTTTCTTTTGTATAGTGGATGTCATCGCTGTTTTATTATGGAAGAATTTATATTTTTCAGAATAAATATAATACATCACTGCTCCTTTGCCGATACTGTATAAGAAAAACATTAGGAAACCATAACTTAGGAACTTATAACCGGCTGACATGGTGTAATAGTAAAGAATAAATGCAAAGAGCAAAAGGATCACACCTACAAACAAGTAAAAACTTGCTGCAATCATATCTCCTTTGTACATAATTCTGCATTTTTCAAGCATTAGGATGATCGTTTTACTAAATTATCTATAATGTCATCTGAAACGATATTGGGGATTGTAACTTTTAGATCTTGGTTTTGGTCCATGGCTCGTTGAATGGCAAACATAGCTTCACTATTTCGAGCCCAACTCCTTCGGGCGATACCGTTATTCACATCCCAATGCAACATGTTTTTGATATTTTTGGCTGATTTTTTATTACCGTCTATGACCATTCCGAAGCCACCATTAATCACTTCTCCCCAACCTACGCCACCACCATTATGTAGTGAGACCCATGTGGCGCCTCGGAAAGCATCACCTACAAAGTTATGCACTGCCATATCCGCAGTAAATTTTGATCCATCATATATGTTAGATGTCTCTCGGTAGGGCGAGTCAGTCCCTGACACATCATGATGATCCCGACCTAAAACTATAGGACCTGAAATTAAACCTTTTTTAATGGCTTTATTGAATGCAAGGGCAATTTTTATTCTACCTTCTGCATCTGCATATAGTATCCTAGATTTTGAGCCAACAATAGGTAGATTTGTTTTTGCATTTTGTATCCAAATGATATTGTCGTTGAGCTGACCTTTGATTTCATTTGGTGCATTTTTGTACATTTTTAGAAGTACTTTTGTAGCAATTTTATCTGTTTTGTATAGGTCTGAAGTTTTACCTGATAAGCATACCCATCTGAAAGGCCCAAAACCATAATCAAAACACAACGGACCTAATATATCCTGAACGTAAGATGGATACTTGTAATCTTCTTTTTTTCTGTCTTTCCAAACATCAGCTCCTGCTTCTCCTGCTTCTTTGAGAAAGGCATTGCCATAGTCCCAAAAGTACATTCCTCTTGCCACTAAAGTATTGATGGCTTTGACGTGTCTGATTAGTGTTTTCTTGACTTCTTGTTTAAATTTTGTTTTATCTTGAAGCAATAATTGTTTTCCTTCCGCAAAAGTATAACCTATCGGGCAGTAGCCCATATCATCAATATTGTGTAAGGATGTCTGGTCAGAACCCAATTCTATGGTTAAATTTTGTTGGACAGCTGCTTCCCAAAATGCTACAATATTTCCTTGATAGATCAACGCAATGGCAATACCTGCTGCTTTACATTCTTTGATTCTCTCTATCAAAGCACTTAAATCTGTATATACATTTTCTTTGAGTATATACCCATCAGTGATGCGTTGTTGGATAGCATCTTCATCTACTTCAGCGATGACACCTACTGCACCAGTGATGATAGAAGCAATTGATTGTGCACCCGACATACCTCCTAGTCCAGATGTTACAAATACAGATCCTTTGAGATTGTCAGATCCGATGCCCATTCTTCTGCCTGCATTGAGAAGCGTGATAGTTGTGCCATGAACGATGCCTTGTGGGCCAATATACATAAATGAACCAGCAGTCATTTGTCCATAAGAGGTTACTCCAAGAGCATTGTACTTATTCCAGTCATCTTTTGACGAATGGTTGGGAATCATCATGCCGTTGGTTACGACGACTCTAGGGGCATTTTTATGTGAAGGAAACAATCCAAGTGGATGGCCAGAATACAATACCAAAGTTTGCCGGTCAGTCATTTCTGAAAGATATTGCATCGTCAGTCTATACTGTGCCCAATTTTGAAATACAGCTCCATTACCACCATAAGTGATCAATTCTTCTGGATGTTTGGCAACTTTTGGGTCTAAGTTATTTTGTATCATCAACATAATCGCTGCCGCTTGGCTACATTTAGCAGGATAAACTTCTATTGGTCTTGCGATCATTTCATATTTAGGCACAAACCGATACATATATATGCGACCATAGGTATTTAATTCTTTATAAAACTCTTTAGCTAATATAGCATGATGTTCTGTAGAAAAATACCTAAGTGCATTTCTTACTGCCAATTTTTTATCTTCTCTGGTAAGAATGCCTGTAATATTTCTTTTGGGCGCATGCGAATATTGTTTATTCGGAGTGTAATATTCGGGCAATATACTCGGAATTCCTTCTGCTATCTCTGTAAGTACTTTTGTTTTCTGCATGATACATTATTTGACATGGTAAAGGTAACATTTTTGACCAATTGAATGTTTGAAATTTGTGTTTGAGTGAATGAAGCTTTTTGTAAGATTCTCCTATTTTATTTATTTTTCATGAAAATACAACAAAAAAGCCTTGGTGAAAATCGACAGATTTTCACCAAGGCTTATAATTTTTACCGCTTAAGTAGTTACTCTAAATTATTTAGCATCAATCACTCTGAACTCAGTTCTTCTATTTTGTTGATGTTCAGCTTCAGTACATTCCACACCATTAGCACATCTGTTTTTAAGTTTGCTTTCACCGAATCCTTTAGCTACCAATCTGCTTCTTTTGATACCTTTGCCTACTAGGTAATTAACTACAGATTCTGCTCTTCTCTGAGAAAGACTCATATTGTAAGTATCATCTGATCTTGAGTCTGTGTGTGAAGCTATTTCTACAGAAACTTCAGGTTTTGCAACCATCAATTTGTATAAATTTTCATCAATGATTGATTTAGCTTTTGAAGTAAGGGCAGCACTACCTAAATCGTAAAGGATAGGTAACGCGCTATAGTTCACTAATTTACAGTCTATTTCAGAGTAAGTTGTGATTCCACCTTTTTTAGCAATTTCTGTTTTAGTGATAGTCACATATTCTGCAGGAACAGTAATGGTTTTTGTAGAAGCTGGTACATCTATTACTTGCTTTTTGATAGTAGTATATTCAGCTGGTATTTCTACTTCATCCATTCTTGCAGGCGTTTTGATCACTTGTTTTTTGTAAGTCGCACCTATTTCTGGTACCATATTATTAACTGTAGTGGCAGCTGAAGCCAATCTTTGTACATTTGTAGTACTTGAAGCTGCTGGTTTTTCTACATAACACAACACTTGGCAGTCACCTGGATTTGGAGATTTACAATCAGCGAGTGAAGTGTATTCCCAACCTGAAGTTGCTGGATAGATTTCTCTGACCTCTGTAGCAGGACTAAAAGTTGCAGGAGTTATACTTAAGTCTGTTCTACTTTGTTTTTGTACATAAGGTACATCTACAGTTTCATACACAGCTGCTACATAGATCATTTTTTTAGTAGCTTCTTTGATTAATACTCTTTCTTCTACAGTTTTGTATGTAGCGGGTACTACTTCTAGTTTAGTGTATTCTGGCTTTACCATGATTCTTTCTTCTACAGTCTTGAACTCATCAGAAGTGATACATCTTACATAGCAAGATCCTGGTTTAGGATTAGCAGGAAGACCATCTTGGGCACTTGCAAAACCTATTGCAAATATACCAAAAATCATACTCAATACGTTTTTCATTTTAATTATTGGTTTAGTTAAATAAAATTGATTAAAAACTTTTGACGTTTAGAATCTAATATGGTCACCTATTTTGCACTTAGTTTATGTTTTAAATATAGATGATTTGTATCAGTAAAAGATGATTTTTGAATTAAATAAGACTTTTTTAGACCTAAAATTCACTTACATTAAATATTTATGGTATATTTATTGTATTGATTATGTTTGTTTTAAATTATTTATTGTGAGGTATATTTTCTTTGTTTTATTTTTTGCTTGTATTCCAAATTTTATTTTGGCAAATGTGATAGAAATAGGTACTTGGATTCATCCTAGTGCTGAACATCCTATACGCAAAGACCAATATATCTTGGTAGATTTTTGGGCTACTTGGTGTGGACCATGCATCAAAGCGATGGATCACCTTAGTGAATTGAGTAAAACAACTGAAGATAAAGTGGTATATATTAGTATCTCAAATGAAAATGCAGAAATAGTAAAACATTTTTTTTTCGAAAAGAGAGGCAAAGACCATTATTGCGACTGACTATGAAGGTAGAACATTTAATAGGTTTAATGTAACATCAATCCCATATTCAGTTTTGATTGCTCCAGATGGAAGTGTAGCTTGGCAAGGAATGCCTTCAAATATGAATTTTGACTTGATAGCAAAGCTGATTAACAGTAAAAGAAAACCTTCTATTGCCGTAAATAAAAAAATAGTTACACATAAAGAAGTCTTATTGCCTAAAGAAAAAGATAAAAGTTTGACTTTATCATTAGCAAATATGTCTTCAAAATTGCAAAAATCAGAGCATGAGTTATCACACAGTTTTGTTAATAACTGTAGAGAATCTCAAATTGTTGGATCTTTTAAAGATATAGCTAGTTCAATATTGCAGGTGCCTGCGGAAAATGTAATTTTGAAAGACGAGTACAATAAATATGCTTACTTTTCTGTGGATACTTGTTTGGATCATTCTAATAAATTTACCGCATTGCAGCTATTCGTGTCTTCCTTAAATTTAAAATATACAGAACAAACCGCCGAAAAAGACATTTTTGAACTCAAACTTTTGGATAGTACGATGCTTTGGAGCGCACAAATATATGAATGGAACGAAGACCAATCAACTTCTTTTATTAGTGGTGAAGGATATTTGCAAGCAGATAATTTTCAAATTCACAATTTAGTAATACAATTATCAAATTTGCTCGAAAAAGAAATTGTGTACAAAGGTTCATACAATCTCCCACATGATTGGAATCTCAGTTTTGATACCATTGAAAATCTAATTCATCAACTCAAAGATGAATATGGTATTGAAATGGTTGCAAAAAAAATGCCAAGTACTTCCTATGTCATTACGCCTGTAGAAAAGTAGCTGTCTCATTTTTGCCTATTTTTTAGTTAAAGTTTACGTATTTCCAAAACATTATAGAGCCAATTTTATTGTAATAGATCAATATATATGATGGGTATAGTATCATCAAGCGAAAATTAAAGGAACAAAATGGTAGAAACAATTTATCTTGGGGCAGGCTGTTTTTGGTGCGTAGAAGCTGTATTTGATAGGCTAAATGGTGTACATAAAGTAGTGTCAGGTTATATGGGCGGACATGTTAAAAATCCTTGTTACCGTGAAGTTTGCAATGGGACTACAGGTCATGCAGAAGTGATTAAAGTAGATTTTGATGCTGAAATAATATTATTAGAAACGCTTTTGGATGTTTTTTGGACCACTCATGATCCTACCACATTAAATAGGCAAGGTGCTGATCGAGGCACGCAATACAGGTCAGCTATTTTTTATACTTCAGATGTACAAAAGGAAAAAGCAATGTGGTCTAAATCAAATGTTGCTAATACATATTGGGATGACCCTATAGTCACAGAAATTACTTTGGCAGATGTGTTTTATCCTGCTGAAGACTATCACCAAGACTATTACAATTTGAATCCTAATCAAACCTATTGTTCCATAGTTATTCCGCCTAAAATAAACAAACTTAAACAAAAATTCAGTCACTTATTAAAGCCATAACATGTCAGAAAAATATAATAAATTGACACCTGAAGAAGCGTATGTGATTTTGGATAAAGGTACAGAAAGACCTTTTAAAGGAGAGTATGACAAACACTTCATAAGCGGCACATATATTTGCAGACAATGCAATGCGCCGCTTTACCACTCTTCATCTAAGTTTGATTCTGGCTGCGGATGGCCAGCTTTTGATGACGAATTACCTGGAGCAGTAAGGCGAATAACTGATAAAGACGGAAGGAGAACAGAAATATTGTGCAATCAATGTAATGGGCATCTTGGCCATGTTTTCGTAGGTGAGAGGATTACTGACAAAAATACGCGACACTGTGTAAATTCACTTTCTATACGTTTTGTACCTTCATAAATTAGTTTTAAAATTTCTTCTTAGCCAATATTTGTTCAATAATTACCTAGAATTGGATTCTACATAAGTGTTCTTAAGAAATTCTGGGAACTATTTATTAAAAGTATTCGTTATCTTTGCGTTGTTTTTAACAAAATAAAAATTTCAACTTTATATGGCATTTGAAGAAACCAAAGTAAAAGCTAAATCTTTTGCTAAGAAATTAGGATGGATGATATTAATTGCAACAATTTTGTTGTCTATTGGGTATTATTTTTATAGAACATACACGATTAGTGAAGGTACAAGAGCGGGCATTCTTTATAAAGTTTCTAAAAAAGGAAAAGTTTTCAAAACTTATGAAGGGCAACTTCAATTGGCTGGTGCCGTACTTATGAATAAAGAAAGTACTTTCGAATTTTCAGCGAAAGATGATCAAGTGTATGCAGATTTACAAAAATATGAAGGAAAAAATGTACGATTGCATTATCAGGAGAAAGTCAATGCTTTTCCTTGGCAAGGTGATACCGATTATTTAGTATTTAAAGTAGAAGAAGTAAAATAACTATTTCCTGTTCAGAAAGCGGTACTCCAATCTTTTTGCATAATCAATAATTGGTTATCAATCCACTTTTGTGCAGTTTCTTGCAGATATACACCATCATTTTTTGTTATTGGAGTTCCAAAATGCAGTTTGACTTCTGTCCTCCACTTTGAGTATTGGTGTAAATATTGTGGAACAAACTTTTCCTTTACCCACATGTCTTTGGCAGACTTGAATTCTATTGCGACAGGTATTACAGGGATATCATTGGCTGCGGCTTCCATAAAAGTTCCTTTCTTAAAGGGTAGGGTAGTTCTTTCTTTTCCTACAGTACCTTCTGGATATACGATAATATTATACCCTGATTGAATGGTATCTACCATTTTGTCTCTTGTAGCAGTTCGCGAATCTTGATTATTGCGATCTACCCAAATCACACCTGTCAATTCTGCACCTTTGTTGATAATAGGATAATTAGCCACTTCTGCTTTGGCAATTACAAAACCCTTGAGATATCGACACAATACGATTGGGTCTGTAAAAGAACGATGATTACAAACATACAAAGCCGGCTCGACAGATGGATCTCCTACTTTGATGATGTGAATATTAAATACAGGAATACAAATGTACTTGAGAAAATTTTCTCTCAGTCTGAGAGCTCTTTTTTTACTGTGTGGAATGATGATACATGATATGCCATAAAATAACATAAATAATGCCATGCTTCCGAAAACAATAATAGCTCGTAGAGCTGCCAACAAATTTAATAAGATACTCACTCGGCTTTCTCCTGTTTTTCAGGCTTCATCTGTGGGAAGAAAAGTACATCTTGTATTGAATTTTGATTGGTCATAATCATCGCTAATCTGTCCATTCCTATACCAAGTCCCGCTGTTGGTGGCATTCCATATTCCAATGATCTTAAAAAATCTTCATCCAATACCATGGCTTCTTCATCACCACGTTTTCCTAATTCCAATTGACTCTCGAATCTTTGACGTTGGTCTATAGGGTCGTTAAGTTCTGAAAAAGAATTACAAATCTCTTTTTTATTGCAAATAGCTTCAAACCTTTCTACCAATCCTAGTTTTGATTTGTGTTTTTTGGCCAAAGGAGACATTTCTACGGGATAGTCTGTAATAAATGTTGGTTGGATAAGGTTTCCTTCACACTTTTCACCAAATATTTCGTCTATCAATTTGCCTTTACCCATGGTATTATCTACAGGTACGTGAAGCGATTTGGCTGTGGCCCGCAGTTGATCTTCGTCCATCTCACCGATATCAATGCCAGTAAAATGTTGAATGGCTTCATACATTGTGTATCGTTTCCATGGTCTTTGGAAATCTATGATATTTTCCCCGACTTGCACTTTTGTAGTACCATGTAGATCTATAGCAACTTTTTCTACCATTTCTTCAACAAGGTTCATCATCCATTCATAGTCTTTATAAGCGACATAAAGCTCTATTTGTGTAAACTCAGGATTGTGAAATCGACTCATTCCTTCATTTCGAAAATCCTTACTGAATTCATATACACCATCAAATCCACCTACGATCAATCTTTTAAGGTATAATTCATTGGCAATGCGTAGATACAATTTCATGTCCAATGTATTGTGGTGCGTGGTAAATGGTCTAGCAGCTGCACCACCGTACAATGGCTGTAATATGGGTGTTTCTACTTCGAGATATCCTTTTTCATTGAGGTACTCTCTCATAGAGTTATACATTTTTGATCTTTTGACAAATACATCTTTGATATGATCGTTTACTACCAAATCCACATATCTTTGTCTATATCTTTGCTCGGGATCAGTGAAAGCATCAAAGACATTGCCTTCTTCATCTTTTTTGACCACAGGTAATGGTTTGAGCGACTTAGAGAGCAAAGTCAGAGAAGTCACGTGCACTGAACATTCGCCTACCTGTGTATAAAAAGCGTAACCTTTGATACCAATAAAATCCCCAAGGTCAAACCACTTTTTGAAAGCATCATTATATAATGTTTTATCATCGTCGGGACAAATTTCATCACGAGAGATATAAATCTGAATACGACCTGTAGCATCTTGTAACTCTGCAAATGAAGCCTTACCCATGATGCGGCGAGACATCAGTCTTCCAGCTAAAGAAACTTCTTGGTAACTAGACTCACCATCCACAAAATTTGATTTGATTTCTTGCGCTGTTGCATTTACTTCAAATGTTGCACTAGGATACGGCTCTATCCCTGCTTCTATTAATTTTGTCAGATTTTCTCTCCTTACCAATTCTTGTTCACTCAAGTGATGCGTCATATTGTATATGTTTATTTTATACGAAGTTGCAAAAGTAATAAAAATGGTGAAATGATAGAATGAATGCGATATAAAATGAGTAAATGTAAGGAAGGATGAATGAAAAAAAAATAATTTAAAGATTTCTGAGCTAAATCATCACAGCTAAGTAACTACATCGAAGAATTTGATTGAAGTTCGAATTCAAAATACCTTTACTGATGGATTTGAGTATTTTGTAGGTATAACAACATACATTAATTACTAATTTTTAGATCAAAATGGTGTTAATAATATTAGAAAGAATTTCATATTCTTCGGCAAACGAATATTTACAAATTTCTTAAATCAAAATACCACTTTTAGCCCAGCCATAGCATTAATCCCTACACTTGGATAACCATACCATCTTTCAAATCTATTGTTTAAGAGATTGATTCCCCTTGCGAAGATACTCAATTTATTGAATAGGCTATACTCTGCACCAATATTTAGGTCGAAAAGGACATTGGACTTGGTGATGATACTGTCTTTGTTGATAAAGTCCACTCCATTGCCAAAAAATAGCTCTGCTTTCAGTTTTAGTTTTTGATTAAAAAAGTCGGCTGTTGCATAAGCATTAGCTTCAAGATTTTGGACATGCCAAGCTTTAGGTTGTAAGTCCGTATTAAAGATGTTTTGGGTTAACCAACCACCAAAATGGATGTTTTCTGCAAAAGTAAAATCAAGATTACCACTTACGAACACAATCCCTAAATCATCGTAAATCATATCAAAAACGCGTAGGTCTGTTCGATTGTTTAAGAGATACATTTGATTGTTGACATTTTTATATCCTCCTTTAACCTGATAGGTCAGGAATGAGAATTTACCTTTGATGCCGCCGTAAAACTCTTGGAATACGCTATTTTGTAGTGAATCTATTTTGGTATTCAGATATGGATTTCGTTGCGATACATTGGTGAAAGTATTGGAATAAACGTCTTGATGCACACCAGCAAAAACTTGTAATTTCTGTCCTGCCAAACCGTAAGATACCATTACTTCAGGGAAAATCGCAGAGTTGCCATCACTGCTGTAAATCATGCTAACTCCACCATGGATGATTACATTTTTTATTTTTGTTTTGACCAACGGAAGTAGAGATGCTGTGCTAAGGCTGATTTCCCTACTGCCATTGAATGCAGTGTAATCATATCGGCCATTTATTGCCAAAACAGTACCTTTATTAAAGTGTTTTTCTATTTTTCCATTGAGAGAGATGCCATTATCTCTAGCAGCTTGCTTGGTGATCGACATATTGCGCAAAGCAAGACTTAAGTCGTAATTGAACTTGTATTTGGTTGGTTCAGGATTGGCGATACCAGCAGTGATGGAATATCCATTGAGCGATCTTTCGGATTGCACTTCGTTGTAAAGTGTATCGATGCCCAAGTCTGTGTGATAAAAGTATCTATTTCTATAGTCTGTCTCTACTTTACCATAGACTTTCATGTTCTCTTTGACAAGTAAGTTGCCATATAAGTCTATACAGGTATTTCGGTATCTTTGGTAAGGGTTTTTGTTGGTATTGTTTAAGCTTTCGTAATTGATTTGTATGCCAACATCATATCTATCCTTTTTAGCAAAATGATAACCTGCCAGTATTTCAGGATTTTTGAGTAAACCATATCCTGCACGAATAAACCCTTTATTGACTAAAAATGGCCCATCAGGATTCATAGCCAAAGGTTTTACCTCTGGGTCAGGATATTTTAATTCAACAGGTACGATGGAAATATCGTATTGGTATATTGGTTTGAATTCTTTTTGACGTGGTATGACTGACTTCACGACAATTTTGCGTGCATCTTCGAGATTGGCTTCAAAATATTTGATGACCTCTACTTGATTTATTTGCAGTCTAGTGCTATCTTGTTGTGCCACCAATGGAAAGGTGGCAACGAAAAGTATATATTTTATAAATTTGGACATCTTAATTTATTTTTATTTGTTAATAAAGTCGGTTTAACCCATCCTAAATCCTTCCCTTAAAATGGAAGGACTTTTTTATTAATTGCCACTGCTTTGCATTTCCAACAGATTATTGATGGTACTGGACGGTTTGATCCTATTCTTTTGTTTTTCTAGTTGTTCCACGATTTTTAATTTATCATGGGCAATGGTGATCAATTCCTTATCATTCGGAAAATTCTCAATAATGGCTTCCAAAGCAGCGCGTGCATTGAATAAATCACTTCTATCTACATAGATGTCCGAAAGTAGTAATAAACTTTTGGCAATCCAAAATGGGTATGCCGCATTGGCTTCATTGGCAGTATTACATTGGTCTTCGGATTCTTGTTTTTTGCCTTCTTTATAAAAGATTTCAGCGATGAGATATCTCGATTCTGCGGCTTGGTTATTGTCTGCCTTTTCGCTGGCTTTGGTGAATGAGACTTTTGCTTGTAGAAGATTATTTTCTCTGTAATAAGTTTTGCCTACATAGTAATTGGCTGTAGAGCGTTCTTCTACACTTGCCTTAGAGTGCGCACTTACTATGCTTCCGTATTTTTTCACTGCTTCGCTATTAGTAATTCTGAACGCACTTCTCATGGCAGCCAAGGCTGTTTTATATTTTTCATCTTCATCTGTAGAGTTTTGATAATATAAATCATAATAGTAGTACGCCTTATCAAAAGCTTGTGTATGATTGTATGCAATCAAAGCTGATTTGCGCAACGATGGTACATAAAACTCTGATTTACCTAATATTACCAAACTCTCATATCCTGCAAATGCGTCGTTATATTTTTTGAGTAAAGTGTATGATTCAGCTCGGTAATACATTGCTTTGATCCTATTGCCTCCTGATGGATATTTTTCCAAATAATTATTAAAACCTGCAATGGCTTTTTCATATTCGCCTTCATTGTAGCGAAGTACGCCAACCATATATGCGAGTGAATCTACGGCACTGTCACTGATTTTATATCCAGGGAGAGTACTTACATACGCGACATATTCTTCAGATTTACCTAAATCATTAATATAAATTTCTTGAAGGCCCAAAATGGCACTTTCTGCTTCTTTGGACGATGGATTATTGTTAAATATAGCTTTATAGTGGCTGATGGCAGTATTTAAGTCACCTTTATTATATGCAATCAATGCTAATTTAAGATGGGCACCATTGACCAATGGACTTACCTTGTATTTGGTTACTAACTCATTGTAGGAATTGTAGGCATTATCTATATTTTCAACATCAAAATAGGTGTCACCGAGTTGCATAAGCGCATCATCTGCGTACTCCGAAGTAGGGTAGGCCGTCTTGATATCCCTCATACTCAATATTTTTTCAAAAGGCTCACCCAAGAGTCCTTCGATCATCCCTCGCTGATACATCGCATAGACATAACTTCCTAGTTTTTTCTGTATAGCTTGGTCGTAATAGTTTACAGCATCTTTATATTTTCTATCTTTGAATAAGCAGTCGCCAGTGCGGACCATGGCATCCGGCCATATCTTTTCAGTGATGTCTTTGTTTTTGATTTTTGACGCATTTTGTTTAAATAAGTCAAGAGCACTTTTGAAGGTTTTTTCAGCATTTTTAAAGTCCTTTTGCAAAAGATAATTATATCCTTGCGTATAGAATGCCGATGCTTGAGCTGATTCATCGGGCATCCATGTGATCCCTTCGGCTAGTTTAAAATATTGGTCAAGTGTTGTAATAGACATTTTGTATTCTCCTTTTTCGTGGTGGATTTGTCCGACCCAGTAAGCTCCTTGTGCAGCAGTAATCCTACTGAGTTGGTACTTTCCAGCCTTCTCCAGATTGACCAATGCATCTTCATACAATCCATTGTTGTATTGCTGCATACCGTATTTCAAAGCTACGGTTTGGTAGGTCACTTTCAGTTTGTCATTGATATTGGGCAGGCTTTCTATGATTTGCAAAGCAGAGGCATAATCCGATGTGTTTTCCAGTAAGTCATTGATGATATTTTGTGCTTCTGTCTGATATTTACTGTTTTTATCTATTTTTACCAATGTATTGATGGCTTCTCTATCGAAACCTGACTCCGCCGATAACTTGCCATAATTAAATGTTGCTTCTTCCTGCATGCTTTTTTCGTAATCCATTTGACTTACTTTTTTAAAAGCTGCTCTTGCAGAAATCTTATCTCCCGTGCGATAGTAGCAATCCGCAAGGTAGTAATTGACAAGTTGCCCAAGTTTATTGTCCAAAAGGTTTAACTCTCCAAAGTTTTTAATTGCAGCTATGTACTTTTTAAGTTGGTACTGCGTAAAGCCCAATTGGTAAAACTCTTCGATGGTCAGCTTGTCTGTATTGGCTTCATAATATTCAAGATGTGGTAGAGCTTTTTCAAATTCTTTTTGTTTGAAATAAGATTGACCGATGAGTTGACGGATTTCTTTTCTATTGCGCAATTGGCCATCTTTCAGTGCTTGCTCACCATGGCTGATGACCTTGTCTGATTGGTTTTGAGCAAAATATATCTGTGTAATGTAGTATGGTACAAATGATTTATAGATCTGATTGTTTTTAACTTTTTCAAAAGAATTGACCGCAGCTTGAAAATTATTGGTAAAGTATTCACATAATCCATAATAGTAGTTAGCAGGATAATAGAAATCATTGTTGATACTGGTCGTCAGGCTCAATGAATTTTTAGCTTCTGCAAATTCCTTGCTCACAAAATGTGCATAACCTTTCTTAAAACTGGCTTCCGACATATCATATTCTGGCAGACTCTCGAGGTCGATCATGGCGTACATTTCGGTACATTTTTTATACCATTTTTGATTGTAATAGTAGCTACCTAACTCCAGTATTGCTGGCGTAGTGACAGGATCAGGATACTTCTGCTGTATGAAGGTCAATAGTTCATTTTCGCCGCTCATTAGGTCTGCTCTGAGAGATGAAATTGCAGCCATAGCACCAGCATCGTCTCGCAGGTTGGCGAAATCATCGTCGGTGGCAGGATGTACTTGATGTATATATTGGTGATGTGTATATCTTGCAGGCCCATAAAGACTTTTGTCAAACAACTCCTGGCCTAATTTATAACCGTGCAAACGATCAATAGATACACTATTTTCCTGTGCAGACAAAACTATCGTTGCGTGGGTGAAAATAACAAATAGAAATAAATGCTTCATAATAAAATGATTTCAAGCGATGAAACTATTTCGCTGATAATTAAAACGCAAAAGTAAGGAAAATATTTGTAATGAGTATATAATGAAGCAAGTACAAATTATAAAAATGTGGTATGCTTTGAGCGATATGCTTTCTGAAATGGATATATTGCAGTTTTGGCTCACACTGTTTTAAACTTTTAACGGGTTTGCTTTACTATTTTTTTATAAGTTAATTCTCTAAGACCGGTCCGTGCGTTGACCTTGGTCTTATAGGAATCGCTGTTTAGGTATGGTGTTCATTATGGTGATGTTTTGTTGGTTTTTTATTATTAGGACTTCAGCGTTTGACTTTTATTTCCCTTCCCATCTTTTATTTTAGGATCAATTTCACTGTTTCATGCTTCATTACTATTTTAAGAGCTACATTTATTTTTGAGAAGAAACAACCTGTTTTTTTTGCTTTTATCTATGCAAAACAAGCTTTAATATAAAAAACTATGGAGTTTACAAGCAATTTTCGTAATATTGTGCTGTAAATATTCATGAATGAAAATGTCATCGGTCAATTTTTTTAAAGTATTCGTTTTAATACTTACGTTTAGTTACACCAGTTCAGCACAAGAAATCTGGACACTTGAAAAATGTATCCAAAGAGCCTTAGATAAGAGTCTTCAAATACAAGGTAGTGACTTATCGCTTCGTACTACGGAGATCGACGTCAGACAAGCGCAACATAGTCGATATCCTAATCTGTCTGCCAATACCAATGTGGGTTGGAATTTTGGTCGTACCATCGACCCTACTAGAAATGAGTTTGTAACAGAGACTTTTTTTAATAATGGATTTTCACTCAATTCCAATGTTTTGCTTTATAATGGTGGTAAAGTGACCAATAGTATTAACCAAGCTGCTGTCACCAATAAAGCAGCACTCAAAGATCTCGAACAAACTAAAAGGGACATCAGTCTCAATGTAGCTAGCTTGTATCTCAACATTTTATTTGCCAAAGAAAATTTACAAAATGCTGAAAATCAATTGAAACAAACCAATGAGCAGTTGATACTATTAAATAAACAAATTGCTGTAGGCAATAGACCTGAAAATGATCGATTGGATATAGACGCCCAAATAGCAGTCAATGAACAAACCATAACAGAAGCTAGAAACAATCTGAATATCAATCTGTTGAATCTTAAACAACTATTAAGAATCGAACCTGATGAAAATATCGACATTTTTGCACCTTTGGGTTTATTGATAGATACGGACCCAGCTTTACTTACTTTTGATGAAGTATTGAGCAGTGCCATCAATAATCAACCATCACTCCAAGCCAATGAATTTCGTATCAGAAGTGCCCAGTTGGGGCAGAAAATTGCTGAGGCCAATTTGTTACCTTCACTAGGTGCAGGAGGAAGTTTATCGACCAATTACTCCAATAAAGGATTTAACTCAATATTAAAAAGCACCACGTACGAAGAGACTAAGGTGCTGATAAACAATCAGGAAGTAAATGTAGGTTTTCCTAATCCTGTGTATGAATTTACAAAGAAACCATATTTTGATCAATTTAGTGATAATCTTTCTTATGCGATAGGGGTTTCTTTAAGTATTCCTATCTATAATAATTATACAGCTCAATCGGGTGTGCAGAAAGCTAAACTTAATGTAGAGCGTGCACAGCTGAATTATGATCAAATCAAAGAAAATCTCAAAATTACAATTGGTCAATCATTGGCAGACGCAAAAGCAGCAAAAGCTAGGTATTTGGCCACTGAAAAAACTAAAAATGCACAAACCAATGTTTATGCTAATGCATTAAAACGTTTTGAAGCAGGAAGTACCAATGTTTTTGAGCTGACAAGGTTGAAAACTCAAATGGAAACAGCAGATATCAATCATTTGATAGCTAAATATGAATATCTTTTCAGAACGAAAGTCTTGGACTTTTATCTAGGCAAGTCTATTAAATTAAGTAATTAACATATTGTAAATATATATAATATTAATATCGAAATGCAAAACGGAAAAAAGAAAAACTGGTTGTTGTGGTCACTTTTAGGGCTATTTTTAATAGTTGCTGCATTTGCCATTTACAAAGGACAATCCAAGCCTAAAGGTACGGCAGTAACCATAGCGGAAGCAGAAAAGCGGACTATAAGAGAAACAGTATCAGCAAGTGGGAAGATATTTCCGGAGACAGAAGTTAAGATTTCTTCAGATGTATCCGGTGAGATTGTAGAGTTATATGTCAAAGAAGGTGACTCTGTCGTGGTTGGACAGATATTGGCAAAAATCAATCCAGATACCTATATGTCGGCGGTAGAGCGAGGAGAGGCAACGGTAAATAACTCAAAGGCTCAATTGGCTATCAGCAAATCACAAATAGAGTCAAACCGTGCCCAAAAAGAACAATTCACAGCGCAACTCGAAAATGCTCGCACCATTCACAAAAGAAATGAACAGCTGAAAAAGGATGGCGTAATATCTCAAGCAGAATTGGATCAGTCGCTTGCATCTTTGAGACAGTTGGAAGCCAATGTAAGAGCAGCGGAAGCCAGCATCAAAGGATCACAACAATCAGCAGAAGCTTCTGAATATAGTATAAAGGGGGCAAATGCAAGTCTGAAAGAGCTAAAAACTAGTCTCAGTAGGACAACTATTAAATCTCCGACTAGCGGAATCGTATCCAAACTTTCAGTAGAAAAAGGTGAAAGGGTAGTGGGTACCATACAAATGACTGGTACGGAAATGATGCGTATTTCCAACCTTAATGCCATGGAAGTGCAAGTAGATGTCAGTGAAAATGATATTTTGAAAGTCGCAGTAGGTGATGAAGTGGATATAGAAGTTGATGCCTATTTGGGTAAGAAATTTAAAGGGGTAGTAACTCAGATAGCCAATTCGGCTGCAAATATTGCTACTACATCTACTGCACTGAATACGGACCAAGTAACTAATTTTGTTGTAAAAATAAGAGTTGATGCCAATTCATATCAAGATGTGAAAACAGTAGCCATGAAATATCCTTTGAGACCGGGCATGTCGGCATCGGTAGATATTTACACGGATGAAGCGAATAATGTGGTAGCTGTACCCATACAGTGTGTCACAGTGAGAGAAAGGGAAGATCCCAAAAAGAAGAAAAAGGAGGTTACCCAAAATCAAGAAGATGAAGCAAAGATTCAGGATATCGACTATGATGAGGTCATTTTTCTCATGGATACAGATACCGTAAAAATGGTAAAAGTTGAAACAGGAATTCAAGATGACGAATATATAATGGTGAAATCAGGTATAAAAATTGGTGATCAAATCATATCTGGCCCATATCTAGAAGTAAGCAAAAATTTGAAATCAGGAGACAAGGTGCGTAAGAAGACAGAAAAGGATGATAAAGAAGATAAAAAGTAAGGCTTGAATAGTAATAAGCACTTGATTGTTTTTATTAAAAACCCAGAAATGGGCAAAGTAAAGACCAGAATTGCGGCCACTACAGGAGACCTTGCTGCTTTCAATATATACCTTCGATTGCTCGAAATTACAAGGAGTAACACAAGTCAGCTGACTGATATTTATAAAAACTTGTATTATAGTGAACAAATAGCTATTGATGATGAATGGCCAAATGAAACCTATGTCAAAATGAAACAAAGTAATGGTGATCTTGGCCACAAAATGAAAATGGCATTTAATGAGGTTTTTGATAAATTAGGTAATAGGCAAAAGTCAAAGGTGTTGATTATAGGTAGTGATTGTCCAGAAGTGACACAATCAATTATATTCAGTGCTTATGAGCTGTTAGACAAACATGATGTCGTAATAGGTCCAACTTATGATGGTGGCTACTATTTATTAGGAATGAATGATTATTTTCCATTTCTATTTGATGGTATCGCTTGGAGTACCGCAGATGTTTTTAACCAAACTTTGCAAATAATTTCTAATAAACAGCTAACGGTTGCTACTTTGCACGCACTCAACGATATAGATACCGAAGCTGATTGGATGGCTTATCAAAAAAGATCCACGTCTGCTAAGGAAAATAGCTAAAGTCGCACTTAAAAAATATTTCAGTTGTGGTAGAATACTGCCTAATTCTGCTCAAATTATGGTTATTTCCTTACCTTTGTTGTCATTTTCCTAATCATTAAAATCATTTTAAAATGCAAAACGTATATATCGTATCCGCTGTACGAACACCTTTGGGGAGTTTTGGAGGAAGTCTAGCCGGAATTCCTGCTACTCAGTTGGGCGCCACTGCTGTAAAAGCAGCTGTAGAGAAGTCAGGCTTACCGTCAGATATGGTTGAAGAAATATTTTTTGGTCAAGTTATTCAGGCCAATGCAGGGCAAGCGCCAGCCAGACAAGTAGCGCTAAACGCAGGACTGAAAAATTCGACACCCGCCACTACGGTCAATAAAGTATGTGCTTCCGGTATGAAATCTGTCATGTTTGGTGCGCAATCAATACAGTTGGGCCAAAATAAAGCCATAGTTGCTGGAGGTATGGAAAATATGTCGTCTATTCCACATTACCTTACCAAGGCAAGATATGGATATGGTTATGGCAATGGCGAAGTTGTAGATGGATTGATCAGAGATGGTTTAGCCAATGTCTATGATAATCAAGCCATGGGTTGTTTTGCTGATGCTACAGCTACAAAATTTGAAATAAGTAGGGCAGAACAAGATGCGTATGCCATCCAAAGTTACCAACGTACTGCTGCTGCATGGGAAGCAGGAAGATTTGCCAATGAAGTAGTAGGCGTAGAAGTCAAAGATCGCAAAGGCAATGTCAATGTGATCGCCCAGGATGAAGAATATAAAAATGTGATGTTTGAAAAAATTCCAACACTTAGGCCAGTTTTCACTAAGGAAGGTACGGTCACAGCGGCCAATGCTTCTACCATAAATGATGGTGCTGCTGCATTGGTATTAGTAGATGAAGAAACGGTCGCAAAATATAATTTGAAACCAATAGCACGTATAGTGTCTTATGCAGATGGTGCACACGAACCTGAATGGTTTACTACGGCACCTGCAATAGCTGCAGAAAAAGCTTTGCAAAGAGCAGGACTTACTATAGCTGATATTGAATTTTTTGAAGTGAATGAAGCATTTGCAGTTGTTACATTGGCTTTTATCAAACATTTTGGACTATCTCAAGATAAAGTCAATGTGAATGGTGGTGCAGTGTCTATGGGACATCCACTAGGTTGTTCAGGAGCAAGAATCATCACGACACTGACAAATGTTTTAGCCCAAAATAATGGCAAATACGGTATGGCTGCTATCTGTAATGGTGGTGGCGGTGCAAGTGCAATGATTATTGAAAGGATGTAATTTTTCGTAGTTTTGGATTTTAAAAGAAGGGATTAAATAGCTGACAAATGGTGATTTAATCCTTTTTTTTTTATTGCGACAAAAACAATACTGATTGCTTTTCTTTAGGTTTTATGTATTCTATTATCAAAGTGTAATACAATGGAAAATTTAAAGGAATAATGCTAATTTTTGGTTTTATATAGGCAAGCTTAGATTATGTAAGCAATTCTACCATTGATATAATACATAAAATAGCAATGCAATAGGTAAAGATTTTAGCACTCCAAACCCTAGATACAAAAAAAAATGAAGAATTCATAAGTTTGAGATATATTTGCAATTGCCTAAAATGAATCGTCATGACTTCGAAGACTTATTCACCAATGAATTAGTTTTTTCAGAATACCCGAAAGTTGCTAGATTTTTTGTGAGTCTGGTAGCAAGTTATAGCCAATAAGAATTAAATTATCAATTATGATTAAAGTCGTATTAAAAGTATTTATTGATACGTGGGCGAAAATTTTGCGAAAACATTATATTTGTTTCTTAAAGCTAAAGTTAAGTTTTTATAAGCTACTATGGAGTTTTTTACGAGAATGTAAACATCACTTATGAAATCAAAGTAATTCCAATGTAGCTGATTCGTTCAACCGAAATATCTAAAAGCCATCTTTTTATATAAAATGGTCAATTCGTCATTATTTAATAGCAAAAACAATTCATATTAAAATAATTATTAATAATTTATACATATTATTTTTTATTTGAATATTAATTTATACTTTTGCCCCTGATGAATTCATTCCAACCTTCAACTTTTGAAAAGTATGTGTAGCATTGTTACTGATAGATTTGTTTCTTGTATTGAAAGACTTAAAGAACGTAATGAAATAAAGTCTGTACGTCAGTTTTCTTTGAATGTAGAATATCATCCTCAAAATCTTAATGACATCATGAAGGGTAAAAGGGATGTTACCATAGAGCTTATAAAAAATGCTGCTGAAATATATAAAATAAATCCACAATATATATTTACTGGAATTGGAAATATGTTTTTAGATGAAGATATCGTCCAACAATCTTCATCATCTGCGGCACATACTTCCCTTGAAAAGATAGTTTATGTACCCACAGCTGCTCATGCAGGCTATACTGATCAATATAATGACCCTGTTTTTATGGCTGATCTAGTAAGTTTTTCGTTACCTGATTATAGATTTCAACATGGCACTTATCGATGTTTTGATATAGTGGGAGATAGTATGGAACCTTCTTTATATGCGGGAGATAAAGTAGTTTGTTCTTTTGTAGATAATAATAATTTTTACAGTTCTGTACGAAATAATTTGGTTTATGTCATCGTACTTGATGGTTCGATCGTGGTTAAAAGAGTTAAAAATAAAGTCAAAGAAAGTGGAATTATTGAACTATTGTCAGATAATAATTACTACCAACCTTATGAAATACCTGTAAATGAAATCAAAGAAATATGGCATGTTGAAGTGAAAATTTCTCCATACTTGCCTTCACCCAACAATATTCGGCACGCTTTTCATGAAGAGATGGATGGCATGAAAAGAACTATTGATCAACAATCTAAATCAATTATGTTGCTCAATCAAACAGTTGAAAAATTACTGAAACAAAATCGAGCAATTTATTGATTTAAAAGTTTAACCATTCAGCTACTTTTTTTTGTATAGCAGTATCCGCTACTAATTCTGGGGCATGATGTGGTTTCTTTCTAGCATCTATGATAAGACTACCCTTACAGCCCCAATGTTTGTGAGAAACAAAACTTCCCACACCATATATGTCATGTGATGGATTTGATCTTGTAAAAGTGACCCACACGAAGTTATCCATGTTTTTGGAGGTAAATTGACTATTATCAGAAATTACTACCAATGGAAAACCACTAAGATTTTGATCACTCAAGTAACTGGTCAATACTTTCATATCTTCTTCATTATCAAGGTAATTGGTAAATGGTTTTAATGAAATCCCCAATACACCAGGCATAATGAGATTAATAGAGTTTATCATACTATTGGGCGTCATTGCTGGCATATTATACTCCAACTTTCTTATAGGTAATCCTCTACAAGCCATTACTACTTTTGAACCACCATTCCAGTCATCGCCAGAATAATCCAATGTATCAATAGTGGTTTTTGTTTGAAAATGTAAATCTCTCGTCCAGTCCACCCTTTCTAAAAAATGTTGAAAAAAAGCTTTTAAATTATGGGTTGTCAGCGCCACATCATCACCAAATGCAGCAATTATGAGATACTTTGCTAATGAAGTTTGTCCTGAACCTATGATTCTATTGGCAATTGTAAGTATTTCTTCGGGTTTTGGATCTCGAAACGGCATATATCTTTCTTGCCCAATAGCTATCAATAACGGATGTACACCAGCAGCATCTACAGCGTGAATCTCTTTTACACCTGGAAATTCTTGTTCTGTAAGGTCTTCGACCAGCTTATGAATGAGATAGCCAAAACTACTATCTTCTTGTGGCGGCCTGCCTACGACAGTAAAATGCCAAATAGGATTTTTTCGGTGATAAACGCTATCAACTTTCATCACTGGGAAATCATGGGTCAAGCTATAATAGCCTAAATGATCACCAAAAGGGCCTTCTGGTTTTTTGACATTTTTTAAAATGGTGCCTGTGATGACAAAATCTGCATCGGATGATAAAAAATGCCCTTGATCATCAAAGGAATATCTAAAACGTTTGCCACCTAACATGCCTGCAAAAGTTAACTCACTGATACCCTCAGGCATTGGCATGATAGCTGAAAAGGCATGAGAGGGTAATCCACCCACAAAAATAGAGCAACGGAAAGGCTCTTCACTCCGATTGTATGCTTCATGGTGTACTCCTATACCTCGATGTAGTTGATAATGGAGCCCTATTTCTTCATTTTGTTTAAAATCATTGCCAGAAAGCTGAATCCTATACATACCAAGGTTGGACTCCATAGGGTTTTTGCTACCTGGTGGCAATGTAAATACTTGTGGCAAGGTCACAAAAGCACCGCCATCCATGGGCCAAGACTTTATCTGTGGTAATTGATCTATTGTGGTTTTGCTATACTTTACAGGGCTACCGAACCATGAATGCATAGGTAGCGCTTGCAATGCAGTAAGAGGTGTTGTAAGATATCGAAAAGGATTTTTAAGTAGTTTGGTTGGGTCTGCTTTCAGTTCGATTACCCTTTTTATTTTTGGCAAAGTCTTTCTGAAAAGAAACTCCGTTCTATCTATGGTTCCATAAAGATTGGACAATGCCGGGTATGGGCTACCTTTGATGTTTTCAAATAAGATGGCTGGGCCTTGTTTGTCATAAACTTGACGATGAACTTCTGCCACTTCAAGATTTGGGTCTAATTCGGTTTTAATTCGGAGTAATTGATTGTTTTTTTCTAAATCTCTTACTACATCCCACATGTTTTGGTACATAACCTAATCTATATATTTTCTTAACTATTTTGGCTCTCCCCAGCGGAAAGTATTGATATTTACGCCAGCAAGATCTAATACTCTGTCAACAACAGTATCCGCTATTTGTTCTAATGTCTGTGGTTGGTTATAAAAAGAAGGTGTAGCCGGACAAATGATAGCTCCAGCTTCGGTTAATGAGGTCATGTTGCGCAAATGGATCAAATTGTATGGTGTCTCTCGTGGCACTATGATGAGTTTCCTCCTTTCTTTGAGGACGACATCGGCTGCTCTTGTTATTAAGTCGTCGGAGATACCATTGGCTATTCTTCCTAAAAGACCCATAGAGCTAGGACAAATTATCATTGTCTCATATTTTGCTGACCCAGATGCAAAAGGTGCATTGAAGTCACTTTTGTCATAGAAATTAAATGGCCAATTAGCCTGATTAAATTTTCCTAATTCTATTTCCCAGTTGAGTTTGGCATTGTCTGTCATTACAATGCCTATATTGTACGAACTGATTGCTTCTCTAAGTTTGGTCATCAATCTAAGTGCATAAATTGAACCGCTTGAGCCACCTATGGCAAGAACTATTTTTTTGCTTTCTTTCAAATTGTGATTATATTTATACATCGAACATAAAAGTAACAGAATGGTTCTGATAGGCATAAAAAAAGAGGTAAGTGAATAAACACCTACCTCTTAGATTATTTTAGATAAGTCCTAATTACTTACTACCTTCTTTTTTAGAAGAACAAGATTTAGCACCATCTTTTTTACAACAAGCTTTACCTTCAGCTTTACCAGCACAAGCTTTTGTTTCTACTTTTTTACCTTCTTCATCTTTTTCCATACTTGCAGATGCAACTTGTGTAAATGCTTTTTTATCAGCATCATATTGTACTTCACTCCAGCTTACTTTACCAGAGGTACTACATACTGATTTTTCGTAATAAGCAGTTGTTCCAGAAATTTCGCAAGATCTTTTTGTGAATTTACCATTAGAAGCTGCTACTGCAGCGTCAGCTTCCATCACGACACTTGCAACTTTTGTATCAGTACTACCTGATGCGTCAGCTGTTTTTTTAGATGCACAACAAGCTTTACCTGCTGTAGTTGACTTTGAACAACTTTGTCCATTAGCTGAAAATGATGCAACTAATACAAATGAAAATAATAAAAATAAATGCTTCATGTTTTGAATATTTTAATAAGTTTAAACGATTGAACAATATTATAACGTAAAGATATGGGTATTTCGTTTAATAAAAAAGATATTATTAGAATTTTACAAAATATTTAACATTTTAATTATCACAATGACACCTACTGTTCGTTTAATACTTAGTTTTGTTAAGCACAATCTTTCTATTGCGATTGATAATTTTATACTGAACCTTAGAATATTTAATAAAAAATATATAATTTTGCGCCCTTATGAAGTTTTACCATTACATTTTGTTATCAGGAATAATTTTTCTGACTTCTTGCAAGTCTGAATTTGAGGCTTTACGCACGAGTAATCAGCCCGAAAAAGTATATAAAGCCGCCAATAAATATTACGATCAAAAAGAATATGATAGGGCTATTGCTTTGTATGATATTGTAATTCAATATTACAGAGGCAGACAGGAAGCAGAAGACTTGTTTTACAAATATGCCTATGCGCATTATTATCAAGGTGATTTTATTCTAGCTTCTACTTATTTTAAAAATTATTCTGGTACATTTTCTAACAGTATTAATAAACAAGAAGCAGAATACATGGCTTCTTATTCCAATTATAAACTTTCTCCTAATTACAAATTGGACCAATCTTATACGGTAAAAGCCATTGAGGGTTTTGAACAATTTATCAATCTCTATCCTAATACCGAAAGAGCGGAATTGGCTAATGGTTTGATAGATGAGATGAGACGTAAATTGGAGATTAAATCTTTTGCTCAAGGTGAGTTGTATTATAAAATTGGTCAATACCAAGCGGCGGTCACATCTTTTCAGAATACATTAAAAGATTTTCCTGAATCCAAAAAATTAGAAGAAATAAGGTTTTTAATATTAAAGTCTAGTTTTATCCTTGCAAGTAATAGTATCTATGAAAAGCAAGTTGAAAGGTATAATGAAACCATAGTGCATTACAATACGTTTATAAAGAAACATCCAAAATCTAAATGGAAAAAGGATGCCAATATCATAGAAAAGGAAACATTAGCAGCGCTTAAAAAATTTAAAGTATGACCACAGATATCAAATCAAAAGTACAAGGATTAGATCCTAATATCAAAGCAAGAGACGTTAAATCTATCTCTGCCCAAACATCCAATATATATGAATCTATAGCGGTAATTACCAAAAGAGCTGAGCAGATTTCTGTTGAAATCAAAAATGAATTACATAGCAAATTAGATGAGTTTGCTACTACTTCAGAAACCATTGAAGAGATCCTTGAAAACAAAGAACAAATTGAGATCAGTAAGTTTTATGAGAGATTACCAAATCCAGTGATAATTGCGACAGAGGAATTTTTGAAAAATGATCTTCAGTTTGAATATAAAGAGCCAAGAGGTCATCACGAAGAATAATTCCAATCCTAAAAGCCATGCTTCAGGGCAAAAAAATATTACTAGGTGTAACAGGAAGCATTGCTGCTTATAAGTCTGCGTTACTTACACGTCTATTAATTAAGTCTGGTTGTGAAGTGAAAGTGGTGATGACTAAATCAGCATGTGATTTTATTACGCCAATGACACTATCTACGTTATCAAACCATGCAGTTTTGATCGACTGGTCCGTGGACAATAATTGGTCAAACCATGTAGATGCTGGACTGTGGGCGGATGCAATGGTTATTGCTCCTTGTACAGCCACCACGCTGTCAAAAATGGCCAATGGTATGTCTGATAATATGTTGATGGCTTGTTATTTATCTGCAAAATGTCCAGTGTTTGTAGCACCAGCGATGGATCTTGATATGTGGTTGCATCCTGCTACAAAAAATAATATCCGATCCATAACAGATTTTGGTAATCAAGTGATTCCTGTAGGCAATGGGTTTTTAGCAAGCGGATTACATGGTGATGGGAGGTTGGCAGAGCCTGAAGAAATCGTAAACTATTTAGATACTTTCTTTAATGGGAATAAACCACTGGCAGGAAAAAATATATTGATTACCGCCGGCCCAACTTTTGAAGCGATAGATCCTGTCCGATTTATTGGTAATCATAGTAGTGGTAAAATGGGTTTTGCCATTGCGGATGCGTGTGCTAGACGTGGTGCCAAAGTCATATTAGTAAGCGGTCCGGTTTCTTTGAATGTAACACATGAAGGTATACATTTAATACGAGTTAAGTCTTCCGATGAGATGTATGCGGCTTGTGCAAATGTTTTTGAAGATTGCGACATAACAATACTTGCCGCAGCTGTTGCGGATTACAAGCCAGAACATGTCGCCACTCAAAAAATAAAGAAAAAAGACAACGACATGACATTAGATTTAGTAAAAACTATAGATATTGCAGCAACTCTTGGGGGAAAAAAGTCGTTCAAACAAGTTATGGTTGGATTTGCTTTGGAAACAAATGATGAAATAAATCACGCAAAAGGAAAACTATATACGAAAAATTTAGATTTTATCGTTCTTAATTCATTAGGTGAGTTTGGCTCAGGTTTTCAGTATGATACAAATAAAATTACTATCATTGACAGATTTGATAATATGGTTGATTTTGAACTGAAACCGAAGACAGAAGTAGCTGACGATATCATTGATTATCTTGTAACCCATTTTAATACTTAAGATGAATAAATTTATTGCTGTTTTATTTTTTATGTTTTATACGATAATTATTGTTGAAGGGCAAGAGATGAATGTGAAGGTGAGTGTGCAGACGCTATCTTCAATTAATCCAGTATCAAACAGCGCTTCATTTTTTAAAGATTTAGAAAAGAAAATCTCAGAATTAATCACAACAACCAAATGGACGAATGATGATTTTACTGATCAGGAGAAGATTAGAGGCAGTTTTTTAATGACCATTACTGAGGCGAACCAAGGATCATCATTCAAGGCTGAGATAGTATTTCAAACAGAAAGACCTGTTTATAGTTCTAGTTACAGTACGCCTGTTATTAGTATTATTGATAAGAATGTATCATTTATCTACTCTGACTTAATGCCTTTGCAGAAAACTACCAACACATTTTATGATAATTTATCTGCAATTATTAGTTTTTATATGTATTATGCCCTAGGAATGGACTATGATACTTTTAGTAATAACGGTGGAAGCCAGTATTTCGCTTTGGCTCAAGAATTGATCGCATCAGTTCCTTCAAGTTTTTCTGGAGATGAAGGTTGGCGAAATGATGGTGGTGGGCGAACTAACAGATTCTGGATGATAGAAAACATTTTAAGTCCAAGGATGAGACAGTTTAGGCAGGCATATTATGAATACCACAGATTAAGTCTGGACAAGATGTATGATGAGTCTGATAGGAGTAGAGCAGTTTTGCTGAGCGCTATAACTTCCATAGGGCAAGCTAATATAGAATATCCTAATACCTATTTAGTTCAAATGTTTAATGATGCTAAAAGAGATGAAATCATAGAGATATTTAAGTTGGGTGATAAAGGCCAAAAAGATAAACTTAAAACCATCATGAAAGGAATAGATGTTTTTAAAGCCGATAAATACGATGTGCTCAACTAAATTTTTTAAAGATTGTGATTAACATTGCTATTTTAGCATCTGGAGGAGGCAGCAATGCCAGAGAGATTTGTAACTATTTTTCAAAACATGCGGTCGTTCGTGTTTCTGTGTTAATATCAAATAGATTGGATGCAGGTGTACATAGCGTAGCTACAGATTTTGGTATTTCTTCCTTGACGCTTAAAAAATCTCAGTTTGGAGATTGTCAATTTATCTTAGATACTTTAATACATTATCAAGTTGACTACATTGTTTTAGCAGGATTTCTGTTATTAATACCTGATTGTGTTATTGAAGCCTATCAAAAAAAGATATTGAATATTCACCCATCACTTTTGCCAAAATATGGTGGTCAAGGTATGTATGGGCATTATGTGCATGAAGCTGTAAAAGAAAATAATGATTTAAAAACAGGTATGACCGTTCACTTGGTCAATGATAAATATGATGAAGGTGAAATTTTATTTCAAACCAGTTGTGATATAAATCCGTCAATGACAAGCGACGAAATTGCTGTTAATGTTTTGAAATTAGAACATAAATATTATAGCCCTACCATAGAAAATTACATTCTGAGCCACAAATTTGTGTTGAAAACAAATTAAATTTTGTTAAATACCTACTTTCTTCTGTTAATTTATGTTAATTTACATAGAAAAGGTATATTTAATATATAACCTTTTGTAATTTTGTGCTGTGTTAAATTGGCACTAAAAGAATTTGGAGCATTTCCAAGTATATTAAACATTCAATAAATACTCAAAAATCAATATCATGAGCATTATCAAAAATTATCAATCCGCTAAAGGTACCTGTAAAGTTACTTTTTCATATCCTTTGACTGAAGGTATAGAAACTGTGCAAGTATTAGGTGATTTTAATGACTGGGACAGTAATAAAGCTCCCAAAATGAAAAAAAGTAAAGCTGAATTATCTACTATTATTGAATTGGCAGTGGGTAGAGATTATTCTTTTAGATATTTATTAGATGGTAATAAATGGGATAATGACAATAGCGCCGATAGATACATGCCTTCTCCATTTGCAGGCATAGAAAACAGTGTAATTGTATTGGATAATGTTGTTACCAAAGTAGCAGTTCCCAAGGCACCTAAAACTAAAGAAGCTGCAAAAGTAATTAAAGCTGTATCCCCTAAAGTAACAAAACCTGCTACCAAAGCAGCAAAAGCAACCACTTCTATAACCGTGACTGAAAAAGCAGAAAAAGCAGCTACTCCAAAAGTTACTAAGGCTGCTGCTCCAGCAAAAACAGTAAGCAAAGTAGCATCAAAAGCAATTACTACTAAAACAGTGGCTGAAAAAGTTGCAAAAGTTGTGATGCCTAAAGTTGCAAAACCAGAAGTAGCAAAATCAGCCACAAAGTCTAAAAATGATGATCTAAAGAAAATCGAAGGTATTGGCCCCAAAATAGCCACATTGCTAAATGAAAAAGGTATTGTTTCCTTCGGTGATTTAGCCAAAGCAAAAATTGAAATTTTACAGAATATACTAGATGCAGCAGGCCCAAAATATAACGTGCATAATCCATCTACTTGGTCGAAACAAGCGGCATTGGCAGCTAAAGGAAACTGGGATGCTTTAAAGGTATTGCAAGACGAACTTAATGGTGGAAAGTCAGCAAAATAAAAACATATTATTAAGCTACTTAAATAAATATACCTAAATAATTTAAGCACCGATTTCTATTGATTTCGGTGCTTTTTATTTTGATAAGGTTACTTTATAAAATGTGATTTACTAAGTTTATTAGCTAAGAAGATGCGTTAATTATTTTATAATCACAAGGAAAACCTACTGAATAGCGACTAATAATAATTTGAATCGCATTGAAAATTAAATTGTGATTTTTTTTGATTTAATTTTAATCTATTTAGTTACATACATTACTTCTTTCACTGCTTTGATTACTTTGGCAGGTGTCGGTAAGAACTCATCTAAGAATGTTGGGGCATAAGGTAATGATGTATCAGCGGAATTAACTCTTGTTACAGGTGCATCCAGATAATCAAAAGCATATTTTTGCATTTCATAAGCAATTTCTGCTGACACACCTGAATAAGGCCATGCTTCATCTACGACTACCATTCTATTGGTCTTTTTGACAGATGCAACCAATGTTTTATAATCTAAAGGTCTAATGGTTCTCAAATCAATTACTTCTGCAGATATTCCTTCTTTCGCTAATTCGATGGCCGCTTCTTTAGCGACTTCAATCATTTTATTGTATGAAACTATGGTAACATCTGTTCCTTCTCGTCTGATAGCTGCTTTTCCTATAGGAACAAGATAATCGCCATCAGGTATTTCACCTTTTAACCCATAAAATGATTCTGATTCCATCATACAGACTGGATCATTGTCTCTTATGGCTGATTTAAGCAAACCTTTGGCATCAGCTGGATCAATACATGAAATGACTTTTATACCAGGGATATTAGCCATCCAACTTTCAAAAGTTTGAGAATGCTGTTGTGCCAACTGACCTGCAGATCCTGAAGGGCCTCTGAATACTATAGGACAAGAAAACTGACCTGCGGACTGAGATAAGGTTTTTGCAGCATTATTCACAATTTGGTCGAAAGCCAATACTGCAAAATTCCATGTCATAAACTCTACTATTGGTCTTAGTCCATTCATTGCAGCACCTACACCAATACCTGCAAACCCAAGCTCAGCGATAGGAGTGTCTATCACTCTTTTGGGACCAAATTCATCGAGCATACCTTTGCTAACTTTGTATGCTCCATTATATTCAGCAACTTCTTCTCCCATGAGAAAAACACTTTCATCTCTTCTCATTTCTTCGGACATTGCTTCACCCAAAGCTTCTCTTAAAGTCAATATTCTAGACATATATTTTGCTTTTACTTAAATTATTTATAAAAAACGGTACAAAAGTAATCAAATATTTTGTGCTACAAACATTTGCTTACAATCTATGTTTACGAAAATTAGGATTTTATCTTCAAAAAGCTTATAGTATTTAATTTTGGACCAGTTTTTACTTTATCAATAGTTTTAGTTGGTCCAAATCTATATTTTTGGCTAATACTTTACCTCGTTCGTCAACTAAATAGTTGGTAGGATACCATCTTATCAAACAGTCGGATGCTTGTAAACGGTTGAAATCCCAATATTGTGGATATGTCATCTTATGTTTAATAATAAGTTCTTTCCACTTAGTTTTTGTACTTTCTATATCACCAGAAATATTTATAATGTTTAAGTTTTTGTCACCAAATTCATTATGTAATGCTTGGAGTTTTGGAAATTGACGAATACACTCACCGCAGCCACTATGCCAAAATTCTATTAAATTGAACTTTTTTAAAGATAAGTCAATGAAGTATTGTGTTATTGCCTGAGTGCTGTAGTTTTATCCAAGCGCGCCCAGGAATGTAACATAAAGGTCTCTGGTCCGGGGTTGGGGGGGGTAGGGGGTTAGAGTAGTGTGGGCACCAGGAATCCAGTATTACTAACTTCCCTTCTTATTTTGGATGAAATGACCTCGTATTAATACTGAATCCAATTGACCGTAAAGAGGCAAGTACAATGCTAAAATTAGGCTAATGTAAAATGGGACTTTAATACTCACTTTTGTCGTTTAGGTTAGATCATTAATGTCAGTCTCGTATCTATTAGTTATGAAAAATCCCTGATCCAACTTATTGATGTTTCAGGGATTTTAAATATTAATTTTTCATTATAAGCAATCAACAGTGAACTTCGAAAGCTTCTACCAGATTGTGCGCAATAGTTTGTGCTGAGTTGCCTTCTATGTGTCGTCTTTCTAACATGTGCACTAACTTGCCATCTTTGAAAAGTGCAATTGACGGTGATGAAGGTGGGTAGGGTAGTAGATACTCCCTTGCTTTATCCACTGCGTCTTTATCTACTCCTGCAAATACAGTCACTAAATGGTCAGGCTTTTTACCATTAGCGACGGCCATCTTTGCACCAGGTCTTGCATTTGCAGCCGCACAGCCGCATACTGAGTTTACAACTAAAAGCACAGTACCTTCTTTTTTGTCTAAAATCTCATCTACTTCACTTGGACTACTCAATCCTGTGAAACCGAAGTCTGTCAAATCCTTTGCAATCGGTGTGGTTAATTCTATTGGATACATGGTTGTTAATACTTTTTATTATTTATAAAATTTTATAACAATCAAAACGGTTATTTCATCAAAATGTTTGAAATGATCCAAATCAAGTTCATTTATTCTATCAAAGAAAAAATATTCAATAAAAAACTATTCAAATTTAAAATTATTTCATTGCTTTGCATATTATTAGTGTACTAACGATATTTTATGGCTGAAAATATTTCTTTGTTGCAAGAAGATGTCAAACATGTAGAAGTGACAGGATATACTTTAGAGAAAACCGTAAAGTTAATGAAACTGACCTTTTCTAGAATATTGTTGATGTATCCAGAAATAGATGTTACGGTAGATCAATGGGTCATCATACATTTACTGCACAAACATCAGAAACTTAGCCAACAAGAAATTGGTGACTTGGCTTTTAAGGATGCTCCTACTATCACAAGAATGCTGGATTTGTTGGAAACCAAAAAAATAATCACTCGAAAAGCAGATAAGACTGATAAAAGAAAATACAAAATTGCATTAACATCTCTTGGGAAAAAGAAATTTGAAGCCATACAGCCGATCGTTAAGAATTTTAGAGCAGAAGCTTATGATGGACTAAGTGATGTTGAACTAGAGATGTTAGAAAAGACATTAAAAAAGATTTTTGAAAACCTTTCAAAACAGAATTAATATGCATTATCATTCATTAGGTAATATACCAACTAAACGACACATTCAATTTAGAAAACCTGATGGTCAATTGTATAGCGAGCAGCTATTTTCAACCGAAGGATTTAGTGATATGTATTCATTGCTTTATCACAATCATCCACCAACGATGATTACACAGGTTGGGGAACCTATCAATGTAGCACCTAAAACGGTGCATGATAAACAACTGAAGCATAGAAGTTTGCAAGGTTTTAATATTGCCCCCGAAGAAGACTATCTAGAAAGCCGAAAACCTGTTCTAGTCAATAATGATTGCCGCATCATCTTGTCTGCACCGACCAAAAGTATGACAGATTATTTTTATAAAAATGCAGATGCAGATGAGTGTATTTTTGTACATATTGGCTCTGGTACTCTAAAAACCATGTATGGAGACATACGTTTTGAATATGGTGATTATTTGGTAATACCTCGGGGCACTATCTATCAGCTATCATTTGACACCCCTGAAAATAGACTTTTTATAGTAGAATCGACTTCACCGATTTTGACACCCAAACGATATAGAAATGATTTTGGTCAATTGATGGAACACTCACCCTTTTGTGAGCGCGACATCCGAAAACCCAATGTTTTAGTGACCTATGATGAAAAAGGTGATTTTCTTCTCTATATCAAAAAACAAGACAACCTCTACCCTTACCATTATAAAGCCCATCCTTTCGACGTAGTTGGTTGGGATGGGTTTTTATACCCTTATGCTTTTTCTATTCATAACTTTGAACCTATCACAGGGCGAGTCCATTTGCCACCACCCATTCATCAGACATTTGAGACACGTAGCTTTGTGATTTGCTCATTTGTGCCGAGGATGTATGATTACCATCCATTAGCTATACCCGCACCATACAATCACAGTAATATAGATAGTGACGAGGTACTATATTATGTGGATGGTGAGTTTATGAGTAGAAAGCACGTGGACAAAGGACAAATCACCCTGCATCCAGGAGGTATTCCACATGGACCACATCCTGGAACGGCGGAAAAAAGTATAGGTCAAAAAGAAACAAGAGAACTTGCAGTCATGGTTGATACTTTTAAACCATTGCTCATGACCAATTATGCCATGGGGATTGAAGACGAGGGTTATGATTTAAGTTGGCTGTGATTTTTTTTAGCTTAACTAGTTAAAAAGGTTTACAGTGGTTTAGATGGTTAGCTTAAAATTTTAAAAAGTAATTTTAAAACGATAATAATAAAAAAATGAATACTTCCACAATCACGCAAACAGCTACCAATACGGATACTTTTCCTATTAATGGTACTGATCATGTTGAATTTTATGTTGGAAACGCCAAGCAAACTTGTCTGTTTTATCAACATTGTTTTGGATTTGAATTGATCGCTTACAAAGGGCCAGAGACTGGTTCAAGGGATGTAGTTTCTTATGTGTTGCAACAAGGCAAAATTAGATTTGTCATTACTGCAGCTTACGACCCAAATCATGAGATCAGCAAACATGTAGCACTTCATGGAGATGGTGTGAAGGTTTTGGCTCTTTGGGTAGATGATGTAGATGATACATATCACAAAGCTATAGAGCGAGGTGCAGAAAGTGCTTTTGAACCAATTCAACTATGGGATGATCATGGTTTTGTAAAAATGGCTGCTATCAAGACTTATGGTGATACCATCCATACATTGGTAGAGCGAAGTCAGTACAATGGAGCGTTTTTGCCAGGATATCAACCAAAAAGAAGTCTTGCCCCAGTAAGATCACTAGGGTTCAAATATGTAGATCATTGTGTAGGAAATGTGGAGCTGGGAGATATGAACAAATGGGTCAAGTTTTATGAAGAAGTGATGGGATTTAAACTCCTAGTTACTTTTGATGATAAAGATATATCTACTGACTATACTGCGCTCATGAGTAAGGTAGTGAGTAATGGCAATGGTTATATCAAATTTCCAATCAACGAACCAGCAGCAGGAAAGAAAAAATCACAAATTGAGGAATATCTCGACTTTTACAAAAGTGCTGGTGTCCAACATATTGCCATTGCCACGGATGATATCGTGCATACCGTAGAGTCTTTGAGAAATAATGGGATAGAATTCCTTTATGTTCCAGACAATTATTACGAAACTGTATTAGAAAGAGTAGGTGAAATAAAAGAAGACATCGAAGATCTAAAAAGAATGAATATCTTAGTGGACAGAGATGAAGAAGGATATTTATTGCAAATATTTACCAAACCTATCCAAGATAGACCTACCGTATTTTTTGAAATCATAGAGCGTCATGGTGCCAAGTCTTTTGGTAAAGGCAACTTTAAAGCCCTTTTTGAAGCAATAGAAAGAGAGCAAGAATTAAGAGGAACTTTATAGTTTTTTCTATATAAAATTTAGCCAGATGTTGTTTTCCAATAGATTACAATATCTGGTTTTTTTTTGCTTTGTGACTTAAGATATTTTATGCTCTTTTTTTGTTTAGAAAATAAAATGCCATTGTTATACTCAGGCTGGACAACATAAATATCAAATAGGTCATGCTGAAACCGAATTTTTCGGCTAGTTGCATACTGCCTATTGGAGCCAAAATATGCGCAACGCCATAGGCCATCGAATATAAAGCCATATACTGTCCACGGCGATCTTCGGTAGGTAGAGATACGGCATAATTGGTCATAAATGGCATAGCAAAAGTTTCTGCAAAAGACATTAATACTATAAAAAGTAACGCTAATATGAGGGCATCAGAGCCAGAAATCAAAGTCAAAAAGCTAAACACTAACAATAAACTTCCCAAAGAAATCATACGCATGTAACGAGTGATATGTTCTAGACTTTTTATCAGTGGCATTTCGAAAAGTACTATGATCAATCCATTCAGCGCCAACAAAAGCCCAATCTTTCCTTCAGAAAAACAAAGATCATTTTCCCAATATACAGGTACACTCGTAAATAGTTGGAAGAATAAGGTAGCCCAAATAGCTGTCAGAAAAATGAAAGTAAGGTAGGGTAGGTCTTTGTACGCAGAAGGCCCTTTAGGTACTTTTTGTAATTTTTTTTCTGGTACATTGTCAGGATTGAAAGGTAGATAAATAAATAGGATTAATGCTGCACACAAACAAGTAATTGCATCTATTAAAAAAATCCATCTATATCCCAAATATTCAGCAACAAGGCCTCCCAATGCGGGACCTACTGAAAATCCTAAATTGATAGCAAATCGCATGAGTGAAAAGGATCTTGTTCTATTTTCTGGTGCGGAATAGGCAGCAATTGCAACACTATTGGCAGGTCTTAAGGTATCTGTTACCAACGAAAATATAAAAACAGTCCCTAAAATGAGATAATAATCTGTCAGAAATATCAAAAGTATAAGAAAAAAAGAGCTTCCTATTAGCGAATGTAACTGTATATGATAATAGCCTAATTTATCAGTTAATTGTCCACCGATGTATGCACCTATAATGCTCCCCAAACCATAAGCACCCATAACCCATCCTGCTTGTGTTAATGAATAGCCCAAACTCTTTGTCAAAAATAGGGTCATAAATGGCAGTACCATTGCGCCTGATCTATTGATAAACATGATCAAACTTAGCAACCAAACACTACGCGAAAGACCCGAAAAAGAGTCTTTGTACATCTGGATGATATTGGAGGGATTTGGCATAAATTAAATGCCTATTAATTCTTTGGCATTGGCTTTTGCAGCATCTGTCGGCGGATTGCCACTCAACATTTTGGCTATTTCGATTACTCTGTCTTCTTGTGACAACTCACGCATAGCCGTAACAGTGCGTTGATCGGTATCAGATTTATAGACCCAAAAATGACTCTGTGCTTTGGCTGCGATCTGTGGAGAATGCGTGATCGTGATGATTTGATGTTTTTTAGATAAATTGTGTAAGATAACGCCCATTTTTTGCGCTACATCTCCCGATACGCCGGCATCTATTTCATCAAAGATCAAAGTAGGTAATGTAACAGCACCTGCTACGAGTGATTTGATGCAAAGTGTAAGACGAGACATTTCACCACCTGATGCTGTATCTTTCAGTGGTAAGAAATCACTGCCTTTATTGGGTGCAAAAAGGATATTAATATCATCAAGTCCTGTAGCCGACAAGGTAGTAAGTTGTGATGTTTTTACATTGATATAGGCATGGTCCATCGACAGGCTGACCAACAATTCATGTACATTTTTCTCAAATTCAGGAATAACCTTGGTTCTTTCTTTGCTAAGTTGATCCGCTAATACTCGCAAGGTTTCTTCAGCTTTTTTGGTTTCGAGTGCTAACTTTTCAATTTCAGAAGTAAGATCTGAATAACCATCTAGTTTTTGCTGAATATCAGATGCTATTTTGAGCAAATCTACCATAGTGATGACACCGTGTTTTTTTTGCATTCGATTGATGAGATTCAGTCGGGCATTGGCATTTTGAATGGCTTCTTCATCGTATTCTGTGGCATCAGCTATGCGAGATGATTCTTTGGCTATATCTGCAAGTTCTTCTCTT
Organism: Saprospiraceae bacterium; assembly: GCA_016714785.1. GTDB lineage: Bacteria > Bacteroidota > Bacteroidia > Chitinophagales > Saprospiraceae > OLB9. Next base: position 84,088 of record JADKCC010000016.1, read on the forward strand.
ACAGAGATCATTCGGTCGTAGATATCTTGATAAACTTTGTCCAAAGATTTGATACTTCCATACTGATTGGTCAATAATTGTAATTGACCCAGAATGGCATTTTCATCTTCTTCTAGTCCATGTACCAAGAGTGTACTGTTTTTCTTGATATCTTCAGCAGCAGTCAATTTTTGGAGTAAAGATTCTAATTCATCTTGTTCATCTAGTTTAAACTCTGCTTGATTAAACTCAGACATTTGAAAGGTAAGAAACTCAATTTCCTGATTGGCATTTCGATTTTTTTCTTTTAGGTCTTCTAATTTCTTGAATGTTTGTTTGTATGATTTGTATTGGTTTTTATAGTTATCCAACAAACCTTTATTACCAGCCAAAGCATCGATCATTTCCAATTGAAAAGCGGGCTTTTGGATATCCAAGGTATCAAACTGTTGGTGTATATCTATCAAACTTTCTGTTAGGGAATGCAAAATATCTAGGGTGACAGGAGAATCATTGACGAATGCTCGACTTTTTCCGCCTGGCGCTATCTCCCGTCTGATAAGTAGTTCGTCATGATAATCCAAACCTTCTTCCAAAAAATAGTCTTTGATGGCATAGGCTGATATATCAAAAGTTGCTTCTACATAACACTTTTTTTCTTGGTCGTAAAGGACCTTAGTATCTGCTCTTTTGCCCATAATCAGACCTAGTGCACCTAGTAATATAGACTTACCTGCACCAGTTTCTCCTGTGATAATGGTGAGCCCTGTTGGAAATTCTATTTCCAATCGCTCAATGATGGCATAATTCTGAATTTCTATCTTTCTCAGCATAATGGGACAAAGGTAAAAAGAAATTTGGAGATAAACTTATTGTATATAAAAATGTGTGTGGACATTCTTTGTAATTATTTTTTTGGTCCGTGTTATGAAGCATTGCTTATTTGTCCGAGAAATCTTATCAGATACAAAGAGAGCAATTGCTTTTTTTGAAAAAATATTGATAATCCCTTTGAAGGAACAATTAGACTTGAACCCTTTAAGAGATACCAAAGATGTGAAACCGTAATCAACCACTAAAATCCAAATAATATACATCCTGTTCATTCCTTACTATGGCGGGTACATAAAAACCATTGGATTGTGGGATGACTTCTTGCAAATCAAAAATCTTGCAGGTGGATGGCAGTCCAGTAAATACAAGTGTAAAACCCAGAGTCGAATGCGCCTTTATCTCAGTCCATACAGGAAATGCACTGATGCGCTCATAGTGGACCAACTCACTAACATGGGATGAATGATGGTCAAATAGAAAGGTAGTAGGCCAAATTCTGATAAAAGAACCTTCGTTTTCAGTTTTGCAGATACCGTGCACAATGACTTGCCCTTGGTCGGAAGTGAAAGTTTGAAGCTCCTTTAGCATGGACGGAGCGATAAAAGCTTTAGGTTTTTCTATGATGAGTGGCATGATTACTAAACAGATTGATAGTGTAAATGGGTAAAAAATACAAATTTATGCCAAAATATTTAAAAAACTTATATTTAGATGATACATGGATAAAAAAATATACTTACTTTTGTGCTCATTTTTAAATCAATAAATTTTTTCACAATGATTGCAATCGTAAATATAGCTGGTCAGCAATTTAAAGTGACAGAAGGTCAAGAACTTTTTGTCCACCAGTTAGAAGCCGCTGCAGGAGCATCTGTGTCATTCGATCAGGTAATGATGGTTGACAACAATGGATCTGTCAGAGTAGGCACGCCGGTATTGAGCAATGCCAAAGTAAGCGCCACTGTCATCGGCAACCAAAAAGGTGATAAAGTCGTAGTTTTTAAGAAAAACAGACGTAAAGGGTATCAAAAGAAAAACGGTCACAGACAAAGTTTTACTAAAATTAAAATCGATTCTATCTCTGCGTAACTTAAGTTAGCAGGAATTTTCAAATCTAAAAAAGAAAAGAAAAATGGCTCATAAAAAAGGTGTCGGTAGTTCAGACAACGGACGTGATAGTCACAGTAAGAGATTAGGAGTAAAGCTCTTCGGTGGTCAATATGCAAAAGCAGGTAATATACTTGTAAGACAGAGAGGTACAAGATTCCATCCTGGTGATAATACTTATCTTGGTAAGGATTTTACTATACATGCGCAAGTAGCGGGTACAGTAGCGTTCAAGAAGGGTAAAGAAGATAGAACCTGGATATATATTGTTCCAGCACTTAATGAAGTAAAAGAAACAGTAGCCGCTGTAGCAAAAGCTAAACCTGCTTCTGTTGCGGCTACGCCAGTTGTTGCTCCTGTAGCATCCAACGAAGAAGAATAATATTAAGATGCATAAATTTTTGAATAGCTTACCAAAATCGATTTTTAAGTAAGACCCATTCAAATAATTAAATTAGCACAAAAAAGGGGTAGAGTCTTAGGATTTTATCCCTTTTTATTTTTGTGGATATGGTTACAAAACTGAAGGCGTGCTTTAATTTTAATGCCTTTATGATTCATTTTTGTGAACCTGAATTCGAAATAATATCTTAACGATTGTTGGCTAATGGCAATGACTTGGTAGCATAATGAATAAGCATCCTTTATGCTATTATTGTCAGTACTATTAACAATAGAAAAGTATTAGTGATTTTTTTTAAACCTACACTAAATTATTAGAATTTTTTCTTTCTTAGTGAAATTTAAGCGTTACTTTTGGACTATATTTTAAAAAGAAAAAATGGCCAATTTTAATAAAGCAGAATTATTAGAAGATGTGAAGGAGTGGCACAATATGCTCAAAAAATATCAAGTACCTAATACCAAAAAAGCGGTAATACAACTCATCAATAGTTATGGTATCTTTATTGGGATTTGGATTTTACAATTTTTTTTATTTGATTTTTCCGTATATTGGGTAATAGGCTTGGCCATTCTGAATGGATTTTTATTAGGGCGAATCTTTATTATACAACATGATTGTGGACATAAATCTTTTCTAAGGAATCGAACAGCCAATGATGTGGTAGGCATGGTAAGTAGCTTTTTTACCTTTATCCCTTACAAATATTGGTCTGCCAACCATAATTTTCATCATGCGCACAATGGTCAAATAGAACATTCAGATATAGGTGATATAGAATGTCTGACAGTAGAGCAATATGCCAAGCTTTCAGTTATCGGTAAGGTTAAGTACAGAATATATAGAAACCCATTATATTTATTCACAATTGGTGGATTCTTTTATGTTGCTGTGTACAATCGGTTTGCATTTTTAAAAGATGGAGTATTTGCCAAAGTGCGGCACTCTGTGAAATGGGCCAATATTTTGTATGCCATATTGTACCTAACTCTTGGGTATGTTATTGGATACAAAGAATTTTTAGTTGTACAGTTTATCAATTTATTCTTTTTTGGCACTTATGCACTATGGTTTTTTTATATTCAGCATCAATATGAGACTGTTTACAAGAGTACCAAAGATAATTGGAATTATGTGGTTTCTGCATTAAAAGGGAGTACATACTATGATCTGCCTGCGGTATTGCATTGGCTCACAGGTAATATTGGTTATCACCACATCCATCATTTGAGTCCAGCCATTCCCAATTATCATCTGAAGGCTTGCAATGCAGAGTTTCCTGTATTTGAGAAGTACACTAATAAGGTTGGCTTTTGGGAGGGATTTAGCAGTGTGTTTGCAAATCTCTATGATGAAAAGGAAGGTAAGATGATATCCTTTGGCGAATACAGAAGAAGGAAGAAATAGTATCAGATTCTACCACAAATTTACCTCTGGAGTAATACTTATATCAAACATTTCTTTGACTTTTTGTTGGAGATCAAGCGCCAACTGATAGATGTCGCTGCCATTGCCACCACCATAATTGACAAGTACTAAAGCCTGTAACTTATGAACACCAATCTGACCATTGGTATAACCTTTCATTCCTGATTTTTCTATAAGCCATCCTGCAGGAATTTTTATAGATTCGGCATCAATAGGGTAGGAAGGCATATCTGGATATTTTGCGATCAATACATTATAAAGGGACATCGTAATAACGGGGTTTTTAAAGAAACTACCTGCATTTCCTATTAGTTTTGGATCTGGCAATTTGGACCTTCTGATATCCATGACTGCTTCAGAAACATCATTTACAGTGGGATGTAAGATACCTTTTTGACTAAGGATGTCAGTGATGGCACCGTAGGACAATTGTAAAGTGAAATTCTTTTTCTTTAGGATATAGTTGACATGAGTGATGAAGTACTGATCTTTCACTTCATTTTTGAAAATACTCTCTCTATACCCGAAACGACATTCTTCATTATAAAAGATGCGACGTACGCCGGTTTCTAGATGTATGGCTTTCAAACTATGAAAAGCCGATTTTTGTTCTACACCATAAGCCCCAATATTTTGCATAGGTGCGGCGCCAACACTACCAGGTATAAGTGATAGATTTTCTAGGCCAGCCAATCCATTTGAAAGGGACCACATAACGAACTGATGCCATTGTTCTCCTGCGCCACATTGTACCAATAATTCGTTTTCATCTTCTTCTATGACTTCAATTCCTTTGATTTCATTCCGAAGTATGTAAGCATCTATATTTTTTGTAATCAGTATATTAGATCCGCCACCTAATATTTTTAGAGGAGAAAGCCCTTGTAACAATACTTCAAAAAGATCATTTTCACGTAATATATGGATGAGACCTTTGGAGGTAGCTTCAAGGCCAAAAGTGTTATACGGTTTTAAGTTTTCGGTTTGGATTATTTGCATAAATTATGAGATTGATTATAGTTCACTTTCAGGATTGGTTATCTTTTTTAACATAGGCGCATTGAAATCGAATTGAAGCCCCACGTTAAGGGAACTAATATTTTTGATGTCAGGATTGAACCCATATCTGACAAAACCTTGTGCGGTAAACCCACTCAACCCAAAGCCATAACTAGCTTGTGTGATATAAGTCATAAAATAATTCCTTTTGACTCCTTTGGCTGCAAATTCATCCGATAAGCCATACAATTCAGTTTTGTTGTGTTGGATTCCACCACCTAAACTAAAACCCATTTTTCCTTCTTTATCAAAAGTACTGAGACCTTTGAAATTTAGTTTTCCCATCATAGGAAAAGCAATAGATCCAAGCCCTTTGTTGTCTTTGGATGACACAGCAAGAAAACCCACTACAGCTTGCGCTTCAGCACTAAAGGAAAAGTTTTTATTTCCTATCCAAATTTTGGGCCCAACACCGAGGTTTAGAATAGCACTACCTGAAGATGGTGAAGCAATGTTATCTTTAGGGTTGACATATCTATGGTACAAATCATTGGATACTGTAAATCCATAACCGAATTGACTGTAAGCAGACAACCCAAATGTTAACAAAAAAATGGAGAGAACGATTTTATGATACATATATTAATATTTTATTTCTTTCACTTTTTGTTTGAAATTCCTATTACTAAAATAATATAAATGAGAATTATTGCTTAAGGTATTCTTCTACTTCCGATTCGGAGATATTGAAAATTTTTGCAATATCTTGGATGGTGATATCTAAAGACAACATTTTTTTTATGGCAATGGCTACTCTTTCATATTCTTCTTCCTTAAGTCTTCTTTCTTCTTCCTTAAGTCTTCTTTCTTCTTCCAATTTTGGTAATAACTCAAGTTCACTTTTACGAATTCCATCTTCGAATGCAGTATCGGTAACATTTTTAAGGTCACGATATACCTTGAGACTTTGCTCATACGCGACTCTTTCTTCTTGGGCCAAGTTGGCTATTTCAGCTTCTCCAAAAAATTTCATAAATATTTTATTTTGCAATCGTGAAGGAATATCAGTTAATCTATGAATATTCTTAATTACAAACATCCATTTTTCAAAATTGGTTTCCAATTCATCTTCTGTTTTATTGAATTTTGGCATTTGTAGGTATATGTAGGTAAGCTTTCCATAGAATACTTCGTTGTTTTGATCCTTTAGTTGCACTACGAATACCACACTATCATCATAGGCATTGTCTTCAAATACAAAATCAAGAATGGCAATGGTATATACGGCTGCAAGTTTAAAGTTCCAATCTCCTTTTATGGCTTGTTCTTGAATAGGGAAAGTACTATAGTATATACTCCTATCTTTAAAATAAATTTGTTTTGCACGCTGAATTTCCACAATGAATTTATCTCCTTGCTCATTGGAACAAAATATATCAAAGATTGCCTTCCGATCATTAAGATGTAAACCTGGGTATTCTGTTTTTGAGTAGGTCAAATGGTAGATTTTATGTTTTTCTGGTAGTAATTCGTTTAGAAAATCCATCAATATATCCTTATTTGGTTCGGATCCAAATAGTTTTTTGAAACCAAAATCTGTGAATGGATTGATGTATTTTTCGGTATTTTTCATTATGAAGTGTTACCAAAGTTTTAATTGTATTCATATTGTAATCTGGCTAATGCGGCATAAGTACCATTTTCATTGGCCATCAATGTGTTATGATCTCCTTGCTCTATGATTTTGCCATTTTCTAATACATATATACAATCTACATCACGGATAGTTGATAATCTGTGCGCAATGATGATGGATGTTCGATTTTGCATCAACTTATCCAATGCTTCCTGCACTAATTTTTCTGATTCTGCATCAAGTGATGATGTTGCTTCATCTAGTATGAGTATTTTAGGGTCTTTAAGGATGGCTCTGGCTATGGCGATGCGCTGTCTTTGACCACCTGATAGCTTGATACCCCGTTCGCCTACCACGGTATCCATGCCTTGGGGAAAAGATGTAATAAACTCAAGACTATTAGACTGTTGTGCTGCGAAGTTGATCTCATGTTCTGATGCGTTTGGCTTCCCATAAGCAATGTTTTCTCTTATAGTGCCGCCAAAAAGAATTACTTCCTGTGGGACGATTCCAATATTTTTACGAAATTGGGTCAAATCGTATTGGGTGATATCTTTTCCATCCACCAGGATATGGCCTGTATCAGGATTATAAAACTTCATCAATAATTGTACAATGGTAGATTTTCCACCACCACTTTGTCCCACCAATGCTATTTTTTGTCCTGCTTTGATGTCTATATTGATGCCTTTTAGGATAGTCAAATCTTTTCGGGTAGGGTAGGCGAAGGTAATGTCTTTATACTGTACATCTCCTTTAAGTTTAAGATCTGTAATGGTTTCAGCTCGCTGTATGGGTAGTTCGGATGGTGTATCCAATATTTCCTGAATCCTTTCAGTAGCACCAATGGCACTGGCTATCTGTGTGTATAAGGTACCAAAACTTGCGATAGCTCCACCAAGGATACCTGTGTACATTATGAAAGAAAATAAATCTCCAGCTTCCATTTCTCCTCTTTGGAGCATGAGGGCACCTTGCCACAGGATAAAAAATATACCTCCAAATAACACTGTGATGATAAAAGTAAAGAATACACCTCTGATCTTAGCGAAGCTCATAGATATTTTTACAATATTATCTACGGCTTTTCCATATCTCATAGACTCATACCATTCGTTAGCAAAAGATTTTACGATGGTGAATGATTGGAATGTTTCTTCAACGATGGTATTGGTTTTTGCTAGTTCGTCTTGACGTTGTTTGGACAATTTTTTGATGTACCTTCCGAATACCATGGCACTGATTACAATAGCTGGAAAGGTCAATAGCATAATCATTGACAATTTGGGCATCCAAACGAATATGATGATGATGCCAGAAACGAGTATGACTAGTTGTCGGATAAATTCCGCTAAGGTGATAGAAAATACTGATTGAAGCTGCTCTACGTCTGCAGTTATTCTACTGGACAGTTCGCCTACTCTTTTTTCTTCGAAGAAGGTCACAGGCTGGGTTATGATTTTTTCGTATAAATCTTTGCGAAGATCTGCCATTCCTTTTTCGGATACAATAGCAAAGTAGTAGGTTCTAAAATAGCTTAGAATACCTTGAAAAATTAACACAATTAAGAATATCCAACCATAATCCTTGACGTCCAAGTTGAGATTGAATTTTGGTTTTCCTATTGCTGTGTTTGCCATTTCACCGGGCAAACCCATTAATGCCATGAATATCAGACTACCCGCTACTAAAAATACCATAGCGGCTATAAAATAGCCTAAGTAAGGTCTGATGTACTTAAATATTCGTAAAGATTTTTTAATAGATTCTTTACTGAGTTTAGATTTTGTTTCTTTTTGGTCAGCACTTGACATATTGGTGGATTAGAATCTTATTTGGTGATACTATTCAGATGGGACGCTACATCAACATTGGATTGTAAAAAAAGGTTGTACAATTGTTTGCTTGCCAAAAAAGTAATTTTTTTACCGAAACTTCCTTTTGCTTTCAGTCTAAATGTGATCACTTGCAATCTAAAAAGTGGAATGATACTCACTGATTCTATATCTTCATATACCAATCTGAAAGTCTTTAGGTAGTTGGAGACGTAATAACAATCTGCTCCCATTTCTACTCTTTTGAGTTGTATGATGGTGAAATATATTAATGCAAAAAATATCAGATATACCAGCAGGAATGGATATTTAAATACTGGTGAAGTCAGAAATGGAAGGCTCTGTTCATCAATGGTAAAAATAGAAATAGTAAAAATTGTAAAAAATACAATCCAAACAGTTGGTAGAAATAACTTAAAAAATACAGTAAAATTGGATGATACTCTTTGCATTATTGGGTCAATTGTTTTTGTTTGCGCGCCTCGTCACTTACAACTCTAGATGCCACAGTGATAGAAATTTCATACAAAACGTACATAGGTATGCCTACCAAAATTTGTGTCAAAGCATCTGGTGGAGTAATGATCGCTGCTACGATGAAAATCACTAAAAATGCTTCTCGGCGGAATTTTTTCATGATTTCTGGTCCGATGATTCCTATTCTGGCAAGGAAATATACTACTATGGGCAATTCAAAAGCTAATCCTACAGGGATAGTAAACATGGTTAAATAACTTACATAGGATGATAATGTGGGACTATTGACTGCTTCGGAGCCGACGGAATAACTGCCCAAAAATGTAATGGCAAAAGGCGCAATGATGAAATACCCAAATGCAACACCCAAAATGAACAAGAAGGATGTTGCACCTATCAATCTATTGGCTATTTTTACTTCAGTTTCATAAAGACCTGGTTTGATGAATTTCCAAAATTCGTAAAAAATGTATGGAAAAGAAGCGATCACTCCTAGATATATAGAAACTGTAATACCGATAAAAAATTGTTCACCTAGCTCTCTTGTAATCAATGGAAGTTCGGGTGGGCTAAAACAGGTAACTTCAGAAATAGCACAAAAAAGTTTGTAAGTGATAAAATCACCTTTTTTTGGGGCGTAAACGATGTACTCAAATACTTCTTTTTGGAAAACTAATGCTATGACAGCAAAAGAAATTACGGCAATACCTGCTCTGATCACATGCCATCTTAATTCTTCTAAATGATCAAGAAAACCCATTTCTTTGACTTCTTCTCCTTCATTATTATTTCCAGAAATGACTTTTTTTAATAAGTCTGCCATGATTTCAATTGAATTTGGCTGCAAAGATACACAAATAGTTGGCACGATATTGAAAAATAAAATATATAAAGTATATAAATGTTTTTTAATGTATTAATTTTGCTGCATGAATTTTTCATCCAAAATACTAGAAGATGCAGTAAATGCACTTTCATCATTGCCTGGAGTAGGCAAGAAGTCTGCGTTGAGATTGGCATTGCACTTAGTGCAGGATCATTCTGACAAAGCAAACAAGATTTCTGAAGCATTGATACGATTGTCAAAAGACATTTGTAAATGCAAAGTATGTTGCAATATTTCCGATCATGATATTTGTGAAATATGCAAATCTCCTTCTCGCAATACCCATACAATCTGTATCGTCGAAACAGCAAGAGATGTTATGGCCATAGAAGATACGAACCAATTTAAGGGTAAATATCATGTATTAGGCGGTGTAATTTCTCCATTGGAGGGTATTGGCCCGCAAGATTTGAGTATTGATTTGCTGATACAAAGGATAAAATCAGAGCAGACAGAAGAAGTCATCATGGCCATCAGTCCAACCATAGAAGGGGAGACAACCATATATTACATTACTAAACTGCTAAAGGATATGAATGTGAAAGTTAGCATAATAGCTCGTGGTGTATCCTTTGGTGGCGATCTTGAGTATGCCGATGAACTGACACTTGGGAGATCCATCGTGGCTCGTGTACCCTATCAGATACAATCCTGATCATGATAAAACATGATATAGGAATCGTTATTGTCAACTACAATGTGAGGCATTTTTTGATGCATTGTCTTCAATCCATTAGAAATTCTCAATTGCACGGGCTAAACCTTGATGTTTGGGTAGTGGATAATGCTTCTGTAGATGGTTCTGTGTCGTTGCTTAAGAGTGAATATCCTGAAGTAAATCTCATAGCCAATGAAAAAAATGTAGGGTTTTCTGCGGCCAATAATCAGGCTATCAGGCTCATGGATGCCAAATATGTGTTGCTACTCAATCCTGATACGGTGTTGGAAGAGGATACATTGGCCAAATGCTTTGATTTTATGGAAACACATCCTGAAGCAGGTGCATTGGGTGTAAGGATGATAGATGGTGCGGGAAAGTTCTTACCTGAATCCAAAAGGAAAATACCTGACGTCTGGAATTCTTTTTGCAAATTGACATATTTGTCTGAGCTATTTCCAAAATCCAAGCTTTTTAGTGGCTATAATCTTGGCTATCTTCCAGAGTCTCAGACCAATGAAGTTGACGTACTTTGCGGTGCGTTTATGTTTATAAGAAAGGAAGCCTTGGATAAAACGGGCTTGCTGGATGAAGCTTTTTTTATGTATGGAGAAGACATTGATTTGTCCTATAGGATACTCAAGTCTGGCTATAAAATTTGGTATTTTCCAGAGACAAGCATCATTCACTACAAAGGTGAGAGTACCAAAAAGAGTAGCTTGAATTACGTTCGTACGTTTTATGGAGCCATGCACATATATGTCAATAAGCATTATGGCAAAGGTAATGCGGCCATGTTTGCGCGTGTGATCAATTTAGCTATACATACTAGAGCTTTACTTAGTGGATTGGGTAGGGTAGTAGGTGCGATAGTGCGACCACTGATAGATGCTATTTTGATATGGTGGGCTATTTCTACATTTAAGTTTATTTGGGCCGAATATTATTTTTATGATCCGAACTACTATAAAGATACCTACATAGATCAGATATTAATGGTTTATACCCTGATTTGGGTCTTCTTTTTGTGGCTAGGGGGACACTATGACCAAAAATCCAATCCGTGGACTACCATCTTTTCGTTGAGTACTGGTACTATTTTTATTTTGATAGGTTACGCATTGTTGCCAGAATTTGTGCGCACGAGTAGAGCCCTAATCATTATAGGAGCCTGTTTGGCTACATTGTTAGCTTTCTTGACGGCCTTTATCTCATATTTTTGGAATAGGAATGATAAGACTTCCCTATCTGAAAGTCATATTGCCATCGTAGCCAAAAAGGAAAATGGATTAAAAATTCTCAATATTTTAAAAGAATCAAATATCAATCCGGACCATGTACACTTCTTTTTTCCAGGCGATATTATTGCAGATGTTTGGTACACCAATACCATGGCAGCATTGCCCAATGTAGCAAAAACCTTGAAAATAAATGAGGTAATATATAGTTCTGAAGATCTTAGTATGAAGGAGATAATCCGCTCCATGACTCAGTTGGAATCTAAAGTTTCATTCAAAATAGGTGGGGACGAATCGCTAAGCATCATTGGTAGTAATAATAAAAATCAACGAGGTGAATTATATTCATTGGATGTAAATTATAGATTATCAACAGATATAGCCCAAAGGTATAAACGTATTTTTGATATTATATTTTCATTAGTAATATTGCCTATTTCGCCTTTTGTTTGGGTGTTAAATGCTTTTAATGCCAATGTTTTTGTAAATATATTTAATGTATTGATAGGCCGCGCCACATGGGTAGGATATGGAGGCGAGCCGTCAGATTACAGTTTTTTGCCTATTATAAAAAAAGCAATTATCAAATATCCCCTTTCAGATAAACTTTTAAGTTATACATTCGATCATTTCAAGCGTATGAATATCACTTATGCCAAAGATTATAGCCCTTTTCTCGATTTGAAAGTTGCATTCAGTAATATTTATAAATTGGGAAATGCCTACGATCTTATAAGATAGGTTGTGTCTCATGGACATTCACAACAACACTTTGCCTATCTCTGCGAGCTTGAATTAAGCAAAATCAATAGAATAAAGCTAGGAAAAATTACCACTATCATAGTCCAGGCCAAGATCATCGCTGATGCACTAGGAGTATAAGTAGGGTCTGCTGACTATGGTGCAACAAATTGGTAAATAATAAATTATGTCTATAATAAACAAATTAAATGCAAACCTTTTAATAGATTTTGTCCAAAAGTCGTGTACCTTGGGTTGGCTTTTGCCTTATGCAGGCAATTACTTTTTTGCATTGCCCAAAAAGTAACCAAAAAGTCTAGTTCAAAAAAGGCAATTGCGTAGCACTGTTCATTTTCGAACCAAAATGCTTTTTCTATTGCCATAAGTATTTCATATTTACCTTTGTGCTTTTGGCAATAGCGCATTTTGTTTCTTCATTCTCTATTGCTTGTTTTTGAACGATAGTCTCCGTTAAACTAACAACCAAAAATAACAGCTGACTTTTTCAGCAGACCCTAAGTAAGCGAATTGTTTGGTTTTAAAATAAGTTCGGCCGAATAATGATGCTTCAAACTAAAGCAATTAAGCTGCTTTGTTAAATTAGTATTTTCAAAAATTTCAACCTAAAAGATGGGTTTCTCTGTCGCTAAAGCTTCATCGAAATGGCATAAGATTATAGTTTATTATAGTTTAAGTGGGAGATAAACAGAATACGGCTTCGCCGAACTCCCTTTATCTCCCACATTTCCTCATCAGACTAAGTCATTTCGAGCCACAGAGTGGTGAGAAAACTTATTTTATTAAAATGTGACATAGTAGAATTAACCTGCCTTTACAAATCACAAAGTTTCCTATGTTTTTTTAGATGTTTTCACATTTTATCCCAAAAAAGAAGGTTATGATTCTTAAATTTTATGCTGCCCCAGTCTGGAGCGGCAAATAATATTAGCTGGACGCCAAGCTCCAAGATGAGGAGCGGAATAATATTCGTTTATTTACCGTGTCCAAATCGGGACTAGTCAAAATGAATCTATACCAAGGGTATCCGCCACGGAAGTACCCAAAATACATGTAAACCAAGGGTATCCGCCGCGGAAACGCTAATTTTACGATTTTGATGACCATCTCCAAAATGGATACCCCAATTTTACGGTTTTGACGGCTATCTCCGCCGCGGAAACCCAAATATATTCGATAGACAAGGCTATCCGCCGCGGATACCCCCATTTTATGCATATTCCGGGTATTTTCTCTTCATCTTGTAGGTATTTGGGGTATTTTGTGACAGTATTTAGGCTGTTTTGTGGGTGAAATTTCTGGTTTTTTCTTAGAAGTTGATGGTTATTTTATGATATTAGGATGATGATCGTTTTCTTTTATTTTTTCTTTTTGTGAAATACTAACAATGTATTGGTTTGGTTTTTATATTTGTGGTTGGAATATGATAACACGGAAATAAATAAATGTATTAAATCGTTTAATAACGTATGTCATCAACATATTTTTAAATTTTAATATGAAATCTAAATCAATGAGTTATGGTTTTATTTTAGCAAATAGGTAAATTAGGTGCAAGTATAAAATAACTTCATTTGCAACAATTAACTGATAGACAACATTAACAATGATTGAGAAGCAGAAGAGAGATAGATACGAAATGCACAAGTATTGGGGAAAAAAACCATCTAGTGATTTAAAGTTACTAATCGAAAAATATTCGGAAGAAGGGGATACTATTCTTGACCCATTTTCAGGATACGGGGTTTTTTGTTGTGAAGCATATTTGCTTAACAGAAATATCATTTCCAACGACCTAAACCCTATAGCAAACTTTATTAACAATCAACTATTGACCAAAGACGTTGACTTGCAAAAATTTAGTTCAGAATGGAAGTTAATTAAAAAGGAATTTGAGCCTTTTGTAAGTCATTGGTTTAGTTTAGACTTGGATAATGAAGAAGCACAGTTGATAAACATTCTTAGAACTAATCTTGGTATACCTATTAAAGCCAGATATAAAAGTTCAAAAACGAAAAAAACTGAGGAAATAAGTTTTTCTGAAAGTCAGATTGATGAGTATTTACAATTCGAGAAACAACAAATAATAAATGATTGGTTTCCAAATGATGTATTGATCGAAAACTCTAGAATATCTGCCAAAAAAGGAATGACTGTTGCAAGCCTTTTTACAAAAAGGACTTTAGCTTGTCATGCAAGACTATTAAGTCTTATTGAAAGCATATCAACAGGAAACGAAAGAGATTTATTCAAGCTAGCATTTACCGCCAACCTTGCAAATTGTTCAAAACTTGTCCCTCCAATTAAATCAAGAGGCGAAATGTCTCAAGGTGCTTGGATGACTGGATTTTATATCGGTGAAACATATTTAGAAAATAATGTTCTCCAGTACTTTGAAAATAGATTAGACAAAATAGTTAAGGGAAAAAAAGACTATTTAAGTTTTTTGAGAAAGGACTTTTTGCAGAAAATTCACTTTCATATTCTGTTACTCGCTATGATGCTAAGGACTTAAAAATTGCTAGCGATTCGGTTGACTATATTTTCACAGACCCTCCTTATGGCGATGCTGTACCATACTTTGAACAGAGCATTATTTGGAATGCTTGGCTGAAATTAGAACCAGAATACGAAAATGAAATAGTTATTTCAGACAGTAAAGCAAGAAAAAAAACTACAGATAATTTTGAATCTGAAATAAATGAAGCGTTTTCTGAAATCAGAAGGGTTCTGAAATTAGGCGGTTATTTCTCTTTAACATATCATTCATTATCTGGTTTAGAGTGGAAGGCAATCACAAACGCATGCATAAACAATGGCTTTGAATTAGTTTCTTTCGAATGGTTAGTGCAAAAGTCTTTTACACCAAGACAAATCAATAGGTCTAAAAGTATTAAGGGAGATGTGCTTGTTACTTTTCAAAAGTCTTCAAGTATTAAATCCATAATTATGGATGACATTCAAACAGAAGCTTTTTTCAAAAATGAAATTGAAAACTGGCTTGCTAATGAATCCCTTGATACTAATGAAATATTCTTGAGAATTATGAAAATAATAGTTACGAGAAAAATTACAATTGGAAATGTTGACATTCTCAACATTATGGTAAAAAACTTTGGTTTCACTATTAATAACAAATGGATATTAAATGACAAATTTGAACTTTGCTGATCTAGATAACTGCTTTAGAAATGATGATTTTCCAAGCATTGAAAATGATATTAGAGGAATTCGTTTCTTGAAATTAAGAAGTATGTCTCGAAGAGAGACAATGGAAGAGTTTTGTACCCTACATAATATTGATATTTCTGAACTAAAATCAAGACAATACTTTCAACATGTTTTTAATCTTGCAGAAATTACCAATGAACAAATCGATGCTTTTGGCATTCAAAAATATCGAGAGGAACGTCAAATTAGATTATCTAATGAGGATTATTTAGTTGATCAGCTCAGTAGATTACAAAGTTTTGATTGGGGTGGTTCATTTGGAAATAGTCTTGAAAAGAATATTGTAGACAACTATGTCAAAAAAAAAAAGGTTTTGGTAACGAGTTGACAAGATTAAAACAGATTTGTAGGCGACTTCAAATATTTATACCTGATGACCTTTCTGAAAAAGAATTAAAATTACATTTGTACAATAGAGTTTCTGAAGATCCTAGAGAAGAATCGAGGGTTTTAATAGCAGAATTGAGACGGATAAAAAGAGAGATCATTTCTGAAGCTGAAGCTAACCCAACAGAACTTAAAGTTTGGCTTTATGAAAATCAAGGAGAAGCACGTTTTGACGCTTCAAATAGATTCTTTTTAGTTTTGACAGATGAAACAGACATTACCAATAGCTGGAGACTCAAAAGAAATATTGTATTTCTAAGAGAACGCATTAATAAACATTTAGACTCTATAGCATTAGACATAGCCAGACTGAATACTCAGTTTTACTGGCGTAAAACTCAACAAACATTTAATTGTAAATCAGATATAGTTTTTATAAATCAGACAGATTAAAGCCAGCACATAACAACTAATCATTCGTTCATGCAAAGCATTATAGGCAGTATCCAGCGGACAGCTCGTCCTGAAGTGCAACATTCTTTTGAACAGAATTTTCGTTAGATGAGCCAAATGGTTTTGGTATATTTTGTCATTTATTCATTTTTTTCTAAAATGCTACCACTGTATTTGATTTGAGTTTATATTTGTCCTTGAAAAGCTTAATCACGTAATAAACAAACGTATCACATGCGTTTAATAACGAATTTAATTAACAAACTTTCGTATTTTGATATGAATTGCAAATTCTAAAAATATAGGATCGCAGTTGCAAACTGCGACCATCGGGTGGAATTTTTCGTGTTTTTGTGCCTTTGTGGCAAAATTATACTTTTCGGAGCCTATGTTATTTTTCAACCCACCTGTTCTATAAAATTGACCACTTCATCTATGGTAAAAGCACTATTCACCTTATGCTCACCTATGCTTTCTCTACGGAGTGAAGATAGATATGCACCCGAATTTAATGCTTTCCCAAAGTCATGTGCTAAAGATCTTATGTAAGTACCTTTACTACACTTGACTTGAAATGTTACTTCAGGCAAATGAATGTTTTTTATATCAAACTGGTGGATATTCACTAATCGCGCTTTCATTTCTACATCCTTTCCCCTCCGGGCGAGGCTGTAAGCAGTTTGACCGTCTATTTTAATCGCAGAGTAAATAGGTGGTATTTGAGCTATTTGTCCTAAAAACTGATGTGTAGTTGCACACAGCATGTTTTCTGTTACATGATCGTACGGAAATATTTGATCTGGAAGGAATTCACTATCGTAGGTAGGTGTAGTACCTCCTAACATAATATGACCTGAATACTCTTTGTCTTGTGCCTGAAGGGAGTCAATATCTTTCGTCAATTTGCCAGTGCAGACTATAAGCAGACCTGTCGCTAATGGATCAAGTGTACCTGCATGGCCTACTTTTATTTTTTTTATTCCTAAGGTATGCCTTATTTTTCCTCTTATTTTATTGACCACATCAAATGATGTCCAACCTATAGGTTTGTCAATGAGTAGTACCGTTCCAGCCAAAAAATCTGCCTTAAGGTGCGACTTTGCTTTATCATAAATCAGATCAGTTGAAATATGCATACGTAACTCCTGCCAAACCGATGATGATACAATACCAAGCAAAATACTTTAATTGGCTTTTTCTAACTATGGCGATCATCCAAGTACAAGCAAATGCACCTGATATAAAAGCAGCTACAAATCCAACAGACAGAGCGGGCAAAGATATTGTGCTTGATGAAAAATCTCCATCCATCAAGTCTTTAGCAATTTTGCCAAAAATCAAGGGTACCACCATCAAAAACGAAAACTTGGCTGACTTGGCTCTGTCAATACCTAATAATACGGAGGTAGAGATCGTGGCTCCTGAACGCGATATACCTGGCGTAATGGCAATGGCTTGTGCTATCCCTATTTTTAATGCGTTAAGGTAGGTGATATCTTTATTTGTATATGCAGCTCTATCTGCTAAAAAGAGTAGTAAACCTGTTACAATCAACATGGCACATACCAACATAATGTTTTGTGAAAAAAGTGCTTCCAATTCTTTTTCAAAAAATAAACCAACAACAGCTGCGGGAATCATTGAAAGTATAATTTTAAAGACAAATTGTTTTTCTTCATTATCACCTTTGCTGAAAAACTGGGTAATGATCGTTGATATGTCTTTTCTGAATACAAAAACCGTAGCTAAAGCAGTACCAAAATGGAGTACCACGGTCATCAAAAGACTATCTTTGGGTAGCGCTTCGTCTCCCAATATAAATTTAGCAAGTTCCAGATGACCACTGCTACTTACAGGTAAAAACTCTGTCAAGCCTTGTATAATTCCTAATACTAAGGCATTGAGTAAATCACTCATAATTGGGTAAGGTTGGGTAAGGATTTCTTATTTTTTGATGAAGATAGCATAAACATTGACTGCCAATCCTGTTAAGATAACTATTGGAGCCAGCGTAATGCGTCTAAAACTGTAAATTAGGGATTCATCCCAGACATCGGGTGATGGCATGTGTCCGCCAGACATTAATCCCATTCCTATGAAAATTAGCGCTACACCAATTCCAATAAATAAGTAGTTCTTCTTTCCGAATAAAAGGTCTGAATTAATAGGTGTTGATGCAATGGGTGATGAAGCAATTGAATCGCTACTTACATCCACTCGTCGGGTATATCCTTTTTCCTTGGCCATAATAGAGTAAAATTTATTTAGAAATGCAAAATTACATAATATACGAAATTATGGTATCTTTTATTGAATATATTATAAGAAAAGTTAAAGTTTCCTTTTTCTGAAGAACATTTATGAGTCAATGATGTCTCATATAATGGCCTAAAATGAATAGCATTTTCCGATAGAATTTTGGAATTTGTTTAAGTCGAATTACCAAGTATTGCTATAGTACTCATTACTTAAGGATACTAAACTGAGTGAAATTTGTCTCCCAAATGACAAAACCCTACAATATCTTATTACGATTTAAATATGAACATATATATTGTGCGAAATTTTAAAATTGAACCATGAGAATAATATTCCCTATATTTTTTTATTTCTTACAATTGGATCTTTTGGTCAGATTGTTATCAATGAATATTCTGCATCAAATTTAAGGATGTTTACTGACGACTTTGGAAAGTATGAAGATTGGATTGAGTTATATAACAAAAGCGAAACTCCTGTTGATCTTTCAGGTTGGTATCTGTCTGACAAAAACAACAAACCTAAGAAATGGAAACTACCGAATGGCACAGTACTACCACCAAAAGGATATTTTGTATTCTATGCGTCAGGCAGAGATTTGGTCACAGATACTTCATTTCATACTAATTTCAAATTTACCCAATCAAATAAGGATGAATTTGTTGTATTGGCCAATACAAGTGGTACGATCATCGAATCCACACCATTGAGATTGACACAACTACATCATTCAGTTGCCAAATCGATGGATGGTGGCGATAATTGGGAAATATGTACTGAACCTACACCAGGATATGCCAATATTACCAGTAGCATGTATAAAGATTATGCTTCTACTCCTATCATTAATGGTATTGCTGGATTTTATAAAGATTCGGTTATAGTTGCTGTTTCCAATAATGGTGAAGAGACCATTCGATATACCCTTGATGGCTCCATTCCAACGGATTCGTCTGAGATATACTCATTCAATTTGATTATTAAAGAAAATGCAGTGCTTAGTGTAAGAAGTTTTTCTGATGATGAAAATATTTTTCCTGGATTTACAGATTTTAAAAGTTTTTTTATCAATGAGCCACCAAGTAGCTTACCTATTATTTCTATAGGAGCAGGCAACGATTTGATCGAACTAGCCAATGGGGATAGGGAAAAGGAACCCATTGGGTCATGTGAAGTATTTTCTAAAGAGGGTGTTTTCTTAAGTAAATCATTTGGCGAATTGGATCGACACGGACAAGACAGTTGGATCAATGACCAACGAAGCTTGGATTGGATCAGTAGAGATGAAATGGGGCACGATTCAGGATTAAAGCAAAAGCTTTTTACCTATTCTAATAGAGATGAATATCAACGCATAATATTACGAGCATCAGGTGATGACAATTACCCAGCTGTAAATGATAACGAACATCAAGGAAGTACCCATGTAAGAGATGAATATGTACACTGCTTGGTTCAGAAATCAGGAATGGAAATGGATATAAGAGCGTCAGAAAGATATCTGGTCTATCTTAATGGTGAGTATTGGGGCGTTTATGCCATAAGAGAAAAGCCCGATGACCATGATTATACTCAGCATACTTATGATCAAGATAAATATGATCTTCAGTTTTTAAAAACATGGGGATCATCTTGGGCAGAATATGGCGATGCCAAAGCTATCCAGGATTGGGAAAAATTTAGAAATTATATATTAAATGAAGATGTTAGCAAATCTGATGTGTATAGCAAAATAAACAATGAACTGGATGTGGTGAGTCTAATGGATTACATGATAGTAAATCTTACTTGTGTTTCTTCTGATTGGTTAAATTATAATACTGGATGGTGGAGAGGTCTTAATCCGACTGGAGGACATAAAAAATGGGGATACGTGATGTGGGACAATGATGCCACTTTTGATTATTATATCAATTATTCAGGAGTACCAGATATCTCTCCCAATGCCAAAGCATGTGATATTGAAGATATCAGCAATTACATGGATGAATTCTTCCCTATAGATACTACGTTGGTTGAGATTCCACCGGACTCTTTTTACTTTGAAGGTATGTGGCAATACATCGAAGGTGACACATTTACGATATATCCTGATGTTGGCAAACATGAGAAAATATTCTTGAAGTTATTGGACCAAAATGAAAACTTCAAAAATCTCTATTTTGCGAGATATGCAGATATGTTAAATACCACTTATAGCTGCGAGTCTATGCTCTTTCTATTGGATAGCATGGTAAACATAATACGTCCAGCAATGCCTAGGCAAATAAGTAGATGGGGAGGCAGTATGAATGAATGGGAAAGAAATGTTAAGCGATTAAGAGATTTTGTATCCCAAAGGTGTGCAAGGGTAGGGAATGGATTAAAATCATGTTACAATCTGGCAGGGCCATATAATATTACCATAACCACTTTCCCTCCAAATCAGGCAGATATTAAGTTGAATACCCAACGACACAAAGCGCTACCATGGCAAGGAAACTATTTTGGAAATATGACCAATAATGTAGAAGTCTTACCTTTTGACGGAAAAAAGTTTTTATATTGGAGAAGCGCAAGTGGTAAATCTAAGTTTAAATCACCTAATTTGATAATGACCGATGTTGAATTTGCGGCCAACGACACGCTGGTTGCTGTTTTTGAGGGAGCGGTGAGTATTGATGAGTTTGCATCGCTCACTACAAGAGTAGCACCCAACCCAGCCAATGATATCGTAAATATTGTTTTTTCAGAAATTAACCAGGGATTAGTAGCTTATGAAATATTAACATCAGAAGGTAAAATGATCCTTTCATCATCCCAAACGATTGAAAATCATACCCTTACTATCCCAGTAGCAGATTTGAATGTAGGTGCCTATATTTTAAGTATAAGTTCACATTTAGGAAATGCTAGGACAAAACTGATAATAATGCGGTAGTTACAACATACATTGTAAAAAGTGGAAGGAAAATCATCTACCTTCTTTTCGTAAAAAACGATGGATGATGGCATTAGTTGTGCCAAACTGAATAAAAAATGCAGCGATCATACTAATGGCAATAGTTAGTCCGACATATTTCCACTGGATGATCTCTGCAAAGATACTATTGCTTTGGATCAAATAAGCACACAACCCACCAATGAATAATACAACAGTTAAAACGGCTTTGGATGACATCCAGAAGGCCGCTTTTAAGTAAGGTTTCTTAATAAAGCTATTTTCTGCTCCTACCATCTGCATGGTCTTTATCTCTTTGATATCACTGTACAAAGTAAGTTGGATCGTATTAAAGATGATCGCTAATGCCAAAATGATAAAACAAAAAGCTAAAATTAAAATGCCTGCAGAAACCTTGTCAAGGTTAGTTTTGACGGCATCCACGCTTTCGTTTTCATAATAGAGTCCTATTACACCTTTTTCCAATTCAATATTGGTCTTTATCTCTTTGATTGTTTTTTCACTATAAGATGCACTCTCCAAATTGAATTTGATCAAATCTCTAAAAGGATTTTCTTCATTTGACTGTGAAATATTTAGTTCTTTGGACATCATTTCGAGTGCAGAGGCTTTATCAAGAAAAATAACGGATGATGGGATAACGCCTTCGTACGCTGAAATTATTTTTTGGAGATTTGAGATTTGGCCGGAAGGAAGGTTTTCTTCCAATTCAACCAATATATTAATATTTTCTTTGACAATATTAGTGATATTATTAGAATGAAAAAATATGAGTAAAAAGAGCGATATAAGGACTAATACGATAGATGTGGACATGGTAGCATAAAACTGCGTGGGCTTTCTGTTTTTGGACATGGCAAAGTATTATAAGGCAAAGATAGGCTATTTTCTTAAAATGTAGCAGTCCAACTAAGAATGGTGTGTATAATAAATTGCACAAATTTGGCTAAATCTTAAATGACTTGCTGGAAAAATAATATGAAATTATAATGTTAATACATTGAGATTCCTTACATACGTTCGGAATGACAGGGTCGGCAGTAGTGTCGGGGAGACGAGGCATCGGCAGAGCCGCATTGCCTCGTCTCCCATACTCCTCATCAGAGAGCTGTCATTTCGACCATAGGGAGAAAACTCAAACCCTACTCCTGCTTACATTCCGAACCCTACCTTTTTTCAAACTGCATAGGTTAGAAATTCTTGGATATTTGTCGTTAGGGCTTGGATAACAAATTTCAACATAAGGAATGGTGAAGCCGTGCGCTTTTGCCAATTTTACCTTTGGCTGACCACTTTTGTTTCTTCATCACTATGCTTGTTTTTGACGATATCCGTTAAACTTTCCAAAATATAGCTGACTTTTCAGCAGCCCCTAATTAAAATATGCAATTTGTTACACACCTAAGAATGGTGAGTGAGAATTTGTGGTTTAATACTGACTTACTTCTCATTAATATACATTGGAGCATTTCGATATAGTGTAAGAAAAATCATGGGAATTACTGATAGCAAAAGAACGAAATAGGGTGAATAAATAAATGGAAACCCTGAAAGAACCAAGCTTTATATAAATTTGTAAAAAAAATAAAAAAAAAATAAAAAAAATTATGAAATCTATATTTGTCGTTACTCAATTGATATGTCAATTATTAAATATTATTGAAAAAAATAATGTGATTTTCATATTAAAATCTCCTTTAATATAAGATTGAGTTTGGTCTGAAATTTGAATTTGTATGTTGGTATGAAGATCAGATTTACCAGATTCATCAGGAAATGGTAGATAAAATCTGAATGCGTTAACCATTTTTTACACAAGATAATACCAGTAGGTACCATTGGGTATTTGCTGTCAATTATAAACATTTTTTTAAGCAATTACGAATTTTTACAAAATCCATCAATCGATGAAGAACCCATTACTTAAACACTTTTTCTACCGGATCAGCGATTCAGGTATGAAGGCACTCACCACCACTATGATGTGTGTATTATTCGTGGGAAGTATGATAGCACAAGCACCTCCTGTTAACAAAACAGAATGTAAGTGTCTCAACAATTCCACTAATGGTACTAACGGACAATATCTAGACTCGTTCGCTATTGTCACTGGTATTCCAGGTCAAAACTGGAGGTTAGTAGGGCCAATTTCAGGATTTTACCATCCATCGTCTCCACCGCCTCCAGCAAATCCTATCCTTTACATCACTAATACTGAGATACCTGAGACTAGTACTCCAGGTACTTATGCTATTAAGGGTCTAAGGGTATCGGGGCAACCTTGGAGCGTAAGGATTCGCAACTTGTCCAATAATTTTGAACAAGAAATTCATGCTATCCAATCATGCACCTATCCGAACTTAGCTATTGGCGGTGACGTGAATGTGTGTGCTGGTTCATCAGAATTGTACAATTTACCTGCTGGTTCTTACTCAAACCTAGTGTGGACGTTGCCTTCGGGAGCAACTTCTGGCGTTCAGGGCAATCCACTTACTTACAATTATACGGTAACATGGGGGCCAACTTATGGTCGTTATTCTTTTGGTGTCACAGGATTAGCTAGTTCTTTTGCTGGACAAACACAAGGATGTAGGTTCGCTTCATCAAAGGTTGTGGATGTAGTAGATCCTAGACCATACACTACGATAAGGGGTGATTTAGGAAATTGCTTGGGTGCTACCGAAACCTACACCATTGCAGCTACTACCTCTCAGTTAGAGGCAGCAAGTATTGTGTGGGGAGTGTACTCAGACCCTGCAGCGCTAGTACCTGCTGTACCAAGTATCTTGTTGTCTGTAGGTTCTATCAATTCTAAAACGATTACTTGGCCAAGCGCGCCGGGTGTTTATTATTTGGCAGTGAGAGGAAATTTCAGAATCAATAATACTTCTGACTACTGTTCATTTTTAGATATTCAAAGGATCGACATCGTCAATGAAGTGACTACTTCTTTGGCATGTAATAACTTGGTTCAACTCTCTATGAACCCAAGTTGTGAATTATATTTTAACCCAGATCAATTTTTGGAAGCACAAACATTTCCAAATTCTTCTTATGATATTATCATTAGAGATATCCAAAAAGATACGATCATACCAAATGGTACATTGGGATACAAATATATCGGAAAGACACTTGAAATAAAAGTAATCCATGAGTGTTCTGGCAATTCGTGCTGGGGCTATGCTAAGATAGAAGATAAATCTATACCTGATTTAGTATGCCCTACTGATAAAATAGTGACTTGTGAACAAGTTTCTAATCTCATCATTACAGGATATCCTACTTTCCCAGTCGGTACCACTATTTCGCCCATTTTAGGCACTTCAAATAGATGGACACTTTATGGATATGACAGATGTAGTAATGTGACTTTGAGTTTTGACGATAAAGTGACAGTAGAAACTTGTGCTGGGCCATACAGTTCTGTGATAGAACGAACTTGGTCTGTAACAGATGGGTCAGGAAATATTTCGTCTTGTGTTCAATCTATAAGTGTTCAAAGAGCTAGTATTTTAGATGTTCGATTTCCAGACCACTATGATAGTGCAACAGGCCCCAATGCCAGCTTAGAAGCTTGTGGTGTATGGCCTAAAGTACCTTATTTAGTCAATGGTATAGAACAAACCTATACTCTAGGCGGAAAAGTGTATAGAGATTCTGTGCCTTCACCTGCTTATACAGGTTATCCATTAGGCACTACCTGTTTAAAATCATCGGTTTCTTATGTTGATAAAAAGATATTGTTATGTAATACTTATAATACATACAAACTGATAAGAAAGTGGACAGTGATAGATCATTGTGCAGCGGATCCAAATAAGATTAGAGAAATGAATCAGCTAATTACCGTCATGGATACCCAAAAGCCTACCTTGACAGCTCCCGCTGATATTACCACTTCAGGTGCATCTGTGGCTGCAAGATTGTTTACATCAGAGCATAAATGTACTGCAGATTGGGCTGTAAGAGCACCAATAGTTATTAATGACTGTACTACGGCAACTTGGGATGTCAGTTTCATTGTTGCTGACAACACTGGAGCAGCTCCTGTAAATTCAATTTATGTAAAAAAATATGGTGAAACAGAAGTAACAGGTGTTTATCCAAATTTCGTAATCAAAAATTTATCTGCAGGTTACACTTGGGTAAAATATACTGCGACAGATCTTTGTGGTAATACAACTGATGCTTTTACAGAAATATTGGTAGTAGATAATCAACCACCAACACCAGTATGTGACAAAAACAGTATTATTGCTATAGGAGCTAATGCAGAAGCTTATGCAGGAGTTTTGACTTTTGATGATGGAAGTCATGATAATTGTTCATTGAAGTGTATGAAAATTCGTCGAATGGACAACCCTGTAGCGTGGAGCAGTTTACCTTGTGACAATCAATTGAAATTTACATGCAGCGACATTGGTAGGTCTATAATGGTTGAATTGTACGTAGAAGATAATGTAGGACTTTTTAACACTTGTATGGTTGATGCCAAAGTGCAAGATAATATATTCCCTATCCTAACACCTCCATCCAGTGCAACAGCAAATTGTTATGAGGATCTTACATCTTTAACAAGATTTGGTGCTGCAACCGTTACAGACAATTGTAGTGCAACCATTCGAGATTCGATCGTAAGGAATCTTAATGATTGTGGTTTAGGTACTATCACTAGATACTTTATAGCAACGGATGTTGCTGGCAATAGAGTAGTGAGAAGTCAATTGATCACCGTTGGTAATAATTTAGCTTTTAGTGCTAATGATATTGATTGGCCAGATACATATACAACTGATGTAAGTTGTCTAGCAGATTTAGACCCTAAAAAATTACCACTTGCTAATGCTGAACCAAGATATATCAGAAATACACAGTGTTCTCAGTTGGCATTTACGCATGAAGATATCATATTTAATTTTGCAGATAATGTATGTGTCAAAGTATTGAGACAGTGGAAAGTAATTGATTGGTGTCAAAAAAATCCATTTATAGCTGGGTCTGGTGAGTGGACATATACACAACTTCTAATGGTAAACAATATTGAAGCACCAGACTTTCAAAAAGGATGTGATCCTGGTGATCTTACCATAACTCAGGTAGGCGAGTGTAAAGCTAATGTAACAGTAACAGCCGAAGCGAAAGATGACTGTACTCCAGCCGAAAACCTAGAGTGGTCATATACCATCGATGAAGGTAATAATGGATCATTGGAAGTAAATAATGGCTCTGGAGCTACGGTTAATAGAGTATTCCCTTATGGAACACACAAAATTAACTGGACAGTTAGAGATGCATGTAAAAATGTAAATACTTGCTCTAATATATTTACAATAGCAGACGATAAAAAACCAACTCCTTACTGTATTACAGAATTAGTTACTGTCATCATGCCCACATCCAAAGAAGTGACAATCTGGGCTTCAGATTTTGATCGTGGGGCTACTGACAATTGTTCTACTGGCAATCAGATAGCAGCATCATTTTCTGGAACCAATAGAAATGACATTTCGAGAACGATAAGTTGTGCGGATCTTGAAGGAGCAGAAAGCAAAGAGTTTGTCTTTGATGTATATGCTATAGACGCATCTGGAAATTATGACTTTTGTACTGTAAGATTGGTAGTTCAGGATAACGGAAATTCTTGTAATCCACCATCACCAGTACAGAAAGTGTCTCTCAAAGGTAATGTTTATACTGAATCGGATGAAATGGTGCAAGATGTGAATATTGAATTGAATTCTAATCAATCTGAATTCCCTAAAGCATTAAATACGGATAAAGACGGTAGATTTACCTTTGGTGAACTCCCAATGTATAAAGATTATTCCATTTCAGCAGTTAAAAATGATGATGTAATGAATGGCGTGTCAACATTGGATCTCGTTATGATACAAAGACACATCCTTGGGTTGTCAGAACTGGATTCTCCTTACAAATTGATAGCGGCAGATGTAAATAATTCCGCTAAAATTACTGCAGCCGACTTAGTGGAATTGCGTAAGTTGATCCTTGGTATTCAAACAGAGTTTGCTAATAATAAGAGTTGGAGATTCGTGGATAATGCTTACCAATTTGCAGATACTAAAAATCCTTTCCCTTACAAAGAATTCACCAATATGACTAATTTAGATCATGATGTGGCAGGATTGGATTTTATTGCAGTAAAAATAGGAGATGTCAATGCGTCAGCCAAATCTAATGCTCAATCTAACGGTGACGTGTCCAATAGGAGTATTAAGTCATTAACTGTACCTGCAGTAACAGCAGCTGCTGGAGAAATGGTAACCTTGGATATGAATGTGGAAGATATGAATGCGTTGATTGGAATGCAGATGACACTAAACATTGACCAAACTGTGGCAGAACTGATTGATATTCATTCTGATGTAATAGATTTGAAAGCTGAAAACCTAGGTTTTGGATTATTGTCCAAAGGACTTATAAATCTAAGTTGGAATGAACAATATCCGCTTGTTGCTGGCGAGAAGTTATTTACAATCAAACTTAAAATGCTTAAGAATGTAAATCATGCGTCGATAATCAATTTGGAAAGATCTGGATTGCAACCTGAGATTTACTCAAAAGAAGGTCAAGATATATCCGTGTATCAATTAAAATTAGAAACAACCAACAGAACAATGGCAGATGTTGAAAAATTTGAATTGTATCAAAACATTCCAAATCCTTTCAATGCCACAACAGTCATTGGTTTTAATTTGCCAAATGCTGATGAAGCAACTTTAAAGATATATGATCTTACTGGAAAAATGGTGTTTCAAAATACAGCCAGTTTTGCAAAAGGTTACAATACTTTTAATGTAGATGCAAACACACTCAATTTGAACGGTGTACTATATTATCAAATAGATACCAACACCGACTCAGCTACACGTAAAATGATCATTATTAAATAAATACAAATAGAATGCAGTGTAACAAGTCTGACAAAAGACGAAGTGTTGGACTTGTTACTTTCATACTCTTGAAACCTTATCGATTAAATAAAAATTTAAATTTTCATACAATGAAAAGACCCAATTTTACTCCTATTAATTTTCTGAACAACGTTTCGGAATTTATCAAAGCGAACACAAGGGCATTCTCAATTGTTTTAACTCTTACTCTCATATATTCTAATATTCAAGCACAACCATACGATTGTAATGCCATTTTAGCTTGCAATGATGGTGTACAAATATCATTGGACGATGATTGTGATTTGTTGCTTGCCGCCGATATGATCTTAGAAGCACCAGCTTACGGCGACAATGCTTATGACATATCAGCCAAATTGCCAAATGGTCAATCTTTGCCTCAAGTAAACAATGGAACAGATGGGCTAGGCAGAAATATCAAAACTGTGGCAATCACTAGAGCGCACATAGGTATGAATCTCGAAGTGAAAATATCACTTAGAGGATGTGGTAACTCTTGCTGGGGCACAGCCAAAATTGAAGATAAGTTAGCACCAGTTGTAAGTGCTTGTCCATGTGAGCCAAGAATTGAAAGCTTTAGTGGCAATGTTAGTGACACTGATATGTCATACAGCAGACCATCAATTGTGGCAGGTTGCCCTGGCACACCTGTAGCAAATGTAAGATATGAAGTTAGACGGTTTGCAGTGGATGCCACTGGTGAAGTAGATATATTCTTATCAGAAACTAACTTAAGGTTTGCTCTATATCAGACATCTTTTATTCCAGAAAGTCCTTGTACTAATGTACTGGCAACCAATGTAAATTCATATAGTGGCTCTTTGAATATGGGAGTTAATTATTTCCTTGTTATAAGTTCTGTAAATGCTATTCCACCTCCAGGGGGACTGACCTATGAAGCTTATATAGACAGTGAAGTAGGAAATGTAAAATCATCTGCAGCTTCTACTTCGACTATTTGTGTAGAGAAATGTGATACAGAAGGTAATATTTTATCACAAACGGTTAGCAATGCTTCTACTCCAGCTAGATTTACAGACGCATGTGGAGGGACACTCACATTGACAAAAAGAGACGTTGTGGAAGTTTTAAGTTGTAGTGAAAGGTATAGTAAAATCATCAAAAGAATCTGGACCGCAACGGATGCAAGTGGTAATGTTTCTGAAGAAAAAGCACAATATTTCTATATAGAAAGAACACATCTAGTTGATATAAAGTGTCCAGCAGATTGGATTAGAGACTGTTCAGTTACTTACAACAAATTACCTAATGGTTTACCTGCACCTTCAACCACTGGAATGCCAACCAATTTGGGTTGTACTAACATACAGCATTATTATGACGATACAGTGTTTGATCTATGTGGAGTGGGTATAAAAATATTCCGACAATGGACCATCATAGACTGGTGTACGGGTGAAGATAAAACCTGTGGACAAACCATCAAAATTGAGGATACTATCAAACCCGTAGTTACTTGTCCAGCTGACATAACTTCACAAAGTGGTGTTGTGGTAAATCCAGCGGCAGTTATAGCTGTTACGCCTGGCACTTGTACTGCTTCATGGGATGTTTTGCCTCCTATTTCAGTCTTTGACTGTTCAAAAGTGACTTGGGAAGTATTTTTCAAAAAAGCAGATAGTAACGGTAATCCACCAGCAAATGCTCTATTTACCAAACTGGATGGCACTACTGCGGTAGAAGGAACCTTACCAGCTTATGGAGCTACGATTAGTGCTACTGCTAGGCCTTATAAAATCGTAGGCTTACCATTGGGTAGAACTTGGTTGAAATATATAGTAACTGACGAGTGTGGCAATAGTACAGATTGTTTCACAGAATTAGATGTAGTGGACAATACCCCTCCAACAGCTATCTGTGAAGACCAAACTGTTATCTCCATTGATGATAGTGGTTGGGCAGAATTGTATGCCACTTCTCTGGACAATCATAGTAATGACAATTGTGGTAATATTGTTAAATACGAAGTAAAACGTAAGGGTACCACTTGTGCTGGTTATGCTTCTGATTTGAATTTCGGGCCCAAAGTAAGATTTTGTTGTAGTGATATCACTTCACCTTCCTCTTATGTATCGGTTGTGTTAAGAGTATATGACGCTGCCGGCAATTATAATGAATGTGAAACCACCGTTAAAGTACAAAACAAGAGACCTCCAACCATCACTTGTCCATCAAATAAATCTTTGTTGTGTGGTGACTCTAAAATAGATGCTTGGGTTAGCGGTACTGCTACTTTCGATACTGTGTATTTTGGCAAACCGACTACAGGAGGTGTATGTGGAAACCAAAAGTTTGCTAGTAGAATTACAGCAAATACAATCAATGCTAAATGTAAGACAGGTTACGTAGAAAGAGAATGGTATTTAATATCCAACCCATCTGTAAACTGTATTCAAAGATTAACTGTAACATCACCAACATTCAGTGCGGCTAATGTTACGTTTCCTGGAGAAAGGGTAATTGCATCTTGCAATTTGGATGATGCGACGCCTGACGCTTTAAATAGTAGGCCATCAGTGAGTAATATATCATGTAGGGATATAGGTATTTCATTCACAGATCAAATATACCATCTTGAATCTGGTGTTTGTATTAAGATTTTAAGAACTTGGAGAGTAATAGATTGGTGTTCATATCCTGCCAATCAGGTGGTTGCGGAACAGATTCAAGTTATTAAATTAACAGGCGCAGGTGGAGCTGTATTTACAGGTTGTACCAATAAAACGTTTGATGCAGATGCAGGTGCATGTGACAAGGCAGTCACATTGTCAGCTACAGCTACAGATAATTGCACAGACGCAGCTGACTTAAAATATACTTGGACATTGGACTTGGGTAAAAACAATAGTGTAGATGCTTCTGGTTCTGGCAATAGTTTCACACGTACTTTACCTGCTGGTGCTACACATAGAGTGACATTTACAGTGGTAAATAGATGCGGTACATCTACTAATTGTAGTTATGATGTAACTATAAAGGCGACCAAAAAACCAACACCTGTCTGTATCAGAGAAGTTGTATGGGTGATGGGTTCAAATGGCTCGACAGAAGTGTGGGCAAGTGATTTCAACCTTAAGAGTGAAAACAATTGTGGTGACAATAGCAAACTGAAATATTCCTTCAATGCAGCAGGAAATCAACCTGCGCAGACATTCACTTGTGCAGATATTCCAAACGGTCAAGTTGCTCGTATTCCATTAAAAATGTATGTAATAGATGAAAATGGTAATTTTGACTTTTGTGATGTGACTTTAATACTTCAAGATTCTCCATTGACCAATGCCTGTACCAATGTATCTAGTTTGTTGCCTACAGTATCTGGCCGTATCAGCACAGAGAGCAATGAAGGTATTGATAATATCGAAGTAGGATTAGTCAATATGAATAGTGCATTAGAGATCAAAGATATGACCAAAAATGAAGGGCAATACAAGTTTGCGGGTCTAGATGTATTTGATCCTAAGACCATAGAGGCTTACAAGAATAACGATATACTAAATGGTGTATCTACTTTAGACCTGGTAATGATCCAAAGACACATTTTAGGAATTCAGGCGATCACATCACCTTATAAATTATTGGCAGCAGATGTAAATAATTCCAGGTCTATTACAGCAAGTGACTTAGTACATCTTCGTAAACTGATCTTAGGTGTGGCCAATGAATTTGAAAACAACACTTCTTGGAGATTTGTACCCAATGCATATACTTTTCAAGATCCTGCTTTCCCATTTGATTTTCCATCAAAAATCAATTTGGACTCAATATTTGAAGACAAATCAAATGTTAATTTCACAGCTGTTAAAGTTGGGGATGTCAATAATAGCGCTGTAGCTAATGCAAAGAGCAATACAACAGAGAGTAGAAATGCACCATCATTGTTGGTAGCTGATTTGCAGGAGTTTACTTCAGGTAGCGTAGTCAACTTTGAGGTAAGAGCAGGTGATGTCATGGATATTACTGGAAGTCAATTTGAATTAGAATTTGATGCCGATAAGTTATCTTATGCAGGTATTATTAGCGGTTCATTGCAGGTAAAAGAACACCATATTAATGCATTACAAGCAGAAAGTGGTAAGCTTTATATCAGTATAGATGTTGCAAATGGCATTTCTTTGAAGGCTGAAGAAGTCTTAATGGGTGTGAAATTTGTAGCAAAATCTAAAGGAAATACCTCAAGTATTAAATTCGCTCAAAATGAATATAATGCCGAAGTGTATGATTTTGAAACCAATGTAAGACCATTACACCTGCAACTAAGAAACGGTGTACTTACCACAGCACAAAACATTTTGTATCAAAACCAACCAAATCCATTCAAAGACTTTACCAATATTTCTTTTGAATTGGCTAAAGAAAGTGATGCAACCATTAGGGTGATGGATGTTACTGGTAAAATAGTGTTTTCTCAAGTGGGAAAATATAACAAAGGATACCACAGTTTGACAGTTAGTAATAGCCAATTATCAGGTTCTGGAGTTTATTACTACATAATAGAGGCAGGAGAATTTTCTGCAACAAAAAAGATGATTTTAATCGAGTAATGTGTTTATAAAGATGATTCTGGGTTTTTTCAAACCGGTTGTGGCAACACAACCGGTTTTTTTTATGTTGGTGTTATAAATTAACTGTTTTTATGAAATCATATTGTATCCACCAAATTGGCCAATTGCCACAGAAGGTAAACAAAAGTATTCCAACAGTAAAGGATGATGAATTATTGTTGAAGTTATCTGCTTCTTCGCTAAATCACAGGGATATCTGGATTACAAAAGGGCTCTATCCAGGTATTAAAATCGATGCAACCATGGGTGCTGATGGATGTGGGCAAGATGAAAATGGTCAAGATTACATTATAAACCCAGGATTGGAATGGGGAAATAATGAAGCTTACCAAGCTTCAAATTTTAGGGTATTGGGAGTACCTGATGACGGTACTTTTGCGGAATATATTGCCATCAACAAAAAATATGTGTTACAAAAGCCTTCACATTTAAGTACGCTTCAGGCTGCTGCCTTACCATTGGCGGGAGTGACAGCATTTAGGGCGTTGTTTAAAAGAGCAAATTTACAAAAGGGTGAAAAAGTTTTAATTTCCGGTATTGGCGGAGGTGTCGCTCTTTTTGCTATGCAATTTGCTATAGCGCATGGTTGTGAAGTATTGGTTACATCAGGATCATCAATAAAATTGGAAAAAGCCATAAGTCTTGGAGCCAAAGCTGGATATTTATACCACGATGTCGAATGGACTAAAAATCTACTCGCAGATTTTGGTGGTGTAGATGTGATTATTGATAGTGCCGCTGGGTCGGGTTTTCAGCAATTGGTGAAAATTTGTAATCCAGGCGCTAGGATAGCTTTTTACGGTGGCTCACAAGGTAAAATCGATGGACTAAATCCACAAACATTGTTTTGGAAACAAATATCTTTGCTTGGGACTACCATGGGATCAGACTTAGATTTCAAAGAAATGGTCTCTTTTGTTCAGCAACATCAGATTATTCCCATTATACATTCGGTTTATGCTTTAGATGAGTTGCATCAAGGGTTTCATTATATGGAGACAGCGCAACAATTTGGAAAAATAGTGTTTGAGCACTAAGAATCTTTGCGGGTCTTTTTTACCACTACGAATATTAATATTGTTTGTATTACTGTAGCTAAACTATTAGAAATTATAATTGCCAACGCATCAAATCTAATACCATATAAAAACCAGAAAATGAAAATCAACCACCAACCTATGACATATCCTAACGAAAGACTACTTTTTTGTTTAGATTTAAACTCTTTATATACTTGTAGGCTAATAACAACATTGGCACCTATGCCTACTATCAATCCTGCTGTTTCGAAGTAGCTCGTTGGGATATTATCTAAAAAGTCCATATAAATAATTGATTTTTACTAAATTTAATCCCAATCACTAAATTACTAGATCCCTCGATCACTATGGTCTTCTATAATGATGATGGTAATCTGCCATACTCGCTTCGATCACTTCAAATGCGACTTCTCTACCATATACTTCATCTATGATGCAAGAAGGTGTTTTATCAGGCATCTGCTTGTAAGTAAGGAAATAGTGCTTCAGTCTGTTGATAATAGTTGCTGGGACATCTGATATATCTTTCCATTGACCATATACATCATCATTTTTAAGTACTGCAATAATTTTGTCATCGGCTTCATTATTGTCCACCAATCTAAAACCTCCGATAGGGTAGGCTCTTACCAAAATATCACCATGAGTGATCTCCCTTTCTGTTAATACCAAAATATCTAAGGGGTCACCATCACCTTTTATGTCTGTTCTACCTGTCGATTGCATATTTAATTTGGCTAGTTCTTCAGCACAGTAAGTTTGTGGAATAAAGCCGTACAAAGCAGGTACAATGTTGCTAAATTTTTGAGGCCTATCTACTTTCAGATAACCTGAATGTTTATCAATTTCGTATTTTACAGTATCGCTTGGGATAATTTCGATAAATGCGGTCACCAACTCTGGCGCTTCATTGCCTATCTCTATACCATGCCAAGGGTGAAGTTTATATATATTTGTCATCATTTAATAATTATTCGACCGCAAAAGTACCATTCAAAACACAACTTATAAGTTTATGAAATGTTAAATATTAAAGTTGTCAAAGTGCAACGGAATAATAATTTCAATCTTACAAAAATGAAGATTTACACTAAAACAGGTGATGCAGGCACTACTGGTCTATTTGGAGGTAAAAGGGTAGCTAAAGATGACCTTCGTATTGAAGCATACGGTACAGTTGATGAGCTCAATTCATTTATTGGCCTACTAAATGCTGCATTTCAAGAAGCTACCCAGAATTATTTTCTTACTGAGGTGCAGAAAAG
The DNA here is from genome assembly GCA_016714785.1 of Saprospiraceae bacterium. Classification (GTDB taxonomy): domain Bacteria; phylum Bacteroidota; class Bacteroidia; order Chitinophagales; family Saprospiraceae; genus OLB9. The sequence continues at coordinate 119,367 of JADKCC010000016.1, forward strand.
ACTTTTTACAATTGGGTCAAATTTGGCATCAGATCCAGAAAAACATCTATTAACTCCAGACATACAAGATGAAGATATTCACCTTCTCGAAAATGCTATGGACACGATGGATCAATTGTTGGAACCATTGAAGAACTTTATATTGCCAGGTGGCGACACGGTTGTAGCTTATGCGCATGTGTGTCGTACTATATGCCGGAGAGCAGAAAGAAGAGTTATAAGTCTGGATAGAGAATCATCTGTCGATCCAAAGGTTATTATATATCTTAACAGGTTATCAGATTATTTTTTTGTTCTTGCTCGCTATATTAGCCATAGTAAATCCTTACCTGAAGTACCTTGGATAGCAAGAAAATCTTAAGAGATGGATGAAAAATCAATCAAGTACCAACAACAAGCTTTAAATCCTTTTTTATTTAAATTGGGAATGCTAAGGCGACTGCCATCTGTAGCTTTTTGGGGCATTCGAATCTGCGTTTTGAATGCTGAAAGATGTGAAGTTACTATACCATTCACATGGCGAACTCAAAATCCATTTGGATCTATATATTTTGGAGCTTTGGCAGGTGCGGCAGAATTGTCCACTGGTGCGCTCTGTCAAATGATGATAAAAGGAATGGGTGATTATGCGATGCTTGTGGTAGGTTTTAAGGCACAATTTGTGAAAAAGGCTACAACAACGATTACTTTTAGTTGTGATGACGGTATTGCATTAGCGGCAGTACTTGGTACTATTAAAAATTCGGGAGAAACGGCAAGTTTTGAGATGACAGCTATTGGTAAGAATGCTTTTGGAGATATTATCGGTAGTGCTCACATACTTTGGTCGTTTAAAAAGCGGTAAATTATTTTTTTAAATTGTTAGATGCAGAAAAATGGAAATTTAATCTCTGCATCCTAATTTTTAAGGTCAGAAATTTATCTTAATGTTCACTAACCAAGACAATTTTTTAAACATACTCTAATTTTTTGTAACAAAACCATACTTTCATTTGTCATATATGTAGTAAAAAGTAATTGATTTGCGAAAATTATTGATTTTAAAGCTCTGATAATGTACTCTTTAAAATCATGAAATTTAACAATCTTATTTTCATCAAGTATAAATTTAAAAGATATGAACTCCAAGGTTTATTTTATGTTGCCAATATTTATATTTGTCCAATATCTTGTGTTAGGACAAAGTGCTACTATGAATAAAGCCAAGGATAGTGATCCCAAAGCCAAAATGATCTTGGATAAACTGAAAAAGCAATATGATACTTACAAGAGTATGGAAGTCAAATTTGAAATAGATTTAGAACTTCCTGGGAAGGCTGTAGAAAAACAAAAAGGTACCGTAATACAAGATGGAAAAAAATATCAAGTCAAACTTCAAGATCAAGAAATCTTTGCGGATGGGAAAACAATTTGGGTATATCTGAAAAAAAATAAAGAGGTTCAAATTACGGATATGGAAGAAGGGGAAGCGTCAGCATTTATGTCTCCTAAACAGATGATGACGATGTATGATAGTGGCGAATTTGTCTATAGTATAGTCGAAGAGCGAAAAGTTGGCGATGCACAATTCGTTGATATTGAATTCAAACCATTATCTAAAAAAACAGATTACACAAAAATGAGGTTAACTATTGACAAAAAAGCAAATAAAATGGTATCTTTACGCGTCTTTTCAAGAGATGGTTCCAAATATACACTAAAAGTAAGTGAAATAACACCAAATAAAAAATATGATTCCACAATGTTTACTTTTAATACTAAGAGTGTACAAGGGATTCATATTGAAGATCTGAGGATGAATTAAATAGAACCGATTCAATTACTCAGTTTACCAACCAGCGATTCTTGGCTCAACCTCCAGGAATCGCTTTTTTATTTTTAACAATAATGATATTAGAAATAATTTTTGAAGATGAAGATCTCATTGCTATCAATAAACCACATGGATTATTTGTGCATAGAACAAAGCTTGATGTTGATGCAGATGCATTTGTGCTTCAAATACTTCGTGATCAAATAGGTCAAAAAGTATTTCCTTGTCATCGATTGGATAGAAAAACTTCAGGTGTGTTGCTTCTTGCTAAATCCCAATTTATACAATCGCTCATGAATGAACAGTTTCGAGATAGGGTGGTGGATAAAACCTATTTGGCTATAGTGCGTGGTTATACTGAAGATGGAGGTACCATTGACTATCCGTTGATGAGTGAAAGAGGCAAGGAACAAGAAGCCATCACTCATTATAAAACACTTTCAAAAGGCGAAATTCCGATTTCTTCTGGTAGATTTTCCACTTCTAGGTATTCTTTGGTAGAAGTGAAGCCAGAGACAGGAAGAATGCATCAGATAAGAAGGCATCTTTCTCATATATTTCATCCGATCATCGCTGATCGCCCACATGGCTGTAATAAACAAAATCGCTTTTTTTTGCAACAATATGCCATGAATACAATGATGCTTCATGCTTCTGTCCTTACCTTTGATCATCCAAAAACAAAGGAACGCACCACCATCCAAGCCAATTGGTATGATGAGTTCGCGAGAATGCTGCGGGAACTTAACTTATTGAATAATGAGTACACTCCTAAAAGTTAAAAATGATGAAATTTCACTAAGACTGTAAGGTTTATAAAGTATTGATTATTAACTATATGGAATTTAGGATTTTTTGTGTTTTTGTACCTTTGTGGCAAAATTATACTTTTCGGAACTTACTCAATAACAAAAAAGCCCATCGCTTTATGAAAAGAAATGGGCTTCAATTTTATCGTCTGGAAAATGCTTAATCTGTAATATATGGATAATCCTTTTGTGTATAATTATCCTCATACAATTCAGATGGTAGTGGATAGGAAGAGTTTTCAGCAAATTCCATTGCAGCATCAATTTCTACATTGATGGCTTCTATGACAGCATCCACTTCTGCTTGAGTTGCTATTTTTTCTTTCACTATTTTTGTTTGAATCATTTCAACCGGATCTTTTTCCTTGTAGGTTTCCAACTCTTCTTTTGTTCTATATTTTGCTGGATCAGATACAGAGTGTCCCCGATATCTGTATGTTTCAATTTCAAGATAGTAAGGACCTTTTCCTGCTCTAATATGTGCTGCTGCTCTTAAGAAAGCTTCGTGTACACTTTCGGGATTCATACCATCTACACTTTCACTTGGCATATCGAATGCTAAACCTATCTTTGCTAAGTCGTGTACATTAGACGTTCGTTTTACAGAAGTTCCCATGGCATACATGTTGTTTTCACAAATATATAATACTGGCAATTGCCAAGTCATGGCCATATTAAATGATTCGTATAGTGCACCTTGACGCGCGGCACCATCTCCAAACATAGTCACACAAAAATTGTCAGTACCCCTATATTTTTCTGCGAAACCTATGCCTGTACCTATCGGAATCTGAGCACCTACGATGCCATTACCACCAAAGTAATTGTGCTCAGCTGAGAAAAAGTGCATACTGCCACCTTTACCTTTGACACATCCTGTTTCTTTGCCATATAACTCTGCCATACAAGAAGCAGCATCCAAACCTCTAGCTAAAGCTACACCATGTTGTCTATAAGCTGTGACAACTTTATCTTCAGGCCTGATCCCTGTTGCCAATGCTCCAGCAATAGCTTCCTGACCTATATAAACATGAAAGAAACCTCTGATTTTTTGCTGCGAATAGGCAAAAAGACCTTTTTCTTCAAATCTTCTTACTCTGTACATCACTTCTAACCACTTCATATAAGTGGCTTTGTCGTACTTTGGGGCAGCTACTTTCTTATCAGTAGCTATCTTTTTCTCCAAAACTTCTGCCATGATTTGTATAATTTGTTTGAATAATTGACTTTTAAAAAAGTGTCTCTAAATAAAATGTAAAGACACTCACTAAAAAACCGTAAAATTAAACGATTGTTTTTAATTATACCTAAACAATAGCTTATTATTTTAAAACAAAGCGGTGAACTATATGACTTCCAAAGTAGTTAAATTACAGTTAAAAGTACTCCTTACTAAGTAAATTAGTAACAATCAATGGTTTAATGATCGTTATGTCAGTAAAAATATGTATATTATGATAAAATGGGTGTTATTTATAACTTTGTTACTTTCAACCAAAGGGCTGTATTCTCAAGAAAAATCTAAAGGATTTGTATCAAAGGATTCGTTGTATAATGAAAATATTAAAAAGTCAAGGTTATATGGTGTATATATACCTAGAGATATTGATGATGCGATGAGTAAATTAATGGAATTGACCACAGAGGAGGCAAGAAAACCATTTTTGAAAGTAAGTGAAGATACCATTGCTAAAAAATTATATTTTGGGCTAGGTAGATGGATCGAATACAATTGGAATTTTGATGAAGGGTCGAGATTTTCTCATTATCTTCGTCAAAAAGGTTTGAACTATACAGAAGATATGACAAGAACTATGTTGATATTATTTCATAGGCACGTGTTGGGCAAACCATTGGAGAGTGATATTTTGATTAAAAAAATGGTGGAAGAACGGAAAAAGAAGATTGCTGAAGAACTTAAAAAAAAGGAAGTGATCAGTGAGGAGACAAAAACAAAAACCAAAAATGATTAGTTCTATTTTGTCATTTTTGAATTAAAAAGTTTTCTCAACACTCTGTGATTAGCTAATGACAAAGTCTGATGAGGAAATGTATGAGTTCAGCAAAGCCGAACTCCCTTTATCTCCCATTTAAACTATAACACAATGTCATTTCGATGGAGCTTTAGCGACTGAGAAACCCCTTTTTAGTCTCATGTTTTTGAAAATACTAATTTGACAAAGTAAAATTAGAATCTAAAAATCTAAAAAGGTAATCTATTCCGACTCCCAATTTCTTCAAAAACAGTCTCAGCCACAGCGGATCATATTTAGTTTCACACCATAGCAGTGACTTTGATTTGTCGCTAAAAATGCGATTTTATTATTTTGAAGCTCACACTACGAAACTCATTTTGGATATTTAGGAAATATGTTTGTATTATTAAAAATAAGGATGACATAATGGATGATAAGTCATTGAGCAATAAGTTCAAAATTAATTTTATACATCTTAAAATTAGGAAATGGAGCTTTTTTTAATATTAAATTAAACAATTTATGGATTTATTTCATTTATGTTTTGTGACAAGTTCTTTTTAGGTTTGTCATGTAGATTTATGCAAACACAATTTTTAAAACATTAAAACATTATTTTAAATGAAACACATTTTTAACATGCTAATGGTATGCAGTGCATTATTGATCGTATCTGAAGCAAATGCTCAAATTAAAACTCCAGCCGCTAGTTCTTCGGCAAAACTGTCCACAACAGTTGGTTTGACGGACATTACGTTAGATTATTCAAGACCAAGTAAAAATGGGAGAAAAATCTATGGTGAGTTAGTTCCTTTTGATGCCATTTGGAGAACAGGCGCAAATAAGAATTCTATTATATCTTTTAGTGATGATGTTATGATAAGTGGTACTGAACTTAAGAAAGGTTCGTACGCTATTTTTACAAAACCTGGTAAATCATCTTGGGAAGTATATTTTTACTCAGATACCGAAAACTGGGGATCACCAGAAAAGTGGGACGATGCTAAAGTTGCAGCAAAAGTTACTGTTACACCACAAACTGCTTCTAATACCGAAACATTTACGTTGAATATTGGTAATGTAACCAATGAATCTTGCCATTTAGAAATTCTTTGGGACAATGTGGCAATTCCTGTGAAAATAGATGTACCGACAGACAAAAAGGTGTCTGCTAATATAACACAAGTTATGGCTGGACCATCAGCCGGTGATTATTATAATGCCGCAAGATATTATAGAGAAGCAAAAAAAGATTTGAATCAAGCATTGACATGGATGAATAAATCTATAGAAATGGGCAATGACAAATTTTGGATTTTGAGACAAAAGTCATTAATTGAAGCAGATATGGGTAATTATAAGGCGGCCATCGCAACTGCCAATCAATCATTGGCTAAAGCAAAAGAAGCGGGCAACAATGATTATATTAAGATGAATATGGATTCTATCTCTGCATGGTCTAAGAAATAATATTCAATACTATCGTTTCTTAATCAAGTACCGTAAGCTGCTTTATCGTAGGAATTCGATAGTTAAAATGTACATTTTGTAGAAAAGGGAATATCATTCATTTGATGTTCCCTTTTTTTATAAGCGAAATGGTCTAAACATTATATTTCTTTATTTTATCAGAATTAGTAAATTTGTCTTAATTTTAAATCAAAGATATGACTCAATATTTTAAGTACTATGCTTTGCTGATTTTGATGCAATGTTCCTACCTTATCGATGGTCAGGACACCATTCCTACTCAAATCATACCTGAAATATTGCTAATTAATAATCGGCCAAAATTATTATTCCCATGGACATATCAAAGTGATACACTTCAGCTTATAGATATATTTCAATCTAGCTTGCGACAAGCCTTTGATCAACAGGTAGGAATACAAGCTTTTAATGGTGAAAATTTTGCTCAAGATGTGCGCATTGCTATTCGTGGTTATGGTAGCAGGTCTTCCTTTGGTATAAGAGGCATACGGTTATATCAAGATGGCATACCATTGACATCGCCAGATGGTACTACTCAACTGGACGAAATAAGTAGCTTTGATATCCAGAGCATGGATATATTGCGATCTGGTTTGGCTGCTAGGATGGGCAATAGTTCGGGTGGAGCCATTGCATTGAAAAGCGGAAAATATATGGATGGTGGAAATATCCTTGCTCAAATTGGGCAATACGGTAGTACTAATTTAGGGCTTAAATTAGGAATTTCCAATGAAAAATTATCTAATTTGACATCGGTGAATCATCATTATTTTGTGGGAAAAAGAGAGCATTCGAAGTCGTCCAATACTACTATTTATAATAAAATGAGATATTTTATCCATAATAAATGGCAACTTGAATGGCTTACTGGGTTTTACTTTTCTCCCATAGGTATGGATGCTGGTGCATTAAATTTGACAGAAATAGGTGTAAATAAGTTTGCAGGAAATATTAGAAATACAGATTTTAATGCGGGAGAATCAGTAAAGGGTATGATGACTGCGTTAGTTTCTAAATATTTTATAAATGATCACTCATCTTATCAAAGTTATATTTTTTATCGCAAAAGAGATTTTATGGCTAGGCTTCCATTTGAAGTTGGAGGATGGGTTCAACTCGAAAGAGATTTTGTAGGTTCTAATCATTCCTACCTTTATACTGGTTTGAAAAATACTTTAATATCAGTAGGAACATCGGCCGAATACCAAAGAGACCACCGAATCTTATCACGCAATATAAAAGGTGAAAAAGGTGGAGAATCAGCCAATCAAATAGAAAATGTTCAAAACTTTGCTTTGTATCAGGAAATCCAATGGGCACAATCTAAGTGGGAAATTCATCAACTTTTGAGATGGGATTTGAATCAGTATAAATTAAAGGATCAATACCTGAATGATGGTATTCTAAATGGGGACCAATCTTTTACTAATATTAATGGTGCTTTAGGTTTGGGTTATAAAATGAATAAGTGCCATCAAGTTTTTAGTAATTTTTCAACATCATTTGAAATGCCTACGCTCAATGAATTGACGAATAATCCAAGTGGACAGGGATTCAATCCTGATTTAGTACCAGAAAAATCTTGGCAATTGGAAATAGGTCATCGATTTACGAAAACACCTAAATTCAATGTTCAAACTTCTATTTTTTACATAAGAATCAAAGACCAGATTTTGTCTTACGAACTTCCAGATACGCCTGGACGAAGTTATTATCGAAACGCTTCAACTACTATCAGAAAAGGTATAGAAACTACCATTGGCATTTATCCTACAGACCGATTGAATTTTATGTTGAATTACACTTGGTCTGATTTTAATTATGGCTTATACACAGTTGGTAATTTGGATAATTCCGGCAATAGTCAAACGCTTACACCTGCACACAAGATCCAATTAAACATTGCCATGCCAATAGGTCAGAACATAGGAACTCAAATCAATATGGGTTATACTGCGGAGATGTGGCTGGATGATGCTAATTCTCAAAAAACTGAAGATTATGGAGAATGTAATATATCAATTTATTCTACAGAAAAATTTTCAAGAAGAACTCAAATCGGCTTAATAGGAAATAACTTATTTAACCTTATGCCTTATTCTAATTTCAGAGTAAACGCCGCAGCAATGAAATATTATGAAGTTGCTTCTCCAATGAATTTTGCTGTCTTTGCAACGTTAAAATGGTGACTTATTTCACTTTTTTAATACTTTAAACTTAAGTTAATAACTGAAGTTTAGGAGTTTATAAATGGATTAATGTTAACTAATTCCAGTACGCAGAGCGATTTAGCGGAACTAGCGTTTTTTTTTTGCAATGTAAAAAAGTATAACTGAACGATCCTGAAAGGTGAACAGTGTAGTACGAAGTACCAAAGGCATGCGCCTTTGAGGTCGTGAACCGTGAAACGGATGGGTGGCCATGACAATGCGAGAAGTGAAGGCACCCGTAAGGGATGGGGAGCGCGGCTCGAGCGACAATGCCAAACCTATCGTACAATCATTAGCCCCAAAGAGCACAATTGAATTTGATTCAAGGTTATGAGAGTAGTTATTGTGAAAAATTTGCTCCTAAACTTTAGTTAGGGCTTGCTGACTATGGTGCAACCAATTGTTAAATAATAAATTATGTCTATAATAAACAAATTTAATGCAAACCTTTTAATTGATTTTGTCCAAAAGTCGTGTACCTTGAGTTGGCTTTTGCCTTATGCAGGCAGTTACTTTTGCATTGCCCAAAAAGTAACCAAAAAGTCTAGTTCAAAAAAGGTAACTGAATGGTGCAGCTTTGCGCATTTGAGTGATACGAAATCACCAAATGAAGGCACTGATTTAAACTTAAATCAGCATTAGTTGTTCATTTTCGACCTGCCCATCCCTTACGGGTTCCTTCGCTTCTCGCATTGTCATGCTCGACCTTCAGGATCGCTCAGTCATGCATTTTCTATTGCCATAAGTATTTCATATTTAAACCTTTGTGCTTTCTATGGCAATAGACGCACTTTTGTTTCTTCATTCACTATTGCTTGTTTTTTGAACGATAATCTCCGTTAAACTATTAACCAAAAATAATAGCTGACTTTTTCAGCAGACCCTATTTAATAAGTATTTTTTTTTGAATAGTGAATCGTATTTTTATTTACTTTGCAGTTTGCTAAAATTAAGAATTCTATCCCTTTGTTTTTCGTGATGCCTGAAGTGCATTTCAGTAAATTGTAACCAATTAATTGCTGTAAAGTAGCCTAATCCAGGATGCTTTGTTTTACCTTGGAGGCCATTGTCAGAGACGACCTTGTTAAAACTTTGTAAATCCTTTTTTATTTTTAAAAATGCCTTTTTTAACATATCAATGTTATCTGGTTGTGGTATTTTCGCTGATAAGGCTGAATCACCCACAATCCTAATATTGGGAAAACTATTGTTGGCAAACATGGACTTTGCTTCTGAATTCATCTCAAATTTTACGTTTTCTTGGGTTTTTAAACACACTTTTATTTGATTAACATAAAAGGTTGTTTCGAACATTAAATGCAGATATAACTGACCTAACGACCATGATAATGCGTCTGGTTTATACCTTAATTGCGATAAACTATAAAAATCTAAATGATATAACCAATGATCAATCGCCATCAATGCTAAATGTGTTTTTGCATGAAATTCTTCTTGTAATAACATTTGTCAATTTGCTTCAGAATATAACAATGACACAAAAATACATTATTTTGATCGAAAAGGATTTGTTACTTTATTTTTAACAGTGTCTTTACAAATATTCGGTTATCATTATTTGTAATTATCTATAAAATCAGGTACTTTTGCGCTTGCAATAGTTAATTTTTTACAAAATATAGATATTTACATTATGACGATTATAACTTTAATGCTATATATTGGGATAGCTGCTTTAGCAATCACTTTATTGATGACACAAGTTTATAAAGTTCATAAAAGTTGGTTGATGACCTTCCTTCAGAATTTTATAGGTATTTTATTTGTGTTTTCTGGATGGGTCAAAGCTGTAGATCCCATGGGCACAGCCTTCAAAATGGAAGATTATTTTGCGGAGTTTGAATCTACTTTTAGTGAAACAGCGATGAGTTTTGTTGCACCATTGTTTCCCTTGTTATCTCAATATTCTTTGGCATTTGCTATATTTATGATTATCTTTGAAATCGTTTTGGGTATTATGCTCATATTGGGAGATAGGCCCAAATGGACATCTTGGTTGTTTTTCTTGCTTGTAGTGTTTTTTACCTTCTTGACAGGTTTTACTTTTCTGACAGGGTATGTACCAATGGATCAGAATTTCTTTTCGTTTGGAGAATGGACCACCTACAAGGCTTCCAATATGCGCGTGACAGATTGTGGTTGTTTTGGAGATTTTATTAAGCTTGATCCTAGGATTTCATTTTACAAAGATCTTTTTCTTATGATACCTGCTGTCTATTTCCTATTCAGACATAAAGATATGCACCAACTTTTGACAAGCAAAACGCGTAATCTTATAGGATTGAGCGCTACAGGTATATTGATATTATATTGTATTTATAACTTTTATTGGGATGAGCCTCATGTAGATTTTAGACCTTTCAAAAATGGTGCAAATATAGCAGCCATTCAAAAAATAGAAAAAGACGCTGCAAATGCTGTTCAAGTAGTATCTTTGAAAATGAAAAATAAAAAAACTGGTGAGATCAAAAATGTACCTTATGCCGAGTATATGCAAAATCTTGCTGCACTGACAGATGAGTATGAAACCATCGAACAAATCCGAACAGAACCTACTGTAAAAGCTACAAAAATAAGTGAATTTACAGTTACTGACTTTGATGGAGAAGAGCAGTCAGCTCTTTATTTGGCCAATAAGGAAGCACATCTTATGATACCTGTATATAAAGCCAAATATAAAGCAGTGTCCAATAAACGTATGGTAAGAGATTCTATATTCACCACTGATACGCTAGCCGTTTCTGGTTTCGCTGACAGTGTTTCCATTGTGAAGACTTTTAAAGAAGTCCAAGAAAAAGAAGAAACTTACTTTGACATTCATTGGGATCAAGCATTTTTAGATGTTTTCAAAACCATCATCAAGCCGCTGATGGAAGATGCAGCCAAAGATAAAGTTAAGATGTCTGTAGTTGTGACTGGTATTGATAAAGAGAAAGCAGGTTTATTGGCCAAAGAAACGGGTGTGAATGCGCAATATTTAACATCTGATGAGAAATTTATCAAAACTATCATGCGCTCCAATCCTGGTATTGTACTTTGGAAGGATGGTGTTTTATTGCATAAATGGCATTACAAGAAATTGCCAAAGTGGGATAGTATTAAAGAAACGTATTTGAAGTGATAGTGCGACATGCTGGCACAAAGCTTTGACATTCATAAAGGAATAATATTAAGTTATTGCTTATCTTTGTCGTAAATACTTATTATGTCCAAGTTAAAAATATTGAAGTTTGTAAGTCTTACATTGCTTGTACTTGTGTTGACTGCTGGTTTTTATTTTTATCCGCAATTAGCTATTGCTACTGGATATGCCGCTAAAAAAATATGTACATGTACTTATGCTACAGGTCGAGAGTTGGAAGAAGTAGAGCAGAATGATTTATATTTTAGTATATTGACCTTGGTGGACAATGAGTTGGATATCGCAAAATCTTCTGTTACAAGTAAGCTCTTTGGATTTTCGCCGAAAACAGCTGTATTCAAACCGGGTATTGGGTGTGTGTTGTTGGATGGGAAAGATGATTTTAATGTTAGATTTCCTAGTACTGAAAAGTCAAATCATTCGATAGATTCTATTTTTAGCTTCAAGCAAGGAACTACTAAAGGAGTCAATAAAAAATTACTATTACAGACCGTTAATGAAGCATTTGATCCTAATGATGCCTTGAATCAAAAGCGAACAACTGCAGTGTTGGTCATACATCGAGATACATTGATAGCCGAAGAGTACGCAAAACCATTTGCTGTAAACACACCACAATTGGGATGGTCTATGACTAAAAGTATGATGAATACTTTTGCTGGGTTATTGATTCAGCAAGGTAAGATGAAAACAGATCAAACGCATCTTTTCGCATCTTGGGCCACGGATGCAAGGAAAAATATCAGTTTAACACATCTCCTCCAAATGAATAGTGGACTCTCGTGGGACGAAGATTATACGACAGTTTCTGATGCTACAAAAATGTTGTATAGTTCAGAAGATGTTTCGACGATTCCTTTGAGTAAGTCACTGGAATATGAAATCGGAAAGACTTGGTATTACAGTTCGGGTACTACCAATTTGTTGAGCAAATATTTTCGTAACATTTTGGGCGATGATAGACTATACCTAACGTTTTTAAAAGAACATCTTTTTGATGTTTTGGGCATGGATTCAGCTTTTATAGAGACAGATGAAACGGGTACTTTTATTGGTTCTAGTTATGGATATGCCACACCAAGAGATTGGGCAAAATATGGGTTGTTATATTTGTATGATGGAATTTGGCAAGGCAAACGTTTACTCCCTGAAGGGTGGGTAGCATTTAGCAAAGAATCGGCCACAGGAAGTAACGGCATTTACGGTGCTCAATTTTGGCTCAATCAAAACGGAGTCCAATATCCTGATGCTCCTCATGATATGTTGATAGCGGATGGATATCAAGGGCAGTTTGTTTTTATCATACCATCGTATGATGTAGTGATAGTTCGCATGGGTACAGGTGGCAAAGAGTTTGATACCAATCTTTTTTTGAAAAATATTCTGGCTGCCATACCACCAAAGATCAAATAGAACATGAAGAAATTACTAAAACTGATTTGTGTTTTGTTTTTGATTTTGGGCTGCACAAAAAAAAGTATTCCTATCTCAACCAATGGAATCTTTATTATTGGTGCTCCTTGTAAGATCACAAAAGACCAAGGTATAGATGCAGAAATAGGTACAATAATTTGTGATAGCATAGTTTTAAATTATGAGTACGGAAGATATAGCAATCCTGGGCCACTGACAGAAATTGAAAAATTTAAAATGGCTTTTCGAGGTAAGTATCACAGCGTTTTTTTTGAAAAAATTTATATTGACACTAAATTGTATAAACAATATATGGACTCTGTACAAGTAATGACTGTCACCAAATTACAGTCGCACAACAAGACATTATTGTTTGATTGTAGTGTTTGCAATCAAGTAGCTACTTTGAAATTTCGAAAGGCGACGTATCGATTTCCATTTTATAATGATCAAAGTATTACAGAAAGAACTAATTTTAAGATGTATATAGACACTGTTGGAAACTATCATAGGAAGATTTATTTATCGCAAAATGGCGCAAGTTCTGGATTATACTTATCTCCTTTGGAAAATGCTAAACAAGGTAACAAATTATCTATCCAAACGGAATCAAAAGGAAAGCTGGATTATATCTTTAAGTTATTGCAAAGTGTTAGATTAACGCCGCACAAATAAACCCAAATTATGCATACGAATCGACCTATAGAAAACATCATTTTTGACTTTGGTGGTGTATTATTGGATATAGATTATCAACGAACTTATGATGCGTTGTCCACCTTATTAAAGGTGAATTTTGATGTGGTTAATCTACCTTCAGCAACACAAAATGCCTTGGCTGACTTTGAGACTGGTAAGATCAATGTTGAAACATTTATATGGAATCTACAGCGACTAGCTACCGAAGATGTGCCGATAGGACAAGACATCATCAAAGCTTGGAATGCTATGCTGATTGGTTGGAATCCTGCTAAATTTGAGTTTTTGTTGTCATTGCGTAAGCGCTACAATGTTTATTTGCTAAGCAATACCAATGAATTGCATTTGGAATGGGTATATAAAGACTTGAAACATAATCATGGCATCATTGACTTTGATCAAACTTTTTTTAACAAGACTTATTATTCTCATTTATTGGGCTTTAAAAAACCCGATAAGGAGATATTTGAATGGGTAACTCAAGACTTACAATTGGATATTTCTCAAACCATCTTTATTGACGATTTGGCCCATAATATTATTGGTGCAGCAGCTATTGGATGGCAAACCTATCAGCATAATCCTAAGGAAGATTTGATCGATATTTTTCGAAATAGATTAAAATTATTATAAAAATTTGTCTATTTATAAAATGATTTATACATTTACGACAGATTCTTATTAACACCCTTAATTATTGGCAGGTCTCTTTTGATCTGCCTTTTTTGTTTATGGCAATGTCTGATTTTTCTGATAAAAAAATATCCTTTTGGTCTCGCGAAGAAGCGGTACTAAACATAGAGAAATATTGTGCTTTTCAGGAGCGTTGTCATCAAGAAGTGAGGAGTAAGTTGTTAGAACATGGGATTTACGGGGATGTATTAGAAGAGATCATCAGTGATTTGATATCCAATAATTTTCTGGACGAAGAGCGATTTGCCAAGACCTTTGCAAGAGGCAAATTCAGAATGAAGCATTGGGGCAGAAACAAAATACGAAACGAACTCAAGATGCGAAAAGTATCTACTTACTCAATCAATGAAGCCATGAAAGAAATAGATGATGATGCGTACATGAAGACCCTAAAGCAATTGTTAGATAAAAAAGAACGGACTACTTCTTTTAAGAATAAATACGACCGACTCAAAAAGATGACCGACTTTGCTATGGTGAAAGGGTATGAGTATGAATTGATCAGTATGATACTTAATGATAGTGCTTAGTCTCAATAGAGAACTTATTGATATGCTGCTCTTTTTCCCAATCTATGACTTAATCTAAAGTTATTTTTCCCACATAGAAATAAACGGTATTTGTCCATCACCAACTAACATTATAAGCCCAATTGTTGTCTGTAATTTGGGTCAATGCCATTAAATTTTTGATTTATAGACTGTTGTAAATCTGATTTAGCCTCATTGATTTTATTGAGCGTATAGAATGTTTTAGATCGTTCGTAATAGAACATAGGTTTATTATTGGAATTTTGCTTTAGCGCTTCATTGTAGGCTAAAATTGCTTCTTCGTTTCTATTTAGCAATCTTAGAGCTCTGCCTTTTTCGTACCACAAATCACCATTGGAAGGGACGAGCTTTAGATAAGATTCTATATCAGCGAGTGCTAAATCCACCTTGCCAAGGTTGTGATACATTATGGACCTATTCATATATCCTACAGCATGGTCAGGTTTGAGTACAAGACCTTCCGTCATGTCTTTGATAGCATTTTCTATATCTCCCAATCTAGCATAAGTTGCTCCTCGATTGATGCGAAACTCACCATCTTTTGGATCATATTCTATGGCTTTGCTATAGTCACGAAGTGCCATTAAAAGTGTGTCTCTACCAGTAGCAAGTTCAAAAAACAATCTTGCGCGGCTATTATATGCTTGAGGTTGCTGATCCTTCATAGCTATCGTGGCATTGTAATCTGCCAAAGCTTCAGGATACATCTTTTTGTCTCTATAAAAATTGGCCCTATTACCGTAAGGCAAAGTGGTATTTTTGTAGTACTTCAAAACATGAGTCCAAAGGGTGCCACTATTCTCCCAAATTTTGTTTTGGTTATAGGAAATAAAAGAAAAAATGAAAATGAAACAACCAGAGATACCCATTGCCATGGTCGATTTTTCAGGCTTGCTTGTCAGCCATTGATCTAAATAATAGCCACCAATAAAAAACAAACCCAAATAGGCGATATAAGTAAATCTGTCTGCTAGGAATCCTTGTCCTGCTCCAAGTATTTGTAGTAAAAATACAATATTAACTATGAAAAAGACTAGGCCAAAGAATATAGCCTTTTGTTCCTTTAGGTAAGTTTTGTAAAGAATGTATAAAATGATGGGTGCAATCAATATCGAAGGATAGAAATACCACGGGAAATAGTTGGGGTAAGGGTAGAGTGGGGACAATTCATAAGGCACAATTAATTTGATCAAATAAACTACAAAACTGAAAGCACCCACAAACAACCGTTGTATAAAATTGAAATTGGTTGTATCGGTTACTATGGCCAATGATCCGAATTTTTTTAACATTATGACTCCCAAAATACCAAAGCTGAGAGACATAATTAAAAAAGGTATTTTGTTTAAAATGCTTTTCAGTTCCCACCGTTTATCTAAGAAGTAGTCCACAGCCATCATACTCAAAGGTAGTGATACGGCTTGTATTTTGGAAAATAGCGACAAAGTAAATAAAATGGTCATCCATACCCAACGTAGGTTATTTCCATCTTTTTTAAATTTTATGTATTGTAAAAGCGCTCCTAAATAAAATGCTCCAAATAGCACATCTTTGCGCTCTGTGACCCACGCCACAGACTCTACACGCATAGGGTGTACTCCAAACAGCAGTGCTACAAATAGTGCACCACGCCATCCAATACCTAGCAGTAAGACAATTCGATAGGCCAAAAATACACATATCAAATGCAATAAAACATTGTTAAGGTGCCAGTTGTAAGGTTTGTCAAAACCAAATTGTACTTTTTCGATAGCAAAGGTCCATATCGTTAAAGGATTATAATTGCCTATGACTCCCGAAGAGAATATTTCTTTGGTATTCTCCCAGAAATTTTCCTTATTTATATTTTGCACCAAGGGGTTTTCATAGAAGTTTCTATCGTCATCCCAGTTGACAAATTTATTGTCGAGTGCAGTTGTAAAACACATAAATGTTACTATAACTGCCAAAAGCCCCGGCCACCAAGCATTTTTTGTAACACCGAGAGGTGAAGTGGGTACACTTGATTGCTTCGTTGTTTCCTTGCTTTTGGATGTGGTATTACCTACATTTTTTTTTGCCATAACTCTAATATGTATATATCCTTAAGGCAAAGGTAGTTATTAGTTACTTAAACCCGAAATATGAATTAGAAAATCTATTCCGAAGCTAAACTACTGCAAATCAGGACCTTCGCCTATTTTTCTTTTGTAACCATAGCGGTGCTACGCTTTTCGCATATAAATAGCTGATTTATTGCATTTTAGCTTCTCATGCTGAAGTTCTAACGCATAATACGGGTTTAATAAAATAAGTTTTCTCTCCCACTTAAACTATAATCATAAGTCATTTCGAAGAAGCTTTAGCGACTGAGAAACCTATCTTTTGGGTTCAAATATTTGAAAATACTCATTTGAAAAAGTAGAATTAGGAACTTAGTGCGTACTTTGTCTTATCTTTTCTACAAATTTTGAAATCACTTGTATGTCTTTGATGCCAGGACTGCATTCAAATTTGCTATTTATGTCGATACCTTTAAAGGATGGGTGAGTAAAAACACTTAAAGCATCCACATCGTTAGGTCCAATACCACCACTGAGTAAAAAAGGTGTAGAAATGTTTAACTCTTTGAGAACGCTCCAATCAAATTTTTTTCCAGATCCACCAAAATTTTTTGTTGCAGTATCGAATAGGAAGTAGTCACAAAATGGGTAATCATGGATTGATTTGAAGTCAAAAGTATCATCTATTCGAAACACCTTGATGATGGGACTGATTGTACGTATCATTTTGGTAAATTCCAATGTTTCATCGCCATGGAGTTGGACATAGTCAAGTTGATATTTTTTTACTTTTTCAGCGATCGTTGCTATATCAGCATTGACAAAAACACCCACTTTTTTGATAGTGCGAGCTAAAGATGGTAAAGCTTTTTCAACATACCTTGGTGATGTAGGATAAAAATTGTATCCAACCATATCAATGTCTAATTGGCTGATTGATATGATGTTTTCTATATCTTTTAGCCCACATACTTTGATGATCATATTGTTGATTTGATCTTTTGGACAAAATCAACAAAGGATTGCACAGGATCATTTGTTTTCATAAAACATTCACCGATCAAAAAACCGTCGTATCCAACTCCTTTTAATTCAATCACCGCTTTTGGGTCATCAATACCACTTTCTGATATTTTAACAGCATCTGTCGGTAGTTGTGGAAATATATCTTTGGAATAGCGCAAGTCAGTAACGAAAGTTTTGAGATTTCGATTATTTACACCTATATTTCTTATTCTTTCGTGGTACTTTTTGATCTGATCTGCCGTATGGATTTCCATCAATACTTCCAAGCCACACTCGACAGCAACTTTGGATAGTTCATCAACTTGGTTTTTTGTCAATATCTCTGCGATGAGCAAGATGGCATCTGCACCAATACTTTTTGCTTCTAAAATCTGATAAGGGTCTATGACGAAATCCTTCCGAAGGATTGGGATATGATTAATGGCTCTTGCTTGGATTAAATCATTGTCACTTCCACCAAAAAAATCAACATCGGTCAGTACAGAAAGTCCTGAAGCTCCGCATTGGGCATACCCAGTAGTAACAGTTTCTACATCAGCCAGTAGATTGATGTTGGGTTTGGAAGGAGATTTTCGTTTGAATTCTGCAATGATGCCACTCAATTTGCTATCCATAATAAACTCAGACAATACAAAACACTTTCTTTCAAATACTATAGTTTTTATCAATTCTTTTTCTCCCACTTTAGACTTTTTGAAGGAGACTTCTTCTTGTTTTCGTTTGACGATGGTATCTAGTATATTCATTCCTTGACTTCGATTTTTGGATGACTAATTGATTAGTAGGGCAAAGGTAAATGAAATATTCATTAGTTTGTGAAATTGGATTTGATGTTTTGGCTTTATGATAGAAAGCTAGTTTCTTAACTTCACATATTAAAATTGATTGGGTTAGCATATTGCATAAATAGGTTTTAATTTCTTTAAGAAAATAAAAAGCCATCAAGAAAATCTTGATGGCTTCGCTTAAAATTGATGTTTTGGAACTAAGTATGCACTTAATTTTTAAAGATCTTTGAATTCTGATTGATACACCCACCTTGGATAGAAACCAAATATAATCCAGTATTAAGTTCTGATATATCTAGAGTATGTGTATTTAATGTATTTTCCACAGCACTGAATACTAAAGTTTTTAAAGTTTTACCTGTTGCATCCATAATATTGTAAGTAATTTGACTATCAAATTCTGGTTGAAGTGCTATATCTACATAATTTGATGTTGGATTTGGAGATATTGAGTTTGCATTTCCTCTTAGATCTCGATCTCTCTTTACAGAAACTATTTTTGAGAATTGCTCTTTTCTATCAAAATCTATAGAGTGAACACGATAGTAGGACATTCCTAAAGGCTTAACATCGATGATTTCATTAGATGTTTCTTTGTTTTGATTTGTCCCAGAAACTTTTCCTACCATCTCCCAGCCAGAGATGCCATTATTGCTTCGTTCCACCATTTGGACATCATTATTGACTTCAGATGCAGTAGTCAAAGTGATTAAATTAGTCTGTAACAAGGATGATTTCACTTACAGATATTGATGCAACTAGGTAAAGTAAATTATGCAAAGATTTATAAACCTAAACTTTGTTTTTTAAGTAAATTGTTATTGAATTGATTAAATAATTTTCTTATATCAAATTTTCCAGCCAACAGCTACTGAATTAAAATAAATAGGATCCACTAGAATTACGGTGCCAGTCGATTTGTAGTCATCGTATTTATCTATAAAAGTGGGCAATTCAGTTTTTAATGTTACTAAGCCAATGTCATTAACTTTTAAACTATCAGTAGGTTGTTTGGTATTTTCATTTAAATCAAAAACATAATCGATTTCTGAAACTTTGCATTTAAAATTGTTAGAATGGTGAATGATATGATATCGTGCTCCTATTTTCAAATTCTCATTTGGGTCAAACCAACAGATTAATAGTTTTACTTCACAAGATATTTCAGGTCGTCCTTCTTCTGAAACTAATAAATCGCCCCTTTGTAAGGGTTCATCATGATCATCTAGTGTTATTGTTACGGCAGCTTTTGCTTCTGCAATAGGCATGCTTTGACCTTGTAAATTAAAGATTTCACGTGCTTTATAATACTTTGAAGATGGTAAAGAAAGGAATGATTGACCTTTGACGATTTTTCCACTATATAAAAAACACTGATAATAATTTTCCCCATTAGATTTTAAAGTAGACTGGATAGATAACCTTATGTCTGCCGACTTGTTTGAAATAGGAAGTGTGATATTTGACTCTAAAGTATCTAGAATGCTCAGCCCATCGTATGGCCATGTTGTTTGATTTTATGGCAACATTGTCACCATTTAATGCAGAAATAGGGATAATATTGATTGCATCAATACCAGACTGAAAGCCAGTTGCTTTAATTGTACAGATATCTTTTCAAATAAATTTTTATCATAAGATACCAAGTCCATTTTATTGATACATACTGTTACATTGGAAATTCGCAGTAAACTTGCCAATTTGAGATGTCTTTTAGTTTGGTTAGTAATACCCGAATTTATATCTAAAACCAATAATAATATATCTGCCAATGAAGCACCTGTGACCATATTCCGAGTATATTCAAAATGACCTGGAGTATCGGCTAAAATGAATTTACATTTTTTCGTAGAAAAATATCTATAAGCAACATCAATGGTGATAGCTTTCTCTCTTTCTGAGCGTAAGCCATCTGTTATGTAAGCAAGATTTAACTTTTCATAACCATAATTATTGGAAGAATTTTCCAAATTTACAATTTGGTCTTTCATTAGTGCATTACAATCAAATAGTAATCTTCCAATTAATGTTGATTTGCCATCATCTACGGACCCTGCAGTGGAAACTCTTACGAGTGATTTTTTTTCAATATCTTTGAATAGCTTTTCCATTAGAAATATCCATTAACTTTACGATCTTCCATACTACTATCGCTATATTGATCATCAATTCTATTGCCTCTTTCTGATGATTTGTTGTTCATCAACTCAATAATTACATCTTCTATAGTTTTGCATCAGACAAGACTAGGCCAGTACAAGTCATGTCTCTATTGTTCTGCATCTGACATTTTTGACAAATGGCTCTTCACCCGAATTTAGTGTTACATAATCACAATGGGCAATCAACATCCCATTTCTATTAATTATAGGCCTAGAATGGCTGAAGTAAAGGCTAGGTAGCGCCAATGATAGCTTTTTAAAATATAGCCAAACATCAATCTCTGTCCAATTGCTTAATGGGAAAATACGGAAATGCCCACCATTTGTACCCATTCCATTTAATAAATATCCTACCTCTGCACGCTGGTTTTCTGGCTGCCATTTACCATCTTCATTTCTATGGGAAAAAAAACGTTCCTTTGCCCTAGCCTTCTCTTCATCTCTGCGTGCGCCTCCGAGTGCAGCATCTATTTTTAGCTCTTTTATCGCTCGTAGAAGTGTCACAGATTGCGCTTGATTTCTACTAGGTGTGCTCTCATTTGATTCATAAGCTTCGCCAGCATCAATATCATCTTGCACATAAAATATTTTTAAATCTAAATTATATTTTTTCACTATCCAATCACGAAATAGGATTGTTTCTTCAAAATTGTGCCCTGTGTCTATATGTAATAATTTAAATGGTATCTTTGCAGGCCAAAATGCATTTAATGCAAGATGTACCAATGCTATAGAATCTTTACCTCCCGAAAACAGTATATATGGATTTCTAAATTGTGCTGCAGTTTCGCGCAATATATAAGATGATTCCGATTCTAGTACTTCTAAATAACTCACTTTCATTTTACCTGTTGGGAAATTTTGTTTGATCATATATATTTTGCCAAATCGCTATAACATTATTTTTAAATCATTTTGATTGGTATTAGTCAAATAAATAATTTGATTACAATCTGTTTTCAAATTCTGCATTTATACCACTGAAATTCTGCAATTCACCTGATCTTGCTTTTGCATACAATCCTTTTGTATCTCGCTTTTCACAAACTTCGATCGGAGTAGAAACAAAATATTCAATAAGATCATCCTTACCTAAGATATCTCTAGCTAAGTCACGGTATGAATCCTTTGGCGATATCGTACAACATATCACTATAATTCCCATTTCCAAAAACAACTTAGCAATTTCTGCTATTCTTCTTATATTTTCTTGTCTATCTTTCTCACTGAACTTTAAGTCAGCATTGATACCATTTCTAATGTTGTTCCATCCAATATTTGGACAATCATACCACTTTCAAGAATTTTGTTTGATAAATGATCGCTAATGGACTTACCTGAACCGGATAACCCAGTAAACCAAATGACTTTTGCCATCTGATTTAATCGTTGCTCTTGCGCTCGCCTAGCCAAATTTGGGATGTCAAAAGGAAATATTTCCATTTAAAATTTAATTTTTCTTACTGAATATTTTTGTCAACCTCTCATCAGATATAGTATGCCAAAGCCTTTCATGTACATAAAACAACATAATCTTGCCCTAAACTCTAAGATACCTATAGAGAGGGCAATGCTCCAATCATAGGAAACAAAATAGGATATAATTATCGTACCTAATGTTCCTATTAAGCGATATGATATGGACTTCAGTAAGCTTCTTAGGTGTAAAATATTATACTCCATCATGATATGATTTGACACAAAAATATAATGAAAATGCCGAAAAGATTTCTCTCACCGGCATTTTTATATAAAATCAATAAAATTTACTATTCTACTATTAAAAGCTTTTATATTCAGTGTTGCCTGCTATTTCTATTTTGACATAATAATTACAGACGAAAGGTTTTCTGTTCCGACCATAACAGTATTAGTGCCAACAGTCAAAGTATGTGTACTAGCAAGTGCTACTCGGCCTACATTGTCATATACGGTCAATGTCATCTCTTCTGTTGTACCTGATATCACTTCTATAGATGCAGATGTTTTATTAGACAGGATTTGGATAAAACTCACCAATAGTCATTGCCGATTCATCTATCATTTTTGCTGAACGGATATCAGACATTTCTGTCCTTCCATCGAAGTCTATTTGTTTGAGTCTGTAATAATACTCCACATTTGCTTTCACTTTGGAGTCAACAAATGAATAAGACATCTCTTTATTACTATTTCCTTCACCTTTTGACTTAGCCTATTTTCTGGAAGCCTATGCCATCCATAGATCTTTGAACTTCAAAACCAAAATTATTGACCTCACTTGCAGTGGTCCATGATAACGCCAAATTTCTATTAGCTGCCTTCACATCAAACGATGATAATTCCACTGGGAGTATTGATGCACAATCACCAGCATTTACTGAAGTAGTTACATCGCCTACACCTGAATTTGCTAGATTTATGGTAAATGTACCACCTCCTGTGGTAATCTCTATAAAACCTAAATTGCCAGCACCATCTCTAATTGGCACATAAAATGTTGCTGTTGTAGTAACATCTCCAATAAGTTCAATGTTATATATATTAATATCCCATCCTGCAGGAAAAGCTCCATTAATAGCTTGGCTTGCAGCTGCGTTAGTTTGGCCTTGATCCATAGTACCAACTACTGTCATCCAGAGATTATTTCCAGCAATATCAAAATCAAAGTCAGGATTGCCGTCCCCGTTTACATCAATCTGGCCGTCTGAATAATACCCACCTGTTGCATTAAATGTTCCAAGTCCACATTGCCCACTCATCACCGTAGGCATCACGGCAGCTGCTGCAAACGGAAGTACATATTTAAGGGTATTGGATTTTGTAACGTTTTTTACCAATTTGGCCGATGATTCGTTGATGTATCCTTCTAGTTTTTGCTGAAGGCTAAGTGTGTCTAAGTTAGGTCTCATAAAATAAAATTTAGTGTAAAGTAATTAATAAGTAAAATATTATTTTTTCTCTCTGTGCAATGAAGTATCTACCGCAGATACCATCAGCTCAGGAATTAACTGATAGTCTAAAAATTCGTTCAATTGGATTGCAATACTAAAGGGGTCAGTGATGATTGCTTTATGTTTGACAAAAATAATGTCAACATTCTGTGACAAAGTTAACCATTTTTTTACATTATCAATAGTTTTTTCAAAATTATTTAACATTTCGGTAGGAAATATTTCACTTTTTTCTTTTTTACCCAACCTTTCCAGCATTTTTTGCTGCGAAGCGATAATCTCGTATAGGTCTCTCTCCATAAAAACGATTTTATAATGGTAATGTGGAGGAAGGTGATGGAGCAATTGAGCGACAACTTTGACAACTTTATCTTTGGCATCTGGTACCCATTTTTTGTTTTTTGCTAGGTTTTTCACCGCCTCATGTTCATAATACCCTTTAGGATTATTCTCATCGCTTTCTCTTACTTGATCTGTAAATATATCCATTCCACCTTTCTCTAGCATTTGCATCATAAGTGATGTTCCTGATCTCGGCAATCCAGATACTACATATATAGTACCCTTAAGTGAAGTATCTATCTCAGCTTCTAATTTTGCTGCATCTGCTTCTCTATTTAAATGGCTTCTATATAGATGTATAAGTCTTTGTTTTGCTTTATTATTATCTGGAAATATAGCTATGGAACTTTCAAATGCTTTAGTCGCAGCATTGTACTCACCAAAGTGATACAAAGATTCTCCTAAAAAATGGTGATACGTAGGTTGATGAAAATCCAAACCAATAGCTGTAAGGAAAGAGTTACTTGCATCTTCGTAGTTTTGTTGTCGGAGCAATATTTCGCCTTTTGTAAAGTGCGCATCAGGATTTTCATTATCAATTTTCAGTTCTTTATTAATAGAGACAAGTGCATCATCCCATCTTTTCAATAAGATATAAGCTTGAGCTATTTGTAGATTTATTTTTGCAAGGTGTTTGTCCACATTTTTTTCTGCCCTTTTATACATTTTTATGGCTTGAAGTGGCTGTCTCTCACCGAGAAGTAATCCTCCTTCCATCACGTCCAAAGTAGCTGGACTATAATGTTCTCCATCACGTAAAAGTTGGATCATCTCTCTAGCATCTTTGAGTCTTCCTAGAGCCTGGTAACAAGATGCCAACCTGAAGGTGTATCTCGCCGCTTGGGGATCAGCCGCACTCAATCCTCTAAAATAGGAACAGCATCACTTATCAACCCACCATCGATATAGGCACGAGCTAGATTAAATTGACACTCATTTCTGGTTTGTTTTATTCTGGTAGGCAGATCGGACGTTTGTTTTTCTATATATCCCAGATCTTCAAGCTGTTTTAATGCTTCCTCACCAGTGTTTTCTTTGACGGAAATATGTGATTCAGAGATCATTCTGTCTCCTTCGATGTTTTTCCAAGATGGAATATAATTGGGCGCTTGAGTTTTTTCAAAAATATTATTTAACACTCTTCCATCCATATCTTCTCCTATGGCAAGACCCATGATTTGTAATATAGTTGGTGTTATGTCAAGCAATGAAGCACCAAATGTAAAACTGTCTTTTTTTATCCCTGGCCCCATAGCAGCAAAAATTCCATATCTACTATGTTCGTAAGCAGGACCTGCTGGCTCATTAGGAATATTTCTAGGTCTTAGGTGTCCTGGTTGGAAACCGTGGTCAGAAATTAACATTAAAATGGTTTGGTCATCTATTAGCTCCATAATCCGCCCTAACATCATGTCATGAAAACGGTAACCCGCCGTGACAACATTGTTATAAACGTCATAATCCTCTTGAGAGATATGTGATCTTTTAGGTGGATTGTACTTCATGAAGCCATGACAATAATGATCAATAGCATCCAAATAAAGCGCTGCAAAATCCCACTCCTTGGTTCTGATTATATTTGTGAATGCTGCATGTAAGGAAGAAGCATCAGAAGTAATTTTTGCTATACCAGCTAATCTTTTATCTTTAAATTGATTAATCTTACCTGCTTGAGGTACAAAAGGCAATATATGTTCTCCCGTTATTTCTCCTGGGTGAACCCTCAATGTTGCAAAAAAATCAGACTCTGATTCTGGATGAACTGTTCCAGATGCCAACGGCCATGGCTCATGAATTTTACCAACCGCTTTCTGATAAAAGTTCGAAATCATAGTTCCGTTTATGTGCTCAGCTGGATGACTAGGCCTCCACCCACCGACATGGTTTTTAATATTATTTTGGGTAAGTATATTCCAAATAGCCTTACACTTTCTGCTGACGCTCATCACGGGACGTATATTTGTGCCATCAGGAGTAACTTCTGTGAATCCTAAAACACCATGTTTGTATGGTCTTTTACCAGTTGCAATAGATGACCAAAGCATTGGGGAATACATAGGGTCAAGGGTTGCTAAATTACCTATAGTGCCTCCTTCTATTAATTTCTGCATATTAGGCATCAAACCTTGATCTACAAGCGGATGGATAGTCTTCCAATCTGCAGAGTCCCAACCTAGTAAAAGTACTTTTTGTCTTGTCATTGTTTAAGCTTATTTTGTTCTCTTTTGAGCAATTGCTCCTTTAAAAATTCTTGTTTTTTTATTCTCCACAAAATGAGTCCTAAATCTCCTAAAGCTAATAAACCTAAGCAACCCTGAATTGGAATTTCGAATTCTTTACCTTCTATTGTTTTTAATTCGGTCATAAAATTTATGTTTAATTATTGAATCAAGTTTATATATTTGATAGGTTTTGAAAGTTCTTTAAATAAAATTTTCACTAGGGCGAGAGAAAAATTATTCATTTATAATGCAATAATAACATTAGTTTAGATATTGTGAACATCAAATAAAATTTTTTTACAAAATTTTATCGATATTATAATATAATAAATAATAATTATTTATAACTATTATTTATTACTAGCAATAACATATAATGTATTAATGTAATTTGTAAATTACAATTTAAATTAATTTTGTTATCTGTTTCAGTATTTTCTTTAAATGGTCGCTTTTGTTTGTTAGAAGGTTGATTCGGGAAATCGTCCAATAAATGGTTATTTTGAAGTATTAAATTAAAATATCTGAGTAAAAATTGATCGTTGATTTTAATAGCAATTCTCTAATCAAGGATTTACCAAACCACTTAACATACATCACAACGTCACAGTACCCAATTTTGCGGCGATCTCATTGCGTTGACCGATGAGCACTTGATACACTTTCAGATTGATTATATACTCTTCAGTTGCCTTTTCATCTATACTTGCATTGTGTAGGTAAGTTTCCATTTCTTTGATTACTTTTTTACTTTTGCGAAGTTGCAATCTAAGTAAACCATTGGTGGCGTCTCTGACATAGTTTTCGTCAGGCATTTTTTGGGTTTGAAGAAACATTTCTTTTTTGTCCCACGATGCATATACATAAGGTGACGAAAGCGCATTGACCGCAAAAGTTCTGATCTCCTCATCAGGATGGCTGATGTACCATGTGTGGTCAGGGACAATACCGGCTTTTAACCTTTCGTCCACATTTTCTATGATTTTTCTATAAAGTGGGATATCAAAGTAGGTCAGTATGTCTTGCACACTGTCCAATATAAAATTGGCGACAGGAGTGGCATTGGTTTCTTCAAATATTTCGTGGCCGTAATTGATCAAAATGGCGCATACAGCTCTTTCTTGCCATCCATCATTGCGCACGAGCGAAGGTTCGTCTTCAGATAGGGTAGGCTTGGCATTGATTAATAATTCATCGGGATTAGTGATAGGTTGGCTTTGTGTCGGATTTTTACGTTTTTATTTTTCAGATCACTCGTAATGCCTTTGTTGACTTCCAGTATTCAGAATTGTTTCACTAAGGTCGAGCATGGTGGCGCATTGCCTGATGTATAGTTGGCGCTTAAATGGTTCTTGTACTTTGGCAATAGAACTCACAATGTCTCGTATGACCAATGATTTTTTGATAAGGTCATTGCCCGTCTCGTCGAGCAATACTCGGTTTTGAAAAAGATAAAATCTTCTTCATTGGCTTTAAGATAAGCGTTAAATGCTTCTGTACCTTGGGCAGCCAAAAAGGAATCAGGGTCTTGTCCATCGGGCAGGAGCACCAATTTGATATCTGATATCTTGTTCTAGCACCAAGTCCAGTCCACGCAAGGCTGCTTTTATACCTGCAGCATCGCCATCATAGATGATTTTGATGTTTTGCGTATATCTTTTGATCAGTCGGATTTGCCTTTTGTCAGTGATGTACCTGACGAAGCTACTACATTTTCTACTTGACCTTGATGAAGGGTAATGACATCCGTATATCCTTCCACCAAGATACACTCATCGGCTTTTCGGATGGCATCTTTGGCAAAATATAGACCATATAGTACCGCTCGTTTATTGTAAATCTCTGATTCAGGAGAATTGATGTATTTGGGTACTTTTTTATCCGATGAAAGTGTTCTACCTGCAAATGCTACCACTTTACCACTAACATTATGAATCGTAAACATCACGCGTGATCTAAAAAAATCTAAATCAGATTTGGATGTCAATCCCAATGTTCGTAAATGGTCTATATTGAACTTTTGTCTATTGCTTTTTTGGTAAATTCATCTCTTTCTTCCGTAGCATAGCCTAATTGGAATTTTTTTGACCGTAGCTTCTCTAAATCCACGCTCTTTTAAAATAGCTAAGTCCGATGTTTTTACCTTCCGTTCTATTAAATAACACATCCGTAAAGTAGTCTCTAGCAAAATCATTGACAATGTACAACGAGTCAGTAACTTGTTTGTGTTCAATCTCTTGTGCAGTATTTTCCGTTTCTTCTATTTCAATACGATATTTACCTGCTAAAAATTTGATGGCTTCCGGGAAACTCAAATTTTCATGGTCCATAATAAATCTTACCGAGTCACCACCTTTTCCGCAACCAAAACATTTATAGATATTTTTGGAAGGAGATACAGTAAAGAAGGCGTTTTTTTTCATCGTGAAATGGACAATTTCCGATCATGTTTACACCTCTACGCCTCAGGTTAATAAAGTCACCGATTACCTCCTCTACTTTGGCGGTATTCATGACTTCCTGTATTGTTTTTGTGTAATCATATTTTTTATCCTGGTGATCTAGTGATCTAATTGATCGGTGATTTTGTGATCAGAGATTATTAAAGGTTTTGATGATTTAGCCTGTCTGCTTGCAAGGCAGGAATGGGTAAAATTAGATTAATTAAATTAAAAAACTATCAAATCTAACGAATGAAATCCTACTGCAAATTTGCAAATTAGCAATTCAACAAATTTGCAAATTAGCAATTTAACCAATTTCCAAGACATCTTTCATCTCGAATACACCTTGTTTGCCAAAAATCCATTCAGCAGCGTGGACTGCTCCTTTGGCAAATCCAGTACGAGAATGTGCTGTATGGGCTATTTGGATATCGTCGATTTCTGAAGTATAGGTCATTATGTGCGTTCCCGGCGCAGGATCTATTCTTTCTGAAGCGATGTATAGATTTCTCGAATTATTTTCAGTTGGAGCTGTGATGGTCCAAACCTTTTTACGTTCGACATTTTCGATAATATCTTTGGCTAATGTGATGGCAGTACCACTTGGTTTATCCAACTTTGCCGTATGGTGTATTTCTTTGATTCCAACATCATATATTTCATATTTATTCATGAGTTGGGCTAATTTTTTATTGACTTCAAAAAAGATATTGACACCTATACTAAAATTGGAAGCATAAAGGAAAGCACCATTTTTAGTTTGACACAATGCGTCAATTTCTTCTTTACGATTGAGCCAGCCTGTAGTCCCAGAAATGACTGGTACTCCTATTTGAAGACATTGAGAGATATTGGCAAAGGCAGATTCAGGAGTTGAAAACTCAATGGCTACATCCTTGCCCATTGCAAAACTCGAGGATTAAAATCTTGAAGGTTTCTGCTACTGATTTTGCAAGTGATCGTATGTCCTCTGCGCAATGCTATTTCTTCTATGGCTTGGCCCATTTTACCGTAGCCGATGAGTGCTATATTCATATTGAATTTTAAAAATTTGGGTACAAAGATAGTTTTTTCTAATTTTTTTTGTTATCAATTATTATGAAATAGAACTTTCTGTTCATTTTTATGTTATCCACAGACTAAATTCGCTTAATATGTTCGGTCTTTTCAAAAAGAAAAATGAAAGAGAAGTCTTGTTGGCTCAATATTCAAAACTCATGGAAGAAGCATTTCATCTATCCAAAACTAATCGAAGTGCGAGTGACGCTAAAACGGCTGAAGCAGCAGAATTAATGCGCAAGATTGAATCTCTGCCACTCCAAGGTTAATGGGAAAGATCGTATTTACTGGACCCGAATCCACAGGTAAGACTACACTTTCTGAGTGGTTTAGTGTCTATTGGGTATAGGTTGGTACCTGAATATGCAAGACAATACTTAGTGGATACTAGTGGTCATTATGATCAAAATGATGTTAGAACTATTGGACTTTTTACAGGATTGGGAAGAGCGTATGGCAGAACGTGATGCACAAAATATAGTGTGTGACACTGACCTCCTAACCATCTTGATATGGCAAGAAGAGAAATATGGTAAGTATGATGCTGATTTATACCAATGGTGGATTGCATCTAAAGCAGATATGTACTTTTATGTACAGCTGACATACCTTGGGGAAGCGGATGCTTTGAGGAGAATCCTTTAGATAGAGATCGTCTCTTATTGAAGTATATTAGTTTTTCTTGATGAAGCATCCAAAATGTATATATTGATATCAGGTAGTCTTGAGCAAAGGCAAACATCTATTTTAGAAAAATTGAACCAGATGTGAACATGTTTGAGTACTTGGTCTTCTTACCTACTAAGAGATATAAGTTCACTTTTGTTTGTTTAATTAAAAAAATACATTATATTTGCATTTGGAAATCCCAATGTTTCCATTTTTTAATAAAATTTCCCTTTAGATATTACTGCAATAGTTTTCATTTAGCTTTAATAAATGTGTAATAAATCTTTTGACAGATTTTTACATTTATTAGCATGGTTAGTTCAAATCAACTAATTTGTTTGGCAAAAATGCCCTTTAAAATAGTTCACTACCCATCTTTATAGCGCAAAATTCTAGCATACGATTTTAAGATTAAGGTATTTAATTGGTAAATTTATAAGCAAGGTTCAATATTTATTAGTATAATTATATATTATAATAAAATATTATGTATTTTTGCCACATATTTAAGGATTTCAAAATTCATGTTTCAGATTATGAGAAATTTGTTTAAAGTAATTTTAGTTTTGATGTTAGCTTAACATCGGGTCAGCACAAAACCCACAATTAAAGTCTGGTATTGTTTTTAAGAAACTTTTTTGGATTATCAATCTCAAAATGGAGTGTAGTTTTCCAAATTTAAAGATTATAGACATGGCTTTGAGATTGGTTATCAGAGGATGCTGAATGATAAAGTAGCATTGAATTTGCCGTTTAGGTATGGTATTGTTGATACACACATAGATTCCATCAGTTGTCTAAAAAAACGTATAGCAAGTCTTGATGCACAATTCCAATATCAATTTAATGAAGCTGGAAGAAACATCATACCTTACGTACTTGCTGTGTAGGTGGTGTATATGAAAAGGAAGGTGATTTCAATGTTCAAATTCCAGTTGACTAGGATTTTATTTTAAGTTAGCACCCAATGCGTTTGTTAATATCCAATCTGAGTTTAGATATTCCCTATCAGAAGGAAGAAATAATTTGCAACATGGTGTAGGGTTTACTTATCTTATTGGTAAAGCAGAAGATGATATGCCAAAAGCTGAAATGATCAAAGATAGTGACAATGATGGTTTACCTGACGATCAAGATTTATGTCCTAATGCTTTTGGTGCCAAAGAGTTAAATGGTTGTCCAGATAAAGATAGTGATGGCATAGCTGATTATTTAGACAAATGTCCAGAATCTGCAGGCTTAAAAGAATTTGCAGGTTGTCCTGATACGGATAGTGATGGTATTTCAGATAATGAAGACGAATGTCCTAATGTAGCAGGCACAAAAAGTAATAAAGGTTGTCCAGAGAAAGTAGTGGTAGCTATAGATACTGACAGTGATGGTGTGCCAGATACAAATGATAAATGTCCGAATGAAAAGGGTAGTTTAGCTACTATGGGATGCCCTGATAGTGATAGTGATGGTATTGCAGATTTTGAGGATAAATGCCCTAATAAACCTGGTTTGCGTATTTATTATGGCTGCCCTGATACAGATGGTGATGGCATCGATGATAGCCGCGACAAATGTCCTAATGTGGCAGGTACTGTAGCAAATGAGGGTTGTCCTGAAATCAAAAAAGAAGATAAAAAGACCCTAGAAGTCGCCATGCAAGCGGTGCAATTTCAGACCGGTAGTGCTGTACTTAAAGCAGAGTCCAATGATGTACTCAATCAGATAGCGGATATCATGAGTAGATATCCAGATTTTAATATGAATATAAGTGGTCACACAGACAATACAGGAAGTGCTACAGCCAACCAGTCACTTTCTGAAAGAAGAGCCAA
Source organism: Saprospiraceae bacterium (assembly GCA_016714785.1). Taxonomy (GTDB): domain Bacteria; phylum Bacteroidota; class Bacteroidia; order Chitinophagales; family Saprospiraceae; genus OLB9. Next base: position 151,698 of record JADKCC010000016.1, read on the forward strand.
AGCATGCCATGACTATTTAGTGAAGAAAGGAGTTTCTGCAACAAGGCTTAATCACACTGGTTTTGGGGAGTCTAGACCTATATCTACCAATGAGAATGAAAAGGGTAGATCACTCAATAGAAGAGTAGAGTTTAATTTAGTGCCTAGACAATAGATAGTGTTTAGGTATTAGAAAAAAAGCATCCTTAGTATCAAATTACTAAGGATGCTTTTTTTTTTATGCTCTTTAAATTGTATCTTTTAACTAGAGCTGCTGACTATGGGACATGATAAATAATAAATTGGTCTATAATAAACAAATTAAATGCACTTTAATTGATTTTGTCCAAAGGGGGACCGTTGGTCCGGGGGCGTTCTTTCCCCTTCCGTCCGCCGCCAAGCTTTTCCGGCTAAGTATTATTTACTCATTTGTCCCCACTTGTTTTTGACGTACGTTAACTATAACAAAAAACCACTTTTGCAGCCCCCTAGATCTAGTTATAAAAGCTATTTGACTTCAACATTAAATTCTACTCAATGTCTGTCCTCCTCCTGCATTAGCGATGTTTTCTCGTAGCTACACCGCTTGCTTTTTGTTAGGTACGTGGCGCAGTGTGACTTTAATCTTACCTGTACTAGTGCTAGTTGCATTGACTTTTGTTTTAAGGCCAATTAGATTGTTTTCACTATCTTTGTCATCATAAGTGATATTAAGCTTACTGGCTAAATCTCCTGATACATTGAAGAAAAATTGGTGCGCTAGCGCTTCTTCTTCAATTTCTGTAGTGATATTGTCAATAGGTGTGGTAGATTCGTTTAGGATAGAAAACGATCCATTGTAAGTTTGTCCGGCAATCAAATTTCCAAAGTTGTCAATAATGGTGCACTACCACCATCGCCATCCAAGTCCTTGAATGACATCACCACCTCTTGTCCTGAATTGGGTGTCAAAGTGTAAACTAATGTGGTAATTAATTCTTCCTCATTGTCTGTGTTATTTTCATCTTTATCACAAGACGCTATTCCTAATGTTAATAATGTAAGACTAAAAATAAAAACTTTTTCATGATTGTGTATTTATAAAATTAAAAAATAATTAAAAACTCATGTTGATACTCACGTAAATATTTCTACCCATCTCATCCGCAAAATACCTCAAACGATTGAGATAATCTCTGTAAGTACTGTTCAATAAATTTTCACATCGGACGATTAAGTCTAAGTCATTTTGTTTGGTGGTTTTCCATTTGGCTCTGATGAATGCGTTGATTAGAAAATATGATTCTGGCGAGACAGAAAGTCTTCTTTAAGATTGACGTTTGTTTGTTTTGCCGTGTAACTTAATTCTGTACCTATTTTCATTTCGCTGTAGGCTTTGGATTTGCCCAATGTGTAAGAGATATTTGACACCGTATTGAGCGGTGGTATTCTTATTAATCCTTGACCTAAGGTCAGGTTTTGTGCATACGTGTAGTGAATAGCATTGCTCCACAACAGTTGGTGATTTATGTTCCAATTGGATTTGAAACTGAATCCTGCCATATTTACATCAGCACCCACATATCTGAATACAGGAAATGCGCCTCTGATGGTTAATCGTAATTCATCTGTAGGCTGCAAGTAAATATATTGCCAAAATTTATTGTAAAAAATGCCATATTGATATGATGATGATGGTTAATGGCTATTCCATTCATGTACTATTTTAAATGATTTTTCGCTTGTTAATTTAGTGTTTCCTTCTTCTATACCGCTTACACCTTGATGCAAACCATTGCTGTATAGTTCATTGACCTCTGCAGGTCTTTGCGTATATGAGATATCCAAAGTGGCATTGATGAGCTTAGTGATTTGTTTCTTTAGACCTAGATTGGCTCCAATATTTAAAAAGTCATGATGTGCATCGCCGCCAGCTGTTTCGTTTCTATAAATATTATATTTTCTGTATTCTGATCTTAATCCAAACTCTAGGGGTATTGCATGCAATTGTTCTTTAAGAATGGCGTACAATGCTATTTGATGATTTAGATAATTTGGGATCAATGGTCGAATACCTGTACCTGGATTATTGGTGTTATTATTATTTTTATACTGTATTCTACGGAGTGTTGTAGATTTGTATCCTCTGTTCTACGATTCAATTGAATATCATAAAATTGGCTAAATAATGAAAGATCTAAACTTTGGTGTGTTGCTCCTTCCACCTCTTCTTACATCATATTCTTGTCGAAGATTTACTTGCAACGCCGCATCAACATTGAGACTATATGCATCCGAAAAAGTATATTTATGACTGTATTTTGCTAAGTGATGTTGGACATTTTGACGCGGAGCATTGATGGCATTGCCAAATGTATCTTGGGTAAAGAATGGTTCTTCGCGCGTAAATGCTTCCTTAAGATCAGTTAAGTTACCAATATGTGATCCACGCAGTATGCCTATTTCATTTTGGTAGAAACTATAATAAAATTTTCTATAGGAACGCGATACATGGTCATTGCTCCATAACAAAGAAAGTGATTGCTCTTTATTTCCTGTATTAGTGAGGAAATAATCTGGAGCATGTCGATCACCACTATTGGCAAAACTTCCTGTCCACTTGGTATTGCCCCATCGTGTGGATTTACGTAATGCGGTTTGTAATCCATAAGTACGGCCATTGGTTTGCCCCAAAACTTTTACTTCTCCATGCCAGTGCGGATCATAAATCAAATCATTGGGTTCAAGTACTACCAAGCCACCTAAAGTAGAAAGTCCATATTTTATTGCGCTGGCTCCTTTATAAATAGATATTTTGTCGGACGTATTGGGATCTATTTCAGGTGCATGGTCATTGCCCCATTGTTGACCTTCTTGAGGATGCCGTGATTTAAGATGGTAATTCTGTTGCCATAAAGTCCTTGTATGATGGGTTTGCAAGGTTAGCCTTGATCTTAACAAGCTGACGCCAGTATAGCCGCCAGCATTTCACTAAGATTGCTGCCAGACATTTCGAGCATCATTTCTTTAGGAGATGACAGATTTTAATAGTCCTGTTTTTGACTGGCTTCCTTGGCCTTGGATAATTACTTCATCGAGCAATTCGTCATGATGTTCCATGATAATTTGGAGTACGGTATCTTTGGTGAATTTTGCATAAATGGTTTTCGAGCCACAACCTATATGCGAAAGCACAATATGCAAATATCCTGGACAAACTTCATTGAATTCAAAATTACCTTTTTCATCTGTGATGATACCTTTTTTTGTTTCTTGTATATAGACTGTGGCGTATTCCAAGTAATGATGGTCATGGAAATCAGTCACTTGTCCTTTTATTTTAATATTGCACGTTTGGCTAATTCCAATATTTGTGTACAGAAATGCTAACAGGATGAATCCAAAATAACGCGAGTGTGATGTTATCATAGTGCAAGTAGTTGTTTATTGCAACATTGTTGCAATAAGATTGATTATTTAGTAGATTTATAATAATTTTAACATCTCATCATGGGTAGGATACAAGCATATAGCTTCTAGTTCAGTGGTTCCTTTTTGTGTGACTTCGCAAAATGAATTTTCATCAGATTTGGTTAAATTTCATGATTTTTAAATATTATAGAATCACTTGAAATATAAAAAAAAAGGCTTCTCGAATGAACGAGAAGCCTTGTAAAAGATGCAATTTTATAATCTATATCTTAATATCTACGCTCTCTTGGTCTAAAATTGTTATCTCTTCTTGGATTTGCCGGCCTTGGTTCTGCTTTTTTACAAACGATGGTTTGACCTTCAAAAGTCAGTCTCATTAAGTCCAGCAATAGCAGCTAATCCAGCATCTTCGCTTCCCATTTCTACGAATGCGAAACCTTTGATCTACCAGTTTCTCTGTCCATGATTACTTTGGCAGATACAACTTCGCCATACTGTGCAAATAATTCTTCTAAAGCTTCAGAAGTAGTTCTGTAGTTTAGTTTAGCAACAAAAATATTCATTAAAAAAAAATTAAAAAAAAGAAAAAATTAAGAATAAAAAAGACTCTCGTTTGAGTCAAAATTCAATATCAATACAAAGATATATCAAATAATAACAATATGATATACATTTTTTTTTTAGAATATTTATAAAATTTTTTTTTTGAGCAACGAAAGGATAAATAAACTCTAATAGAAGGTGCATAAATTGCAATGTTTTGGACCATCAAAATGTCGGCTAAATGACTTATTGTTGGAAAATGTTTGTACCATAATGTCAACCAATTGAAAGGTGATGCTGATCGTCATTTATCCATCCGATACATAATTTTTTGATTGTGATGTTATTATGATTATTTTTGGTGGAGATATCAGTGTGGATTGGAATATTAGTTTTGATCTATAAGTCAAAAAGTTGGTTATAAATTTATTTTTGAGTCCACTCTGAAAAGTGGCATTTTTTAAATTTATTATAAAATAGCACTTTGGGCCTACGGGTTAAAGAAGTTAGGTCTTGGACCACACTTTAATATTTGGTGCGCTATATGGAATAATATAGCTGTTTTAATGAAATTTAGGCAATATTTGGCATGTTTTGCCCATTTTCTATCACAAAATTTGCGATTCGACAAAATTCACCCATAAACATCTCATATTGGCCCACATTTGATGCTTAGGTAGCCCACGATACCTACTTTGCATCGGGATAGTGATACCCTAATTGGAAGATGGTGGCCTCAACATTGTTTCTATACTGTAACTCATCTTTGGTCTTTCACCTATTTCTTTCTTAACTGATAAGGTCTATTTCCTTTTGTGTGATGTACTTGTATCCTTTGTCTGTCTTTATTCGCCATTTTTCAGTTTTATCTTTGCTGATTATTTTGGTACTTTGTACATCCTGACCTGTTTGTGTATCTCTTACTTGTAATGTTTGTGTTTGTTCGTTCATTTCTAGTTCGTACCTTCCTTTGGCTCCTTGTATGGCTTGTAGGCATAAGTCTATTTGTTGATTTTACAGTAGTCTTGATTTTCAGGACTATGGTAGGCACCGTCTGCGTGTACTACTTCTATTTTGTCTGTGACTATTATTTTGTGTCGATTCGATATCTGTCTTTAGAAAATCTGTGTCTGCTGTACTTACCACTTTACATTGGCATTTTGTTATGAGATTGAGATTATCATCATCGCATGTCTCTGTTATATTCACACTATATCCTTTTACTTTTTGCTTCTTTTGTCCACCATGACCGCCTTTGCTACGGTAGGTGCAATCTGTATCGAAGGGTGATTGGACAGACTGTGGCGATATGGTTTCTTTGTCCTAGCGACTATTATTTTATCATCGTTCATCTCATACTGTTCGTTGAATACTCTTGTAATATTTGGTAACTCTGTTTTGGAGCATTCACTTATCGCTAATACTTGTGATATCAGGGTTCCTAATTCCTTCAATTTCTGCTGCACTTCTTGGCTTGTATGGGTGTAAACTACTTTGTCACCTTCCATTTTTAGTGCTTCTTCAAGCTTACCTTTTAACGTAGCTTCTATTACTATTTCTGCATTTAATTCCTTTGAGTGTATCTCTAGTGTTTTGTGTATCAACGAATAACGACTCATCCAAGCGATATTACTGCCTAATAGTTTGCTATCCATTCGTATCCGCTTGCCACTTACGCCAAATTCAATGCATTGTTCCTTCGTTATATCAGCAAATACTTCTTCAAATATATTTTTCCTTTGGTTTTGTCATACGCTGCTACTTTGTGTCTTAACAAATAATAAGTTGATTCTGTAGGTAGGGTATCGCTCAAATTTAATAATCCTAAGGCACTACGATATAAAAAGATTGTATCTACAGTCTTCAAATATTTTCTCATCGCTCAACCCAAATGCTTCCTTTAAAAACCATCATGCCTATCAATACTCTTATTGGTGCATTGGGCGGGCTCTTGACTTTCGCTAAACAATGGGTTGAATAATTCTTCATCAATGCGATTGACCACTTCTTTGCGAAATAGATTATGCCATCCATTAGGATTTTCATAACCACTTTGAGCCTTCCCGCCAAAAAGCGACACGGGGCTTGAAAACATATCTAACTGGTGTTCCTTTGATGATTTCTTTAACATCCTGATGATCGTTATTTTGATATCACAAATTTATAATACATATCCCTTTTTTAATATATATTTACACTTTATTTATTAAATACTTTTCGGAGGGGACTCATTTTTTAAACAAATAAGTCTTTAATTTGTGATTCCAATATCAAACACCAAATAAAATCCTGATGCAAAAGATAATTTTTACACTTTTATTTTATTGGGAATAAAACTAGTAATTTATTAATGGGCAAATTAACGCTCCACCACAACCTTGTACCAACGGTAGTCAGAATACTTGCAATTGTAACAATTCTCCTATATTGTGTTCGATGGATGTTTTGAATGGATTCACCTACCAAATGACTAATTATCTTCATACAGCTGATGGCCCAGGTACTCCCATGTGTGCGGGCGGAACTGGAACTACAGCCCATAACCCAACTTGGTCTTAGTTTTTAGCATGGTGTCCTGACATAGATTTATTGGTCAATGCGTCTAATTGTAATCATCCTTCTGGTTTTTGTGGCGCACGAGGTATTCAATTGGCTGTCTTTCCTGAATGTAATTGGCAAAACCCAAATAATTCAGTGGCATGTGAGGTTAATGATTGTTTAAACTCTCCTCCTTGGAACCAAAATATTAGTTTGAGCATGACTGGGTTGGTAGTGGGGCAGATATATTCATTAGTAGTGGATGGTTGTTGCAATTCTGCTTGTACTGTTACGATTGCCGTTACTTCTCCACCTTGTCCTCCAGAAATTGCCCCATGGCCAGGTCCCATAATGGGTGAAATAAATGTTTGTGTGGGATCCACCCATGATTATGAGGTGGAAGTACCAGCAGGAGGATTGGAATATGCTTGGTACATTGATAATATCCAACAAGGGGATGCTACCAAATTTAACGGTGTTGACCCTACTACCATCAAATCATTAACATGGAATACGGTAGGAACGTATCTACTTTGTGTAGATACCAGAAATGCGTGTGTGCTTTATGAGGACAATCCAATAAAAAATTGTATCACTGTCAATGTCTATGAAGCGGAAGCTGGTACCATCACTGCCACACCTACACCACTTTGCCCTGACGGCACTGTTAATATTAGTGTTACAGGCAATGAAACAGGAGCAGATTATTCCCAATACATCGTTATAGTAGATGCAACTGGTACCATTGTACAAGTGACACCGGGTACTACGGATATGTTCACTTGGCCTGAATGTGGTACATTCACCGCTTACTCTTATAATTATGTGACAGCACCTGGAATGGAGCCTGTAGTAGGTGATTCTTTCTCCGCTATACAATCTGATTGCAATACGACATGTTGTGATCTGGATATGGTACCCATCGTTTTCGCCGATAATGTGGCACCTATGATTACTGGCCTCCCTCCAGATATCACTGTGTTGTTTTCTTAATATACCTCCCATGCCGGAGCTGCCTTATACTGATAATTGTCTTCCACCTGGGATGCTCATGGAGAGCAAGTAGATGCTTATACCAATTGTGATGGAGGGACAATAACACGGACTTGGACTGTGACCGATTTGTGTGGCAATTCGGACACAAAAACACAGGTTATCACCCTATTGCCAATACCACCAGCCTTATTCACGCCGTTTGATGATGTGACTGTGGCATGTAATATGATACCTCCTGCTTCTTTTTTACCTGAGTTGCTATATGACAATGGGCTTTCAGGTGATTGTAAGATAATGGGTAGCATCGTACCCGAAAGAGAGAAGACATTGCGAATTGTATGGGCACTGTCACTTACATTGGACGTATGAAGATATATGTATGCACCATCTTTGATGAGCAAGTATATACTATTGAGCCACCGTTAGAGGCTAATTTTGTCATGCCACCAGCAGATGTGACAGTAGCTTGTACTGCTTTTCCAGCTGCCGACTATTTGCCACCTTTGAATTTCACCAATGGGCAGACAGGTGTGTGTGAAGTGATAGGAACGATCATACCACTCAAGCAATAGACACGGTCAATTGTGAGGTACAGTCACATTTACTTGGAGTGGCGATGATCGTTGTGGGCGGCCACTCTTCCATGAGCAAATATGGACGATAGAGCCACCTGCAGATATTATGTTTCTTATTGTACCGCCTGATACTGCCACTATTACCTGTGCACAGATACCTACACCAGATGTGTTGCCTCCATTGGTTTATAGTAATGGTGTTCCTTCAGGAAGATGTAAGATCATGGGCACTGTTATTCCTGTGAGAACTGATGCATTTGATATTTGTGGTGGTGAGATAGAATACCTATGGGAAAAGACAGATAGTTGCGGTAGGTCAATCTCATACTCACAAGTTTTGTTTGTCGATCCTGCACCAGAGGCCGTATGGATCGATGCACCATCTGATATGACATTACCTTGTGGACAGACAGTGGCCGCTGATTATATGCCACTATTGTTTTATTCCAATGGTGCACCAGTAGGTTCATTTTGCGAAATAGCAGGCAGTGTACTACCTACAAGGTCAGATATGATAGTGGAAAGTGAAGGTACGACTACTTTTACATGGGAAATAACAGATGATTGTGGCAGGCCATTAGCGCATTCACAAGTATTTACATTGAGTCCGCCAGATTTGCCAGCCTGGATTAATCCTCCAGGTGATAGAACAGAAGAATCTTGTAGTGGTTTTGATTTTGATGCATTGCCACCCTTGTTTTTTTAGCAATGGACAGAGTGGTCCAGGTTGTGGTATAGTTGGAAGTGTTGTACCCACAAGGGATGGAAGTGTAACGGATTGTCAAGGTTCCTATATCTATACGTGGATGTTTACGGACAATTGTAATAGAACGATCACGCATTCAAGAACAGTTACTGTTGTGCCACCACCAGCACCATCTTTTGTCAATCCACCTGCCGACCTAACGGTTTCCTGCGAAAATGAACCAAGCTCCGCAGCTAAAGATTTGAATTATACCAACGGATGGAACAAATATGTGTCTTATCACAGGATTTGTTTCGGCGATCCCTATGGTTGTTGAGAACCCAGACTGCTCTAAGGTTTATACATATATGTGGAATTTACAGATTTTGTAATAGATACATCACCCATACACAAGTAGTTAATGTAGATCCACCATTACAAGCCCAATGGATCAACCCACTAGATGATATTACAGTGGAATCTTGTTCAGGTTTCGATTTTAATGAATTACTCCATTGTTTTATAATAACAATCAGACACTCAATGGTTGTGGTATAACGGGATCTGTCCCCGCAACAAGAACAGGTGATGCACATTGATTGTAATGGTGCTTATATCTATATGTGGGAATTCATGGATGATTGTGGACGCACTATTACCCATTCACGTACGGTTACGGTAGTACCTCCACCAGCTGCTGCTTTTGTCAATCCACCAGCATCAGAGACGGTCAGTTGTGAAAATGCACCAGACGAAACCACACCAATCGTATTAAGTTATACGAACAACGGCGTTATACCATGTCTCATTGCAGGTGATGTTTCAGCTACTCCTACTGTACAAGAGAATCCGGACTGTTCCAAGGTATTGACGTATTTATGGGAATATACAGATAATTGTAATAGGCCAATCACTCATACCAAAGTAGTCAATGTAGATCCACCATTAGTAGCGCAATGGATCAATCCTCCTGCAAATACTACCGTGCAATCTTTGTGATGATTTTGACTTTGATGAACTTCCAGATTTATTTTATAACAATAATCAGACACTCAATGGCTGTGGTATCATGGGGTCAGTGCCAGCTGTTAGATCGGGAGATGTGACTGATTGTCAAGGTGTATATACCTACACATGGGAGTTTACAGATGACTGTGGACGCCCGATTACCCATACACGCACAGTTACTGTAGTACCACCGCCAACTGCTGCTTTTGTCAATCCACCAGCATCAGAGACGGTCAGTTGTGAAAATGCACCAGACGAAACCGCACCAATCGTATTAAGTTATACGAACAACGGTGTTATACCATGTCTCATTGCAGGTGATGTTTCAGCTACTCCTACTGTACAAGAGAATCCGGACTGTTCCAAGGTATTGACGTATTTAAGGGAATATACAGATAATTGTAATAGGCCAATCACCCATACCAAAGTAGTCAATGTAGATCCACCATTAATAGCGCAATGGATCAATCCTCCTGCAAATACTACCGTGCAATCTCAGGATGATTTTGACTTTGATGAACTTCAGATTTATTTTATAACAATAATCAGACACTCAATGGCTGTGGTATCATGGGGTCAGTGCCAGCTGTTAGATCAGGAGATGTGACTGATTGTCAAGGTGTATATACCACACATGGGAGTTTGCAGATGACTGTGGACGCCCGATTACCCCATACACGCACAGTTACTGTAGTACCACCGCCAGCTGCTGCTTTTGTCAATCCACCAGCATCAGAGACGGTCAGTTGTGAAAATGCACCAGACGAAACCGCACCAATCGTATTAAGTTATACGAACAACGGCGTTATACCATGTCTCATTGCAGGAGATATTTCTGCTACACCTACTGTACAGGAGAATCCAGACTGTTCCAAGGTATTGACGTATTTATGGAATTTACGGATGATTGTGATAGGCCAATCACTCATACCAAAGTAGTCAATGTTTTACCTCCACCAGTGGCCACATTTACCAATCCACCTCCTGACGCTACTTTTACCTGTATTAATGCGCCTGACTTAACAACACCACAATTATTGACATACAATAATGGGTTAGCGGGCGATTGCCAAATAACGGGAACTGTTAGTTTACTGTAACACCCAATATTGTTAATTGCCAAGGTACTTATACTTTAGTATGGGAACACTTAGACAATTGTGGCAGAACCATCCGATGGACACAAGTTATAACCTGCAGCCACTGGTAGAAGCATCATTTGTCAATCCTCCACTAGCGGTAAGTACCGTATCGTGTGAAAATGAACCTGATCCAAATGTGCTCCAACGCTAAATGTAAGTAATAATTCTTCAGGAGCTTGCTTAATTGAAGATTTAGTAGTTCCAAAATTGGATGTTGTTGTAAATAATTGTGCCAAACATATACCTATACTTGGAATTTTACTGATTTTTGTAATAGACCTATTACTTATACTCTAGGTGATCAATGTACTACCACCAGCAGTAGCTACATTTACTGATGCACCTGTTTATACAACTATGACTTGCGAAGAAGCAGGATTATTTAATGCTCCAGATATCAATTATTCTAATAATTCCGCTTGCCCTATTTCTGGTTCTTTATCTCCTGTAGTTACATCAAATTTTACGTCTTGTGGTGGCAATATTCAGATATCTTGGACCGGAGTCGATGACTGTAACAGACCATTATCATACAATCAAATCATCATAGTCTCACCTGCTCCCAACCCAGTCATCACATCAGCCGTACCTGATGACGTGACAGTAAGTTGTCAAGATTTGTCAAGCTTTGCCATACCATTGGATTGTTCAAACGGACAAGACAAGCCATGCGGCAGAGAAGGGATCATGGCTCCAGTGTTGAATGCTTCAAATGTTACCTGGCGGGAGGATAGCGACCATCAATTGGGAAATAAGGGACGAATGTGGTTACACCTTGCGTGCCGATCAGACAATAACCGTGTTGCCAGCCCCAAGCTGAATTTCAGAATTTACCAGCTCCAACAGTTACGGTGGCATGTACAGACGTACCTCCCTACCACCTATACTCAATTATTCCAATGGAGAGCCTGGGTTTTGTAGTATTGATGGTTTTGTATCACCGATTATTACCGGATGATTTACTTTTGTGGCGGTACCATACAATATACTTGGCAATTTACAGACGATTGTGGAAGACCCATCGTTTATAATCAAAATGTGATAGTAGAGCCAGCGGATGAACCATTTTCACTACTGACCCGATAGATGAGTTACTCCCTTGTTTACAAGGGGATTTACGCCTCCACCACCATTAAATTATACCAATGGGTTAGCAGCTCCTTGTGCTATCACAGGATCGGTGAGTGCAACGACCCAAGATTTGGGTACTTCAAGGATTTATACTTGGACATACCGTAACGCCTGTACCGGCAATGAAATTACTGCAGATCAAGAAGTGAGTATCAGGCCAGTGCCAAATATTGTGGCTGACCGAACGAGTATTGATATATGTTATGGTGAGTATTTTGAGTTGTCTGACATAATTGTAACGGATCTTAATAACACCAATATCACCTTGACCTATCATACAGGTACACTTGCTACCGTATTTAACGAAATAGGTTCCACTTTGATTACTTCGGATGTATTTTCGACCTATTATATACTTGCTACCAATGATTATGGATGTACGGATGAAGTAGCGATAAGGTTTATAATGTCTTTTGGCCTCAGGCTGGTTTGAGGCAGATGGTAACGATATGTAACGATGGGCGTACTTAAATCTGTGGGATTATCTGCACAACCTTATGATAATAATGGCTATTGGAGCGACACTATGGTACAGGATTGAATATATCTGATCCAATGCGTGTCGTTTGCAGGACAAGTTGCTGGAAATTATCCATTTGATTATATCGCAACCAGTACCAATTTATGCCCAGATGCCGAAGCTACCTACAAGTCGAGTTGGTTAACCCAGGTGATTATGATTTATTGAAATAGCATGTTTCCTGACTTTCAGACTTATACAGTTAAAATCGAGATTTTTGGTTACACTTGACCACGTCAGCAGGCACAAATTGCCAATAATGTGTGTAAAGACGATATCAGGTATTCCGATCACTCAAAACGTTACGCTAACATTAAAATCCACTTTGGGGAGATTGTGCGGATGAAATGGTGACACTGAATCCGCCGCAATGTAATTGCCCAGTTATACCAGCACCTGTTTCTTTGGGCAACCAAAAAGCATGTCAAAATCAGGTAGGTGTAAATTTATCCGTAACTGTTAGTACAGGATTATCAGCACAGTGGTTTAGCGCTGTATCTGGTGGAACACTATTGCAAGATCAGTCCCTCACTTATGCGCCGCCAACCACAACAGTAGGTATTACAACCTATTATGCAAGCTTTGACCCATTAAATGGTTACTTTCAGTGTACGTATTCCTGTTATCTTCGAAAGTGCAACCAAATCCAGTGCCAAAGATATCGTATTGGAGCAGTGATATTAGATGGCATAGTGGAGTGGATTTATCAACAGCCAATCCATTATTGATCGCGGGTGGATATACGTCTGGAAGCTATTTGACGCCATACGATTTCCACAGAATGACACCGAATGCATTATCAAACCAATGATATATTACTGTGAATAATCAAATTATCTTTGCTTTAACAATACCAATGGATGTAAAAGGATATT
>JADKCC010000017.1 GCA_016714785.1 Saprospiraceae bacterium
TCAACTCTTGAATTTTGATAGTTGTACCCAACAGCTGTATTGGAAGAAACATCACCAAAATTTCTATTATAGGTTAGGTTTAAATCTGTATTATACTGAAATGAAACATTGTTGGCTGTAGATGCATATCCATTTGCATAGAACGCAGGATTGACACCTGCATAAGGATACAAAGGTACATATTGAGTACCCACTTGTGAGAAACCATCTAAACCGGCAATAATATCCAATTGCAAACCTTCCAATGGGAATATGCTTAATTTAACATTACTTAGGGCCCTATTTACATTCTGATTGATATCAAATGTCTCTATGGCTGAAAGTGGATTTATTCTGGAAGGCTCTGCTGCTTTAAGATTACCATTGGCATCTCTCTGAGTGATATCCCAAATATTATTGGTGATATTGACACTATTGATTGGGCTCCAAAACACATTTCCAGTTGGAAGTTCAGATGAAGCACTTCTTATAGCGTTTAAACCTACTGACAGTGATGCCCAAGATGTCAGTATTTGATCCAAATTTAATCTTAAACCAAGACGTGAAAAATCAGTATTCTTTATGATTCCTTCATTCTTTAAATAAGAAACTCCGGCAAAATATTTAGTTTTTTCAGAACCACCAGAAATATTAATAAAGTGATCATTTCCTATTCCAGTTTGAAAAATTTGATCCTGATAATCATACCTAGTAACATCTACCAAGTTTGAAGGAAGATTTACAGTGGCACCATCTCGCACTACGGCTATAGTAGTAGTGCCAGGGTTAGCAGCTATTTGTGCAGCACTTACATTTGATATATTTCCCAATCTGAGTTCTGGAAATCCAAATTGTTTACCATAAGTTGAGATATACACTTTTTTTCTTAACTGATTGATATTTAAACTTGTACCAACCGAAATTTTCGGTTTTCCAGAAGTACCTCTTTTTGTAGTGATCAGTACAACACCATTAGAAGCCCTAGAACCATAAATAGCCGCAGCCGCAGCACCATTGATTACATTAATTGTTTCTATATCATTTGGATTTATATCTGCCAATCTCGGAGTACCAACTTGACCTTCCCCTGCACTATTTCCTGTTTGGGTGACTGCAACAGAACTATTGCTAACAATCACGCCATCAATTACATACAGAGGATCCGAACCACCCGAGATAGAATTGACTCCTCTTAAACTAATGTTAATAGCGCCTGCTGGATCTCCACCTGTTTGTGTTATTTTAGCGCCAGGTACTCTACCCTGCAAAGATGTCAGTGCATTTCCTGTACCAGATTTTTCAAGATCGGCAGCTTTAAGAGACGTAATGGCATTACCTAATTGTCTTTTGGGAGCATTTAAAGAAGATCCTGTCACAATGACCTCATCTAATGCTAATGCATCTGGTTCAAGGATAACATTCAGCATAATATCATTATTTCCAACATTCAAAACTACGCTTTCAGATTTCGCACCAAAGCCGACATAAGAAAATACGATATTACCCGTTGTGCGATTGAAATGATGAAAATAAAATTAATTATATATAAAAATATGTTGTGCATAATTCATTGCAATGCAATAAATTGTTGTATCTTTAAGCTACCAAACAACAAAATACACATGCACAACATAAAGACAAATTTCGACAAATTTTATCAAATTATCACACAACAGCTCAAAGATTTTATAATCAGTGATGGAAATTTTAAATTCTATCCCAGAAAACCCAAAATGAATGACTGCGAAATTCTTGCTCTCGCATTGTGTTCTGAAGCCATGAGCATCGACTCTGAAAATTATTTCTGGGGTAAAGTCAAATCTAATTCTTCTGATTTCCCTAATCTTATAGATCGTAGTAATTACAATAGACGGCGACGAAATCTTATTGCTTATTTTAACTCCTTGACAACTCTGGTATCTGATGAACTTAATAAAGATGAAGACATTTTCATAGTTGACTCGATGCCACTTCCTGTTTGTAATATTGCAAGAGCGGGTCGTAGTCAGGTACTTAGAGAAAACTATGATTCCAGTCCAGATAAAGGATATTCTGCCATAACTAAAACATACTTTTACGGGTATAAATTACATCTAATCACTTCAATAAAAGGGGTTTATAAATCTATTGACATTACAAAAGCGAGTGTTCATGACATTCACTACCTTAGTGATGTTAAACAATCAAGTCTGAATAATTGTACTCTATTAGGAGATAAAGGCTACCTTTCGAGTGATTGTCAAATAGATTTATTTCACACAGCCAAAATAAAACTCGAAACTCCAATGAGAAAAAACCAATCCGAATTCATCAAATACCCTTATGTATTTTCAAAAAGTAGAAAGCGTATTGAAACTCAATTTTCCCAGCTTACTGATCAATTCCTAATCAAAAGAAATTATGCAAAATCATTCTTGGGCTTATGCACTAGGATATGGGGTAAAATAACAGCCTTAACTATCCTACAACTGATGAATCACACAAATGACAAACAATTAAACCACATCAAATATGCGTTACTTTAATCGCACAACGGGTACGATATTGTATGTACCTGCTGGCAGTGAGCCTTTTAGTTCATACATCCCATCGATATCTGTGATGGTACCAAGTGCACCATTTTGCATGACAACATTTACCCCTATCAAATTTTCATCATTGTTAGCTTTAACTGCTCCTTTGATGAGAAATGTTGCTTGTGAATAACTAAAATTAGCAAAAAGTAGCAGTAAAAAAGCAAACATACTTTTTTTACATCTTTGTAAATAATGTGGCATAAAAATTAATTTTAATTAATAAATGATTTTGAAAGGGTGCTAAGGTATGGATATTTAAATTGAATAATAAAATTTATAATCACTAAATTTCATATTATAATTTAATCACATATTGTCAGTAATTTTACAATTCCGCAATTATAAGGATTCTTATTTTGTCAAATAAGTATAAAGATTAAAATGACAAAATTTAATGTCCTAAATTTAAATAACTCCAAAGTAAATTTTTTAATCTTTAAATGTGTGCGCACACAGTATAATTACGGATACCTTTTTCAACTTTTAGCATTGAGACAATCATTTCCCTTCACACATAACATCATGGAGTGTGATAATATTTATAATTGATCAATAATATAGTCTAAAGAAAAAGAAATTAAATTGACAAGAATGTGGGTTTTACTACAAATTCTTGTATCATTCAATACAAATTACCAAAAGTAAATGTACTGTAAAAAAATGATTACTTTTGTGTTCCTAAATATAGTATTGGCAACAGTTAATATTGGTATATTTAAAAAATGTATATCTTTGGACTGCATTCAGAGAATTTTATTGGCATTTTGAAATTGTACTTTATTTTTTTGACATAAAATGGAATTTCAGTTCGTTAAATTATAGGTAAAAAAATGAGTAATCCATTTCATCTTCATTTAAAATCAATCAAAAGGTATGGACATTTTTAAATCAATTCCTACAATCGTAATCATTATTTCGGTAATAAATATTTGTTATGGACAAAAACAAATATTTGAATTAAATTCAACTCTACAAAATTCATATTCCAATTTAGAAGTATCGTCAGACGGTAAAAAATTATTGATAAATAAATATAGTAATGGCTCACATAAGTTGCAGCTTTGGCAATTATCTGGTGACCAATATGAACTTACAAATGAATATCTATTACCATTAAATGTTTCTTCCTTAAAAGCTTCAGACGATTTTAAGAGAGTACTAATCTCGAATAATAATGCAAATATACTAATTATTCCTGCAACAGTTTATGTACTCGAAATACAAGATGACAAATTTAAAATCCTGGGTTCAGGAATAGAAGAATCTGACAGAAAAAGTGATTTTAATCAAGTTGAATTTTCAGGAGATGGCAATACATTGGCTTTATCTGATAATCAAAATGGGTATGTCAATGTTTATAGATACCAAAACTCTAACTGGAAATTGATGGGTGACTCAATAAAATTTCCAAAATTATTTGACACTGAGTTGGCAATTTCAAAAGATGGAAACAGATTGGCTATCAATACACAACTTGCTTCCAATTCTAGTTACAGCACAATGATCTACGACTACATCAATGGGGCATGGGTACACAATCATACTATGCAAGATATAGGTTCTTGCATAAAAATGTCAGATGATGGAATTATAATCTATAGCTCGACTAAAAGTAACAAATTCTTAGTACATTCAGAAGTAGATGGAGCATTCAAACAAACAGACCCACCCATCACATTATCAAGTGTAAATGGGAGTTGCTATGCACTTGAAGTCAGTAAAAATGGTAATCACGCTATCATAGGTACATTTATCACAGGACAAAATACAGGTACAGTTGCCATCATAGATAAAATAGATGGTCAGTGGGTCGAAAGAAAAAATTTACTATTTAAGCTCAAAAGGCCATATTATTTCGGAAGAGATTTAGGTATTTCGAATGATGGGAGCAGGATTTTCGTAGCATCAACTGCAACTTTAGGCGGTATTATTGGAATTTCTGATTCTAGGTTTTCTGGAGGATTGTATCTACGTGCCTATGTAGATGTCAATAAAAACCAACAAATGGAATCAAACGAAACATATCTTAGTAACGTACATTTTATTATTGATAAAGATTGGTTTTCATTTCCTGCAACAGATGGTTTTACAAAACTTTATTTAACGGAAGGTCAATACAAAATAAATGCAGCCCTTCCTGACAAGTTTAACAAAATCGATGAGATTGATATTAATATTTCTTCTGGAAAAGTTGATACTACATTTATTCCAATTTCTCCTGTTCCTTTTTATTATGAAAATCAAACTTTAGCAAGCTTACCAATTTGTAATACAAAACAAAAATTAAAAATCCATGTATTGAATCTTGGTCTTACATCGATCTCAACCAAAGTAATCCTGCAATTTGACCCAAAATTGAAAAATCTGTCTTATAGTTTGCCTCATATCCAAATTGACTCAAATACGGTAGAATTGATAACAGACAACTTTGGTTATGGTGAAGCAAAAAATATTGAAGTTGATTATCAAATACCAAGTGAGGAAAGCCTTGGTGACACGATCAAATTTGTACTTACAATGATAACTAATGAACTATCAGGTTCGTATTCTGATACCATTAAAAAACTTATCACTCAAGTGATTGTGTGTAGCTATGACCCTAATGACATATCCGTGATCCCTGTGGGATTTGGGCCGAAAGCTTACACAAATAAAAATTCACCACTGATATACAGAATAAGATTCCAAAATACTGGCAATTTCCCTGTTACAACAGTGATGGTTAAAGATACTATTTCTCAATATTTAGACATGAGTACCTTTAAAATTTTAGAAACCAGTCATCCATTGACAGAAACCCTATACCAAAACGGAGAGACAAAGTTTATCTTTGAAAATATCAATTTGCCCGATGCTGTAAAAAATGAACCCCTAAGTCACGGATATATAATTTATGAAATTCACCCAATGAAAGATTTACCAGAACAAACACCAATTTACAACATTGCTTATATTTATTTTGACCTTAATAAACCAATTATTACGAATACTGTGAAAAATACAATGATTACAGATTCAGATTTTGACCAAGCTATCTTAGCTATTGATTGCGACGATAACGATCCGAAGATTTTTCCAGGTGCAACAGAGATTGCAAATAATAATATCGATGAGGATTGTGACGGACAAGACTTGGTCAGCTCAGCCAATGATTGGAAAAATCCATTAATCCATATTCAACCAAATCCTGCGAGTGATATTATATTTATAAATCTAGACGAACACATACCTTTTAGTTCTGCCCTTATTGACTTAAATGGGAGAAGATATAGTGGTCAATCTGATTCAAATCAAATGTGTGTCACTTTGGTACCAAATGGATTTTATATTCTAGAGATAACGATAAAGGAGTCGGGGCACAAAATATTCGAAAATGTTGTGATCAACCATTAAATTCAAAATAGTGCTTTGCTGTACTGTTTGCTATTCTTACTAATATTGCTATTCTTACTAATAATTATAATAAATACTTTTATGCTGTAAATAAAGCAACGTAAACATTAGAAAACGGATTAAAGATATATCCTGACTTGCAATTTAGTTGATTCTTTCTGAAATATCTTTAGTCCAAAATAACAAACTTTAATTCAGACAACTACTTAGATATCATTGGGAAAACCAACAAAAAAAAGCCAAAAACACATTAAAATATTGCCTTAACAGTATTTTAACAGCAAAAGTGAAACTTTTATATTTGCATTTCCATTATTAGCACTATATTTGTATTATCATTTAAAAAAATAAAAATCATCATGAAACAAGTTTTATTCTCTTTACTAGTTTTGATAAGTATTTCACTTAACGCTCAGACTAATCCAATTCCTGTAAAAACTGAAGGCGATCTACAAAAAGAAGCCATGATCGAAAAAGCAAAAATGCAAGCGGTTGCAGAAGTGGCAGTAGAAAGAACCAATGCTAAAATGACTTTTGAATCTTTGACTGTAGATTACGGTACTATCGAAAATGGTGGCGAGCCTTTGAGAACGGTTAAATTTACTAATACAGGCACAGAACCTTTGGTAATAAAAAATGCAAGAGGCTCTTGCGGATGTACTGTACCAACTTGGGAGAAAAATCCTATCGCCCCAGGTCAAAGCAGTACTATAGAAATCAGATATGATACTAAAAGAACAGGTCCTATCAACAAATCAGTAACTATCACTACTAATGAAGGTCCTGACAATCATGTATTGCAAGTAATCGGAACTGTATTGCCGGCTAAGGAAGAAAAAGCCGTACCAACAGCTGAACCAAGTATCATAAAAGGTAATTAATCTTTGTTAGTAAAACTCTAACGTTTACAAAATATTTAAAAGCCCCAATAGGTGTTAAAACTTGTTGGGGCTTTTATTATTTTATATTTCTATTCAACAAAAGGCAGCTAATTGGGTTATTAATACTCAAACATTACTCACACTCCATGCTTATTATTGTCTCGCCATCCAAAACTATGGAAATTTGCAAACATCCAATCGTGCATGAACTTACCAAACCAAGATTTCTGAAAGAAACACAATACATCGTTTCATTGGTT
Source organism: Saprospiraceae bacterium (assembly GCA_016714785.1). GTDB lineage: Bacteria > Bacteroidota > Bacteroidia > Chitinophagales > Saprospiraceae > OLB9. The sequence goes on from JADKCC010000017.1 coordinate 7,090, forward strand.
AGTAAAATGACCATCGACGAATTAAAAACATTTATGGCGATCAGTGATAAAATTGCCACACAAAACTACGATCGTTTCCAGCTGTTTAACAAAAAAAATAATCAAACTCAAAAATCCCCTGCTGTACTGACTTTTACTGGTGAAGTATATACTGGATTACATGCTGCAAATTGGTCCAATACCCACTTTGATTTTGCCCAGCAACACTTAAGAATTTTATCCGGAATGTATGGAAGTTTGCTCCCAAAAGATGAAATATTGCCTTATAGGCTAGAAATGGGAAGTAGATTAAAAACAACAAAAGGCAGCAACTTGTACCATTATTGGAAAGAAATTATAACTTCTTCACTGCAAACGGACTTAAAAAAATCTAGTTCTAATCTTTTAATCAATCTTGCTTCGGGCGAATATGCTAAAGTCGTGGAATTTACCAAGCTCAAAACTAGGGTCATTACTTTTGACTTTTATGAATTGCGCAATGGTAAAAAAACCTTTGTATCTTTTAGTGCCAAAAGAGCAAGAGGTTTGATGGCAACCTATATCATTAAAAATCAAATCATGACCTTTGATCAATTAAAGGATTTTAATGAAGAAGGATATCTATATGATATAGAAAGTTCAACACAAGACCATTTGGTATTTGTAAAAGATGTAATGTTTCCAGCCAGCGAAAAACCCAAAAAATAACCTCAGTTAAGGTCAAACTAAATTTTGGTTTATAGCAAACTTTCCAACCAATTATTTCTTTCCTTTTTGCCCTCTTGTCTTAGGTTTACCATATTTGGCGTGCATTTTATCTTTGTATTTTACCTTTACATTGACCTTGCTATTTTTAGCAATTTTCTGTTGGAAGGCACTTTTTTCTTCCACAATTTTCGGCAACTTACCCAATACGTTTTTCATATTGATTTTTGGCAATTCCGCATCTGTGAGTATATCGGAAATGACAAGATCATCAGGTAACGGCAAAGACGGAATTTCAAAATTCATAAATTCCTGAATCTCACTCAACCAATCTACATCCAGATCACCAACCAACGATAATGCTTCACCTTTTTTGTCAGCTCTGCCCGTTCGCCCTATACGATGGACGTAGTTTTGTGGTTCATCGGGAAGATCAAAATTGATAACATGAGATACATCTTCGATGTCCAAACAACGAGCTATAATATCAGTAGATATCAACATCCTGAAAGTACCATCTTGAAAACGATTGACAGCATTAAATCTGAAATTCTGGTCTTTATTGGAATGGATGACACCTATTTTTTCAGGATATAAGGCTTTGATTCGTTCGTACAGCTCATCTGCCAACGCCTTAGTTGATACAAATAAGAGAATCTTGGTCATCTCAACACTTGATGCCAATAATTCTTCGAGTAGATTAACCTTTGTATTGAAATTGGGCACTCTATAAAGTGCTTGATTGATATTGGTCAACGGAGAGCCTGATGGAGCTGCTTCTATCTTTTCAGGCGCATTAAAATAATCTTCTATCAATGCTTCCACATCTTCATTGATCGTTGCAGAAAATAGTAGATTTTGTCTTTTTTCAGGCAATAAGTCCATGATATGCTGCAACTGAGATCTAAAACCAAGAGCCAACATTTCATCCACTTCATCTATGACAAATTTTTTGACAGTTTTGAGATTTAATGCCCCATGATAACCCAAATCCAATAATCTCCCTGGCGTTCCTACGATGATGTCCAACCCTTGTGAAATCTCATAAGCTTGCGATTTTAAATTGGTGCCGCCATATACACCACGCACCACCACGGTCATATATTTGCCAAGTCTTTCAGCAGCTTCTACCACTTGTACCACCAGCTCCCGAGTAGGCACTACAATCAAAATCTGAGGATGGCGAGCTTTGCTAAAAGTCCACATCTTCAATAAAGGTAGCAAATAGGCTATGGTTTTTCCTGTTCCTGTCTGTGCAATGCCTTGAACATCTCTTCCCGACATTACCACAGGAAATGCTTTATGTTGTATCGTTGTTGGAGTAATAAAACCTGCATCATCCAAGGCATTCCACAAAGGATTGCTTAGGTTTAAATCTTTAAAAGTCATATAATATAATTGCGCATAAAGTGCAAAGGTAGCTAAAAATCGTCATATTTTAACTGGACTAATCATTTAGTATTATTTTCAATCTGCTAGTATTTGAAAATAAATTACTGGATCCAGCATTTCAAGAGATCATTAACTTTATAAAGGCAAGCGACTTATTTTTTATATAACACCCATTTCAGTTCATCTAAAACCGTCATATCTTCTATCGTAGAAGGTACTTGGTAAGGCATGTCGTCTGCAATGGCTCTAATGATTTTACGAAGGATTTTTCCAGATCGTGTTTTGGGCAATCGCTCTACAAAATGTACTGTTTTGAAAGCTGCTACTGCGCCAATCGTATCTCTGACTTTGGCTACCAATTCTAATACTATCTGATCTGCTTGTTGATCATAACTATGTTTTAGTACTACAAAACCTACAGGTAATTGACCTTTCATTTCATCATGACATCCTACTACAGCACATTCTGCAACCGCATAATGACCAGCAACAATTTCTTCCATCTCACTCGTGGATAGTCTGTGACCTGCTACATTGATGACATCGTCCATTCGTCCTGTGATGTAAATATATCCGTCATCATCCCGATATCCACCATCACCAGAGAAATAATATCCTGGAAAATCAGTTAAATATGATGCGACGAATCTCTCATTGTCATTCCACAGTCCCGGCAGACATCCTGGTGGTAAAGGCAGTTTGATGACTACGGCTCCTTCTTGATTGGGTGGCATAAAATTATGATCAGAGGACAATATTCTGATGTCAAATCCAAACATAGGTTTGCCAGCTGAACCTGGTTTTATTGGAATTAATCCTACTCCTGCTAGATTAGCCAACATAGGATATCCTGACTCCGTTTGCCACCAGTGATCAATCACAGGCCGTTTGAGCATCGCACTTGCCCATTCATACGTAGCTACATCTGTACGCTCGCCCGCAAGGAATAAATATTTGAGTGATGAAAGGTCGTATTTATGAAATAATTCCCCTTCAAAATCTTCTTTTTTGATAGCACGAATGGCAGTCGGAGCCGTAAAAAATGTATTGACTTTATATTCTTCTATGACACGCCAGAATGTGCCTGCATCAGGTGTTCGGATCGGTTTTCCTTCAAAAAGGATAGTGGTACAACCTCTGATCAATGGCCCATAAACGATGTAAGAATGACCTACAACCCATCCAATATCAGATGCAGCCCAAAATACACTTCCTTGATCCGCATTATAGACATATTCCATGCTACTATTGAGCGCAACAGCGTGCCCACCGTTATCACGAACGATGCCTTTGGGTGCACCTGTCGTGCCTGATGTGTATAAAATATAAAGTGGATCACAAGCGTCCATGATTTCATAAGTAGCTGGTGTAGCCTTTGATACTAAAGTTTCCCAATCCAAATCATAATCTTGATGCATATCACATGGCACAAAATCTCTTTGCAGAACTATGCAACCATCAGGTTTGAAATAGGCTTCTTTGATAGCAGCATCGACTATAGGTTTGTAGGGTATGATTTTGTCTATTTCTTTGCCTCCGCTTGCCATGAGAATGTATTTTGGTCGAGCATCATTGATTCTTATTGCTAATTCATGTGCCGCAAATCCACCAAAAACAACAGAATGTACTGCACCAATTCTAGCACAAGCAAGCATTCCTATCACTGCTTCAGGCACCATGGGCATATAAATCACAATACGATCTCCCTTTTCTACTCCTTGATTGTTTAAGACACCTGCAAATAACGAAACTTCATGTAGTAGCTCGCTATATGTATATTGATTTTTCACACCTGTCACAGGTGAATCATAAATCAATGCCGTCTGTTCGCCCCTACCCTCTTCTACATGTAGATCTAATGCAAGATAAGAAGTATTCATTTTGCCTCCTGCATACCAACGATACAAATCATCTGCATCGGTACTCAATATCGTTTCAGGAAAAGTAAACCACTTTATTTTTTGCGCTTCGGCACGCCAGAAATCTTCTTTTTCGGAGATACTATGGTCGTATTTAGTTGTGTAAGACATGGTTAATTACGAATTAAGATTGACAAATTAAGAATACAAAGCTTGCAGAACGATGAGCAATCGAACAGCCTAACGATTTGAACTATCGAGCAACCCAATGACGAACAAGCCGAACGAAGAATGACGAACAAACCAAACAAGCGAGCAACCGAACGACGAGCAACCGTATGGGATCACCTGATCACAAGATTAAACAAGGGCTCCTGCTTTTAATTCTTCTACACATTCAGGATTTAGCAAAGTGGAAATGTCTCCTAGTTGGTCTGTTTGTCCTTCTGCTATTTTACGTAGGATACGACGCATGATTTTACCTGATCTTGTTTTAGGTAGTTGTGAGACAAATTGTATCATGTCGGGTTTGGCAATTGGTCCGATGTGTTTAGTGACTACAGCCAAAATTTCTTTTCTAAAATGCTCTTCATCTACTACTTCATGGTGCGGTTTGACATAGGCATATATTCCTTGACCTTTGATGTCATGAGGATAACCTACCACAGCTGACTCTACGACGCCTGAATGTTGGTCGATGGCATCTTCTACTTCCGCAGTACCTATACGGTGGCCAGAAACATTGATGACGTCATCCACTCGTCCTATAATACGGTAACGGCCATCTTCATCTCTTTTGGCACCGTCGCCTGTGAAATACATGTTTTTGAATGCTGCAAAATAATTTGTTCTGCATCGTTCGTGATCACCATAAATTGTTCTAAGTAATGATGGCCATGGGAATTTTATACATAAAAGACCTTCTACATCATTACCATGTAACTCATTGCCAGCTGCGTCCAATAGGCATGGCTGAATACCAGGCAATGGATAAGAAGCGAAACAAGGTTTGGCATCTGTGATTCCCGGTAATGGTGTGATCATAATACCACCAGTCTCCGTCTGCCACCAAGTATCTACAATAGGCGCATGACCACGACCTACTTTATCATCATACCAATGCCATGCTTCTTCATTGATAGGTTCGCCTACAGATCCAATGACTCTGAGTGAACTCAAATCGTATTTTTCAGGCTCGTGCCATCCAGCTGCCATCAATGCTCTGATCGCTGTCGGTGCAGTATAAAATTGATTGACTCTGTGCTTCTCGCAGACGTGCCAGAATCTTCCTGCATCGGGATGACCTGGTACCCCTTCAAACATCATTGTTGTTGCTCCTGCCAATAAAGGACCATAAATAATGTAAGAATGTCCCGTGATCCAGCCTACATCAGCGGTACACCAATAAACGTCACCTTCTTGATATTGAAATACATTTTTAAATGAGTAGCAGGTATAAACCATATAGCCGCCACATGTGTGGACGACACCTTTGGGTTTGCCCGTAGAACCAGAAGTGTATAGAATAAATAGCATATCTTCGGCATCCATCGACTCTGCAGCACATTCAGTACTCATACCATCTACTGTTTCGTGCCACCAAAGATCTAGACCTTCATTCCAATTGACCTTACCACCTGTGGTCTGATAAACCAATACTTTTTCTACTGAATCACAACCCATTGCAATGGCTTCATCGACCACTTCTTTGACAGGAATATTTTTTGGTCCACGTCTATTGTAGTCAGAACAGATGACCATTTTACATTCAGAGTCTTTGATACGATCTGCGAGTGCATTGGCTGAGAAGCCTGCAAAAACTACGGAATGGATCGCACCTATACGCGCACAAGCGAGCATAGCAATAGCCACTTGTGGTATCATAGGCATGTAAAAACAAATCCTATCTCCTTTTTTAACACCTTGGGCTTTAAGTGCATTAGCACATTTATTGACTTCAGCGAGCAATTGTCTGTAGGTGTATTTTACAGATGGTTCATTACTTCGTTGGCTTCCCACAAGATGGCTGTTTGGTCACCTTTAGTAGCGATATGACGATCAAGACAATTTTCAGTAATATTCATTTTGCCACCTTCAAACCACCTGACATCGGGTGTGATAAAATCATTTTTGAGTACGGTGTGCCATTTTTGATGCCAAGTGAAAGTTTCTGCTTGTTCTACCCAGAAGCCTTCCGGATCATCTACGCTTTTTTTGTACGCTTCATGATATTGTTGAATGGATTTTATTTGTAAAGTCATGGCTTAATGATATTTATTTGCACAAATATATAAATATATAGATTAATAGATATAATAAACAGTGATTTATTTTTGAGAAAATATCTAAAATCCAATTAATGGCTAATATAAAGGAATTAAATTCTGAAATTATAAAATAAATGAACTTTTATTTTACAATTAATACAAATGTAATCATTTTGACCATTATTGAATTTTTGAATATTCTTATTATCATTTGTGTTTATTTAACTACTTTATGATAATCAACCTCTTACATTGACAATAAATAATTAAAGCAACCTTAATTCCTACATATTGAAACCAAGTATGTCATGTACTTTTGCGACAATTTCATCATTATCAAATGGTTTTACTATATAGCTTTCTGCACCCGAGTCATAACCTTCTATTTTGTCTTGGGATGTACCTTTGGCTGTGAGAAATATTATAGCTGTATTTTCAAGTGATGATTGATTTCTAATGTATTTAGCCACAGAAAAACCGTCTTTTCCTGGCATCATCACATCTAAAATTATAAGATCTGGAACTACTTTTGCGACGTTTTCTATGGCTGTATCGCCATCATAATAACAATGTACATCAAATCCTTCTTCTTCCAACAAATATTTTAATGCCAAAACAATATTGGGTTCATCATCTACAATCATGATTTTTTTTAAAGTATGTGACATCGTTGATAATTAAAGTGACTTTAGAAAACGCAAAGTAAAGAATAATAATATAATATGTAGTTTATTCAGTCGAATTATTTAAATTTATATCCTTCAAGTGGCATTCCAAAGAAATAAGTACCATTTTATCATGGAAATTGTAATATAAAAGTTGTCCCTTCTTTTTCTGATGAAATAAAGGAAACTTTGCCACCAGCCTGTTCTACAAATTTGCGCGTAATATACAAACCTAATCCACTACCTTCAGGTTTTGCCAAATTTCCGTCTTTTAACTGTGTAAACTTTTCAAAAATCTTATTGTGATATTGTGGTGAAATATATTGTCCATTATTATATACTTCAAGATATGTAGTGTTTACAATATCATTTCGTTCGAGAGTAACCTTAATAATACCTGCTTGAGCATCACAAAATTTTAGCGCATTAGAGAGTAAATTAAGCATCACTTGCAGCATTTTGTCTTCAGCAAGGTTGACCATTATTGTAGAATCTGATGATTGATATGTTAAGTTAATATTTTTTTCTTCTATCTGTGGTTGCAAACGAGATAAAGCTAGCCTGACTGTACTATCTATAGAAGATGATTCACCTAAAGCATCAACTTCAGCATCTATTTTTTCTACTTCCAGTACTTGATTGATTAGGCGCTTAATGCGATCACATTCTTTGAGAATGATACCCAGAAATTCCTTTTTTTGCTCCGGCAAAAGGTCTTCTTTTTTTTCCATCATCTGAGCAAAAGACCTTATAGAAGTTATAGGCGTCCTCAGTTCATGAGTGACCGTGGATATAAATTCTGCTTTGAGTACATCTAGTTGCTTAAGTTGTGTATTTACAGTAGCAAGTTCCTGTGTTGTTTTTGTAAGTTCAGTTGTTTTCTCTTCAAGTGCTTGACTATACTCCAAGATTTCTTTTGTCTGCTTTAATAGTTCATTCAATTGTTCTAAGGTGACACTCTGCCTTCTGATGTCTGTGCTTAACAAGAGTTTGGCAGAAGCTGATCCAAATGCGCCCGTCAATGTTTTTTCTATGAAATTTATAAATTCTTGACTCGCATTATCATCGTTTTTATCACTAAGTTTTCCGTCATAAATTTTAAGCAGATACCTTGTTTTGGCACTTCCAAGATACCTTACTAAGAGTTGTTTTAGTTTCTGTACAGAAGCCTCTCTCCTTATGACTTCCATATCAGGTGTGTTGGAATATTTTTCGATATGGACATAGATATCTCCTTGTGCTAATTCGTCCACATCTTGGGTAGTCAGCAGAGATACAACCACAAACAATCCAATATTAAATATCATACTCCATATACACGCATTTGAAATATGATCTACATTTTCAAGTCCGAAAAGGCCATATGGTCGGAGCCATGGGACTGAAAAATAACCATCGGTTAACAATGATTTTGAAATAATGCCACTTTCTGCTAATGTAGGAATAGGTAAAGTAATAAACCAAATAAAAAATCCAGCCAGAAGTCCTGCCATTGCCCCTTTTTTATTAGCATTTGACCAGTACATTCCGCCTAAAACTGCAGGTGCAAGCTGCAAGATAGCAGTAAAAGATATTAGCCCAATAGACACTAATGGAAAATTACTACTCACAGACTTGTAAAACCCATAAGCCAAAAACAAAATAATGATAATCACCAGCCTTCTTATATACAATAACCTATCTGATAGCAGCGCATATCCTTCAATAGCTGCTGTCCGTGTCTTGAGCAAAAAGGGCATCAATAAATTATTGGACACCATAATACTGAGTGAAATGACAGAAACCACGACCATACTCGCAGCGGCAGAAAATCCACCAATATATACCATTAATGCAAGCCAGTCATGACCATGAAATAATGGCAAACTCAAGACAAACATATCCGGTTCTGAGCCATCGGGTAATGATAATTTTCCAGCTATTGCAATAGGGAGAACAAAAAAACTTATCAAAAATAAATACAATGGAAATAACCAAGATGCCTGTCTGACAAAAGAAACGTTATTATTTTCAACCACTGAAACGTGAAATTGTCTAGGCAAAAACATAACTGAAACTGCTGACAATACCAAGACCCAAAACCAATTGGTGGCTGCTGCGGGATCCGTTTTGAGTGTGACTAAATGGCTTGTGATGGGATTGATGGCTCCTTTAGAAAATACATCTGTAAGTCCATCATACAAAAAATACACAGCAAAAATACCCGCTGCAAGAAAAGCTACTAATTTGACAATAGACTCCAATGCAATAGCGGCAATCAATCCTTCATGCCGTTCGTTAGGGTCTAAACTACGGGTACCGAAGAGAATGGTAAAAACTGCCAATAATATGGTAAAATAATTGACCTTGTCCTTGTAAAATGTGGAAGAATCCCAAAAATCATTACTGCTATTTTGACTGGTAATAAGGTCAAAACTATAACCAATGGCCTTGAGTTGGATACTAATATAGGGAATGATACCAAATACCAAAATGATTGTGGTGATTACCCCTATAAAAGTACTTTTGCCATATCGGGAAGAGAGAAAATCAGCTATAGATGTGACTCTTAGTTGTTTCGAAATCAAAATCATCTTGCGCATAACCATGTACCAAATTGGTGCCATGATAGTGGGACCTAAATAAACTGTCACAAAACCCAAACCAGAGGCTGCAGCTCTACCAACACTGCCATAGTAGGTCCAAACTGTACAATATACAGCTAAGGAAAGGGAATAAACTAGTGGATTATTGACAATACTTTGACCAACTTTAGACCTTTTATTGGCATAAATAGCTACACCAAACAAAAGTAATAGATAAAACAGTGAAACTAATATAACTATCCTTGCATCCATTTCAACGCTGTTTTTTTGATAACCTGTAAGTCATAAATATGATAAAGGCCCACAAAAAGAATATATAGCAGAATAATAGTGGGATACCAAAAAACAAAACTGGCTTGTTGAAAACAGATAACAAAGGGAAATTGACCAGAAATATGCCAGTGATAAATGTTACTATTCTTAATTCCCGCCTTTTTTGGATCATGGTATAAATATTAAAAACTTCATCCGGGGGGGAGGGGGGGGGGTCGGCTCTCTCCTGAATTTTCAGAGCACTTGAAATTTATTAAATTGTTTGTTTAGGTTTTAGTTTTGATTGAAAGTTTCCTTTTATAAGTTCTTTAGACAATAGTTCCTTGGCTAACTCATTACCTTCCAATAAATATGCATTAGGGCGGACAATACTAAAATTATGGTTTATCAAACAATCTTCCCATTCATTGGGTACAAGATCAAGATTATACCTTTTATGTTGGATTAGAGCTTTTGCTTTGTTGATTTCAATTTTTTGTAAATACAATTTTAAAGTTTCCTTTCTTTGCTGTCGTTTTCTAGTTGTTTCAAAATTTTTTTGCAAACGTTATTCAAATAATAATGATAGTTTCCCTCCAAATGTATATGGTTGTTTTTGTTTCGATTTGTTTAAAAGTGTTATTCGGTGATCATATTTTTTTAAATAATTATGAAACTGGTCTGTATTTAAAATTTTCCTAAATTTTTCTAACTTTAATTGTTCTTTTTCAAATTCAGAAAATCCCTATATTTTCATCTTGAATTTCATAAAGGCACGGTCGGACCTTTCAATCGCGTATTTCAGAAGTTTATTTTCCGTAAGATTTAAAGTATTTAATCTTATACGTTCTTTTTCAATTAGTTTATAAAGCGCATTATCTTCTTTGATTTTTTGAAAACGGTTTAGATTTAGCCTTTTTTGTCTACATCCCTCCAAATTTAAGAGATTTTCGCTTTCTTCAAAATATGTTCTAATTTGTCATCTATTTGATCAATTTTTATTTGCGTTTTGACAATTCAGATCCTTTAAACTGATCTGTAATCCCTAGTATTTTTTAGTTTACTCATATTATTTTTGTTAATTAGAGTTTAATTAACCCAGTTACTTCTTAGGTCCAAACTTATCCAGTCCCAAAATAGTAGGTCGCAGAAAACCACTTTTAATAAGAGCCCATAAAAATAATAAAGAAAAGGCGCCCATTCCGATGGAAATGAGATATTGTCCTTGCAACTGTGGTTCTAACATGATGCGTACAAGGAGTGTCAAAGCCGCATAAACGACTACAAAAATATTTGAAATGGTTGGGTTCATGGATTTGATTTGATGATTTGTGGAATTGTTACTTCTAAACTTTGCTGCTAAATGTTTTAAAAAAATTTGATATTCTATTGGCTTTGATGAAATAATAGTAGAACTACAATGCAAAAATATAAATTTAATATGAATAAAAATAGCCGCCAGTGAAAGCACTGGCGACTATCTTGAGTTTTGTCAAAAAAAAACACCCGGAATCTTTTAAGAAACAATCAAAACAATAAAAATGAATAGGAGAATGATTCCGACCGTATGTCAATGGGTTTTTCCATTTAATGAGCGTGTGCTTCTCCAGCTCCTCTTGGGATTCTGATGTCTTCTACTATTTGTTGTACATGTGCAGGTGGTGGTGGAGTCAATGAACTAACGATAATTGACACTATAAAATTGGCCAACATTGCGATGGTACCAAATCCTTCAGGTGAGATACCAAACCACCAAGAACTTTTCAACCCATCTAACGCTTCCTTACCACCGTCAAAAATTCCAAATTTGAATTTTAACATATAGAAAATCATCAAGGCGATACCTACGACCATACCGGAAACTGCTCCTTGCATATTCATACGTTTATAAAAAATCCCCATGATGATGGCAGGGAAAAAAGAAGCCGCGGCCAATCCAAACGCCAACGCCACTACAGCAGCTACAAAATCTGGTGGATTGATGCCAAAATATCCTGCAATGACAACTGCTCCTGCAGCTGACAATCTTGCAGCCAACAATTCACCTTTTTCAGAGATATTTGGTCTAAGTTGCTTCTTCAATAAATCATGAGAAATGGATGAAGAAATCACTAAAAGTAATCCCGCAGCTGTAGATAATGCCGCAGCAAGTCCACCTGCAGCTACCAATGCGATGACCCAATTTGGAAGTCCAGCGATCTCAGGATTTGCCAGTACCATGATGTCATTGTCTATTGTCAATTCATTGACAGCTTTGTCCTTTACATACTGGATCTTACCATCACCGTTTTTATCTTCGAATTTTATCAATTTGGTTTGTTCCCACTTTTTAAACCACTCAGGCATCGTGCTATATTCCTTATTGCTTACGGTATTAATCATATTTGTCCTAGCAAAAGCTGCCACTGCTGGAGCTGTCGTGTATAGTATAGCGATAAATAATAAGGCATAACCAGCTGATTGTCTTGCATCTTTCACTTTTGGTACTGTAAAAAACCTTACTATAACGTGTGGAAGACCCGCAGTACCTACCATCAAAGCAAAAGTAATGGCAAATACATCAATCATACTTTTAGATCCATCAGTGTACGCCGCAAAACCTAATTCTTGATTCAGTCCATCTAGCTTATCTAATAAGTACATACCTGAACCATCAGACAGCTTATCTCCAAATCCCAACTGTGGTATGGCATTGCCAGTCAAGGCCAAAGAAATAAAAATAGCAGGTACCATATATGCAAATATCAATACGCAATACTGTGCTACTTGGGTATAAGTAATCCCCTTCATACCACCTAGTACAGCATAAAAAAGTACGATAATCATCCCTATGACTACACCCATTTCTATACTCAACTCTAAGAATCTAGAAAATACCACACCTACACCACGCATCTGTCCTGCTACATAAGTGAAGGAAACTATCAGTGCACAAAATACAGCCACCGTACGAGCAGTATTAGAGTAATACCTGTCCCCGATAAAGTCAGGTACTGTAAATTTTCCAAATTTCCTTAAATATGGTGCCAGCAATAAGGCCAATAATACGTATCCACCTGTCCATCCCATGAGATATACAGCGCCATCATAACCTGCGAAAGATATGATTCCTGCCATTGAGATAAATGATGCGGCAGACATCCAGTCAGCAGCTGTTGCCATTCCATTGGCCAAAGGCGATACACCACCACCAGCTACATAAAATTCTTTGGTAGAGCCCGCACGAGACCAGATAGCAATACCTATATACAAAGCGAAAGATAATCCTACGATAAGGTAGGTCCACATTTTAACGTCCATGATTATTGATTTATATTTTGTTAATAAATTATGTTAATGCTTAATCTTCATGTACATCATATTCTTTGTCTAGCTTGTTCATCAACCAAACATAGACAAAGATAAGGATACAGAAAATGTAAATAGAACCTTGCTGAGCAAACCAGAATCCGAGTTTAAAGCCTCCGAATTTGACGTTATCCAAAGAATCTTTCCAAATGATGCCTGCACCATAAGAGCACAGAAACCAAATACTGAGCAATACGACCAGATAAAGCAGATTACGCTTCCAATAGTCCTTGAGATTTTTATTAGACATGATTTAATAAATTTTGTTAATTAATGATTGAATAAATTATAAGAAAATATGTGTTTGAAGTCTTATTTGTTGCATTTTACCATCTGCTTGCACAGTAGCTGGAACGTCACGATAGTCGCCGGTGACCTGATGATATTCAAGAGTCACTTTTGCATTGTGCCCATTAACAAAATAATTTAATCCAAAATCCAAACCTGTTATAGGATCCTGATATCCTTCGTAATTGGCAGACTGTAATGCAACATAAGGCATAAATTTAGATCCTTTTGGTTTATATCCTACATGGCCATAGAATACACCGCCTGTTCCTCCCCATCTACTTACATACTTTTCACCATAATTAAACTGTGTAAAAGATGCATAAGCATTGAGACAATCTCCCTCTGCAATAGGCGTGTCTAAAAAGGCATCAACCGCAAAATGAGAAACATCTTCATGTGATTTGTCAGATTCTCTATACATGGCATTAGGATGCATAAAAAAACCAGCACCAATACCAAATACTTTTTTACTACCAAGATATGATCCCACTTGGTACGGTAACACTGTGGACTCAGTATCCCAAAGATTATATCTAAAGTATCCTTCTACAATGGTATTTCCTGTAGGTTTGCCATCTATGTCAGTTTTCGCTGACCCATTGTAAGTTAAGCCACTTGATTCTGTACCGAAATCTTTTCCTGCACCTAAGGCATTAGCAGGATTTAGCGGATTATTCACAGCTATTCTATAATCAAATTTGCCTAATTCTCCTTTGGCATAGACACCAAAATGACGAGCAAACTGATCCGTGACACCTAGTGAATGCCAGTGGGTAAACGGTCTAGGATTGTCCATGGTCATGAAATTGAGTGTGCTTTGATTGGCCAATCTGGTAAGCCCTTTCCAATAATGCAACCCGGTACCGACGTACAATTTTTTAGGCATAACTTTAAACTCCGTCCATGCATCATGCAAGAAAAACTGTGGCCCATTACCACCATTTCCTAAGCCATCAAGATTACTTGGTGTAAGGTTATTTAGTCCAATGTGAGTCAAGATCAAAAATCTTGAAGACACTTGGGCATAAGCTAAAATCCTGCTTCGTCTAGCAAATGATGTCACTTGTAGTTTTGAGTCATCCACTGCAAGATTGCTGGTCTGTGCCCATTGTTGATGCCAGATTATAAACCTCACATATTTAGATCCCGTGTCGTTTAGTTTTAAAGTGAGTGGTTTGTATGAATGATCTTCTGCTGGCGCTTCCTGCGCTTGTAAGGATATCTGACTACAGCAAATGAAAAGAAAAAGTAAGAATTTAAGTTGAAATGTCTTCATTTTTGTTGGCTTTGAATGGTAATTAAAATAAACAAATCTAGATATATCGATATTTAAATGCGAATGTATATAGATATCTATATATGTCGTATCGTAATTTGTTGTTTTTTTATAAAAAAATATCAATTTCCTAAATATTGGAGTATATTAGGAATATTATTTTATGAAATATAAGAATGCGAAATTAAATATTGTACTTTTGTAGGTGTTTCGTGGTGGTATGATTAACATGAGAAAGCTAGATGTAAATTTTCATAAATTACAAAAATTAAATTCCAATATACAATTCGTGAAATTAGCGTTAATTAGTGTAGAATATATTTGACGCGAATTTTCACTAATTAAGTACACGAATTTAACTACATTATTAATTAGAAAATTAGCGTCAATTAGTACAAGAAAAAAAATCCAACTTTATAAATGTCTTTATGCAGGAAGCAGACATTTCACAATATCATAATAGGCAGGATTGGCTAGAGAGTAAAAGGAATTTTTACCATCACGACTGACTTTTACAATATCTTGGTTTTTCAGGATTCTTAGATGGTGGCTTGCTACGGCTTGTTCGATGTCTAGTTTTTCATGTATATCAGTGACCGATAGTTCTTTTTCTTGATGTAATAAATCTACCATTAAAAATCTAATAGGATGCGCTATAGCTTTGAGCTTTTCAGTCGAATCTTCTAGGAAATCGATGTCAAAATGTGTATTCATCCTTTATAAATGGTCCAAATAATATACAAATGTATATATTTAAATACGTATATTACTATTTTTGTTGCAAGAAATGTTAATTTGAAATCTCTATCTCTTCTTGATTTCTTACAACTACTGACCAATATCATTTTGAACTTCAAATAAATTTCGCATTTTTGTCCTATGAAAAACGAAATAGTACATAGAGTATATGATTTTCTGAAGGAATATCCACCTTTTAGTTTATTGCCCAAAGATGCCATCCTTCAGATTTCATCACATGTTTTGGTCAAGTTTCTACCAGATAAAACCACGCTTTTTAAAATAGGAGAGATGCCTCCTTCCTTATTTTATATTGTCAATGAAGGCGCTATCCACCTTCACCAAGAAGACGGTCAGATGGTAGAACACTGCGACGAAGGTGATGTATTTGGTATCAGGCCACTCCTTGCAGAGTCTCCTTATTTACTGACAGCTCAAGCTTCAGAAGATACCATCCTTTACTGTATTCGTACAGAAGACTTTTTACCCTACCTTAGTCATCATCCCAAAATTCTGGCTTTCCTAGCTTCCAATTTTGCAGTGGGTTCTGGCAATATGTTTTATAAAAAATCTTCTACTCCAATTTCAGAAGGAAAGACAAATTCAGAAAATGTATTGACCGAATTGTTTGCCATTGATACGCAAAAGACACCAATATATTGCCATATACAGCATACCATACAAGAAGCAGCAGTGTTGATGGCTAACCATCAAATAGGCTCTATTGTCGTATGCGATGAAGAAATCAGACCAATAGGAATAGTGACTGACAAAGATTTACGCATAAAGGTAGTAGCTGGTGATATCCGCAAAAAAGAAAATATTTCTTTGATCATGTCCGCTCCTGTTATATGCGTCAAACATGGACTGAGTATTGCAGAATTGCAAATATTAATGATAAAAAACCGTATCAACCATCTAGCGGTAACTCAAGATGGCACTATCCAAAGCAAACTCATAGGCGTCGTATCAGAGCACGATCTCGTTGTTCAGCAAGCCGACAATCCTTCCATTCTTATACGTGAAATTAGAAAATCTCAGTCTGGTGAGCAGTTAAAACGAGTCAGAGATAAGGTAGAACGACTGATTAAAAAATACATCGAGCAAGAGGTATCCATCCCATTTATCACACAAGTCGTATCTAGTATTAATGATGAAATCATACAGCAAGCCATCAAAATATCAGAGCACAAACTAGGGAAAGAAATCTATCAAAACATCAAATACTGTTGGCTGGCATTAGGCAGTGAAGGACGGGAAGAGCAGCTATTGAGAACCGACCAGGACAATGCATTGGTTTATGTTCAAGATGACGCTATACCTGACATTAAAGACAAATGTATGTTACTTGCTAAAGAAGTAACAGCCATTCTTAACGAAGTAGGATATGAATATTGCCCTGCAGATATGATGGCTTCTAATCCTGCATGGTGTCAAAGTGTAGCAGAATGGCAAGAAACTTTCCATAAATGGATCTATCAGCCAGGTGAAAAAGAGATCATGATGTGTACCATCTTTTTTGATTATCGCCCAGTGTATGGTGATATCTCTTTGGCCAGTGCGTTGACAAATTACATTTTTTCTACCTTTGACAAACAAGAAGTTTTTTTACATTTATTGGCTAAAAATGCTTTAGAAAATCCAGCGCCTTTGTCATTTTTTAGAAATTTTATAGTAGAAAAAAACGGTGAACACAAAGATAGTTTCGACATCAAACTCCGAGCCATGATGCCACTTACAGATGCTGCTAGATTGCTCACGCTTGCTGCTAGAAACGGTGGCGAAAATAACACTTGTAAAAGATTCTTGGCACTGGCAGACATTGAGCCACAAAATGATGAATTATACAGAATGGCTGCGGACGCTTATGAAATTTTAATAAGAATACGCACCAAACATGGATTCAAAAAAGGTGACTCTGGTAGATATATACAGCCTGACGATATGGACAAAATGGAAAGATTGCTACTTCGTAATGCATTCCAACCCATAGATGAGTTGCAAAAGATGATTAAAGTTAGGTTTCAATTAGGTGGCATATTATGATTTGGCAAAAGCTAAAAAATATCTTACATTTTGACACTTCGGATAAGAATGTCTATGCAGATTTTTATAAAACATATCTTCAACAGTTCCAAAAATTGGATACAAAAAAACAGATTCATCAACAGTCGTTTGTTGTTCTGGATACGGAGACCACCGGGCTAGATCTTGTAAAAGATAATATCTTATCAATTGGTGCCGTGAGAATAATTAATAACAGCATGGATATTACAGATTCACTTTCCATTATTGTAAAAAATGAACAAACCCAAACACAAAATGCAGTCGCGATCCATGGTTTAGTTCAGACAGAATTAAAAGGGCAATCTCCACAAGATGCATTGGTTGCTTTTTTTGATTTTGTAGGTTCTGACATCATCGTAGGTCATCATATTGATTTTGATATCGCTATGCTTCATAAACTATCAAAAAATCGCGGTGGTGATGTGCTAAAAAACAAAATACTCGATACATCCTACCTTGCACGTCGATTAGATCATGCATCTGACCCACATAGTTTGGATAGGAAAGAATATACATTAGATAAGTTGTGCACTAGATTTAATGTTGTGCCCAAAGCTCGACATACTGCTGATGGCGATGCCTATATTACAGCCATCGTTTTTATGAAATTAGTAAATCTTCTCTCCCAAAAAGGTGTAAATAAAATTTGTGACTTACTAAAATGAATAACTTCTGCAATCGTAGCTAACATCAAAAAAAACTGTTCTTGATCTTATAATTTGAATTTAATAAAACATAATAAATAGCATGTAATAGCACCTTATGATAAATTGTAAAATAAAAGTAAATTGTATATTTTCTCTTCCAAACTATTTGAAATATAATATCTTTGGGCATTAAAAAAATTTATCGTGTACCAATACCTTATCAAACCTTTTTTGTTTCTTCTCAATCCTGAACGTGCCCATCATCTTACCATCTTATTACTCAGAATTGTACTTAATATTCCTGGTGGTAAATGGGTTTTTCGAAAATTGTATCAGGTAGAAGATCCCAAATTACAAAGAACTGTTTTAGGTCTTACTTTTCCAAATCCTGTAGGCCTTGCAGCTGGTTTTGATAAAGATGGCAAATACTACAATCAGATGTCAGCTTTAGGGTTTGGATTTATAGAGATCGGCACGGTCACGCCAATAGCGCAGGCAGGAAATGACAAACCAAGACTATTCAGAATCCCACAAGATGATGCACTTATCAATAGGATGGGATTTAATAATGATGGTGTTGCCGCTCTGGTAGAAAACCTAAAAAAGAGACAGGCATCGCCACTCATCATCGGTGGTAATATTGGTAAAAACAAAATCACGCCCAATGAAAATGCGACAGACGATTATGTAAAATGTTTTGAAGCACTATATGAATACGTTGATTATTTTGTGGTCAATGTAAGTTCTCCTAATACGCCTGGTTTACGTGAATTACAAGAAAAAGCACCCTTAACTGCACTATTGAGTACGCTAAAACAAAAAAACACTACTAAACCGAAACGAAAGCCCATCCTTCTGAAAATAGCACCTGATCTCACTGATACGCAATTGGATGATATCATCGACATCGTGACTGAGACCAAAATCGATGGCATTATCGCCACTAATACAACACTAGATAGAAGTAAATTAACAGTAGCAACAGAGCATATCGGCATGGGTGGTTTAAGTGGCAAACCGCTTAAAAAACGATCTACCGAAGTCATACGATACATCTACCAAAAATCCAAAGGCAGTTTCACCATCATAGGTGTTGGTGGTATCGAAAATACTAAAGATGCTCAAGAAAAACTGGATGCCGGAGCTTCATTGGTGCAAGTATATTCAGGCTTGGTCTATCAAGGACCTGGATTGATAAAGAGAATATTGAAGGGTTTGAACGTTTCGAACCACTGAGCAATATGAACAATCTGAACAAAGAGCAACAGACCAAAGGCAAACTTTGTAAAATCAATGATCATAAAAGCACAAAATATTCACTATTCCTAAACAAAAGTTAATTTTTAGACTTATTGTTATATTATCAGTACTTTTGTGCTTAAATTAGTCAATCTTCTCGTCATGAACAAAAATATCATTATAGCACTCATCCTTATCGTAGCTGGCATTCTCGTATTTATCAATGCATCCAAAGATGTAAGTACTTACGCCAACTTCGAGCAAGCAACCAATGGCGACCGTGTGAAAATAGTAGGACAACTTGCCAAAGACAAACCAATGACTTACGATCCACAAAATAATCCGAATGAATTTGCATTTTTCATGAAGGATGATAAAGGCGTGGAGAAAAAAGTAGTTTTGCATCAGCCAAAACCACAAGATTTTGAGATGTCAGAACAAATCGTAGTCACCGGCGAGCTCGAAGGAGATGTATTTAATGCTAGTGAAATACTAATGAAATGTCCATCTAAATACAAAGATGAAGAAATAGCTGTAAAAGAACAGGAAGGTAAAATATAAAGCAAGAACGAATGAATGAAGTATCGTATATTGGCGAACATCTTTGGGTTGGCCAAATTGGGCATTTTTGTGTAATTTTATCTTTTGTTGCCGCTTTATTGTCTGCAGTTTCTTATTTCCTTTCGGTAAAAAATAGAAAAAATGCAACCGCTGTAGGTTGGTCTGTCATAGGCAGAAATGCATTTTATCTGCATGGATTGACCTTATTCACGTTGATAGGTTTGATATTTTTTGCAATGTACAATCACTACTACGAATACTCTTATGTATTTGACCACGTATCCGAAGACTTACCACTCAAGTACATCCTATCCGCATTTTGGGAAGGCCAAGAAGGTAGTTTTATGCTGTGGATGTTTTGGCATGTCGTGTTAGGTGTCATCTTGATTAGGAAAGAAAAAACATTGGAAGCGCCTATGCTTTTTGTCTTTGCTGTAGCAGAAGTTATTTTAATGAGTATGTTGTTGGGCATTCACCTACCATGGGGAGACGACGCCATCAGAATAGGCTCCAATCCTACTACCCTACTCCGTCAGATCAATGAAGCCCCAATATTTGCTAATGCAGATTACTTATCGCTGATCAAAGGTCGCGGGATGAATCCGTTGCTACAAAATTACTGGATGACGATACATCCACCTACCTTATTTCTAGGATTTGCATCTACCATTGTGCCCTTTGCTTATGCGTTTGCTGGATTATGGCTCAATGATCACAAAGAATGGCTCAAAAAGTCATTGACATGGTCACTGTTTTCTGCTGGAATCCTAGGTACAGGTATTCTGATGGGTAGTCTTTGGGCTTATGTAGCGCTATCGTTTGGTGGATATTGGGCATGGGATCCTGTGGAGAATGCATCGCTTGTTCCTTGGATCACTTTGGTAGCAGGTATTCACGTACATTTAGTATCTAAAAACACAGGATATGCTACCCGATCGGTTTATTTCTTTTATTTAATATCTTTTGTACTCATTCTTTACTCTACTTTTTTGACAAGAAGTGGCGTATTGGGAGATACTTCAGCGCATGCATTTACTGAAATGGGCTTAGAATGGCAATTGATATTTTTAGTTTTATTCTTTTTCCTTACGGGAATGGGCTTACTTATTTATCGATTCAAAACTATCAAAAATCCAGAAAAAGAAGAAGAATTAGCTTCTCGAGAATTTTGGATGTTTATAGGGTCATTGGTATTACTTTTTAGTGGCATTCTCATCATTTCGTCCACCTCGCTCCCTGTATTCAATAAGATCATGACTTACTTTAATCCTGCATACGAAGGCAGAGTCATCAAGGATGTAATAGGACATTACAATAAGTATCAACTGTGGATAGCTGTGTTCATAGCCGTGTTGTCAGGGTTTTCACTGTTCATGAGATATGGTGCGGCATTGTGGCCACAGCAAAAGAAAAAATTTACTCAAAGAATGGTGATTTCTATCGGGATCTCAGCCGTCTTAACTTATCTAACATCTCTATGGTTGGAATATTACAGTTGGCAATTTGTGGTCATGAGTTTTACGGGTTTGTTTAGCATGGTTTCCAATTTGGACTACATTATTAGCGTAGTCAAAGGCAATCTCAGAGTAGCTTGGTCAGCCATAGCCCACTTAGGTTTCGGTATGATGATGATTGGCATGTTGGCCAGTGGTCTCAACCAAAAAGCCATATCTACCAACCCATTTGTGTTCAAGGGAATGTTTACCGATGAAGATGTCAAAAAATATGTACAGCTCATCAAAGGTAAACCACTTTTTTCCCAAGGCTATCTTATCACCTATCTCTCTGATACCCTGATAGATAGAGAAAGAAGGTATGACATCAATTTCAAAAAACTAAACGATAGCATGGAAGTGGTGGAAGAGATCACCTTGCATCCCAATGCGATGTATTCCAATGATTTCAGTAAAGTAGCTGCTTTCAATCCGGATACCAAACATTACCTGACCAAAGATATCTTCTCTTGCGTCGTCAGTTTACCACC
This sequence comes from Saprospiraceae bacterium, assembly GCA_016714785.1. Taxonomy (GTDB): domain Bacteria; phylum Bacteroidota; class Bacteroidia; order Chitinophagales; family Saprospiraceae; genus OLB9. The sequence goes on from JADKCC010000017.1 coordinate 28,945, forward strand.
TGCATTGAGTAGTGTAGAAGATGCTAAAAAAATAGAAGATTCGCTGAAGTTTACAACTTATGTATTGTCACCAAATGATACCATCCAAGTTGGTGGATATACGATCAAAGCCAGTGAAATTACCTTTGCGCCAACCCATAAAGAATATGTAAAACACGAACATGATGCGGGTATCGGCGTACAGCTCTCTATTACTGATCCGCAAGAAGACACTACCTATTTGGTGGAAGCAGCGCTTGGTATGGAAGGCGCTTTAATGTACAATTATCCTGCTGCTATTGAGACCGCCGGACTAAGGGTAAAATTGGCCCAAAATACATTAGACGATTTTTTCACACCCGACGATCAGCTAGAGTATAAAGAATTTACCATCAAAAGCAATGGATACATAGATTTTGAAGGATATCGTTTGCAACTCACTGGATTTGACAAAGAGCCTCAGCATCCTAACTATACCAAACAAGACAAAGACATAGCTATTGCGGCTTCGATCAATGTTTCGGGTCAAGGTATGGCTGAAGACGCGTCACCAATTTATATCATCAGGGACAACCAACCGATGAGTATCAAATCTTATTCGGGCAAATCCGGCCTTCACATCAGATTCAGCAATATCGATCCTGTAAAAGAAGAGTTTTCATTCAAAATAGCCAAAGACAAAAGAAAAACGAATGACATCAGTGTCGATATAGCTACGGATGTGCCTCGTACTGATTATCTGATATTGCAAGCCACTATTTTCCCTGGTATCAACTTGTTTTGGGGAGGAAGTATATTGATGATGCTAGGTCTGTTTTTAGCGGCTTATGAACGATATATCAAAAACAAAAAATGACGCCTACGGTATCTATTATAGGATCGGGCAATGTCGCTTGGCACTTGGCCAATAGATTGTCATTAGCTGGATATGAAATCATAAATGTTTGCGGCAGAAATCCAGAAGAAGAAGCCGAGCCATTCGAATCCATCACCGAAGGATTGGTTTATGTGCCCAATATTGAATTGCTGGATGATGGATCAGATATATATATACTGTGTGTCAATGATGATGCGATCCAAGAAGTGTTAGATACCTTACCTTTTAAGTTGAATGATAATCAGATTTTGGTTCATACATCAGGCAGTGTTCCTTCAAGTGTGCTAGCTGAATATGCTAAGAACTATGGTGTATTATGGCCTGTGATGACATTGACCAAGTATAAAGAGCCGCAGTATATAGATAGCATACCTTATGTAATAACGTCTCACAATGAGTATGTTTCTTATCATTTAGTTACTATGGCAGATCAGATTTCGAGTCATTTTACCATGATGGTAGATGAGAAAAGAATTCAGTTGCACTTAGCTGCTGTGATAGCCAATAATTTTTCCAATCATATTTTTACTTTGACTGCGGAGTATTGTGAAAAAATGGAGCTTGATTTTGATTTATTGAAAGACATTATAGGTGAAACAGCCTACAAAATAGAAACTGAAGAACCAGCCAATCTCCAAACAGGACCAGCCAAAAGAAATGATAAACGCACTATAGAAAAACACCTTCAAATGCTAGAAGATCAACCAGATCTATACAAAATATACTGTATTTTCACTGAAAGTATCATCCAAAAATATCATCCAAAATGAGAATCATCGGAGAGTTCGACCTAGACCAAATCAAAGTAACCGTTTTTGTAATGAATGAAAGACTTTCCGTCAAATACGAAAACAACTTACTAGAACAAACTTACAAATTCAGAGATGGCAGCGGTATTCGTACGGTAGAAGATGTAAAAAAGTATTCAGAAGGCGAAACGATTAAAGAAATCAAATTAGCTTTTGAAAAAATGGGCACAATTCGTTTACACGGCATACAAAACTTAAATATCGATTCAGATACTGACAAATTTGACGAGATAATTTAAAAGGCTATCCTGAGAAAAACAATAGAAAGTTTTGCTTAAAAAATTAATATCATTTTAACTCTTTATTTATAATTGTATTCGTTATTTGATTATTAGATAGATAATATTAATAACTTATAGAATAATGAAAACAATATTTACATTTTGCACGATCATCTTTTTTACTTCGTCAAATATTGCATCAGGTATAGATCTGAGATATTATACAGGATTATGGTATAATCCGCAGGTTAGTAAAAAGATCGAAATAATGGCTTATGAGGACGGTTTTAAAATAAAAGGCTTACATTCTAAATATAGTCATAATTGGTTTGAAAGAATCAATAAATTTACATTTCAAGATTATGCTGGGAATAAAATCCGCTTAATTGATGGTAATATTGTCTATTTTCCATATAGAAGTAAAAGAAAAGTTACTTTTTATAAAGTATCCAATGGAGTAAAATCTGCTAATAAAGATAACTACAAATCCCGTGATGAAAATCACCGACATAAAGATCAAGAACACAATAATACTAACAAAATTATATCTTTCAATAACAAAATTTTTGATCTGTCAAATGTCAATCTAGACAAATTAGAAGGTTCATGGTTAGCCAAGAGTGTTGATAAAATAGTATATATCACTGAGACAAGAGATGGCCTAAAAGCGAAATTCAATATTGATAAAAAATGGTATTCTTATACCTACAATAGCAAAACAGGAGAATATGTATCTTTAGAAGGTCACAAATATCAATTTACTACACCTGATTTGACTTGGAACGACAGCACTGGAAAAAAAGAAATAATGCTCATTAAAATTTCAGATGATTTAATTTACTGAATTAGTGATTTTAAAGGCATGTCATGGAAGGTAAGCAGTCTTGAATTAGTGAAATAGATTTAATCTCGGCATACCCAAGTTTGCTTTTTTGCTTTTTATATCTAAGGTATTGATTTATTAAATCTCAGGTTCTCTCTATGAATTTATCCATGATCAAGGTTAAACTCATAAAAAAAGTCCGTTCCCAAAACTGAGAACGGACTTTTTTAAAGTTATGTTCTATCGATATTACTCGACGATGATCATTTTCTTAGTAGCTGTGAAGTCACCGCTTACTAATGTGTAGTAAAGTACACCACTTACACCTAATTGCTCTTTGGTGAATACTTCACTGTTCAAGCCTTTTGCTGCGTCGATGTTTCTTACTGATACAACTTTTCCAGTTACATCATATACACTCAAGGTTGCTGTTGCAGCCTCTGACATATTGAAGCTTACTGTTGTTTGACCTTTGAATGGGTTTGGCTCGTTTTGGAACAACTCGATACTTGCTACCGGTGCTGTTCTTACACTCAAGCTTACATTGCCTACTTTAAGATCACTGTTGTATGACTCTGCTCTCGTTACATCTGAATTCATTGTGATCATTTCACTTACGTTCATCGCTTTGTTAGCTTTTACTACCAATGTGAATAATACTTCTCCTTCAGTTGCATTGACTGCTTCGTTGGATGCATAAGACATAGTCAATACACCATTTTCTAATACTCCTACGTTGCTTGCTGTTACTTCTAATGCACCACCGTTGATACCTACGAAGCTTGCGCCATCAAGGTTCATGGTATATTGGAATCCTGCTACATCGTTGAAGTTTGCTGCTGTTACTGGTATTTCTACTACTTCGCCTGCTGCTACTGCTGCATCAGCTACACTCATTGCTACATTGCTGTTGCTTCTAGCTTCTACTGATGGGTTGTTGATATTTGTTGTTACGTTGCCGTTTACATCTCCTATCTTAACTGCTACGAAATTGTTATCTGAACCACTTGCTGTAGTGCTAACCTCATTAAATGCAATTGGATTTACATTTACTGTTGTACCTGCTACTGGGAATCTCCAGCTTTCGTTTGCGAAGTTATTTGTAACTCCTAAGATCAATTTTCTCAATTCTGTCAAGTCACTTGCTGTTACTTTACCATCATTGTTCACATCTGCTGCGATCATTAAGTAATTGTTGTCTAGTGTTTGAAGTCCTAAGATATGTCTTTGGATCATTACTAAGTCTAATGTACTTACACCATTAAGGTAATCTCCACCTTTGTTGGCTTCTACTACATAATCAACTCCTGTTGGTATTAATACTTCATAAGTTCCTGCTACTCCAGTATATTCTGTTTTAGGGAATTCTGTTACTGCAGGACTTACACTTACTGTTACTGCTACGTTGTTTACTAAGGCACCTGTTGCTGTTGCTATTGTTCCTGATACTACTGGTCTGATTGAGTCACAGCCTCTAATATCAAGTACTACTGTACAGTAATCTGTATTCCATGCTTCATCCCATACATCTACATTCACATTGAATGTACCACATGCTACCCATACTTTTCCTGCACTTCTTGAAGATGGTAACCATTTGTATGCTTTACCTTGTGCATATTCTGCTGCTGTTGCATTAACACTTCCGTTTGCTCCTGCTTTGTAGAAATGCTCCTCATTTACTCTTGAGTATATCGGTGCTACACCGTCAAATGTAAAGTACAATTTAGACTGTGGTGAACAGTTGTCAAAAGCACCTTTGTCAAAGTCTCTTGCCCACAATTCTACCATCTTTGGATTGGTCTGCATGATTGCTGTGCTGATGCTTACACAGTATGGTGTTGGTGCTTTTTGTCCACTACCATTACTGTACTCTCACACTGATCTACGTTACCACATCCGTCTGTTACTTTCCATAATACTTTGTGGCTGATATTCTCTGCATTCAAGATAAACGCTGTTGCGCCTGTTCCTACTGGTACTTTCACTGTCTCGCCGCTTGCTTTCGTTGGCTTAAGGTATGTTACATACACTAAGTCTGCCAATGGTGCATTCGGGTGTTGGTTTTGTAATGCCGTCCATACTGGGTTTGGTACGCCTGCTATCAATCTTGTCTGGTACCCAGATACCATTCCATGATTTGTTCACAAAGCTTGATGCCAATCTGTCAACTGTACCATCTGCCCAACCGTCAAAGAACATTTGCCATTTGATCCAGCTCTCATCTGCACATACTAACGCGTCTGATGCTGATGCTTCCAATGCTACTTGTGCCTCACAGCCTCCGTTTGGATTTTGTGTGTTTGGTGTTGCTGCAAACATTTGGTTGGTACAGGTCAATACTGGTGCGATATCGTCTTTGTATGTATAGTAGTGTACATATCCACCCAATGTGTTTTGTCCCGTAGGTGCACACCCAGTTGATATAAGTATATTCTACTCTCCATTTTTTACATGCGCCATCCTCGAATAAGAATGTATCTATCTTGATATTCTCTCCTACGATGTCACACTGTCCGTAATTTACGATTGGTTTTTTGATCGTTGGATTGCTCGCATCTCTCGCATCATCCAATGTAAAGCTACACTTATCCCATACAGTTGTTTGGTTGTTTTGTGCAAACGTTACGGTAAATGGTGCTGTGATGGTCGTTACGGTGATGTGTTGTACACACTTCACTTCTACGGTACCTTTCTTAACCGTAAATGTTCTTCTTACTGTGCCTGAATTACATACTTCGTTGTAACCCCGGCAATAAGATATCTCTATAAGAGATCGCCAAGTTGCTACATAAGTCATACGCTTTAGGGTATCCTGTCATCGTTAGATTTACACTTGATACTTCGGTGTCAACTCCTACACTTAGGTTCAACTCCATGTCACACGTTACGGTTACATCTGGTGGGCATACTAACTGTGGTGCCAATTTGTTCTCCACTCTCACGGTTACCCATGTGGTGTTATAATTGTCCTTCATACCATTGATGATTAAGTTATCACCATAGATACCGTTCATATTACCATCATCCCATACTCTCAACTCTACATCATGTAAGCCATAAGACTCTCCTGCTGGAATATCCTCACAACAGAATTTTACAAACTCTCCATTGTCGGTATCCAAATTGCCTAAGATCGCATCAAAGTTACTATCTTCTGGGTGGAACCATACGCCTGGATTGTTTGGCAATTGCTGTAAGAAGTTGTTACCATTGTATGTCGTATTGTTATTGTGGGTTCCATTCGCTCCGATGTTGCCACATGATGGGGCTCCTGTCGGTCTTCTTACTTCAAATCTTACATCTGAACAATGGTCATAAGAGCCATTGTCTATTTGCCAACCGTAGATCTTACCTGCGCCATCTGCACCTGTTCCTGATCCTGTTAAGCTCATTACGATGTTCTGTTTAGCTACTGCTACTGGTGCACTCGCGTCGATTACTGTTACAAAAGCTACTGCCTCTGCTAAGTTACCACAACAGTCGCTTGCCCAATACGTGATTGCATGGGTACCTTTTGGCATTCCACTCAATCTGTAATTTGGTTGTGTGCCTGTCACTGTTACTCCTGCTGGTGCTTTTACGCCCCATTTCAACTCCTCTGCTTTCGCACAGTTGTCTTGAAGTTCCCATGGTAAGTCAACATTCCAATTCGCTGCACAGCCCCATGGATCTAAACTGATCGTTACGTCTTTACGTTGAATGTCGGTGCTTTCTCGTCTGTCGCTTTGATTACTTGGATATACGTGAATACATCACCTGTACACCAGTCTAAGATCGTCCATGTTCTGATTACTTTCATATTACCTCCACATCCGATGCCACATGCATTGATCATTTGGTCGGTGTATGAAGTATAGATATTACATATTCCATTGTCCACTTTTGTGGGTGCATATTACCATCAAAACCTCTTTGTAGGTAAGTGAAATATCCGTTTGCATATCCTTCGTTCAACTCTACTACCGTTGGTGTAGCAGCATAATCATCTGCAAACGCCCCGATATTCGCTGCCGACGCTGGTTGTGGTCTTGAGTCGATATCTGTGTAACCTGCTATCGCTGCTGGACTTGCATCCAATCCACAGCTAAGGTGTACTTCTCTCGTTGGTACTGCTAAGTCAAATACTGATATTTGGTTGAAAGTGAATGTTTGGCTACAGATTGCAATATTGCCAAAACCATCTACATATTTCCAATCTCTGATCAATTTACTTGCGCCACAGTTGGTACTTGTTACTCTATCTTCAAAGGTAACACTTGTTACTCCACAATTATCCGTGTAAGTAGGAGGTGTCGTCAATTTGCTCTTGTTAGCATTCAATCCTGGGATGTTGTATAACATACCTACTGTTTCTCTCTTCACTATCTCGATATCATAACATGCAAACTGGCATTCAGGTGCATTTGATGGGTTAGTTAAGAATTGACCAGGTCCTGTGACTGCAACAGTATAAGCTCCTGTCGCAGAGTTAGCCCCAAAAGTAGTCATAACATATACATACTGAACACCAGCAGTAAGTGCAGTTGTAAATAAAGGGTCCAATCCACCTGCTGTATCATCATTTGCAATGATAAAATTAGCACAAGGATCTGCTGGATTAAATGGTGCTTGGTATAGGATTGCATAAGTATCACCTGCAGAGTTTGCTGCATTAAAGGTATAATTACCTGTAACAGATACAGCAAAAGTGTGTGTATCATAGAATGACACATTAGTTCCTGCAGCACAAGCAGCAGTACCTGTCGGTCTCACGAAAGTAGGATCCGTATTTGCAATTGCTCCTGTAAAAGGCGCTAATGGAGACAATGTAGTAATATCTTGACAACTACATGTAACTACAGGGGCGATCTTGTCTTCTACATTTACATACCCCCAAGCACGATTTCCTGTTACAGGATCTAGTACTTCTACTTCTATTCTCTTTCCTATGTCTGAACAGTTAACCCATACTGCACCATAAGTGTAACCTGGGTACGCTGGATTTGTTGCAAGTGGTATAGTCAATGCTTGTGTAGGTGGTGTGCCACTTACTACTGGATTTCTCCTCATCAAATAACCATCATAACATCCATAAGGTCCACCTTCTAATATCATATCTGTAGTGACTAATGACCATCCGTCATCGTCCAAGCTTACATTTACTTGATCGTTTGCTACCAAACTACTCGTAGGATTTGGATAAGGCAAGATAGTGATATCAAACTCACAGTCATCTATAACCGCTCCAGAAGCATCAACCAACTCATACTCCAAGGTGTAAGTACCAGGTCCAATATTAGATCCTGTCAAAGGACCAGCTGTCTGAACGATATCACAATCACCAGTTGAAGTTACTAAGTTTGGAATAGTAAAAGTACATGCTCCTGCCGGTAAAGTGATATTTTGGTCACCAGAACAAACCAACAAACCACATGCGCCTTGTGGTGGTGCAACAGGACAAGCACATTTAATACTTGCTATATCGGGTGCAGGCACTGTAAAACTAAAAGCTAGATCACATTGTGCAACTGAAGCATTATTCGCAAATACTACTTCAAAAAAACCAGGATTTACAGTAACACTATAAGGTTGTGTCAACGATGAGCCAACATCACCTAAGTAGTTTGCACCTTGATTAGCAGGATTATAAGGTGCCGCATTCATACCATCTGCTGATTGATATACAGCAGCATGTCCATTGGTACCACAAGGGGTTAAGCCTGTATTTGGATCAAAATTAATTGTGATACAAACTGGCGTGCTACCACAATTGGTAAATTGCAATGCACTATAACCATAAGTAGTAGCAGCATTAAAAATACCAGGATACGCTTTTGATGGACAAACTGAAGCTACACCATCTCTAAAAATACGTCCAGATTGTGTACCTACTCTCTCGATTGAACCTGGTGCAGGACTTGCTGAACCAATTCTAACATCAATTCGTAAACTTAAATCATCACAATTAGCTGCGTTGAACGCTGCGACATTGCTTGTTGGAGTGCTCAAAGTTGCAGGCTGTGTTTTATCGCCTGGCTTATCCGAGATTGGATAAGAACCGCTTACCTGAGCATTGACCGTAGAAATAACAGTCAATAGGGGTAAAAGAATGTAAAGAAAAAATCTTTTCATGAGAATGAGTTTTGGTTAAAAATTCAAAAAATTATAAGAATTAGGCTTGAGTAAAACCTACATTCACACAGCAAAGGTATTTTATAAAATTTATAATGTGTGCGTAAATAATAATTAATTTTATATAATTTTATATTAACTATGTAATAAATTAAAATACAATGCATTATAAATAATTTTAATTTACTTTTATAATATAGAATATTAATATTTTCTTAAAATAAGTTAAAATTCTTAATTCAGATTAATATTATATTTAATATATATTTTATATTTATTACAATTACTTAGTAAAACTTAATTTTAACGCTTTCATCAAACTTAAGTGCTTAATTAGTCATAATTCTTAAATTTTAATACTGTTAAAATTTAATTATTTTTTGTTAGACCTACATGATATAGTTTGGGCAATCCTATAACATTATCAATTCATTTCTTAAACTTTTACTGAATTGTAAAAACAATAAGGCTATATAGGGCTTGCTGACTATGGTGCAACCAATTGATAAATAATAAATTATGTCTATAATAAACAAATTAAATGCAAACCTTTTAATTGATTTTGTCCAAAAGTCGTGTACCTTGAGTTGGCTTTTGCCTTATGCAGGCGGCAGTTACTTTTTTGCATTGCCCAAAAAAGTAACCAAAAAAACCAAAATGCTTTTTCTATTGCCATAAGTATTTCATATTTAATCCTTTCTGCTTTTTATGGCAATAGACGCACTTTTGTTTCTTCATTCACTATTGCTTGTTTTTTGAACGATAATCTCCGTTAAACTATTAACCAAAAATAATAGCTGACTTTTTCAGCAGACCCTATATAAGAATCAATAAATAATTTACTAATAATTGGGTCATTTAACTATGTAACAAGCAATAACATTTATCATCTACAATATAAATTTTCGTTAAAATCAACCTATTTTACCCATTACTCCGTTTCTTTATTTACTTTTGACCTGAATTTATAAAATAAGTAAGATGAGAAACATCATAATTGCAATTACTTTTGTATGCTTTTTTTTGACTTTTGCTACCGAAACGGAAGGTCAAGTTAGGAAACGTACAACAACAACGAAAACAACGAAATCAACAAAAGAAAAAGTAGCAAAAGATGAAACTAACTTCCTAGACAAGGGATATGCGGAAATAAAATTTGGGAATCTAGGCTTCTTTAATGGTCTGAGTTTATCTTCCAAACTTAATGTTGGCTATAAATTCCACGATCGATTTAGTGCTGGCGGCGGATTTAAGTTATTTTTTAATCAATACGTAGTGCCTAATGCTCCGGATCCTTCACTTCTTGATATTGGAGGATTTATACATGGCCGAGCCAAAATTACTAAAGAAATATATTTCCAAGGCGAATATGCCTTCATGAAATACGAGTATTATGACCAAGGTGTAAAACTTAGCCAAAGTGCCAATTCGCCTTTACTTGGTTTAGGATATATGAGTGGCACTGATAAGTGGAGGTTTGGAATTGAAATATTATACATTACAAGTGAGAGAGCAAGAGATATTCAAAATTCAATAGTAGAATATTGGTTTGGTGCAAGTTATAATTTTTAACAATCTATTTGAATGGTAAAAATTGGTAAGACTGAATTAGGTGAATTTCCTTTATTACTTGCACCTATGGAAGATGTGAGTGATCCTCCTTTCCGAGCATTGTGTAAAGAGCAAGGAGCAGATCTCATGTACACCGAATTCATATCAGTGGAAGGTCTGATCAGAGATGCATCAAAAAGTTTACAAAAATTTGACATATATGATGAAGAGCGACCAATAGGTATCCAGATATTCGGTGCAGAAATAGAATCTATGGGTCGAGCTGCCGAAATAGTCGAAGAAGCAAAACCCGAGTTGTTAGATATAAATTTCGGATGCCCCGTAAAAAAGTAGTTTGTAAAATGGCAGGTGCAGGTATCCTACAAGATATACCTAAAATGATCAGACTCACCGAAAAAGTAGTCAAATCAACTTCACTACCTGTGACTGTCAAAACAAGGTTGGGGTGGGATGAAAATTCTCTCAATATAGAAGAAGTAGCGGAAAGATTACAAGACATTGGGATCCAAGCACTTTCTATTCACGGACGTACTCGCAAACAAATGTATAAAGGCGAGGCTGATTGGACATTGATCGGCAAAGTCAAAAACAATCCAAGAATACACATACCTATATTCGGTAATGGAGACATAGATACGCCTCAAAAAGCTTTGGAATATAAGGAGAGATATGGCGTAGATGGCATTATGATAGGCAGGGCGAGCATAGGATATCCTTGGATATTCAGGGATATCAAACAGTATATGGCTACGGGCAACATACCCGATGCACCATCTATCGATGAAAGAGTGGAAGTAGCAAGGAAGCACTTGATGAAAAGCATAGAATGGAAAGGAGAAAGAGTAGGTATTGTAGAAATGAGGAGACATTATACCAACTATTTCAGAGACCTTCCTAATGTTAAGGAATTTAGAGCGCGATTGGTGAGTGAAATGGAAAGTGCAGCATTGAATGAGATTTTGGATGAATTAAAAGCACATTATCAAGAAATGATGTTGCATACAGAATATTAATAGATTGACCTTGTGATGGTATTTAATATAAAACCCTACGAAAGAAAAATATTTGAACTTATACAATTGTCGGCCAACGAGCTCAATGTTCCAGTGTATGTAGTAGGTGGATATGTAAGAGATAGATTACTGGCGCGTGAGTCCAAAGACCTAGATGTCGTATGCGTAGGAGATGGCATAGCTCTCGCCGAAAATCTAGCATCAAAACTAAGACCATTACCCTATATTGCTGTATATAAAAGATTTGGTACCGCTATGATACGACATAAAGAATTGGAGATAGAATTTGTTGGTGCAAGAAAAGAATCTTATAGTTTAGACTCACGAAAACCTGCTGTTGAAAATGGTACATTGGAAGACGACCAAAACAGACGTGATTTTACTATCAATGCGCTTGCTGTAAGCCTCAATGAAGATGACTATGGGCAAATCATTGACTCTTTCAACGGTTTTCATGACCTAGAGAATAAAATCATACGAACACCTATGGATCCTGACAAAACTTTTGCGGACGATCCACTCCGTATGATGAGAGCCATACGTTTTTCTACCCAATTGGACTTTACGATTGAGCCAATTACATTAAAATCCATTGCTAAAAATAAAAATAGAATTAACATTGTATCTAAAGAACGTATTAGTACCGAGCTAGAAAAAATCATTCTATCAGATCGGCCTTCCAAAGGCTTCAAACTGTTGTTTGATACAGGGCTGTTACATCTTATATTCCCTGAAATGGCTGCATTGTATGGCGTAGAAATTAGAAATAATATAGGTCACAAAGACAATTTTTATCATACCCTCGAAGTATTGGAAAATGTATGCCGTGAAGGCGCAAATCTATGGCTTAGATGGGCTGCTATATTGCACGATATCGCCAAGCCACCTACCAAACGTTTTGACCCGATACTTGGGTGGACCTTTCATGGGCATGAAGCACTAGGTGCTGCAATGGTCCCTAGAATCTTCAAAAAAATGAAATTGCCATTGGACAATAAAATGAAATACGTACAAAAATTAGTCCTACTACATTTGCGTCCTATCGCGCTAACCAATGATAAAGTGACTGATTCTGCAGTGCGTAGATTGTTGTTTGATGCTGCGGAAGATATAGATGATCTGATGACCTTATGTAAAGCAGACATTACGTCCAAAAACGAAGGCAAGGTCAATAGATACAAAGAAAACTACAAGGTATTGATGGAGAAAATCAAAGAAGTAGAAGAAAAAGACCATTTGCGCAACTGGCAGCCACCTATCTCAGGTGATGACATCATGCGGATATTTAAGTTGCCTCCATCTAGAGAAGTGGGCATCCTGAAGACAGCCATCAGAGAGGCGATTCTGGATGGAGAGATCCCCAATGATTATGGCGCCGCTTATCAGTACATGATGGAAAAGGCCAAAGAATTGAATATGTAGGGGCTTATATAGCAGGAAAGTATGAAAGCACCAGAGTTATATAATAAGCCAATTTATCTTAAACTGACACCTTTGACATACTTCTTCTAACTTTAAATGAATAAGATCAAAAAAAATATCAGAAGTTATAGCCAATTACTATCGAAGGCCATTTTAAATGTGTTTATGGAGAATATAATTCCACTTAAAAAAGCCGTTACTCAAATTTCAATCATTAGTGGCTATAATGTATCTCAAGAAATGCCTTGTAACATCATTAATCACCATAATTTCCCAATAGATGAAATAGTTAAAATTAAAGTTGCCATTTCAGATATAAAAAATTCAATACTGAGTCCACTCATTAAAGTCAAAAATGATGAAATGCCACTAAGACTCCAAGACTATTTGGTTAACTCAATACTTAAACCTAATTAAATCTACCTTTCTCAACTTTTCCACAAAAAAACACTTTTTAAATCCCCCTGGGCCCCCTATAGTAATACATAATAATAAATGTAATGTGTTCTATTTAATTAAAATGCAAATCTAAAGGAAATGACCAAGGCTGATAAGGAAAAGTGGGAGATGAAGGGAGTTCGGCTAGCCGAATTCCCTTCATCTCCCTACCTTAAACTTTAATACTAGGTCATTTCGAAGGAGTTTTAGAGACTGAGAAACCCCTTTTTTAGTCTCAAATTTTTTAAAATACTAATTTGACAAAGTTGAATTAAATTCCAAAAATAGTTTTTAAACGCATTGATATTGTTTTTTTTAAGCATAAGACTATTTCCTCAACCAACAACTTCAAAAATTGAACTTAAAATCTAAATTTTATGCTGTCCCAGATTGGAGCAGCAAATAATATTAGCTGGATGCCAAGCTCCAAATCGGGGTACGGAATAATATTCGTTTATTAACCGTGTCCAAATCGGGACTCATCAAAATGTACCTATACCAAGGGTATCCGCCGCGGAACTACCCAAAATACATGTAAATTAAGGGTATCCAAAATGGATGCCCCAATTTTACGATTTTGATGACCATCTCCAAAATGGATACCCTAATTTTACGATTTTTATGCCTATCTCCAACGCGGAAACCCAAATATATTCGTTAGACAAGGCTCTCCGCCGCGGATACCCCCATTTTAGACATATTCCGGGTATTTTCTTTTCATCTTGTAGGTATTTGGGGTATTTAGGGCTAGAATTTAGGTTGTTTTGTGACTACAATTGTAGCATTTTTATAACAATTTCATGGTTATATTATATTGATGGGTTTATGCTCGGTTTCTTTTATGATTTCTTTTTATGAAAAGCTAACAATGTATTGGATTGCTTTTTATATTTGTCCTTGAAAGGTAAAACCAAAGGTGTAAAGAAAGTTAACATTAATGTTTGTTAATGGATAGGATGCAAGTTTTGCTTAGTTTTAAAGTGGTGTACTATTGTAAATAGACACTCACTAAAGGTAGGATATCAAAAATAAAATTCTAAATAAGATACAAATAAAAATTAAACAAAATGAAGAAGAATAAAATATTTTTTTGGACATCGACAATAATTATCGCGCTTATGGAAGCCGTGATGCCATTAAGCACGTGGATATTTGCACCAGAGTATATGACCTTTGGAACAAAAGCACTTTCCTATCCTGACTATTTTGCTTATTCCCTTGTAATAGCCAAAATATTAGGCGTAATAGCCATAGTTTACCCTAAAACGCCTACAATGCTCAAAGAATGGGCATACGCAGGTCTTTCATTTACATTAATATTTGCATTTATTAGTCATGCTTGTGTGGACAAAAATATTGGTTATATGATTATGCCATTGGCCGTCTTGGGCATATTAGCTGTTTCATACATATACAAAGATAAAATTTAAAATAATGATTAAAAAATAAAAAATGGCAAAACAAGTATTTATCAATTTAGCAGTTACAAACCTTCAACAATCTATGGACTTTTATACTGCATTAGGATTTACAAACAATCCTCAATTCTCTGACGACACTGCAAAATGTATGGTATGGTGTGAAAACATTTTTTTAATGATTATGACACACGAAAAAATTTCAAGTTTCGCAACAAAACCTATTGCTGACACAAATTCAAATTTAGCCGGTATTTTTTCATTGTCTTTGGAAAGTATTGAAGAAGTGAACACTCTAATGACAAATGGACTTAATGCAGGTGGCATCGAAGCTAACGAAATGAGAGATTATGGTTTTATGCAACAAAGAACGATTGAAGATTTTGATGGGCACACATGGGAATTATTTTATATGGATATGAGCAAATTTCCAAATGAATAAAGTAAATGCTAATAATCAATTTCAAAAAATAAAAACCAATGGCACAAATTAATCCTTACATTCATTTCAATGGTAATGCAGAAGAAGCATTTACATTTTACAAATCAGTTTTTGGTGGAGAATTCGCAATGGTTATGCGTTTCAAAGATATGACAAACCCTGACTTTCCTACACCAGAAACAGAAGCCAACAAAATTATGCACATTGCATTACCCATAGGAAAACATAATATTCTGATGGGAAGTGATACACCAGAAGCATTAGGAGTACACAATCTAAACGAAACGAGAAGCAAAATCTCAATTAGTGCAGAAACCAAGGAAGAAGCCGACAAAATTTATAATGGTCTTTCTGCAGACGGACATATAGAAATGCCGATTGCCGACAGTCCTTGGGGATCCTATTTTGGAATGTTTAGAGATAAATTTGGCATTGAATGGATGGTGGACTTTGACCCAAAATACAATGGACAAACTGAATAAAATATCAACGTACGGTAATACCAGAAGACTGCCCTATCAACCGAATCAGATGGGGAATATCTCTTTAAAACATTAAGGAGGCACTAATTCCACAAGGCGTTTGTTGTGGCAGTTTCATTAGTAAATGATTTTTTTCATGCTTGTGCAAAGCATATCACATTCTTATTCAGAAAAGCTACCACTGTATTAGTTTACCTTTTATATTTGTATAATGGCGGGTGAGGTGATTCAAGGAAACCCTTTTACAAGGTTCAACATCAGTAATTATATTAAACTTTTGTGTTAAAAATCCTCCACATCGCCAAGCCGAAAAATGTTGGTATCAAGCTTTGCTCAACACTTACCAACAAAAAAAAACGATTTAAAATTTAACTGAAATTTTCCAAAAAATGACAAATATCGAAATCATAAAAGTTGAACTAAAAGACATTGACAAATTACAAAAAATTGGCAGACAAACATTTAGCGAAACATTTTCAGATGGAAATACGGAAGAGAATATGGCTAAATATTTAGACGAAGGATTTTCAATAGAAAAACTCACAACCGAACTTAACGACAAAAATGCAGAATTTTATTTTGCGACTTTTAACAAAAATGTAATTGGATATTTAAAGCTTAACTTTGGACAATCGCAAACAGAACTTAAAGACGACAAAGGACTTGAAATTGAACGAATTTATGTAAAGAATGAATTTCAAGGAAAAAAAGTTGGACAATTACTTTACGACAAAGCATTAGAAATAGCACATCTTAACAAATCAGACTTTGTTTGGTTAGGTGTGTGGGAAAAAAATCCAAGAGCAATAAATTTTTACAAAAAGAATGGTTTCGTGGAATTTGACACACATATTTTCAAATTAGGTAATGACGAACAGACCGATATAATGATGAAGTTAAAACTCTAAAACTAAACTAAACTAAAAAAAGCTAGCCACCAACCACAAAGTGTTCATCGTATCCAGCGGACATGCGATGTACGCCCTGCAGAACTTGTTCTTCGATAGCAAAGCCAGTTGATTTTTATTATATTTTGATTCTCTATTCATTCTTTTTCTGAAAATCTACCAATGTATTGGATTACCTATTATATTAGTGATTGAGTTGTGGAAAAGCAACCATTAACAAACGTATCAAAAGCATTTAATAACAAATGTCAATAGCAAATTTCCGTATTTTGAAAGAATATAATTTGAATTGTAGATTAATAAGATATGATATTTAGAATTGATATTAGTTTCACAAATAAGTAATTTATCGATAGTTGAAATTCAGCAAAAAAAGAGATAGGAAAAAATGAAAATGAATAGCTACCTATATTATAATCAATATTAACTATTTTGCCAGACTTATGCTTACATCTGGTACAATAATGGCGCTGCAGGTGTGATCGATATAATGGCAAGTATGCACCTATAAAAAATTCCTTCTTTCATTTGCTGATATCAAACATATTTCTTAATATTGCTCCGTAAAGGCTTTAGAATGAAATGTGCAGCGCTAATACGACCATGTTGAAAAGACAGTTTGATTACACTTAGGCCAATAAATTCATTCAATTGCTATGTATATTGTATTTCTAACATATCAGTAAAGTTATCGGACTATTAGATTATTTATATGACATAAATTAACAATCATGGACTACAAAGAACTCTTTACATTTACACAACAAGAAAGACGCGGTATTGCTACATTTCTAGTTTTAGCCTTTACTATCGTTTTAGTAGGAAAATTTTGGCCAGTAAAACCAGCAGAAGAAGAAATAGAAGATCTTAGTAAATACTATTTTCCTGAAGACAGTATTGTCGAAAAGGATGAACATTATGAAGAAGATATTCCTTTCGGACAAGAAAGAAATGTACAAAAAAGAATCCATCAAAAATTTGCATTTGACCCAAATAAAATCAGTTATGACTCTTTACTATTGCTTGGGTTTAGTAAGTTTGGAGCCAAAAGTCTTACAAATTTTGTAGCTAAAGGTGGTAAAATCAAAGATGCAGCTAAATTTAAAACCATATTTGGAATCGACAGCAATTTGGTCAATGAATTACTTCCAATGATCTCCTATCCTGTTCCTAAAGTATTTGAAACCGCCAAAATTGAAAAAGAAAAATACAGTACCCCGAACAAATCCAATCAATCGTAGAGCTTAATAGTGCAGATAGTTTAACGCTAGAAGCAATGAAAGGTGTCGGTCCTTATATGGTCAAAAGAATACTGCAATACCGAAATCGCTTAGGTGGATTTCTATACAAGGACCAAATCTCTGAATTAAACATTATTGCCGATAGTTTATATCAGCCTGTTAGCCAATATTTTACCGTTGATCCATCACTGATCCAAAAGATAAAACTGAACACTGCTGATTATAAAACATTTACCAAACATCCATATTTCTCAGCAGAAACAACCAATGCCATCCTAAAATACAGAAAACAGCACGGACCATTTTCTAATATTCAACATATCAGTCGTATCCGATCACTCAAGGAAGAAGTCGGCAAAAAAATACTACCCTACCTCACCGTGGATTAACTGTCTATAGTACAAGACCTAAGTACATAATCAATTTGGTATAATTATTGTATTAGAATATTTATTAATATGTATTGTTAAGAAAAACCAACAGTATATATTTTATAAGATAATGTAATATATTAGATAATTGAAAAAATTTGTTTACATATCGTTGGTATTTATCGCTTTAGCTTCTGCGGCCTCGCTACGTAGCTTAGCACCTGATGTGATCGCAGTATTCGCTGGACTAGATCGTACAGTTTGTCTTACACAAAACTTATTGATTACTGATCTAGAAGCTACAATAACTGGTGATGTTAATGATGGCGATTGGATTACATTTGGTGATGGTCGTTTCCAGCCAGGCAACCTACTTACCGTAAGGTATAGTTTTGCACAAGCCAATCAAATATCTTATGTACCAGGATCTAATGATAAAGTGCTGGGATATTATAGGCTACTTTTGCTGTCAGATGCGCCGCTCAATAATCCTCAAGAAAGGGTCACTGATGAAGTAAGGATCAATTTCCAAACAGCTCCACCTCTATTTTGTAGCAATAACATCAACATATCACTCAACGAATCTTGCACTCAAAAAGTAGATGCTACGATGTTGCAGCCTAATCCAGTACAGCCATATAGCAATTATATTATTACTCTAATAGACCCTGCAGGCAAAATCATTCCAAACAATACACTTACTAAAGACCATATTGACAAAGAAATAACCTTTAAGCTAGGTCATCAATGTACTTCCAATATATGTTGGGGAAAATTTAAGGTGGAAGACTACTTTCCACCTGTTTTTGTTTGTAAAAATGATACTATAAATTGCACAAGATCATTTGACCCTGATAGTTTGGGATATCCTATTCCTACGGGCGCTTACATCGATACCCTTATTAATAAGAAGTATATAATTAAAAATTGGGACGCTTGTTCAGATGTGGCATTAGAATATACAGATGTGATCACCAAAGCGGATTGTAGAAACAATGAAGACAAAACCATCACAAGGAAATGGAAAGCCACTGATGCCCAAGGTAATACATCTTTTTGTTCAGAGCTTATCGTAGTTAAAAAAATATCATTATCGCAAGTACTATTTCCTCCCAATTACGAGGGACATGAAA
The DNA here is from genome assembly GCA_016714785.1 of Saprospiraceae bacterium. GTDB lineage: Bacteria > Bacteroidota > Bacteroidia > Chitinophagales > Saprospiraceae > OLB9. The sequence goes on from JADKCC010000017.1 coordinate 48,208, forward strand.
AACCAGCCTTCGAATGTGGTGACACCTTCCCTGCTCTGATCAATGGGCATCCGTCTCCAGATACTACCGGTTCTCCCATCATAGGGCATTGTGGCAATCTAGAGACCAGTTTTTCAGATATTCCATTCTCTTTATGTGGTAAAAGTTATAAAATAGCGCGCGCATGGTTTGTAATAGATTGGTGTACTGCCGAGAGCATTACCAAAAACCAAATAATAGCCATCAAAGACACTAAAGCACCTTTGGTATTATGTCAAGATACTATATATTTTAATGCGGGAGCGTACCAATGTGCTGCTGAAAAAACACCATTACCCTTACCTTCGGCAATATCCGACTGTTCTGATTATAACATTAGTTATGAATTATATGATCAGTTTGGCATCCCTTCAAACCAATTCCTAACAAGAGATCAACAAAACACTTTTGTAGATGGACTACCAGTAGGGAAATACAACATTCATTATATAGTATCAGATGCGTGCCAAAATACTACCATTTGCCAAAGCCAATTGATAGTAGAAGACAATGCACCACCCTATCCGGCGTGTGATGGATCAACTAAAGTAGCGCTTGACGCCAATGGCAAAGGACGCATCTTTGCTACTACTTTTGATGATGGAAGCTCAGATAATTGCGGTATTGCATCATTCAAAGCCCGCAAAATGACTGACCAATGTGGATTCGGACTCCAATACGGTGATTTTGTTGATTTTTGCTGTGCTGAATTAGGCAAAACAATCATGGTGGCAATGGAAGTTACTGACCATTCTGGCAATAAAAATACTTGTATGGTCGAGGTGACAGTAGAAGACAAACTAAAACCTACCATCACTTGCCCGCCTGACATTACTTTGGCATGCACCGATAATTATGATTTTGCCCATTTAGATATCTTTGGAACGGTAGTATCCGATCCTTCAAAAATAAAAGACATTCTGGTTCATAATCATTATCACAATGGTAAAGTAGGCAGTGATGGATTAGCTAAAGATAATTGCTCCGTGACCGTTTCATCCAGCTACAAATCAGAAATAGACTGTCATACTGGATATATCTATCGAACTTTTATTGCTACGGATGCCAATGGACTCAAGGATTCTTGCAAACAAAAAATCACAATTCTAAATCCCGATCCTTTTGATCAAAATGATATTCAATGGCCAGTAAATTATGCAGCTAATGGTTGTAAACTTAGTCAAACATTGCCAGAAATCACTGGAAAACCGGCATTCACCAATAACCAATGTGGCAATATCGCAGCTACCTATGATGATACACCATTTTTTGCATCAGATAGCGCTTGCTTAAAGATATTTAGAGTGTGGACAGTGATAGATTGGTGCCAATTTAATCAATCGCAGACAAGTGGAAAATGGGGCCCATATACTCAAATCATCAAACTACACAATACAGATAAGCCAGTGTTTACGTCTGCTTGTTCAGATACTACTTTCTGTACTTACGATCTTGCATGTCAAAAAGGCAATGTGTCATTATCTGCCAATGCCGAAGATCCATGTACTGAGTCAGAAAATCTTATTTGGAATTATACCATCGACGTGGACCAAAATCAAACCATAGATTACACAGGCCATCAAAACAATTTTTCTATAGATCTGCCAATAGGTACACATATTTTGACTTGGACAGTATCAGACCCATGCGGCAATTCTGAAAAGTGTACCCGAAAAATAAATATTGTTGATTGTAAAAAGCCTACACCTTATTGTCTATCATCATTAACTTTCACATTGGATGAAGTAAAAGGATCTGCTGAAATATGGGCTAAAGATTTTGATAATGGCAGCGTTGACAACTGTACTGCGTCAAGTGACTTAATCTTTACATTTAATGGATATTCACCCGTCAAAACGATGATCACTCAAGAGCATTTTTTTCATGGTAATGGCTTACTCAGCAATCAACAAGCCTATGAAAATGGCGATGCATATAAATGGTTTCCAACCACAAAAAGTGCTGGTGTATTTGTGGATTGTAAAGACATACAAAATGGCATATCAGATACATTGAGCCTAGACATGACCGTAGCAGATCTGACAGGCAATCAAGATTTTTGTCGAGTATCCTTAATAATTCAAGATAATAATGGACATTGTGATGATATCATAACTTCCGCTACCCTTTCTGGTAAAATCACTACCGAATATAGTGGAATACCCAAAGCCGTAAAAGTAAAGTACACAGCATCAGAGATAAATGATTCGGTAATGACCAATGATATAAATGGTCAGTTTGAGATTCCAAATCTACCCTTACTCAAAAATTACAAACTTACACCAGCACTCAATACAGATCCAATACAAGGCGTGACAACATTAGATTTGGTAATAATACAGCGGCACATATTAGGACTTAAATCCTTAGATAGTCCCTATAAAATGCTAGCCGCAGATGTAAATAACTCAAAATCGATTACCGCGGCTGATTTGGTTGAAATTCGAAAATTGATATTAGGTGTAACTGATAAATTCTCTAAAAATGTACCTTCATGGGTATTTGTTGCTAAAGAAGGTGGTATAACGGATATTTCTTCCCCTTATTTATATAAAAACTATATAGAAATTGGCGAATTAACCCATGACCAGAATGATTTAGATTTCATAGGTGTCAAAATGGGAGATGTTAATGAATCAGTATTTGATTTTGAAAATAGAAAAACATTCAATAGAAATCTAAACGCGCTACCTTTTGCACTCATAACGTCGGTAGAAAAAATAGATGGAAAATATTTTCTTGTATTTAGATCATCAGAAGATGTAATTTTGGATGGTATGCAAGTATTCGTTAGTGCGAAAGACAATATTACAGTACTCGAAGGAGAAACAGCTATACAATACCCTAACATAGAAAGTGCCCAACACATTGATCAACATGGTGTCAACTTCTTACTTTACTGTAAAGAACCCAATCAAAAACAAAAAGATGATATCCTATACAGTCTTGAGGTGCATAATGCTCTTGACTTAAATGACTTGACTATCAACACAAATAAATTGTCAGAAGTTTACATCCATGGTCAATCTAGGCCAATCATACTCAAACCAAAAACAATACAAAAAGAGAATGTTCTTGTTACATTGGTCACGAACCCAGTCAGTGATGATCTAAAAATCAATATAAACCAATCTCTAAAAAATGAATTTATAAATTATCAAATCTTAAACACAGAGGGCAAGATTGTAACAAATTCAACTATAGATTACCAAACAGATAGGTTGGAATATAATATAAAACTCAACGACAATATGATGCCAGGTTTGTATTTTATTAATATCATTTTAGGGGACCAAAGGCAAACATTAAAATTTATTAGAATCAAATAAGCTTCTAACACTTAAGAGAATAATTTATGCATAAAGTCACCAATAGAATACTAAGTCAAGTAATCTCCTATGTGACATTCGCATTGCATGTGGAATACAAAAATAGCGCATCACAATATAGGTATTTTGATGCGCTATTAATAGTAAATTGGCAAAATAGTAGCAACAAATTCCAAACAATTAATTTTTGAAATAAATGTCACAACACTTGTACTCCCCTGGTGGCGGTTCGACAGCCAGTTAATACACTTTTGATATGCTACTATTGTGGATTGTTTCCAATCCTTGTTTTACTATGATATGATAAGTACCAGATGGGAGTTCATTCAAATCGATCAATTCTATACCACTACCAGATATTTTTTTAATCATTATTTTCCCTCCTATATTATTGTATATTTCCACTCTAACTTCTTCTGTCTCAGTATCGATGGTTGATAAATCTATATTGATTCGATCCTTTGCAGGGTTAGGATAGACGCTAATGATAGAAATATCTTGGGAAAAATTGATCCCACGGATATCAGAATATTTGTAGCTTCCGTCTAGATCAGTTAATTTTAATCTATAATAAAGCACCTTATCAGAAGTCCTTAAGTGTGGTATATCTTTATCTTCATAATCATACCTGACTTCACTATTGCTATTGCCTTCAGCGCGCTTCTTTCCGATTTGGTCCCATAGTAAACCGTCAGTACTTCTTTCTATACCGAAATAATCACTATTGATCTCAGAAGAAGTTTTCCAACTCAACAATGCATTGCTCGTACCAAGTATTTTAGTTGAAAAGTCTGTCAAAGCTATAGGTAATGGAAACGTTAATGGAACAGGTGATTGATATAAGCCTCCCGCATAGGCCAACCAAAACGTAATAGGTGGCGTTGGACAACAATTGACTCCTGACAAAGTTACACTATATGTTGGAGATGATCCAGACATACCAACAAATGTATGAGGACCTCCTGCAGGCCCTAAACGAAGTTGAGGGTTAAGACCAGATGGAATACCTGGCGGAGAAACGAAGGTTATGGTCATAGTTGCAGTAGGGTTTGAATATTCTAAAGTGTAATCAAAAGTATAGGTTGTACTGCTAACAATGAAGCTTTGTGTACCGTTATATGTTTGAGCTTGAGTTGTTGAAATGTAAAAAGAAAAAAGAAAAAATATCAAAGATAAATGTATAGCTTTTGACTTAAGCTTTTGAAAATTACTCCATAAACATAGGACGTTGGAAGTGAAATACGAAATTCTCTGTGGAACTAAATAATGTACCATTAGGATAAATTAAGGTTGGTTAAAAAAATAAATTCTAAAATCTTAAATGATAAAAAAATCTATTTCATTTCTAAAATCAATTGATATCTCATTCAATGTTACAAAATTAGAAATTTAATATCCATTACTTGATATAACTATATACATCACAGCTACATCAAAAGCCTTATTCTTTTAAAAACGCGGGATAATTTACAATTTTAATAGTGATGCTTAAACCTATCCACAAAAAGTTATGTTTCCAAAAATAAAATTTTCGTTCTATTTTTTTAGGTTAAGTAAAAAAAATAAAAAAAACTACTTTCCTTTACCTTGAAACAATACTAAGATCGTATAAAATAGTATCTTAATATCCAATGACAGCGACATATTTTCAATGTAAAGTATGTCAAACTTTAATCGTTGGACCATCTGTTGTACATTGGATGCGTAGCCATATTTTACTTGTCCCCAAGAAGTGATACCTGGCCTCACTTTGAGCAAATGTTTGTAGTGTGGTGCTTCTTTTGATATTAAATCAATATAATATTTACGTTCAGGTCTTGGACCTACTATGGACATATCTCCAATGATTACATTAAAGAATTGAGGTATTTCGTCTATTCGCCATTTACGCATGACTTTGCCCCATGGCGTAACTCTATCATCATGATCACTTGACAATTGTGGGCCATTTTTTTCGGCTTCTAAGTGCATAGATCTGAACTTGATAATGTTGAATGGTTTTCCATTGATACCTATACGCTCTTGTTTATAGAATATTGGGCCTTTTGATGAAAGCTTGACCCTTATCATACTCATGATTATAACTGGTGATAACAAAAGTATAGCAATAAAACTAATGCTATAATCCATCATACGTTTGACAACTTTCTGCCAATTGGGCATAAGTTCTTGGTCTATTTCTATCAATACAGCGCCATAAATATGATTCATTTTTACTGTTCCCACCATGATATCGTAAGTATCTGGTATCACTTTGATCAATATTTGGTCAGAATAGTCGAATAAGGCATCGAGAATACTTTTCAGTTTGTTGTGCTCAGATGTCTCTACTGCAATAATGACTTCTTCTATACGATGTTCGTTAAGTACTTGTTCTAAATCATTGATCTTACCTAATTTTGGCAAATGTATCAACAAATGATTTTTGCTTTGACCATTACTGTCTATAAACCCAGCAAATTTATGTCCTAAACTGTAAGGTCTGCTAGTTATTTCTTCATATAGATCAACTGCATTTTTATCGCCACCTATGATGAGTGTGTTATAGCTTACTCTTCCAGACTTTAGCCTTCTGCTTGCCACTGTCAATATTACCATTCTAAATATAGAAGTGATAATAAAATGAAGCAAAAACAATCTTATAAAAAGGGTAAAATAGGAAGTAAATTGCAGTACTTTGTCATCCATCAATACTGTAAAGAACAACAATAATACGCCTAAAAAAGTAGTAAAAAAAGTACTTTTCAGTGTTTCAAGTCTAGAATACCTGTAAATGTCTCTGTACTTATCAAAGATTGAATAGATTACCATCCATATCACCGGTATCAAAAACAATCCTTGCAGAAGTTTCGTATCAGACAATATCTCAGACAATAAAATTCCTGGACTTTCGGTCTGCTTTCGATATATAAAAAATAAGAGCCACGCTAAAAATGCAGCGATAAAATCACCAATTCGATAGATTAAAAGCTCTAATTTTCTCTGCTCTTTCATACGGGTCAAAAATGCACATGTTTATAATTATCAATGTAAACCTTTGATTCAGTGCTACTTCCCGTTTTGGTAAAAGCCAATAACAATCTGTATTTGTCATAATCATCGGGAGATAATTTATCTGTCACATCTACATATATTTTGTTCCAATCATCTTTACCCGGAACAAAAAGAAAATACTCGATGTTTATTAGGCCATTTCTGAACTTCGCTATACCAACCGCAATCTCTCCTTTCCCTTTATAATCAAACTCTATGTAACTTTGTCCTCTTGAATTTTCACCTCGCATTATTTCCGCTGTAGTCCCAACCTCAATAAAATTCAAACTATTTGTTAAAGTCACCACACCACATTTCGTACCAACAGATGCATCAGCCGATGTGATAGATATAAAGGTGGCTGGATTTGCATCAATATCAAAAGTGAAAACATTATCTGACTCAAAACTCTCATTTACAGGAATTTTAGCATTGGATTTATATTTAAAATCTAAAGGCACTGATATAACACCATTTGCCACTGGTTTCACTTTTAGGTCTATAGCATTATAAAATGGATAAAACACTGGGACATCATTCATACCATTATTGCGAATGCCTGCTAATATAGTAATTTCTACCTCCTTTTCAGCATACAAAACTGGAACTTTTGCTGGCAATGGAAACAACCCTAATATTTGATTATCAGCAAATACCCAAACTTCACTGATCTTATGGGTATCATTAATCGGGTCATAGGGAGCTTTCACAGTTGGTTCCTGGAGGTCTAAGTAAAAAGGTGTTGGGGCATCAGTATCCGAAAGGCCACAACTAAAAAAAGTGGTTACTATTACCGCACTTATTATAAATATCATCAGTTTGCTCACGCTTCTTCTATTTTGTCTTGAATCAGTTGTGCCAAATGCAAAGCCCTAAACCCATCTTCTATAGTGACTGATACGGGTGCGCCATTTACCACTGCTTCATAAAAATCATTAAGTTCATCTTCTATAGCATTATTTTGCATGATAGAAGGTGTATCTATTATAATACGTTTCAAACCGTCATTTGTATGCATGGTCATACCAGAAAAATTGTCGTCGTCGATATGATTTTCAATTTTTATCACTTGGGCTTCCTTATCTAAGAAATCTAAACTAATATAAGCGTCATCTTGAAAAATTCTAATCTTACGCATATTTTTCATAGAGATCCTGCTCGCTGTAAGGTTGGCGACTGCCCCACCCTCGAACTCTATACGAGCATTGCAAATATCAGGTGTCTTACTAACGATACATACTCCATTAGCACGTACATCTTTCACATCTTCTTTGATCATACTTAGCACAATATCAATATCATGTATCATCAAATCCAAAACTACAGATACGTCTGTACCACGAGGATTAAATACTGCAAGTCTGTGCCCCTCAATAAATTTTGGCTGAAAATGAATATCACTAAGTGACCTGATAGCTGGATTGTAACGTTCCACATGACCAACCTGAACTTTTACTTTATGTAGTGCAGCTAAGTCAACCAATTCTTTAGCTTGAGCAGTAGTTTCGGTCAATGGCTTTTCTATAAATACATGTTTGCCTAGAATGATGGCGGCTTTAGCAATATCAAAATGGTAAGTAGTGGGACTTACTATATCTATACAATCCACCGCATCTATCAGCGATTCTAACGAATCAAAAGCCCGCAATCCATATAATTCTTCGGTTGTCTTCCTGATGTTCAAGTCAGGATCAAAAAAACCTGTAAATTCAAACTTAGTTTTCAAGAGACATTTCAAATGTATCTTACCCAAATGGCCAACACCTACAAGTCCTATTCTCAATGGTATTAATTTAAATTCTTTTTAATATGAAGCCCATTACCGTGATCATTAAGACCAAAATGACTGCGATAGCAATGGATTTTTTTATATGTCCTACAAAATTTAGGATGTCATCCTTATGCTTAGGATACTTTACTAATACTTCCGACTCCATTTTACTACTATTAAAAATATGGGAGGAGTCAAACTGTATTTTATTTTGAACCAATGTTTTATAAACTTTGAGCACCTTGACCCTAAAGTAAATATTTAAAAACAATAGCGCCAAAAATATCCCAATGATAAGATATATTAAAATGTCTGTCATATTGTATTGCTATGGAGGGCAAAGCTAATAAAAAAATTGCCTCTTGGCAATGAATTTAGCAGAATGTTTTTAGCTTTCAATTTATTTGGTCAATCCAAATAATGTAAGTATCATTGTCTAATAATAGCAAAACAAACAAAAAATGACCAGATATTTCTTCTTACTTTTAATCTTTTGGGCTAATAATGCCGGCAGTCAAACAGATGCCAAAACCCTGAATTATTTTTTGCCAGAAATTCAGTATAATCCAAGTATTCCGACGCCAGAACAATATTTAGGTTATCAAATAGGCGATTGGCATGTGACCCATGATCAGTTGACAGGCTATTTCAAAGTTTTGGATGCAGCATCAGATCGTATCGAAATAGGAGAATATGCACGTTCGCACGAAAATCGGCCACTTTTTATAGCCATGATAAGTAGCCCAAATAACTTAAAAAATAAGGAAAATATTAAAAAACAACATGCAGATTTGGCTCATGCTGAAACATCATCTGATGTTAATATTAAAACCCTTCCAGCTATATTATGGCAAGGTTATACTATCCATGGTAACGAACCTTCAGGCAATAATGGAGCAATGATGGTAGCATACTACCTTGCAGCAGGACAAAGCAAAGAAGTGGAAGCCATACTCGAACACACTTTTATACTAATGGACCCATGTCTCAACCCAGATGGTGCGCAACGCTTTTCGACGTGGGTTAATAGTCACAAAAGTAAAACTTTAGTTTCTGACCCTTCCAGCAGAGAGTTTTCTGAAACTTGGCCTGGAGGTAGATACAATCATTATTGGTTTGACATGAATAGGGACTGGTTACTTCTAGTCAATCCCGAAAGTAAAGGTCGTATCAAATTGATGCACGAATGGCACCCAAATGTACTCACAGATCATCATGAAATGGGTACTAATTCCACTTTTTTCTTCCAACCAGGTATCCCAAGCAGTAATAATCCCAATACGCCAGCCGAAAATTTTGCCCTAACAGAAGCCATTGGAAAATATCATGCCAAAGCACTGGATTCTGTAGGGTCACTTTACTATACGAAGTTTAGTTTTGATGATTTTTATTATGGTAAGGGTTCTACTTATCCAGATGCTATAGGAGCCATGGGAATCTTGTTTGAACAAGCTAGTTCTCGTGGGCATTTGCAAGAAAGTATCAATGGTCCAGTTAGTTTTGCCTTTACAATAAGAAATCAAGTCGTAACTTCTCTATCAACACAAAGAGCAGTGATGGCCCTTAGAGAACAAATATTAAAATATAAACAAGGATTTCATAAAGCAGTAAAAGATAAAGTAAGTAAAGAAACAATCAAAGGTTACATTTTTACAGATATTGATAAAATAAAACTTAATAATTTTTTAGATATCCTGCTTCAGCACCATGTAGATGTTTATAGTTTAGATCAAACCATGTCTGTCAATGGACACACATTCTTAAAAGATTTAAGTTATATTGTCCCGTTGGATCAAAGTCAACCGATATTGGCAAAAACCATTTTTGAAGAAGTTAAACAATTTCAGGATAGTTCTTTTTATGATGTTTCAGGCTGGACGATGAGCCATGGATATGGGCTTCTGTCTGCCCCTCTCAATACTGTCAGTGTCAATAAAGATAAAAAAATACGTACACTTCCTACATTACAAGGTAAAATATTTGGTAGTACTAAAGACGTGTATGCTTACATCATTCCTACTGGCCAGCAGACGCTATACAAAGCCATATACGACTTGCAATCGAAGGGAATCAAAGTAAGAATCAATCAAGCTGATATGGATATTCCAATAAACAAAATAAACCAAAAAATTGCAAAAGGATCAGCAATAATATCATTACAAAATCAAGTTCAAAATGCTGAAAATCTATACCTTGAGATGCAAAAAATATCAGACCAAAATCAATTAATCATCTATGCTGTATCAACAGGAAATAGTACAGAATTGATAACAATTGGGCACCCTTTGGTCAATGTCATAGAAAAACCAGCCATCGCCTTTATCACTGGAAATGGCGTTAGTCCACAGTCGGCTGGAGAAATATGGCATCACCTAGACCTGAATCTTAACATCCCAGCTACCATGATCGAAAATACAAGAATGCGAAATGCCAACCTACAGCGTTACAATACCTTAATACTACCATCAGGAAGCTATTCAAACTGGAGCGACACAGAAGCCAATAAACTTAAAGATTGGGTACACCAAGGAAACACCTTGATCGTCATTGACAATGCGATTAGTTGGGTTTCTGACAAAAAATTAGTCTCTTTGATAACTCGCAAATTTGATAAACCTTCCTACAGCTCAAAAAACTATGAAAATACAGATAGAGAAGCGGATGCAAATGTCATAGGTGGTAGCATATTGTCTGTGGATATTGACATGACACATCCATTGTATTTTGGAATAGACCGATCGAAAATGTATGTTATGAAAAATAATAATAGGTTTTATGATCCTACTTATAATAAATATGCGACACCGGCTAATTACAGTCCATCATTTTTGGCATCAGGATATTTGCCTCAAGGTATAGATACCACAATCCGAGGTGCCGCAAATGTCACCATCCATCAGTCTGGAAACGGTAGGATTATATGTTTCCATACAGATCCTTTGTTCAGAGGTTATTGGAAAAGTGGGCAATCTGTATTTAATAATGCCTTATTTTTTGGTAACACCATTGACAAAAGAACTATGGAAGCAGAAGAATAGGAATCTGGGCTGGGCTAAGATGCATTTAGTGCCTGTCTCATGTTTTACGAATATTAGAGCTTTATTACCATCTCGCAGTTCGAAATAAAAATATTTGAATAGAAATTGGGGACATGAATTGAGTTCGGTAGGTCCGAACTCACTTTACTTCCCACCAAAACACAACTAAAATGACAATACAGATGAGCATTAGCTTCCCGCCGTAGCGAAGAAAATCCCTATTGGAATTTTAACCTTTCTTCACACCATAAAACATTTGGCCTATAAAGTCATGAGGAAACTTCTCATCACCTGGAAAGCCCAATTTGATATCTCTTCCATCATGTGGAATGGCAGCCGTACCAAATATATAATCCCAAATAGCTAAGGATATTCCAAAATTGATACCATACTGTCTATTTTCTGGCAGTTCATAGGCATGATGCCAAATATGCATTTCTGGACTATTAAAGATCTTTTTCATAAAGGGCCCAACAACAAAAACACCCGATAGCACAGCCGCCAACCAAAAAATAATTTTTACAAATAAGGAGCTAGCTGATAAAAAATTGATGTCAGCCAAACCAAAAACTATGGCTGTCCCTATCAGTCCTCCCAAAATACCACCTGTCACTCTACCACTTACGCTAAAGTTGCTATGATTGTAATGCCCAATACTTAATGTAAAGATGTGAATAATGAAAAAGTCATATAAACCAATACCCAAGAGTGCAAGTGGTATATACTCAATCGTTCTATACACAATTGTCTCCATCCAATGATATCTTAAATGTGCTGCAAAACCCATCTCTTCCACTGAATGGTGCACTTTATGAAATTCCCATAGCCATTCAAATCTATGTAACAATCTATGTACCCACCACTGAACAAAATCTCTTACAATAAACCCAATAATGAGTATCGACCATAATGGCCAATGATTCATAGGATTGGAAGATTTGAGATTAATACCAGAAATGGCTTGAATACCTTCATTAAAAAGATTGACAACTACATCAGATGCAGCATTATATATAACTAATGAGAACAAAAAGAAATTAAAGAACATATAGAAAAAATCTAACCAAAAATCTTTTCTTAACAATGGTTGGTTGGCTCTCCAAGGTTTCAGTATCTCTAACCCAAAGAAAAAAGCAGAAACTATCAATAACCAATAAAAATAGTTATTCAGTCCTGGATGTGTTATCTCGTGCCATAGATAAGACGCATAGCCACTATAGCCATTGATAAATGTTTGAAATAAGTCCTTCATTATAGTGATGTATTAATTTCTAATCCAACTATTATATCCTCCCATCATGTTATATACTTTCTTAAACCCAATTTGTTGCATTCTATTCAGCGCCGTAGCACTTCTACCACCAACTGCACAATACACTATATATTCTTTATTTTTGTCTAAAGCAGCTATTTTATTATTAAAATCTGGCTTGCTGATATCAATATGTAGCGCGTTTTGTATCTTACCTCTACCCACTTCACCGTCTGTCCTTACGTCAATCAATACTATCTCTTTGGATTTGCTTAACATTTTTTTTGCTGTAGCTACATCTATATGAGGGCTACCGCCCTGATCCACATCTTCAGCATTTCTTACACTTTGTGAAGATATAGACTCCTTTATTACGGGAGTTGAAGTTGGTGTGGTTTCATCTGATGGTTTACAAGCTATTAAAGCATACACTGTCACTAATAGAATAAAATGTTTCATCTGTTTATTTTTTTGATTTAGGCTGCAAAGGTAATGCTATTAAACTTCGAAGATGGTAACAAAGGTTACCTTATGCCACAGCCTATGTTGACTATTATATTCCCTAAGAAATACTAATCCGCCATGAATTACTTCTTAAACAAATCAATATCTTGATATTCACCTTTTATATCAAAAGATCAACAGAAGTAGTTGCATTAATTTTTTTTTTTGAAAACTACTATCTAAACCTATCATAGGGCAATATTTATTTATCTTCAAGCTTAATGGCTGGATCATCCTGTGGTAATGTAAATTCTTTTTGTTTTTTACCAAATACTGAGAAATGAGCGTAACGTTTAGGATTCAATCTCAAATCCTGAAGAAGGAGATTTAGATTTTTTGTGGATGCTTCCAAATTAATATAAAGGTCTTTGTCATTCATCAGTTTTGCCATAGAGCCATTACCTTTACTTACATTATTGAGAACAGAGCTTAAGTCCTTCATAGTGGTATTGGCGCTTTCCAAAGTAGTTTTAAGCTCCGAAATAGCAACTTTTGATGCATCTAAAGTTTCATTAGTTTTCCCGATGGTAACAGGTAAATTGGATTTTGCAATGTCACCAGTTATTTTATCTATATTGGCTAAAAGACCTTCAATTTTCTGATTGCTTTTTGCCAAAGCGGACGAAACGGAAGCCATATTATCAATGGTTCGCTTTAGGTTGGTAGATGATGCATTGATCAATTGGTTGGTTGTAGCGGTGATAGCCGTAAGGTTTTTGGAAATGGCTTCCATTTGGCGAATGGTTTCATTGATCGCACCGGGCTCACCTTCTTTGCCTATATTTCCTATGATAGCTTTGGCCGATTTCGTGAGTTCTGTGCTATACTCTGTGATATCACTATCTCCCAACATAGCGCCTAAAAGTCCTATAGATCCACCTTTTAATTCGTCCCCATCCAAAGCACAATCGACTCCTGAGCATTCTTTATCAAACTCCAAAAATATACCTTTACCATCCACAAATCCAAGACTCTTAAGATTGGCTATTGCATTTTTTGGTATTTTATATTCACTATCTATCAAATAAAAAACATCCATTTTTTTTACATCCGTTGCATTGAGTTTTATCTTGGTGACAGTTCCTATTTTATACCCATTGACCAATACTGGCGAGGAAACATTCAGGTCGGTGACATCGCTGTATGTAGTAAATAATTCATTGGAAGCAGAGAGCAAATTTCTACCTTTCAAGAAGGTATATCCCCAAATCATGGTAACTAAAACTAAAAAAGTAAGAATTCCGATTTTTATTTCTCGTGACATACGATAATTGATAAATGTTTTTTTACAATACTTGATTGAATATTTGAGAGGCAAAGGTAGTCAAATATTCACAGAACTACAGACAAAATATTTATATCAACATCCAAATTTTATAAATTGTTGTTACGCTATACAATATCTGAAATATAAGGGAATCTGATGCTTCAATAGTATCTTAGAAGTATTATGCCAATTGGTTTGAAACAGGTGTAAAGTGCAATTTACTTGGCCAACACTCTATCTCTATACACATGTTGATGAATTTTAAAAAAAAATCCACCGAAAACCTAAGATAGACGGTGGATTTTATTTATTTGATTCTACAAAATTTTAATCTTTCATCACTACAAGAAATGCTCCTTTGTAACCAAGATTTTTCAACTTTTCTCTTGCTATTTCAGCTGATTCTCTATTTATATAATCCCCAACAAGGTATTTATTGACATCATTTTGTTTGAATACAGTAAGCTTACCTATGCTTCGTAGTTCTGGTGTATCCAGATCAGCAGTCTCATTCTTAAAAGCTGCTATTTGGACTTTGTAATACAAACTCAATTCACTTTTTGGACTTTCAATAGGGCTAACTACTTTATCTGCAACTTTTGGTTTGCTTGTTTGCACTGCACTGCTAGAAGTTACAGTAGGTTTTTTGGTGCCTTTTGTCTCATTATCTTTTGTGCTCAACACAGACAAACCTTCATCTTTGGTCTTATCAATAGTCTGTTTGATATTCTGATTATTGCTATAAAAGTTGCCAAAAGCTTTAAGCAGTGATTCCGCTATTACCTGCTGTCCATCTTCAGACATTAAGTATGCTTCTTCTATCTCATTGCTTAAAAATCCAGCTTCTACCAATATTGCAGGCATGCTTGCTCTACGTAATACCGCAAATCCAGCTTGTTTGACTCCCCTGCTTTTGCTGATATGCGAAGCTGAAAACTGCGATTCCACATCAGCTGCAAACTCTATACTCTTATCCAAATAAGCATTTTGAAACATAGACATCATGATATGACCTTCTGCTGATTGCGGATCATAACCATCATAATTGGCTTCATAATTCGCTTCTAGCAAGATGGAAGCGTTTTCACGCTTTGCAACTTCGAGATTTTCACCTGCTCTATGCAAACCCATGACAAATGTTTCGGTACCTCTCGTCTTTGAATTGCTGATAAAATTGCAATGTATAGACATAAATAAGTCAGCGTTTTGCTCATTGGCATACTGAATTCTTCTGAAAAGTGGGATAAAAACATCGGTAGTACGTGTTTGCAAAACTTCTACTTCAGGATACTTTTTCTGTATCATTTCACCAATTTTGATCGCCATTTTAAGCACTAATTCCTTCTCAGTTGTGTTCTTGCCAACTGCTCCAGGATCATGGCCACCATGCCCTGCATCAATAACGATTCTAAAATTTTTCTTTTTACCAACTATTGGTTTTATCCATTCTTGAAGGGCTGGATAATCATTTGACAAAGGAAATCCTGTAGTTAAGCTACTGTAATAATCATTTTTTAATAAAACTTTAACATCAGAAGCTTGCATCGTGGACGATACATAGTACATAATCATCGTTATAAGTAAAACGATTCTTAAGATTGTTACATTCTTTTGGATAAAATCTGAGACCATTAGCGTATTTTTGTACTTTTAAAAGGGCAAATATAATGATTTTTTATAATATATAGTATATAAAAAGCTTGAAAATAAAGTATTACATAGTATCATTTTTTCTTATATGTTTTATTCCTTATGCGAATACACAGGTCAAACCTATAATATCTGTAGATAATAACACTACACTAGATAGCATTCAGCTGAAGGTAAGAAAAAATAATACTGTAAAAGACTCATTGCCGAAAACCGACTCATTGCTTTTTATAGGCTTGGCCGATTCGACTCGTGTGCAGGATTTGGAATATAAATTGTCTAAAGATGCTATAGAAGATGAGATCAAATATGATGCCAGAGATTCTTCTTGGATAGATTTGACCACAGAAAAAATACATTTGTATGGTGGCGCCGTTGTAGATTATGATAAAATCAAGCTGAATGCCAATTACATGGTCATAGATTTTGCCAATAGCATCGTTGAAGGTTTTGAAAAAATAGATAGTACATCCAAAGTATCAGAAAAACCCAAATTTTCAGATGGTGAAAACACATTTACCTACAAAGAAATAAAATATAACTTCAAAACAAAAAAAGGATTGGTCAATCATGCCATCACTCAGCAAGGAGAGTTTAATTTAGTAGGTTCTACCACCAAATTTGTAGGTGGATCTACAGATTCATTGGGCATCAAAGCAGATGATCTTATTTACAATAAAGATGCCATTATCACGTGCACACATGATCCACCACACTATGGTATCAGAGCGGGTAAACTTAAATTTGTACCTAATAAGCTAGCCGTCATGAGTGTGGCACAGGTAGAAATAGCTAAAGTCCCTACACCTATATTTCTTCCCTTTGGGTTTTTCCCATTGGCAAAAGGCAAGTCATCAGGACTGATCTTCCCAAATTATGAGTATAATGAGCAGCTTGGATTAGGGTTTAGAGAGATCGGGTACTACTGGCCAGTCAATGATTACATGGACTTGCGTGTGACAGGTGATATTTATACCCGAGGTACACACGGAATCAGAGTCAACACTTCTTACAAAAAAAGATATGGCTACACTGGCAATATAACACTCGGATATGCCAATAATATAAGTGATAATGTGACAGATGGAAATAAATCTCCCCAAAAATCTTTTAACATTAATATTAGACACAATCAGGATGCCAAAGCCCATCCATATCGAAGAATGGGTGGCTCCGTCAATATACAGAGCAATAGATATGACCAACGGGTATATGAAAACCCTCAAGCTGCATTGAATAACACATATTCGTCCAATTTTAGTTTTTCACATGATATGCCTGGCACACCCTTTAGATTTAATGCTGAATTTAGGCACAGTCAAAATACTCAAACTAGAACGATGGATATAACGCTGCCAAACATGTCAATGCGGATGAATACCATCTTTCCTTTCAAAAGAAAAAACAGTACCAAAGAACGTTGGACTGACAATGTTGCACTGTCTTACAACTCAGAGTTTAGAAATTTTGTAAAAACAACAGACACTACCCTTTTTACTCAACAGACACTCAATGATATTCAGACCGGATTGCAACAAAGGGCTTCATTGAGTACGAACTTTAGAGTATTAAAATATTTTAACGTATCGCCCAATATCAATTATGAAGAAACATGGTTGATCAAAAGATATAAAGAAACCTTAGACAAAAACAGTGTGATTTTAGACACTTTAAGTACAAATCCTTTTGTTTTTGACACATTAGGTTTTAAACAAGCTGTGAGTTCTTTTGAAACTGATCTCAATGCTTTTCGCAATTTCACAAGTGGTGTATCCATAAATACACAAATATTTGGTAAAATAAACGGTGGAAGTGGGTTTTTCAGAGGCATACGTCATGTAATGAAGCCCAATATAAGTTTCAATTACAAACCAGAAAATCAATACCGATATTTGGATTCAGTAGCTACTGATACTAGACAAGATTTCAATAAACCACGGACTTACAGCATATTCACCAATAGTCCTTTTGGTACACTATCAGGAAGTGAAGAGCAAATGGGAATCAGCTACGGCATTACCAACGTGATAGAAGCTAAATATTATTCTAAAAAAGATACTATAGAGAAAAAAGTCCGATTATTTGACAATATTAGTATCAATGGTAATTACAATTTTGCTGCCGACTCCTTCCAATGGTCCAATATTAGTGTCTCTGGCAATACAACTGTACTCAAAGGACTAACCAACTTTAATTTCAGAGCACTTTATAGTCCTTATGCTTACGATACCAAAGGTAAAATCACCCAACAAACAGTGTGGGATAAGGGCAAAATATTACCTGAATTTAGGAATTTTGGTGGTCAATTTACTACTAGTGTTTCTTTTGCCAAGATCAGAGAAATATTTGGTGGTAAAAAAGAAAGTACTAAAAAACAAAATACACCAACTGACTCCAACAAACCTAACAATACCTTGTCTAAAACTGAGGGAACAACAGATGTAGGAAAAAAGGAGGAAATTAAAGAAACCTCACTGGCCGAATGGTTCGAAAATTTCAATATCTCTCATTCTCTCAATTTTGAATTCACAAAAACACTCAATCGAGACACTTTTTATGTAAGCAATCACTCAGTCAATATATCAGGAGGTATTCCATTGACCAAAAACTGGAATATGAATATCGGAAATATCGCTTATGATTTCAAAAACAAATCATTTGTTTATCCTTACTTTAGCTTTGCGAGAGACCTACACTGTTGGCAGATGAACTTTACTTGGGCACCTGCCAATGGTGTCTATAGTTTTTTCATCGGCGTTAAGTCGTCTGCACTCAGCTTTATGAAGTACGATTATGGTCAGCGCAATGCTAGTACCCTGTTTTCAGGACAAAGGTAATAATCAACAGTTATCCATCGGTTTTATCATATCGGGCTTGTTGGCATCAACACTTCCAAACTCATCCACATATATATGAGATAAAATAAAAAATACAGAGAGTAATAATGGGCCAAATATGACACCAATAAAACCAAAAAGATTGATTCCTAGAATAACACCAAGTAGCGTAATCAATGGATGTACATCGGCAAGCTTTTTTTGAACTAGGAAACGAGCTATATTATCCACTGAACCTATGACAATGAATCCCCACATTGCAACACCTATGCCTTCAAAAGAGCCACCTACTACAAACTGAAAGATAGCCAATGGCAAATAAATCACCAATGTACCCACGATAGGTATGACACTACTTATCGCTGTCAAGATACCCATAAGTATAAATTCTTCCACGCCAAACAACCAATAACCAATGGTACCTACTATACCTTGTATGACAGCAACAATAGGAATCCCAAGTGCATTACTATATACCAAATTCCTTATATCTGTGATTATTTTTTTTACATTAGCTGTTTTGAAAGGTACATTTCTGCGAAGCCATTTTTCTAACAATCTAGTTTGTACCAGCATAAAATAAAGTACCAAATACATCAAAAACATATTGCCCAAAACAGAAAAAGTACCACCTAAAGTTTTTTGAGCAATTGGAACCACCTGTCCACTAATCTTTTGTACATTCTCTGCATTCAATATATCTAGTTGATAATTGGTCATAAGATAAGTATGAACCTTATCAAATACATCATTAATAATTGTTGGGTTTTCTACAATAGGCATTACTTTATTGACTGCAACAGAAGTCATATATATCAGTGGTATCACCATGATGACCAATGAAAGCACCATCAGACTCAGCGCTGATATCCAAGCTGGCCAATGTTTGATAATGACTAGATACTTCATAGGGTACATGAGTATCACATATAAAGTGACCGCTCCTAAAAAAGCGCCTACCATAAAGTAAAGCTCTTTGAGTATTATCATACCTAGAAAAATCAAAAGGCACAAAAAAAATAACTGTCGGATGATATTGGGATGGATTTGAAATTTCGAAAACCCAGGTTTAAGACTCATGATAAAGAAATTTTAAGTAAAAGTATAACTTTTTATGAATTAATCTGTGATCTTCCAATTTTGAAATAGCCAAAAAATATTTTCTGGCTTTTAAACATCTCACTAAGTAACTCAATAAAGTCATTTAGGTGTTAGATCTTTTTTTGAGCAATTGCACCAAAAACTTACTAAAGATCAAAAAACAATGCTAAATATGATTCCTTACAATGCTATTTCCCTTTAAATGAAGGCATTCTTTTTTCTAAGAAAGCGGATGTGCCCTCTCTATAATCCTCACTATTGCCAGCCAAGGTCTGTAGCTCATCCTCTAAATGCAGTTGCTGTTCCAAGTTGTGCTGAAAAGTTTGATTAAGCGCTTGTTTGGTCAGTGCCAATCCATAAGTTGGCATTTTTGCCAGTAGGGACGCTAACTTTTCTACCTCTTCCAAAAAAGATTCATCTGAAAACACCTTATAAATCATTCCCATATTTTGCGCATCAGCGGCGCTTACTTTTTCGCCCAACATCATCAATGCAGATGCACGTTGCAAACCTATCAGTCGTGGCAAAGTATAAGTTCCTCCACTATCAGGAATCAATCCTATCTTACTAAAAGCTTGAATAAAAGATGCTGAAGATGCCGCAACTACAATATCACAAGCCAACGCAATATTTGCTCCTGCACCAGCTGCCACGCCATTGACCGCAGCTATGATTGGTTTCGGAATATGACGAATACGAGTGATGATCGGATTGTAATGTTCGCTAACAATTTTTGATAGTGCTGGTCCATCGGGATCGGTAGCTTCTTGAAGATCTTGCCCAGCGCAAAATGCTTTCCCACTTCCAGTAATGATGATACATCTTACATTGCCATCTTCAGCTACTTGATCTAGCGCAGTCTGAAAATCAAACGCCATTGTTCTGATGAAACTATTGAATTTTTCAGCTCTCAATAACGTAATGGTGGCAATATTATTGGCTATTTGAATGGTAATATTGGACATAAAATATTTTGTGATTTAATGATATAAAAACTTAATGACATTTAAAATAATCAAAAGGTTCTAAACAATCTTTACATTTGTACAATGCTTTGCAAGCCGTAGAGCCAAATCTACTTATCAATTCAGTGCGCAATGACTTACATTGTGGACATGGTACGCTTGGGACATCGCCAGTCAAAAATGAACTATCCGTACTCTTTTCAGCTGGTGGTGAGATACCATACTCCAGAAGTTTTTGTCGGCCAGTTTCCGTAATCCAATCTGTGGTCCAAGCTGGTTCAAGCATTGAAACGACTTCTATATCACTAATACCAACTTCTTGCAGAGCTGCTTTGATATTGACTGTGATCATATCCATAGCGGGGCATCCATTGTATGTTGGTGTGATAAAAACTGTGATTTTGTGGGACGTTGCATCTATTTTGACATCTTGCAAGATACCCAAATCAGCAATCGTAACTACTGGAATTTCTGGATCACACACAGTTTCTAGTATCTTATATATATACTCTTTTGTCATACCTATTTAATGTTTGGCTGTAAACTATAACCATAATATCTATCAAAAAGCATAGCCCAGATCCTGCCTAAAATGACACCCAATATTCCTCCTGCAATCACATCCAAAGGAAAGTGTACCCCAACATATACTTGTGAAAACGCAATGATCGACGCCCAAGCCCAAAGCCATGGCTTGATTTTTCTAAAGGATTGTCCCAATGTCATGATAAGGAATGTAGCTACCGCAAAATGGTTGGTCGCATGAGAAGATGTAAAACTATAGCCAGATCCACAACTGACTCGCTCTATAACATGCACATACTCTGTATTGCAAGGCCGCAATCTTTTTATGGTTTTTTTGATCGGACGTGAACTGATCATATCCGCACTACCAGCCGTTAAAATCAAAAACAAAACAAACCAATAAGCCTTTATTCCAAAATTAAAAAATACAAAAGCGATAATGAAAGCATACAAGGGAAGCCAAAACATAGGCTCGCGCATCCAAGGTAAAACAAAATCTAAAATAGCAGAAGATAGATCATTATTGATCCATTCAAAAAGTGCGATATCCCATTGAATGATATTCATATAAATAAAAATTCAGGACGCAAGATAAGGAAAGATAGGGATATAAAAAAGAGCCGATGTAACCACCAGCTCTTACTATCTAATTATACAAAATACAAAACAGTTTATTTCTTCAAAATATATTATCGTATCAATTTAGTAATCAGTGTTTTGTGGATCCCAATTGGTCCATCCTTCTGTCCAATCTGTAGTACTGAAGGCACCAACAAAAGTATTAGCTTCAAAGCCTGCAGGTAATGTCACTCCACCCGTCAAAAGGCTTGATCCAGCTGTAGGCAACAATCCTGGCTTGCCACTTGCAGCATTGTAGTTTGCAGACAAACCAAGATTAAGCAAATTAGCAGCAAAATCATTTTTTCTTACAGCATCTTTTAACTTAGCTTCATCGCCTAGTACCACACCTTTAGTCATACCACCTAACACAAGACCTTTGAAGTCAGACTTGTTGTCTGTAAAATTCTTTTGGGTTGGGGCATCTTGTAGTTCAAGTCCACCTTTTGGCCATGCACCTACACCCAATGTATTATAAATTGATATCGCTGTGTTTCTTCTCAATCTGAAAACAGATCTGAATTTTGCATCGGGTGTACCTTCAGCTATAACGATGGACATGTTTGCAAATGTAGCACTTGTCTGAGGAGTTGCTTCTGAACCAGCAGCATCATTATCAGATTCAAAACCATTAGAATCAGAACATGTACATTGATCAGCAACTTTAGGATCTCGTAAGGCATATCCATACTGTACCTTTCCTGAGTATCCCCAGTCTGTATCAAAATCGTCGTCTAAGTTTTTGAAAGATACTAAATATTTAGCATTTACATTACCACCAAACCACTCATAAGCATCATCACCATTGTTGGATACCTGAATATACTCAATGGTAGTACCTTTACCTACACCACCTAGCGTCAATCCATTGATTTCCTTATCGGTTTCAAAGGCAATACCTCCAAATTCCAATCTTACATATTTCAAAATTCCTGAGTTATCATTATCATCTGTCCCACCAAAAGTTGATATATTTTCACCTTCTATAGTAGCCGGGGATTTGTTGACGGTCGCTTTTCCAAGGATAATCAATCCGCCCCAATCTCCATAATTTCTACTTCCTTTAGCTTGATTAGATGTAAATACAATTGGCTTAGTTTTAGTACCTTCAGCTATGATTTTAGCTCCTGGCTTTACGATGAGAGTTGCTTTGGTTGATTTATCACCTTTGATAATGGTACCTGGCTCAATAGTCAAGGTTGCTCCTGATTCCACATACACGAAACCTTCCAACAAATACTTATTCTTAGCTGCCCATGTAGTATTTGTAGTAATACTTCCTTTGACAGTTAAGTTCTCGCCTGGTATCACCACATCATCTTCATCGTCTTCTCGACCGCATGAAGAAATAGATAGACCTGCAGCAACTAAAAGAAACATAAATAATTTTAAACTAAATTTCATCTTAAAAAATGTTTTAAATGGTTTATTAATAATATTTTAAAAATTTCTTTTGATACACTCAGAACAGACAGGTCTAAATACTACTATTAAAACTTATAATTTACAGTAAAATAGTAATTAGAGCCACGTCTATACTCCTGAAAAATCCCATCAGAATCAGTAATTTTGTTATCTCTGTTAGTATCTTGTCTCAACTGAAATGGTTGATTGAATATATCTTGAACTCCCGCTTTTAACTCCATCTTTCCAAATGTTTTGGAAAGATTAAAATCAAGAACATTCCTTGGCATTTCAAATACGTTAGCACTCAAAACATTATCTCCAATTACATAAATCCTTTGTCCTACGATGTTGTAAAGTACATTAGCTTGCACACCAGTTTCAGGTATTTTATAAAATAAGCCAGCATTTATTAAGTATGGAGACTGACCTTGCAGAAATCTATTATAATCACTCAATCCACTTACTACTACATTACTATTAATCAATGAAGCATTGAAAAGTACCATTAGATTGGAAGTTATGTTTTTTCTTATTTCAAGTTCGATACCTGATGATGTAGCTGACTCGGAATTTGCGACTGTAAACGCCACTGTGCTTCCATTATAAAAAATGGCTGCTTCTATTGGGTTGATAAATTTTTTGTAAAACACACCAAAAGTAATCAGCTCACCTGGAGACGGATAGTAATCATATCTTAGGTCAAAGTTGTGTATATTCGCTACTTTAATATCTTTATTCCCCCTTCTTGATACATCAAATATGAAGTCATAATATGTAAATGGAGCTAACTCCCTAAACTCAGGTCTATTTACTGTTGATCCATAACCCAATCTTAGCAAATGCTTATCATTAAATTTGTAATTAGCATTTAATGATGGCATTGGGCTGAAAATTGGGTTATTAACATTTACCTTTTGTCCACCACCTCTTTCACGGCTTTGAAGTGCTTGAATGTTATATTCTCCCCTGAATCCAAAAGTAGCGTTAAACTTGCTCGAAAATGGAATGTACAAACTGGCATATCCTGCATTTAATGTATTTTGGGCTGTGTATTTATCATCATAATTTGAGCCCTCCGAATAAAATACTCTTGATGCTTTCAGATTTTCTGTGGAGAAAAAGTCTTGAGGACTTTGACTAGTAATAGAAGCATCCACACGATTTGGGTTAACAATACCAAACCATCTTGCTTTGAAATATCTATCCTTATATTCTGAATACACTCCCAACTTTAAAACTATATTTTTATCATTGTCGCTATGTTTTGTGCCTATTATTTTGTCCACAGAAGCTGTACCAGTGATCACAAATTCATCCATATTGGACCAAAATCTAGCAGCTTGTTGCAGCGTAGGAGATTCAAATTGTTGCAAGTCTATTTTAAAAGCACCTTCTGAACCTAATTCTCTAGAAGATGTAAATCTTCTGAAATCAGGTTCTGATCTTTTTGTATAACCAAAACCACCTATCCATTTGAATCTGGTTTTATTGTTTAATTCATGCGTACCACTCAACTGACTTGATAAAATACTTTTTTGCTCGTATCTGAAAGATTGGTTTGCTACTTCCAGATTATTTTCAAATAAGCTACCTTTTCTTAGTACCGTCTCTTTAGTGGCTAATTGATTGAAAATATTTCTAAATTCAATTTTATTTTTAGGATTCAATATTAATGCCCAATTAGACATTGCTCCTAATCTAACATTGTTTGTGAAGTTATCGTCATTAAATGTACTTTGTACAGATTCATCAAACAAATATCTATTTTGTACCATTTGTTGATATGTATTGGTATTGGAATAATTTATGTATGAAATCGTACTCAATTCCTTATTTCCAATAAAAAATCTTTTGCTAAGGTTGATATTTCCCCTAAAATCAGGAGTTATTGTTTTGCTAGCAACACTATAATATGGGTTTAGATTTCTGAATCTGTCTATTACTTCTTCTGTACTTGCATTGGTAATTACTTTTCTAGTAGAAGGGAAATTTGATGGTAAACTTCTGAAGTTTGCCCCAAATCCTAATGCATCAAGATTACTACCTTGATAGTCCAAAACATTGGCCCCTGTAGCGTTTCCTCTATATCCAATGGTAAAGCCCATCGAAATATTGTCACTATCTGGAATTGATTTTGTGTATATTTTTATAGCACCACCTGCAATATCACCAGGTAGGTCTGCTGATGGGGATTTAAAAACCATCATTCTGTCTATAGCAGTGCTTGGTATTAGGTCAAAAGAAAATGATTTGACATCTACTTCTGTAGAAGGTGTGATAATATCATTGAGCAAAACTGTGTTATATCTTTCATTAAGTCCTCTGACTACTATAAATCTATCATCAAAAATTGATACGCCAGGTACTCTTCTTACAACTTGAGAAGCATCCCTATCTTGTGTTTTAGTGATTTGTTGAGACGAGACTCCAACAGCTATATTGGATAATTGTCTGATTTCAGAAACAACTGATATCTCAGTATCTGTTTTTCTCTGAGCTTTTACTTCAACAGCATCCAAAACTAAAGATTGTTCATTCATTGAAGTATTGATAATTGTTTCTTTCCCAGCTTCTATCCGAACATTTTCAAGAATAATTTCTGAATAACCAATACTAGAAATAACTATTTTATAATTTCCAGCAGCAATATTGGATAGCTCGAAAAAACCATCAATATCCGTAGTTGTACCAGTACCTAAACTTTCTAAAATTACAGATGCACCAATCATGGTTTCATTGGATTTTGCATCCCTGATTGTACCTTTGAGTGATCCTGTTTGGCCTATCACAATAAGCGAAACAAAAAGCATCAAGGTGATTGAAAAAAATGTTTTTAACTTGAACTTCATTTTTAATGTTTTATATTTTGTAAAAATTAGATGCCGCAAAGGTAAAATGCCAATATTAAGCCAGTGTTAAGTCAAAATTAAATCTATGAGAACAGCCCTTGTAATCTATGTTTTCGAAATATAGATTTGCCGAATTAGTAGAGTTTTTTACAAGGTTAAGAAAATAACTGGGTTAAGAAGAATTTTGTAATGGCTTATATAAATTATGACTTCTGAAAACCAATTCAATTAAAATATAGTTTAAACTTCGAAATTAGTTAATGTGGAATCATTTTACCTATTGCAATTTTACCAGTAAGAAAGTAGAATGTATATTTTAACAAAATCTGTTAGCTAAAAATTTTAATAATAAGAAATACATTATTGAATGTTTTAAAATAATCGTTGGTTTTATGAAGAAAAAATTCTTGTCCCTATTTTTCATTGTTTCTAGTTTAGTTATTTATGGTCAAGACTATAGTACTATTGATGCACATGCCAAGTCTATAAAATACACCAAAGACCTTGCTAAACTTACAGACAAACTTACTTTACCTTACCAAGATGACGAATCTAAAGTGAGATCTATTTTTGTGTGGATAGCCTCAAATATCGAATATGACCATAAGAAACTGGCAAAAATGCAAAAGAATGGTTTTAAGAAGTCAAGATTCTACGGATCCATACAAGAAATCAAAGCGCAACGACTAGCCCAAATTCAAGACTTTATCGCTGAGACTTTGGATGATAAAAAAGGGGTATGTCAAGACTTTTCATGGCTTTTTCAGGCCATGTGTCTTCATGCAGGTATTGAATGTGAATTTATAACAGGAGCTGGAAAAACAAGACCTACGCTCATTGGCCAGCAAAACATACCTGCAAAACATGCATGGAATGCTGTAAAAATGAATGGCAAATGGGCATTAATGGATGTCACCTGGTCCACTGGAATGGGTGAAAAAGAAGATTTCGGAAAAGGATTTTTTAATCTAGATCCCAAAACCATGATTATGTCACACTTTCCTGATGATGCAGATTGGCAATTACTAGATAGTGTCTATAGTAAACTTACATTTGCCAACCTACCCTATCTATACTCGGGTTTTATAAAATACGGAGTTTCTGATATCACACCATTTTATGGAAAAGTAAATAAATTGGATAGTATCGGACTGAAAATAAGTCTCCCAGAAGGGTCAAAACTGGTGATAAGCAAAAATAGGAAAAATACCAATGTACCTGTCCATTATGATGGATACAGACATTATTTTGATTTTTCTAAAAGTGCTTTGTCAGGAAACATTGACGTTTGTATCCTTTTGGCCGAAGGAAGAGTAGAGCCGCTTTACAGTCTTTCTATTGGAGTCGGTAGAACAAATTAACGTAAAATTTGGCTGGTTAGATTTATTATTTTGTATTCTTTTCGTCAAAAGGACTTACTTTCATAAGTACACATAAATCATGGCAATTGATTCCTCTAAATTTTACGCATCCTAATTCTTTCTCTCAAAAGAAGGCCTTTTGAATACTTAAATGAAAATGTATCCTAATTTATCAGCCTGTCTATTCCATGGCTTTTTAAGATACTTAATTTGACTTTCCTAAAAAAAATGTCATAAAAGAGAAATAAACAAACACTTCTCTATTATGACAAAATATTTAATTATCTTAAATGAATCAAAGATTACGGTTTTAACTCTTCAGTTTCTTTTTCTCCAGTTCTATCTTCTCTATCTCTATCATTTTTTGGAACAATATGTCTTGTAGTCAAATGATGGAATTCTAATTCCATTTTTAAAGCTTCTGATTCTTCGATAAGATCTTCTGCATCACCTTTTTCAAGGTCAAGAGCAACCATTTGTAAAAGATTTGGGTTTAGGTCACTAATACAGGAATATAATTTATTAACTAATGTTGCATTTGCCGCTTGAATTCAGGAAATTCTTATATTGATTAAATACAAATTATTTCGTCTCGCCAAAATGCTAGTTATATCAAGACACTATAATTACAAGAGATGCGTTTGTTGATACTAATTACTGGAAGTTAAAAAATGACTATTATCTATAAATGTTCTTTACCTTAGATCATAGAATGACTATATTTGTGTTTTAAAACTCAAAAAATGAAAGCGTATATCGAAATCAAAAATAATCATGAAGATGATCTCACAAAACTCAACCAACAGTACAACGGAATAAGTGCATGTCGATTGTTAGTTTTTTTAATATTGGCCTTCATGGTTTATAAGTCATTCATGTCACCAGACCAATGGTACATATTGGGAGCTTTGATAAGTTTATTTAGTTTTATTTTCTGTCTTCGCTGGCATCAAAAAATATCAACTGCTAAGAATGTAAAAAAAACACTGATTGACATCAATAACAAAGAAATACTTTATTTAAAAGGAGATACCTTATCCTTCAAAAACGGTATGGAATATGCGAATACGCACCATTTCTATACTTTTGATCTAGACATTTTTGGTGATCATTCGCTTTACCAAAATCTCAATAGAACCAATACATATATAGGGCAGGCAACTTTAGCAAGTTTACTAAGCTCAAAATGCTCAAAAACTGATATACTACTCAATCAAGAAGCTATAAAAGAACTCTCTCAAAAAATTGATTGGAGACAAATGTTTGCTGCTCATGCCATTTTATCACATGACAATAAGGATAACTACCAAAAGCTAATGCATTGGGCACAAAATCCTGTAAATAAAAGCCCTAAAATACTTTATATTTTATCTTGGGTTATGCCAATTTTATTTTTTGTATCTCTGTTAATCGCCTATTTCAAAGGAAGTGATTATTTACAAATCGTCTCTACCCTTTTTACCTTCAATTTGATAATACTGTATTCTCAAGTTAAAAATATTAAAAACTACTTGATAGATTCGGATCAAATTTCATCCATTATCAGACAATACGGCTTGATGATAAATCTGATCGAAAAGGAAGTTTTCAAAAGTCAAAAAATGAAAATTTTGCAAGATAAATTAAAACAAACCAAAGGTTCCGTCAGTGGATCTATCATTGAGCTTTCCAATTTGATTTCCAATATACAAAGTATCCAAAATCTAATGGGTGCTATTATAATGAATGGCTCTATGCTTTACCATGTCCAAGTATTAATAAAACTAATGGAATGGAAAAAAAACAATGCTGCACATATCCACACATGGTTGGACATTATCGGAGAAGTGGAAAGTTTGAATAGCTTGGCCAATTTAGCCCACAATAATCCAGATTTTTGTTTTCCTGAACTCAATGATGCTCATCAAATAAATTTCAACCAATTAGGTCACCCACTGATAAGTAAGGAAAAACGTGTATGCAACGAGGTTACTTTCCAACCTGAAACCATGATTATCCTTACAGGTTCTAACATGTCAGGTAAAAGTACTTTCTTGCGCACTTTAGGTATTAATATGGTATTAGGTGGTATTGGCTCCGTAGTATGTGCTGTCAAAGCTAATATACATCCACTCCCTGTCATAGTTTCTATGCGACAGACTGACTCACTCTCAGATAGTGAATCCTACTTTTTTGCAGAAGTAAAAAGACTCAAACAACTCATCGATCAGCTCACACAAGAAAAATGCTTTGTACTATTAGACGAAATACTTAAAGGTACAAACTCTGATGACAAACAAACAGGAACGATCGCAGTGATTAAAAAAATGATCAGCAAATCTGCTATTGGTGCCATCGCTACACATGATCTAGAAGTTTGTAAAACCACCGAACAGTATCCAAATCAATTGATCAATAAATGTTTTGAAGTGGAGATCATAGATGATGATTTGGTTTTTGATTATAAACTACGGGATGGTATTTGTCAAAACAAAAGCGCCACCTTTCTTATGAAAAAGTTGAAAGTGATATGAAAAATGGCAATATTCACACTTATCTCCGTCGCCACTGATCCACCATTATAAAGAGTATCACAGCAGGTATCAGCATCTTTGATAATGCTCCGGATTCTTTGGTTATATAATATTGATGTCCTGTGATGCCTACTAAAAGGACACAAAGCGATATACCTACAATTATCCATTTTTCAGATAACACAGATTTAGTGTTTTTATATCCAAATCTTATTCTTATTTTATCTATAACAGTAAGCCCCAATATCAAAATGGCCAAAACTGTAAAAAATAGTTTCATACTCAGGATTTATTGTCACTATAAGTATGCAATACGCGCTGAGGGTATGGAATATTAATATGATTGGCTCTGAAAAGTCGGTCGATTTCAAATCTTACATCACTACGTACATTTTCAGCAGTCATGACTTGCGTACTGAAAAAATATAGCGTAAATATCAAAGCATTATCTCCAAAATCGTTAAGCCTCACAAACGATGCGGGTTTTTCCAACACATCTTCTACAGAATTAGCTGCTTGCAACAATAATTGTTTGACCAGTGTAGTATCGCTGCCATACGCTACTCCTACTTCAACTTGAAATCTTACAATATTGTCGTAATGTGTCCAATTGGTAACGGCCTGATTGACCAATTTACTATTGGGCACGAGCATAGATACGCTATTACGTGTTTCTATCCGTGATGCACGAAGGCCAATTTTCAATACTCGTCCTACTTGTCCATCTATCTCTAATATATCTCCAACCATCACAGATCGCTCAAACAGAAGCACCAAACCAGAAAAAAAATCATTGAAAGTTTGTTGTAAACCTAAACCTACTCCTACCAACAATGCTGCAGCACCACCATAAATGATGCTCATATCTGATACAATACGGTCCAGCGCAAAAAGGAATGCAACCACATAAACGACATACATCACCAATTGATTGATGGCATATTGAATCCCCTCGTCCATGTCTTTCGACTTGTACATCCTATATAAGGTCACTTGGGTAATAAACCATACCAACACTTTTGCCGCCATCATTATCATGATGGCCACCATCATATCTGATAAATGTACAGTAAAGAGCTCTGCCTTAATCTCTCGCTGAAAAAGTACAAAATCTAAATCCAATCTTTTTAGTAAGACTTGACCAATGTAAAGGTACACGATATACCTTACCAATTTGGTTGCCTTCTTTTCGTTGGTTCGTTGATGGTCAAAAGAAGGTCTGACAGGCGCTTCCCTCTTTCTAAACCTATTGCGCAATACGACATGGCTTATCATCCAGTCCAATAGCAATGCTATGCTAAAAAGACTAAATATTTCAAAAATATGGTTGATTGTTATTTCAAAACCATTTACGTCGATAATCCGGATATCAAAATTTAGGATACGTAGTAAAATCAACGCAGTAGTAAATATTAATGAAAATACTAATCTTGCTTTAAATCCACCATTGTGTAGTTTACTTAGTTTAGAATCATCTTCGTCAAAAAATGAATAGTTGCGATACCTATAGAAAATATAAAAGGCAAGTAAAATCACTAGTCCACACAAAACCAATGCGAACGGAGTAACTTCAAAACCTGAAACAGAAAATAATGCGTCTCCCATCTGTGATATAATCAGAAAGTGCAAAAGTACAGTAAATTATTGTCTGGAAGAAAGTTTATCACCAACTTAGTAGTACTTTTGCAGATTAAATAAGTAAATGATGGAAAGCAACCAACAAAACAAGCGAACTTTTACAGATAAAATTGATCAATTGGTAGTATCAGGAGCACTTTTTAAAATGACTTTGTCTAAACAAAGGCATCAAAATAAAGAAATAATTAATATTTATCTTAAAGCCGTCTTGATTAAAAACAAATTACAATACTCACTTACCCATAGATATAGAACAAAAGACGAAGTAAAAAACTATGCAAAGGAGCAATTGACAGATACTATAGATCATTTATTAGGCAATATGTTTTATAATGCTGTCTTATTTACAGATGAAGAAGAGTTAACTTTATTGCAAAACAAAAAAGGTAAAGCATCACTTATTATCAAAAAAGTCAACAAAAATGTCGTCTTAGATGCCACTCATGATCATCAAAAATCCCGCTTGATCGCTGAAAAACAAACTTGGTTGCAAGCATTGGGTTTAGCAGGAAAAGATGGTAAAATCCTTGATAAATCCCAAGATAAATACCGTCAGATCAATAAATACATAGAAATTGTTGATCACTTGATAAAGGATTTCCCACTTGATCAAATCATAACCATCGCAGACATGGGTAGTGGAAAAGGGTACCTCACCTTTGCTTTATACGATCATTTAGTCAACAATAAAAAGATGCGATGCAAAATGACTGGTTATGAAATGCGTCAAGACATCGTTACCTTATGTTATAATACTGCCATTAAAGAAGGCTTTGTAGGTTTGACTTTTCAACAAAAAGATATAGATCAAGTCAATGCCATAGGCTGTGATCTCGTAATAGCGCTTCATGCATGTGATATAGCTACTGATATGGCTATAGCCAAAGGCATACAAGCTGGAGCTAAATATATTGTAGCATCTCCATGCTGCCATAAACAGGTGAGAAATAGTATGAGACACCAAAACATCCTCTCCCCAATCCTTTCACACGGCATATTAGAAGAGCGTCAAGCAGAAATTTTAACTGATGGTATTAGATCTTTAATCATGGAAGCTCATGGCTATAGAACACAAGTTTTTGAGTTTATATCTTCAGAACATACCAGCAAAAACTTAATGATAACGGGTATAAAATCCACACCAGATCCTACTGCGATGACTAAAATTGACGCCATCAAAAATTATTTTGGTATCGAATATCATCATTTAGAAAAATTACTAGCTCAAACGATGTAGTTAGTTAGCTAGTTAGTTGTGGGACCCGTGATAATGTGCTTATTTGCTGCTAATTTGTTAATGTAGTAATGACCTACATTCTGTAAGCCTAGTGATACTAAATTCCCGATGGCCGAAGTCTGCCGTCCCAAAATGCACTACCACCGCCAAACTCGGAGACGATGGTCGAAGTTTGCAACTTCGATCCTATTTTTTAAGAATTTGCAATTCGACACCACCAATATTGATACATTAAAGCACAAAACTTAGCATCAAATGATTTTATGCTTTATTTTTAAGTGTGGTGCGTATTGAATCAAAGATTCATAAAATAGTACATCGCAGTTGCAAACTGCGACGATCGGAAAAAAAAAGCCAGAGAAGTTCCTATGCTTCCCTGGCTTGAATAATGATTTTTAGTGTAGCACTACTTTAAGTGAACCTAAAAATTGAGAATGTTCTTTATTTACTCTTATTCGATGATGATCAATTTATGGCTTGTCACTTCCCCATCTACGTTTAACAGGATGTAATATACACCTTGGCTTAGTGCGTCTTGATCTATCTTCGCATTCAGCTCTTTACCCTCTGATACAGTATCTATCAAGGTGGCTAATACCAATCTTCCATTGGCATCATATACATCTGCACTTACTCGCTGACCTTCACTCGCTTGGATCTCTACATTCACCTGACCATTGCTCGGATTCGGGTAGATATTCGTATGAGTCTCCCCTCTTCTCTCCACGCTGATGGTTATCGGATCTGAGTAACTCTCTTTCCCATCAAAGTCCACTTGTCTAAGTCTATAGGTATAGATGCCGTTGGTTTTGATGTCGCTGTCATCTAAGGTATAGGTCATTTCTCTTTGGCTATTGCCACTTCCTGATACCTTGCCTACCACTTTATATTCGCCTCCTCTGATGCTTCTTTCTACTTCGAAATAATCATTATTGATCTCTGTGGCTGTTACCCATGTCAACTCATTGATATCCCTGCTTTGATTCCATCTTCCTGTGAATGTTTTGAGTGTCACTGGCAATGGTTTGAGCCTTACCCCAGCGTCTATATCCGTGATCTCCGCTGCATACCCTACGGTAAATATTAGTGTACTCTGATTCTCAAAATCTATTACGTCACTGTCTATACCATCATTGGTCCCTTGATTCGGTTGTACCCAATTGTACAAGGTCATGTCTGCTTTCACTTTGATGAAGTAGTTGCCCAATTCGCATACTTCAAAGTTGTAATATCCTTTTTTACCATTTCTTCCCACCCGAGGATCATTGATGGTCAA
Organism: Saprospiraceae bacterium; assembly: GCA_016714785.1. Classification (GTDB taxonomy): domain Bacteria; phylum Bacteroidota; class Bacteroidia; order Chitinophagales; family Saprospiraceae; genus OLB9. The sequence goes on from JADKCC010000017.1 coordinate 82,397, forward strand.
CATCGTTTGCACTGGTGTTGTCGGATTGCTTGATTTATACAATTCTACCAATATGCCATTTAGACCTTCGTCTCCTGCATCTTGTAGATTGTTTTGGTCTCTATCCAACCATACATAATCGCCTACATAAGCACATCGGTAGTAGCCAGCGTCAATCGTTTGATTGTTGTCCCCTGACTTCAAGGTGATTTCTGATGCCACTCCTGTCAATACACTCGCATCACTATCTCGGCCATCATCTGTTCCTACATTGGCTGGTGATGATTTGTACAAGCCACCTGGGCTCGTAAATGTTACAGTATAATTGCCCGGTACTAAATTGGTAAATTCATACAGCCCGTAATGCTCGTCGTCGTGGTCTTATTGACTGGTGCACCGAAGGCATCTATGCCTGTCAAGGTCACCGTTACTCCTCCTATCCCTGGCTCTAAGCCATCTTGTACGCCATTGGCATTTCTATCCTCCCACACAAAATCTCCGATCTGTGCCAATTTGTAAAATCCTGCGTCGATCGTTGGATTATTGTCGCCACCGTTTAGTACGACGGTAGGTGTCAATCCATTCGCTGTATTGGCATCACTATCTTTGGTATCATCGCCATTTCTGTCTTTTGGTGTCGGTATATAATTATTCGGCGTGTCAAATTTTACCGTATAGCTGCCCGGTGTCAGATTCGTAAAACTATACATCCCATTCGGGCCTGTTAGCGTAAAGGCTTCCTGTACGCCACTACTGTTGAATAATCTTACCGTCACACCACCGATGCCTGGCTCGCCGGCTTCTTGTACGCCATTCGCATTTAGATCATGCCATACAAAATCTCCCAAACTCGCTCTACTATAATAACCTGCGTCGATCGTTGGGTTGTTTTCGCCGCTACTAAGGGTCACTTGCTGTGATTTGCCGGTACTCGGGCTCGCATCACTGTCTTTGTCATCTGCACTCCCACTGTCTTTGCTCGTGGTGGTAAATCCATTCGGCGCTATGAAGTTCACTACATAAACCACTCCTGGTCTCAGGTTGGTAAATTGGTATTGTCCATTGGTGCCGGTGGTCGCATTGGCTACTAAATTATTGTTGATGTCTCTGGCTTGGTTGCCTGCTGCATCTTCCAGTCTTACCGTCACGCCTCCTATGCCTGGTTCTCCTGCGTCTTGTACGCCGTTCGCATTGGTATCTTCCCATACATAATCACCCAAACTTGCCGATCTCAGATATCCTGCGTCGATCGTATTATTAGTCTCATTGCTTTGTACGGTCACTGGTACTGATGCCCCAGTGGTGATACTCGCATCACTGTCTTTACTGTCGTCTCCACCTTGGTCTGGTGTCGTCGTCACGGTGTTGGCTGGCTTGGTAAACGTCACTGTATAAGTGCCTGGTGCCAAATTGGTAAACTGATAGTTGCCATTGGTGCCCGTTGTCACGGTAATCGGTGTGATCGGTGTTCCGTCTCCTTTGGTACCGGTCAGCGTTACTGTCACGCCTCCTATTCCTGGTTCGCCGGCTTCCTGTACACCATTGCCGTTTTTGTCTTCCCACACATAGTCACCTATCGTCGCTGGTCTATAATATCCGGCATCGATCGTTGGGTTGTTTTCGCCGCCTGTGAGGGTGACTTGCTGTGATTTTCCTGTGGTAATACTGGCATCACTGTCTTTGGTATCATTACCTCCTTTGTCTGCACTACTCGGTTGATAACCGCTTGGTGCTGTAAATTTAACTACATAGACTACGCCTGGCTTCAAGTTCGTAAACTGATATTGTCCATTCGTGCCTGTGGTGGTGGCTGCTATGATGTTGCCGTTGATATCTCTCGCTGGGTTGCCTGCTGCATCTTCCAAGCTTACTGTCACTCCTACTATGCCTGGCTCACCTGCATCTTGTACGCCATTGCCATTTTTGTCCTCCCATACATAATCGCCTAAGCTCGCTGCTCTAAGTACGCCTGCATCCACGGTCGTTATGTTTTGGCCACTTAGCAACGGGATTCCTGCCGTACTTCCTGTCGTTGGGCTAGCATCACTATCTTTGTCATCAGTACCACTGTCTTGGCCCGTGAAGGCTGTGCCCGTTGGTTTTGGTGAAGGTTACGGTGTAGGTCCCTGGTTTCAGATTCGTAAAGCTATAACTTCCGTCGCTTCCCGTCGTGGTGGTTTGATTGACCGGTGTTCCATCTCCTGTGGTGCCTGTCAGGGTTACGGTCAATCCACTGATTCTGGCTCTCCCACATCCTGTCGGCCATTGCCATTGGTATCATCCCATACATAATCTCCAAGACTTGCTGGTCTGTAGTATCCCGCATCGATCGTCGGATTGTTTTGTCCACTTTCTAACGTCACCCTGGCGTTTTGCCTGTGGTGGTATTGGCATCACTGTCTTTGGTATCGTCTCCACCTCTATCTGCACTGCTCGGTTGGTAACCGCTTGGTGCTGTAAATTTAACTACATACACCACGCCTGGTCTCAGATTCGTAAATTGATATGAACCATTGCTACCTGTTGTCGTAGATGCTATGATATTGTTATTGATATCTCTCGCTGGATTGCCACTCGCATCCTCCAACATCACGGTAACTCCCACTATCCCTGGCTCGCCTGCATCTTGTACGCCATTACCATTTCGGTCATCCCATACAAAGTCTCCTAAACTTGCTGGTCTCAGTAATCCTGCATCGATGGTCAGATTGGTCTCCCCGGCTCCCAAATTGATCGCTCCTGTCGTATTCGTGGTGCTGTTGATATCACTGTCTGTACTATCGTTTCCACTATTGGGTGTGGTGACGTTGTATCCTGTCGGTGGTGTCACTCGTACATAATACGTTCCTGGCGGCAGGTTATCAAACTCATAAGCGCCTGTACCACTCGTCGTCGTGGTTCGTATGACGTTGTTGTTCTGATCGAGCAATTGTACGGTTACACCTGGTATGCCTGGCTCTCCGCTGTCTTGCTGTCCATTACCATTTTTATCCTCCCACACGAAGTCTCCTATCTTGCCATTCGGTATATACCCTGCGTCAACCGTTGGATTATTGTCTCCTGGATTGAGTGTATAATTCTGGGTACGGCCATTCGTTACATTGGCGTCACTGTCTTTGGTGTCATCTGACGTATTGGCTATCGTTCTGCTATAGCCTGGTACTGTACCAAATTCTACATAATATGGCCCTGCACATACTTCAAACTCATACAAACCTTGACTATTCGTCGTACTTGAACCTACTTCTACATTCGACGTATTGTATAATTTTACTGTCACGCCTCCTATACCTGGCTCATTAGTGTCTTGGATGCCATTCGCATTGTCATCGCGCCATACATAGTTTCCTATTTTTGCTTTAGGTTGAACTGTTACGTTCACAAAGTCGGTATCCGTACACCCTGTCGAGGCTACTACCACTACTCTGTATTGGGTATTGCTTGATGGGCTTACCATGGGATTCGCTTGGTATTGCGCCGCTCCTGTCAATGGACTCCATATCACCCCTGAGATGCTCGCGCCCGCTGGTGGTGTCGCCGTGGGCGTGCCTCCGATTTGTACACTATTGCCCATACATACCGTCTTGTCTTTGTCCCGCATCGGCTACTGGATTCAAATTGACATTCACATCTACCATTATTTGTCTGCTCACTGCACAACCGTTTAATGTCGCTGTAAGGGTGTACGTGATGTCAAATGGTGGGGTACTCAGTGGCTGTGCTGCCGTATTGTTATTCAAAAATAAATTGGGCGTCCACTGGAACGTCGTTCCCGGCGCTACTTGACTGCCATCATTCGGGTTGGGGCCTATTTGTACACTGCCGCCTTGACAGACTGGATAGTTGTCTTGCGTATTTAAGATTACACCTGTTTTTACTAAGATCGCTTTCGTATAGGTATTGCTACAATTGTCTTTGGACACTGTCAGCGTTACGGTTCTTGACATATTTTGATACGCACTTGACCACTTGATGCTCTCTGATGGATCATTGGCATCGCCATCCAAGCTTGTGCCCCCGTCAAACGTCCACGCATACGTCGCTCCTACTACTAATGGGCTCGCATTAAATACAGCGTATTCATCCATACAGATTTCATTCGGGCCAGTAAGTCCTGATGCGGGCAGTGGTGTCACGGTCACTACTGCTTGTGCACTATTAGTACAACCGTTGGCACCTGTTACAGTTACGGTGTACGTCGTCGTGGTGCTTGGGGAGACAGTGATGGCTGCCGTGGTGGCATTGGTGCTCCATTGGTAGGTGCCATTTGTTCCTGCGCCGCTTGCCGTCAATGTCGTATTGGTGCTATTACAGATGCTCTTATCTCCTCCCGCATTCGCTGCTGGGATAGCTACATCTTGCAACACTGTCGTGGTTTTAACCGCATAACAGCCATTTTGGGTATTGGTCACTGTGACTGTATAGTTCCCTGCTAATGATACGTTATTTTCTCTCGATGTGGCGCTGTACCCTCCTGGGCCACTCCATGCATAGTTATAAGTCGCTACATTTGGGAAGGCTCTGATCGTCACACTGTTATCGATACACGTCAGTGGACCTCCTATGTTGTCCGCATCCACGCCTGATGGTGGGGTATTGCTCAACATTACTTCTGCTACATCTGTTGCGGTACATCCTGTCGCGGTAGTGGTCACTGTAAGCGTATATAAACCTGATGCGTTTACCGTTGGGGTTGCTGTGTTGCCACCGCTTACTATATTGCCTCCATTGCTCGCTAACCATCCATAAGTCACACCGGATGTTGTACTACTTCCATTCAATGTGGCACTCGTTGTCGTACATGTTAATGTTTTATCTGCTCCCGCATTCGCATTTGGTTTCGTTATGTCTTGTGTTACTACTATACTGGCGGAAGAAGCACATCCTGTTGTGGTACTCGTCACTGTAACGGTATAGGTTGCTGCTGATGTTACGTTGATACTTCTACTCGTCTGATTGCTCACACTCCATAAATAGGTTACCCCTGTGCTTGGTGATGCTGTCAATACGGTTGTGGTCTTCGTACAGGTCAAGTCTCCATCTTTTGCAATACTCGCTGCAGGCAATGCATGTACCGATACAACTACATTGTCCGTAGCGGTACATCCCTTATTATCGGTCACTGTCACTATATATGTCTGTGCTGCCGTGATTCCACTGACATTCACAGGGGTTCCTACCAAGCCACCTGTCCAGCCATACGTATAAGGGGTCGTCCTCCTGCTGCCGTTGCTCTTAATGTAAAGATGGTGGATGGGCATACTGTTTTGTTGTTTTCTGCATTCACCGTCAAGCCACTTTGTGAGCTGATGGTGGCGGATGCTGGGTTGGAATAACACGCTCGCTCCACATAGCTCACCTCTACATTATACGTCCCATTCCCTAGATTGTTAAATATATTACTCAATTGCCAAGCACCTCCATTGATCCTATACTGCTTGGTCAACCCTGTCTGACCCGTCGCTGTTACGGTTATACTTCCTGTATTGGATGTATTGTTACACGATGTATTGGCTACTGTTGCTACGTTGGTTACTACTGGTTTGGTATAAACGTTCACTTGCACTGTGGCTGTGGCTACACATCCATTGACTGAGGTGACCGTCACTGTGTAGGTCGTCGTCGTGGCTGGCGTTACCGTAACTTGATTGGTCGTGACACTCCCTGCATTGCTGCTCCATGCATACGTACCACCACCACTCGCTGTCAATATTGTTGATTCCCCTGCACATAATGCCGATGATGCCGAGATTGCTGTTGGTAAAAACTCATTAAAGATGATGATGTTCACATCATCGGTACAGCCGTTTTGATCTGTTACTACTAACGTATAAGTGCCATTTTGCGTGATCATCGGGTTTTGCTGCGTACTACTAAAACCGTTGGGACCTGTATAGACATAACTATAGCCCGGCGCTCCACCTGTCGCACTGCCAAATAACTGCGCATTGGCTGTCAAACAGTTGTTGCCCGTGGCTGTTATGTTGGCTGTCGGTTTGGATGTATTTGCCACTACTAGGGTCGTCGCTATCGCTGTACAGCCACTTGATGTTTGGGTCACCGTCACTGTGTAGGTCGTACTTCCAGCTGTTACAGTCGCTCTATTGGTACCTACAATTGGTGTAGCACCGGCACTCCATGAATAGCTCGCTCCTGTCGATGGGGTAGCTGTTAAGGTAACTGTTGTTTTAGAACATGTTAATGGACCATCGTTGGTCAAACCTGCAGTTAAGCTACCTACTGTAATTGTTGCATTGACTACTTGCTGACAGTCACCATATTTAACTGTTGCTGTATAGGTAGCTGTCGATGCTGGTGATACCGTAACACTGGATGTTGTCATACCTCCTGGGCTCCAAGTAATGCTGCTTCCACATAATCCTATGTCTGCAAGTCGCATGGTTGCTGACGAACCAACAGCACCCACATCAGCTGCTTGTATTCTTATCTTTATCTCATTCACATGGTCTTTCAGCGTGGTGCCACTAGGCAAATTGAATGTATGAATACCAGCACTTCCATTGGCAGATAAACCTAAACTTGTATATCCCTGATTGGCATCGCCCAAGATCACTTCAAATCGAAGTCCTCCTCCATCTGCTATTCTTACTCTCAATGTCTGGTAATTAGAGAAGTTTTGTTGTGGTAAACTGAAAGTATAATCTACCGCAGCACTACCTGTCGCTAATCTATTTAAGCTGAAAGTATTATTACCATTATTTGCTCCATCATAAGATAAAACACCTACACTTAAAACTGAACTATTGCTTGAAGCAACTGCACCTCTTCCATCTACGGCAGCATCATAACCTGTCAAATCGAAGCAACCATTCGCTGCATCATAATTGGACAATGTCAGTGTCGCACTGCCTCCAGTACATATTGTTGCATTATTAACACTTACGTTTGGTGTAGGTATAATGGTCCTTTTTACAGGATAACTAATCACACTACAACCGCCTTTATCGACAATTACTCTATACCACCTATTTATAGCAGAACTATTATCTGTATAGGTTGCATTAAGCGCTCCATTTACATTTGTAAAAGTAACGCCATCATCACTATATTGCCATTGGTACTCTGCTGTTCCTGTACCACCTGTTACCACAGTACTAAAAATCGTTGATTCTCCAGCACAAATTTCACTTTTATCTACATTGACTTTTACTGTTGGACCTGCAGAAACATTTACAACCACTACGTCTGAATTAGTACATGATTTATTATCAGACACTGTTACTGTATAAGTGGTAGTACTAATGGGAGATACTGATTTTACATTACCCGTTCCCAGTCCTCCACTCCAATTATAATTGTATGGACTCGTACCACCCGATGCGTTCGCAGTTAGCACAATGGTTTGTCCTGCACAGATACTTGCGTCATTTCCTGCAGACACAGTAGGCTTGGGATTGATAGTGGCTGTTGCTTGAGTACCAGTACTAGAATAACAACCTCCTACTTTACACCAAGCCACGTAAGTAGTGGTGCTAGATATACTAGGTGTCGTAAACGTAGATCCTGTACCCAACAATTGTGTATCCGCAAGATTCCACCATTCTATTGTTCCGCCAGAACAACCTACCGCACTAAGTGTTACTGTACCAGGACCACATCTTGATCCACTGGTAGTAGAACTTGGAGGGCTTGGCTTTTGGACGACATTTATGTTGGAGTAAGCAACTGCTGTACAACCTGCAGAAGCGGTTACTGTCACACTTACTGTAGCTGAACCATTTGCTGTAATAGTTTTTGAACTCCCAGAACCTAATCCATGGCTCCAGTTATAACTATAACCACTAGCACCTGAAGCGCTTGCAGTTAAAGTTAAAGTAGAACCTTGACAGACAGATACAGATGAAGGGTTTATGCTGGCAGATATGGAACATGGATTGGGATTTCCTCCCCCACAAATGTATCCTGCCCCCGTTTCTCCACAAATATTACTACACCCAGGATACCTAATACAAAAAGCATAGTATCCCCCTGATGCAGGGCAATAATTACTACTCCCACCCCAAGAAGCCCATGATGTCACAAATTGACAACCATTACCATTAACATCACATTGCATCCAAGCATATTCCAAAGCACAACCAGAACTTACAGTTACTGAAGAACAACAACCATTTGTCGATCGGTTGATTGCACCATCCAATTCGTGCAGACTTCCGTTGCAATCCCCACAAGCAGCAGGAGATTCTTGGTTGATAAGCACAATGGTTGGATTAGGATTGCTAATGTTAATAGTAAAGGCCGATTTTGGCTTTTCAGTTAATTTCTTAAGGTAAAAATTCTTTTCTGAACTTGCTTTTGTAACTCCATTTGCAAAAACAATCAAGCACAATAAAGAAAAAATGCTAAGCATTTTACTAAAACGATAAGGTTTAGATGAACTATTATTCATTCTCAAATTTTTAGGTTTATAATACACAAAATCAAATAAATGATAGGAATTTACTTGATTACATAAACTGAGACACAAATATCTAGCCTAAGCCACTACTCTTTTATCATCGTTGCGGACAATGTGTTCATTAATGTGGACATACGTAAAATAAAGCAGTAAAATGTAAGAAATTTTACATTATAATTGTTGCATGCTTTATCTTTCTGAACTCTGATTTATTTATTTTTATGATTGATGCGATTTGATGAATTGCTAAATTGGTGATTTGCAGATTTGTTGAATTGCGGATTTGCAGAATTATTCTCATCAGAAGGCTCTAAAAACTCCTTCAGGTGCTTTGGCTTCGACTAACAAATATGTCATCGTTGTCAAAAGTCTATGACTTTACCACTACTATTTTCAGACCAGTGTTGTAGTGATGATGTGCTAATGTGACGAATTGGAGATGTACTAGTTTTATTTTGACCTATTTGAATAAAATAAGTTTTCTCACCGCTGTGTGGTACAAAATGACGATGTCTGATGAGGAAATGTGGGCGAGAACCCATCTTTTAAGTTAAAATTTTTAAAAAAATAATTTTACAAAGTAGAACTAGTCAATTATAGCTAACATTCTGGTAATTCTACGAATATAGTACATACAAAACACCGTTCAGAGACCGTAAGATACTATCCGTTAAAGTCAGATAAGACTTTGACAAATGGTAACTTTAGCCTTCATTTCTTTGCTGAAGAAAATCTTACCCTTATTCTTAGCCTTTATCTCAATCTGCCTTCATTCCATTAAGGCAGACAAGCCTTAACCTTAGTCTTAAAATTAAAAAAGGGCCACTCACTCCTTTGTGAAGGCCCCTCAATTATGAAAGCGTTAATCTTTAGTATGCTGATTTGTTAATTTGCTGCTATGCTTATTTATGGAAGTGATTCATCAATCTAATTTTTCTGCACAGTCACTGTACCACAGTTTAAGGTTGGACAATTGCTGCATGATGCACTACTGATATTGAATGATGTGAAACAAGTGCTGGCGTTAGCATCTTCAATACGCACACCAATAGATGTTCCATTTGCAGGAATCAACGGGTTTCCGCTTAGACCGTTTCCAACTATACTGACAGATTGACCACTTGCTATAGCTGGGCTGGTCCAGACACCTATCTTCACCACATAATTTCCACTGCCGTTTGTCACTGTACCAGTCACACTAAAACTAATGTAGTCATCTGTTGAAATTCCCCCTGTATTGTTATGATTGCATACAGGTGTGGTGTGAGTTTGACTGACTGCGCACACAGGAGCACAACTCACTGGTGCCGCATAAGTCTGGGTACCCATACACGTAGCATCTCCAGTAAACACAGCCATCACAGTCTGAGTACCTCCTGCAGCTGTCAAACCAGTCAGCGTATAGGTTTGTGGACTTGAAAATGGTGGATTGAATGTCTGTACTACTGCTCCCACGGATACGGTCAATGTACCAGTGGATGGAACATTACTGAATGTCACATTTCCATCAACACTATAGGTATTGGTTGCTGGCGTACAGGTACTTGGATTGGCAGTAAGTAATACACTACATGGGCAAGCTGCCACTGGATTAATGACAAACTCTGTAAAACAGGTGCTTGTAAAGGCATCTTCCAGTCTTATCGTAAAGCTTGTCGTTCCATTTGCAGTAAGCGTAGGATTACTTCCTTGTCCGTTTCCTATTATAGATATAGGTGTTCCAGAAGGTGTAGATGCACTTGTCCATGCACCAATCTTCACCACATAATTTCCACTACCATTATTTACTATACCTGTAATATTAAAGGTTATGTAATCATCTGCAGCATTACCATTGGTATTATTGTTGTTGCACACAGGTGTGGTGTGAGTTTGACTAATTGCACAGCACGGTTCCAATGTTATAGAACAACAATTATTGATTTCACAACCATTATTGTCAGTGGCCCGCCAGGTATAAACTCCAGCCTCAGAAGCAATAAGTACTAAGGCTGTCCCTGTGGGTGCAGGTATAGGAGTTCCATCTTTGTACCATTGAATACCAGAACTTGCTCCATTGGCAGTTAAAGTATATGTTTCGCCTGCACAAATAGGAAAAGGATCTGGACAGGGATCATCTCTTAAACAATTTTGATCATATAAATAGCTTAATTGAGGAATTCTACTTCCTGCCGGGTTAGTAGCAATATAGCCTGAATGCAATTCCCATATCATGCTGCCACCCAATATATTGTCCCAGACATAATCTACCTTATCTTCCACCGAAGTTTGATCATTATAACTCCAGAATTCATCATTGGTACTTCCAGCCAAATCTATAGAGTAATATGACATTTGAGCAGCAGCATCATATACATACATTCCACCGCTTTGATGATTTGTAAAAAATCACTATAACTAAACCTAGTCCATGTTGGGTCTGTGGTATAAGACTGCATAGGCGCAGTCACACCGCCAGTCGAAGTACCAGTACCACCTTGCCATCTGAATGCATCCATGCTCACACCAACTCCAAGTTTAGGTGGAGCCACTCCGGCATTGATGGCCATCATTAATTCCCCATCTACAGATGGCATCCGATTGCCAGTGCTCGGTAATATCTGGCCTCCATCATATACTGGAGAATCATGCCATGTTACCCAACCAGGATAAGGACCAGCAAGATCGTATGTCATAATATTGATCATATCAAATTTGCTTTGCAATTGATTCAGCACAGGCCCAGCATAACCATTTGCAGCACATGTCAATAATGGCTTTTTATTGGTGAATGAGCTGATCCTCGTTTGTAAAGAATCGTATAAAATATTGACAAAAGCAACATAATTTGGATTGTCAGTCTGCATACCAGCAACCCAAGGAGACATAATAGGTTCCAAATCCACATCAATACCATCATATCCATAAGTATCAAAAAGATTCAAAACATTATTAATCAAAGCAGCTCGACTAGTTGGATTGGCAATAGCCGGCATATAGGTATCATGCCATCCCTGAAATGCCAGCAAAATAGGTGTATTGTTCGCATGGGCTTCTGCAACTGCTTGCTCCATTCTTATGTTTGTAGCACCATTGGAAGTCATATTGAAACTACCATTGGCATTTACATAGGGTCCCATGTGCGCTATGTGAGTAAGCTTTGCATATTCTGCCGCGGTAAGATAATCAATACTTCCACCAAAGCTTGCTTGCGTGTATGTAGGCACATAGCCAACAACCCATTTATCACATACTTGACCTTTAACGGTTGCCATATTACTCATTACAGCTAAAAGTGTAAAGATAAGCAACGAGAAGCCTTTAATTTTGGCTATTGAAGTCATTGTAAAATCTTTTAACTAAAACATTTTATATTAGGAAATTAAAAATTTCGGCGTAAAAAGAACACAATCATAAGATTGACCTTTAAAAGTTTCACAAAAGAGCTTCACTCTTAGGTGAAGGCTCACTCTTTATGAAAGCGTTATTTGTTAATGTGCTGATTTGCTGATGCCGCTGTAATTGTACCTTAGCACATTGATTCATTAGCGCATTATTCATCACTTTTGATCATATTCTCATTTGCACAATACTTAATTTCCATTAACTTGTATAGTGGCCGTACCACATTTTACAGGAGGACATTCTCCAGTACCAGGAGCACAGTTGCCAGGATCAGTAACATTTACAGTCGCACTACACCCAGGTATGACAGCATCAGTGATGGTAACAATGAAAGTAGATCCGCCACCAGCTGTGCCAGGCCCAAGGGTAAATAGTGTTCCTACTCCATATTGACCAGATATTGGTGTTATGGTAGTACCTCCATTTACTGAAACATTATAGATACTTAGCAAAGGATTTTGATTGGTCACCATCATAGAAAACCTGATTTGATTATCTGTGATTATATAAGGTGTGCTATTGTCTATACAAACTAAATTTGACAATACTATAGAATTGATTACACAACATGAACCAGTAACTGTTACAGTGGCAATGGCAGAGTCATCTGTACAAGGGGCTGTCCCAGAAACAGTGTATTGGAAGGTAGAATTGTCAGCTCCCGTGGTAAGTGCATAAGTACCTGCCACAGCATTAAACACTCCACTTGTCCCTGTAAGTCGTGTCCAGATACCTCCTATTTGCTCCCCGCTTATTGCATCAAACAAATTGATAACAATGCCTCCACCTTCGCACCCTTCAGATGTACCATCCAAACCTGCGTATGCTCTCGGAGTAATGTTAACTGTAACATCTTCTGTGTCTATAGGACATCCACCACCGCCATTGGTATATCTAAATGTAGAAGATGTTGCTCCTAATGCAGGCGTAAAATTGCCAGTTGCAGCTACAAAAGTACCACCTGTTCCAGACACTCTTGTCCAAGTACCACCAGCATCTTCTCCAGTTAACATATTGTATAAATTTATCGGGGTAGTAGAATCATCACAAATGGACATCGTACTTCCTGTTCCAGACATAGGAGCGGCAGTGACATTTACGGTTACATCAGCCATATTATTTACACATGGAGCTGTACCTGTGACAGTATATCTAAAAGTACTTGTAATAGCAGTGCTTGTGATTACAAATGTTCCAGCGCCTGCCGTGAATGTCCCACCACTACCTGTCAATCTAGTCCAAACTCCACCAGTTTGTTCACCTGTTAAAAGACTAAATAAATCAATAGATGTATTTGAACCTGCACAATCAGTAACACTTGTAGCTACACCAGCATTCGCTTGTGGTGTGATATTGACTGTTACCGTTTCGTTATCTACAGGGCAACCGCCACCTCCTACCATATAGTTAAAAGTACTCGTGGTTGCTCCTGCTGCAGGTGTATATGTGCCTGCACCAGCATCGAAAGTACCACCTGTACCTCCTGTACCTCCTGTCCTAGTCCATGTACCACCTGTATCTTCACCCGTTAGGAGATTATTTAAATTAATAGGTGCTGTACTGTTGTCACACACAGTGGTGCTCGATCCAGTACCAGCGGTTGGTGCTCCCGTCACATTTACAGTTACATCTGCTATATCTGCAAGACATGGTGCAGTACCTGCTACGGTATATCTAAATGTACTGGTAGTAGCAGTAGAAGTAACCACATACGTTCCTGTTGTGCTTCCAGTAAATGTACCACCAGTCCCTGTCAATCTTGTCCATGTACCACCACTTTGCCCACCAGTTATCAAGGTGCTTAATGTGATTGTATTATTTGTCCCTGCGCAGTCCGTGATCGATCCACCTGTTCCCGCTTCAACTTGTGGTGTGATATTGACTGTGACTAATTCATTGTCTTCCAGACAACCTCCACCACCTACCATATAGTTAAAAGTACTAGTGGTTGCTCCTGCTGCAGGTGTATAAGTGCCTGCACCTGCATTGAAAGTGCCACCTGTACCTCCTGTCCTTGTCCATGTACCACCTGTATCTTCTCCTGTCAATAAGTTATATAAATTGATGGCCGTGGTTGAATTGTCGCACACACTCGTGCTCGATCCAGTACCAGATGTTGGTGCTCCCGTCACATTTACAGTTACATCTGCTATATCTGCAAGACACGGTGCAGTACCTGCCACGGTATATCTAAATGTACTGGTAGTAGCAGTAGAAGTAACCACATACGTCCCCGTAGTACTTCCAGTAAATGTACCACCTGTCCCTGTCAATCTTGTCCATGTACCACCACTTTGGCCACCAGTTATCAAGGTGCTTAATGTGATTGTATTATTTGTTCCAGCGCAGTCCGTTATCGAACCGCCCGTTCCCGCTTCGGATTGTGGTGTGATATTGACCGTAACTGATTCATTGTCTTCTGGACAACCACCACCGCCTACCATATAGTTAAACGTACTTGTAGTTGCCCCTGCCGCAGGTGTATAAGTACCTGCGCCAGCATTAAAAGTGCCACCCGTACCACCTGTCCTTGTCCATGTTCCGCCTGTATCTTCTCCTGTCAACAAGTTATATAAATTGATGGCCGTAGTTGAATTGTCACACACACTCGTACTCGTTCCAGTACCAGATGTTGGTGCTCCTGTAATATTTACTGTGACATCTGCTGTGCTATTGACACATGGTGCTGTACCAGTTACTGTGTATCTAAATACACTGGTTGTTGCAGTACTCGTAGTCACAAAAGTTCCTGCTCCAGCTGTAAACGTACCGCCTGTTCCTGATACTCTAGTCCACGCTCCACCAGATTGTTCACCTGTCAAAAGATTATATAAATCAATAGTATTATTTGTTCCTGCACAGTCAGTAGCCGAACCACCTGTTCCTGCATTGGCTTGAGGAGATATATTTATAGTTACGACTTCATTATCAACAGGACAAGTACCACCACCTACCATATAATTAAAAGTACTTGATATGGCTCCAACAGCTGGTGTGTATGTACCCGCAGCAGCATTGAATGTGCCGCCTGTACCTCCTGTCCTAGTCCATGTACCTCCAGTATCTTCCCCTGTTAAAAGACTGAATAGGTTGATGGCGGTAGTGCTATTATCACACCTTGATACCGTAGATCCCGTCCCTGCTGTTGGGGCAGTTACTACATTGACCGTAACAGTGGCGTCTGACGTAGTACAAGGTGCTGTATTGGTGACCCGATATCTAAAGGTAGATGTTGTAGCCGTGCTAGTAATAGTGTAAGTTCCAGCAGCGGCTGTAAAAGTACCACCTGTTCCTGTTAGTCTTGTCCATGTACCGCCCGTATCAGCACCAGTCAATAAAGATGCTAAGCTTACTACAGTGCCTGAATTAGTACATTCAGTAGCTGTACCACCCGTACCCGCATACTTTTTGGTAATAATGGTAATAACCACGTCAGCTGTGGATGCTGCACAAGTTCCAGATGCTGCTATGGTATATCTAAATGTACTGGAAGCTGATGTAGTGCCGTCAGGTAAAAAAGTTCCCGCACCTGCATTAAATGTACCACCTGTACCCGCTGTTCTTGTCCATGTACCACCTGTACTCTCATCTGTTAACTGACTGAACAAATTGATGGAAGTAAAGTTATCATTACAAACAGATAAATTGGAAGGTGTACCTGCTATAGGGCAGCAAGCATTTCCATAATATACTAAATGTAAAGAGGGACTGGCATAGTGTTCTGCCCTATCAGCACCAGTGAGTCTAAAATCTCTAGATTGTTCTGGTGCTCCTCCTTGGACTTGATTTTGTGGTCTGAGTATCATCGTGGTTGATGATCCACCAGCTGTCTGGTAATGGTGAAATCCTCCTACCATATTATAAAGATTATAATAACTTTGACCGCCTTGCCCCGCTCTCATTTGCCATAGACATGCAATAGAACCATTATAATTTGGGTGCCAATGAAAAGATTGGTTATACAAGTGCCCATTGGAAATATTAATATTCCCCGTACTAGACACACCTGATACTATAGGTTCACCACCTGACAAATTGCCATCTTGGGTTCCATATGTTCGCCAACTACCATTGCTAGACCTATAATAAGCTGCCTTATAAAATTCATCCTCAGTAGGCATACGAACAGAATTTGGGTAATTGATGTTTACTGACGTAGGAGTAGCATTAGGAGAAGATGATGAAAATGAATACGGGCCGGAACTCACACTTCCTGTAGTCAACCAGTTACAAAATCTCGCCATATGGTTAAATGAAACTAAAGTTAATGCAATCTGACCAGTCTGAGATGCACTCATACTCTGACCAGTCTCAGGTGCACAAGATGTAAAAGGAGCTACTTGCCACCCTCCAGAATATTGGATCATTCCAAAATTTACGAGATTGCCTACATATCCACCCGATCCACCAGGATCGACAGCATTTAAGAATGTTACATATTCTGTTAACCGCACAAACCTATCTAGATATGAGTATTGATAATTGACATTACCATATCCTGTGGATGGGTCATCACCATTGCCAACATTGCCTATAACTATCCAATTACCTGGCTGTCCAACTCCACCAGAGGTAGGCCAAGGCCCAGGACAAACGGTTTGGCCATATATACTCCATACAGAGATGATACTTACTAAACCAATGGCTAATATACTTTTTAATAATTGAACCATTTTTATTTCTTTTGCTTTCATAACGCTTGAATTTATATATCTAAAGTAATAAAATAATTAGTAGAATTTATATACAAGTACTTTACCTGCATCAGAACCAGCAGTATCGTCCCCAGTGACTCCTAACAATAGGTTTTCACCATCACCACAAATACAAATATTAGTACCAGCGCAGTCAAATGGCATCGTACCATTGATGACACTACCTTTCAAATTCCATGTAGTACCATTCCAATTATATACACTCACTCTTCCTGACATAAATCCATTGGTATTGTAGTTGGGCTCACTAATTGCTAATGTGTTGCCATCATCACTTAAGGCCACTGACTTGCCCAATTGGCCTCCTTCCACACTTCCTAAAAATGAAGCGCCTCTTTGTATCCAGTTACTTCCATCATAATCTAAAACCTTTGCAGCCCCTGCGTCCACACCCATACTACCATTGCACATAGGTGCTCCGACTGCAATAGTATTGCCATCAGTTGATATAGATACAGCATTGCCAAACAAATCACCTAAATTATCTCCCCATAAGATGGGCGATATCTGTTGCCAGGCACTACCATCATATCTAAATACACAAATAAATCCTTTGGATATTTCATCGTAACTAAAATATCCCGCATTGGCTATTACTGTATTACCATCTCCACTTATACTTATATTATTGCCTAATCCATTGTATGCACCAATACCCAACATCGGTGCTCCTAATGCTGACCATGTGCCACTGGTCAGCTGAAAAACTTGAACTTTTCCTGCACTATCTCCATTGGTATCATCACCTACACTTCCTATAGCTAGTCGGTCTCCTGCATCATTGAGCATCACAGATGCACCAAATACATCGCCTGGATTTGCTCCTTTTAACACATTACCATAAGGAACCCAATCTGTTCCGTTATATTGATAAATACATACTTTTCCTGCATTCGTGCCATTGTCATCATTCATTCTGACACCTACTGCTAGTATGTTTCCATCATCACTCAGGCTTACGGCATTACCAAACATATCTTCATGTGTTGGAGATGATAATACACTGCCTTTAGGTACCCATGTACCACTTTGAAGTGTATAGACGCTAACTCTGCCAGTTAAATTGCCTGCATCTTCATGCAATGGCTCTCCCACTGCCATGACAGTACCATCACCATTGATGTCGGTGCTATTCCCAGCTTTATTTCCTGGTGCTGAACCTAGTATAGATTGGCCTATTGGATTCCAATCTTGCGCATGTGCATAATTTGCTAAAAACAAAACACAAGACACAAAAGAAAAGCATTTCAAAATTCTAAATAACGCATTCATATAATAAATATTTTAAGATTAAAATCAAATTAAATTATCCCCAAACCAAGTATTTATTTAACTTCAAAATGAGCAAGCTATATAGCTCAGCCAACGAATTGATGGCGATACAATGAGGATGAATAATGTTGAACAGAATAAATTTATTGACACCACTATTAGTCAAGGTGTATTTGAATATCATCAGTGAACTGCCACATGACAAACTTTTGTAACGTAAGTAATTATATTGTTTTACCATTTCAATAAGTATAATATGTATTACCTTAAAATGTGTACTATCTAAATATGAGTATTAAAAAATTAATTGCAATACCTAATAATGTTTATTACTTAAAAATATAAAATGACTTTCCAATTCTAGATAAAAAAGAATAAAAAGAAATGAAATAAATTAGAGCATCTAGGTAAGCTAATGGTTCTTTAACTTAATTGAGCCGTTGCACCATTTTGCTTAAGCACCATTCAGTCTAGCACCCTAGTTATGCTACGATTTGTCTCTAGAAATCCTGCTTTCACCCTTTAGAAAATTTTTCCATTGAGGTAAAATGAACATTTGACTTTTATTACGGAACTCATTTTAATTAATTAATAATATCATTTACAAAAAGGGCTCTTGTCAAAACAGATTATATACTACCACCTACCAGAGGAAGATATGATCCTTTAGATATTATCATTTCTATTTAAAAAATTGAAGATGGTTTATTTGAAGAAAACTCTTAAATCTACAAATTTCAAAATTTCAAATTGGCGACAGGTTGATTGGTGTGTATCCATTAAGACTATCAATATAGATCATATCTTATCATCATATATCAAAATCACTATCTCAACACTATAAATATAACACAAATATATATATAGAAAATCCCATAATATAATGTTTACATAGAAATGTGGACAATGTGTTCATTTTTGTGGACGAACGTAAAACATTTATGTGTAACTAGTAAATAAAGACATGTAATGATGGACCGATGGGCTAATTTGAAGATGTGATAATTTGCTGAAATGCGGAACTGTTCTCGTCGGAATTCCTAAGATATCCTCCAAGTTTGAAGGCGCTTCGACTAACTAAGACATCCTTGTTGGCCAATGTCTCTGACTGTAAGACTACTAACTTTCGGTCTCCTGACTGGTGTGGAGGTAATGATGTGCTAAATGTGCTACTGTGCTGATTTGCTGATTTGCTCCTTCTGTCTGAACTATGATTTATTTGATTTGTTGTAATGATTTGTTGGTCTTCAGAGACCGTAGGATACTATCAGTCAAAGTCAAATAAGACTTTGACAAACGGGGACATCATCCTTGTGGAGTTGCAAACTTGTTTGCAACATGGTGTTATTCTTGCAAACAAGTTTGCAAGTCCATTACCAGATGATGTCATCTACCTTTTTGTTCACTACTGAAGTTGATGCCTATGTGATGGATAGGTTTGCCCGTGTCTCTAAATCTTTCTGTATAGCCTCTGCTTTTGATTTGGTCTAGCGCATCTTGTGCCGATTGATCCAGTTTGAACTCCATACAATATATTTGGTCCTCGTAGATCACTATGGCATCTGCCCGACCCTGTTGGGTATGTACCTCGCTAAATATATAGACATTCAGCAGCGAAAACAATAGATGTACGATGGCATGGTAATATTGTTCATTTTCCTTTGCCATAGGTCGTAAGGGATTTGGGCGAAAGCCATATTGATGGCTTCTCTCATCAATGTCTTGTCTTTTGTCTGAAGAGACTTGATTAAATCCTCTAAAATACTACTTGAGCTAAGTCGATTTGAGCCTATATAAGCATCCAATAAGTTTCTCAGATATGATTCACGTACTTCTTGATTTGGAAAACTCAAGATATAATTTCTAAACAAAGGATTTTCTCTGACTATAGTCAAATAACCTGTTTGAAATAAAATAGGCTCAATCTTTAGATTTTCGATATCAAAATTCCCCAGCTCATCTTGATTGATGCTTATCTCTTCAAATTTGTATAGATGTTGTTCCCGACACATCTTCATCAGGAAGGTTGGTGTACCCGTTGTGTACCAAAAGTTTTGATATTTTCCATTATTTACAAAAAAACTAAGTAGGGAAAATGGGTTATAGACCGTAAACCCATTCATATCCCATTTATAACCATTGTACCATTTACGTATTTTTTCTTTGTCATAAGCTTTGAGTTCTTCTACAAAATTTTCTTCCAGTTCCTTTTGACTGATACCACATATCTCATTATACGCATCAGCTAAAGATAAGTCTGTAAGATTGTTTAAGTCTGAAAATATACTCACCTTACTAAATTTACTAACCCCTGTGATAAATACCAGCTTAAGATACGGATCGGCATCTTTGAGTACGCTATAAAAACTCTTCAGGATGTCTCTGTTTTCCAATGCTTTATGCAAATTGGCTTTATCCAGATAGTCTATCAATGGCTTGTCATATTCGTCTATGAGGATGACGACGTTTTTTTGGTATTTATTTTGAAGTTGAATAATTAACTCTTTTAAAGCATTTCCTACGTCTGTTTCTTTAGATTCTAAGCTGATTTGATGGGTTTTAGCAATACTCAGCAATTCAGTTGATATGGCATTCAATAGTCCCATGGTCCTATATCCTATATTGGAAAAGGAGATTTTAATAATCGGATATGGCTCAAATGGCCATTTGTCGTATATATACATCCCTTTAAAAAGCTCCTGCTTTCCCAAAAATATAGTCTCCAACATGCTGACAAATAAAGATTTACCAAATCTTCGTGGACGAGACAAAAAATAATATTTGTTGGTGGTGATAAGCCTATGCGCATGCATGGTCTTATCCACATACACTCTACCTTCATTTATAATGCCTGGGAAATCTTGTTGGCCGAGAGGATAAAGACGTTGTTGCATGTTACAATTATTTGTGCAAAGATATTATTTTTTTGTGATTTGGGGATTTGCTAATGTGATGATGTGCTAATTTGGGTCTGCTGACTATGGTGCAACCAATTGGTAAATAATAAATTATGTCTATAATAAACAAATTAAATGCACCTTTTAATTGATTTTGTCCAAAAGTCGTGTACCTTGGTTTGGCTTGCCTTATGCAGGCAGTTAGTTTTTTGCATTGCCCAAAAAGTAACCAAAAAAACTAGTTCAAAAAGGCAATTGCGTAGCACCGTTCATTTTCGAACCAAAATGCTTTTTCTATTGCCATAAGTATTTCATATTTAACCTTTGTGCTTTCTATGGCAATAGACGCACTTTTGTTTCTTCATTCACTATTGCTTGTTTTTTGAACGATAATCTCCGTTAAACTCTTAACCAAAAATAATAGCTGACTTTTTCAGCAGCCCCTAATTTGCTGATGTGCTGATTTGCTCCTTCTGTCTGAACTATGATTTATTTGATTTTTGTGATGGGTGATTTGATGATGTGTTTCGGTCAAAGACCGTAGGATACTATCGGTCAAAGTCAAAAAAGACTTTGACAAACGTGGACATTATCCTTGTGGAGTTGCAAACTTGTTTGCAACACGGTGTTATTCTTGCAAACAAGTTTGCAAGTCCATTACCAGATGATGTCATCTACCTTTTTCTGTTCACTACTGAAGTTGATGCCTATGTGATGGATAGGTTTGCCCGTGTCTCTAAATCTTTCTGTATAGCCTCTGCTTTTGATTTGGTCTAGCGCATCTTGTGCCGATTGATCCAGTTTGAACTCCATACAATATATTTGGTCCTCGTAGATCACTATGGCGTCTGCCCTACCCTGTTGGGTATGTACCTCGCTAAATATATAGACATTCAACAGCGAAAACAATAGATGTACGATGGCATGGTAATATTGTTCATTTTCCTTTTGCCATAGGTCGTAAGGGATTTGGGCGAAAGCCTTGTTGATAGCGCTTTTCATTAGCTCTTTATCTTGAATCTGGAGAGATTTAATTAAATCCTGAAGAATATTGGCAGATGAAAGGCTTGATGAGTCAATATAAGTATCTACCAATTGCCTAAGATATGATTCCCTAACTTCCGTGTTTGGAAAACTCAAGGTATAATTTCTAAACAAAGGATCTTCACCTACTATAGTTAGGTATCCAGTTTGAAACAATATGGGAATGATCTTTAGGTTTTCGATATCAAAATTCCCCAGTTCATCTTGATTGATGCTTATCTCTTCAAATTTGTATAGATGTTGTTCCCGACACATCTTCATCAAGAAGGTTGGTGTACCCGTTGTGTACCAAAAGTTTTGATAATCACCTGATTTTACAAAAAAACTCAACAACGAATACGGATTATAGACTGTCTCTCCTTTGGTATGAAATCTATATCCATTATACCATTTTCTAATTTTTTCTTTATCATATATTTTGAGCTCTTCTGTAAAATTATCTTCTAGTTCCCTTTGACTGATGCCACAAATTTCATTGTATGCTGCGTCTATAGATAAGTCTGTAATATTGTTTAGATCTGAAAATATACTCACTTTACTAAACTTACTCACTCCTGTGATAAATACCAGCTTAAGATACTGATCGGCATCTTTGAGTACGCTGTAAAAACGCTTCAGGATGTCTCTGTTTTCCAATGCTTTGTGCAAATTGGATTTATCCAGATAGTCTATCAATGGCTTGTCATATTCGTCTATAAGGATGACGACGTTTTTATTGTATTTTTTATACAATCCTTTGATGAGCTCTTCAAACTTTTCTTTTGTTTCTTCTGTCTTAAGTTCGATAGCATTGGATGCTGCTATGAAATGCAACCTTTTTTTGATGGATTCATCCAATTGATTGTTTTCATAAGCTAAAGTATTAAAAGATAAACTTATGATCGGATATGGCTCAAATGGCCATTTGTCGTATATATACATCCCTTTGAAAAGCTCCTGCTTTCCCAAAAAGATAGTCTCCAACATGCTGACAAATAAAGATTTACCAAATCTTCGTGGACGAGACAAAAAATAATATTTGTTGGTGGTGATAAGCCTATGCGCATGCATGGTCTTGTCCACATACACTCTACCTTCAGTTATAATGCCTGGGAAATCTTGTTGGCCGAGAGGATAAAGACGTTGTTGCATGTTACAATTATTTGTGCAAAGATATTATTTTTTTATGATTTGGGGATTTGCTAATGTGATGATGTGCTAATTTGCTGATGTGCTGATTTGCTCCTTCTGTCTGAACTATGATTTATTTGATTTGTTGATGTGTATCGGTCTGAGACCGTAGGATACTATCTGTCAAAGTCAAATAAGACTTTGACAAACGGGGACATCATCCTTGTGGAGTTGCAAACTTGTTTGCAACACGGTGTTATTCTTGCAAACAAGTTTGCAAGTCCATTACCAGATGATGTCATCTACCTTTTTTTGTTCACTACTGAAGTTGATGCCTATGTGATGGATAGGTTTGCCCGTGTCTCTAAATCTTTCTGTATAGCCTCTGCTTTTGATTTGCTCTAGCGCATCTTGTGCCGATTGATCCAGTTTGAACTCCATACAATATATTTGGTCCTCATAGATCACTATGGCATCTGCCCTACCCTGTTGGGTATGCACCTCGCTAAATATATAGACATTCAGCAGCGAAAACAAAAGATGTACGATGGCATGGTAATATTGTTCATTTTCCTTTTGCCATAGGTCGTAAGGGATTTGGGCGAAAGCCTTGTTGATGGCGCTTTTCATTAGCTCTTTATCTTGAATCTGGAGAGATTTAATTAAATCCTGAAGAATATTGGCAGATGAAAGGCTTAATGAGTCAATATAAGTATCTACCAATTGCCTAAGATATGATTCCCTAACTTCCGTATTCGGAAAACTCAAGGTATAATTTCTAAACAAAGGATCTTCACCTACTATAGTTAGATATCCAGTTTGAAACAATATGGGTATGATCTTTAAGTTTTCGATATCAAAATTTCCCAGCTCATCTTGGTTGATGCTTATCTCTTCAAATTTGTATAGATGTTGTTCCCGACACATCTTCATCAGGAAAGTTGGTGTACCCGTTGTGTACCAAAAGTTTTGATATTTTCCATTATTTACAAAAAAACTAAGTAGGGAAAATGGGTTATAGACCGTAAACCCATTCATATCCCATTTATAACCATTGTACCATTTACGTATTTTTCTTTGTCATAAGCTTTGAGTTCTTCTACAAAATTTTCTTCCAGTTCCTTTTGACTGATACCACATATCTCATTATAAGCATCAGCTAAAGATAAGTCTGTAAGATTATTTAGATCTGAAAATATACTCACCTTACTAAACTTACTCACTCCTGTTATAAATACCAACTTAAGATACGGATCAGCATCTTTGAGTACGCTGTAAAAACTCTTCAGGATGTCTCTGTTTTCCAATGCTTTGTGCAAATTGGCTTTATCCAGATAGTCTATCAATGGCTTGTCATATTCGTCTATGAGGATGACGACGTTTTTTTGGTATTTATTTTGAAGTTTATCTATTAGCTCCTTAAATTTTGTAGAATTACTTTCAGATATCAAAGTAATATCATTTTTACCTCCTATCTCCATAAGCTTTAAATCAATGGCTTTAGTTAATCCCATTTCTCTATATCCAATATTGGAGAAAGAGATTTTAATAATCGGATAAACTTCAAATGGCCATTTGTCGTATATATACATCCCTTTGAAAAGCTCCTGCTTTCCCAAAAAGATAGTCTCCAACATGCTGACAAATAAAGATTTACCAAATCTTCGTGGACGAGACAAAAAATAATATTTGTTGGTGGTGATAAGCCTAAACGCATGCATGGTCTTGTCCACATACACTCTACCTTCATTTATAATGCCTGGGAAATCTTGTTGGCCGAGAGGATAAAGACGTTGTTGCATGTTACAATTATTTGTGCAAAGATATTATTTTTTTGTGATTTGGGGATTTGCTGATGTGCTGATTTACTCCTTCTGTCTGAACTATGATTTATTTGATTTTTGTGATGGGTGATTTGATGATGTGTTTCGGTCAAAGACCGTAGGATACTATCGGTCAAAGTCAAATAAGACTTTGACAAACGGGGACATCATTTTATTGGAGTTGCAAATTCATTTGCAAGTTAACATAATTTGTTGCAATTAAAAATTGCAATGCCATTAATGTGCTGATGGGTTAATTCTGCTTTGCCATATTTGAATTAAAAAGTTTTCTCACCACTCTGTGATTCGAAATGACAAAGTCTGATGAGGAAATGTGTGAGATAAAGGGAGTTCGGCCTTGCCGAACTCCCTTTATCTCACACTTAAACTATAACACAATGTCATTTCAATGGAGCTTTAGCGACTGAGAAACCCCTTTTTAGTCTCATGTTTTTGAAAATACTAACTCCGATGGTCGAAGTTTGCAACTTCGATCCTGTATATCAAGAATTTGCAATTCGTTTTCACAAATGCTAAAAAAATCTGTTAACCCGATGAGCGATGTTTTAAATTATTTGTGACTTAGTTTTTAGTATAATGTTAATTGAATTATAAATTCATAAAATATTGCATCGCAGTTGCAAACTGCGACGATCGTAGTTTTGTGATTAGGGTGATTTGTTGATGTGTACCATTCAGAGACCGTAGGATACTATCTTTCAAAGTCAAATAAGACTTTGACAAACGTGGACATTATCCTTGTGGAGTTGCAAACTTGTTTACAACATGGTGTTATTCTTGCAAACAAGTTTGCAAGTCCATTACCAGATGATGTCATCTACCTTTTTTTGTTCACTACTGAAGTTGATGCCTATGTGATGGATAGGTTTGCCCGTGTCTCTAAATCTTTCTGTATAGCCTCTGCTTTTGATTTGGTCTAGCGCATCTTGTGCCGATTGATCCAGTTTGAACTCCATACAATATATTTGGTCCTCGTAGATCACTATGGCATCTGCCCTACCCTGTTGGGTATGTACCTCGCTAAATATATAGACATTCAGCAGCGAAAACAAAAGATGTACGATGGCATGGTAATATTGTTCATTTTCCTTTTGCCATAGGTCATAAGGGATTTGAGCGAAGGCCATATTAAGACTCATCTTTAACAAATCAGCATCATTATTATTCAAAGATTCTAAAAGTGATTCCAAAATATTACTCGATGAATAACTATTGGAACCAATATATTGATCTGCAAGGTTTCTCAAATAAGATTCTCTCACCTCTTGATTTGGAAAAGATAATTTGTAGTTTCTCAGAATTGGATTTTCACTTTTGATGGTTAGGTATCCAGTTTGAAACAATATGGGAATGATCTTTAGGTTTTCGATATCAAAATTCCCCAGTTCATCTTGATTGATGCTTATCTCTTCAAATTTGTATAGATGTTGTTCCCGACACATCTTCATCAAGAAGGTTGGTGTACCCGTTGTGTACCAAAAGTTTTGATATTTTCCATTATTTACAAAAAAACTAAGTAGGGAAAATGGGTTATAAACTGTAAACCCATTCATATCCCATTTATAACCATTGTACCATTTACGTATTTTTTCTTTGTCATACGCTTTGAGTTCTTCTACAAAATTTTCTTCTAGTTCCTTTTGACTGATACCACATATCTCATTATACGCATCAGCTAAAGATAAATCTGTAAGATTGTTTAGATCTGAAAATATACTCACCTTACTAAACTTACTCACTCCTGTTATAAATACCAGCTTAAGATACGGATCGGCATCTTTGAGTACACTGTAAAAACGCTTCAGGATGTCTCTGTTTTCCAATGCTTTATGCAAATTGGCTTTATCCAGATAGTCTATCAATGGCTTGTCATATTCGTCTATGAGGATGACGACGTTTTTATTGTATTTTTTATACAGCCCTTTGATGAGCTCTTCAAACTTTTCTTTTGTTTCTTCTGTCTTAAGTTCGATAGCATAGGATGCTGCTATGAAATGCAACCTTTTTTTAATGGATTCATCCAATTGATTGTTTTCATAAGCTAAAGTATTAAAAGATAAACTTATGATCGGATATGGCTCAAATGGCCATTTGTCGTATATATACATCCCTTTAAAAGCTCCTGCTTTCCCAAAATATAGTCTCCAACATGCTGACAAATAAAGATTTACCAAATCTTCGTGGACGAGACAAAAATAATATTTGTTGGTGGTGATAAGCCTATGCGCATGCATGGTCTTGTCCACATACACTCTACCTTCATTTATAATGCCTGGGAAATCTTGTTGGCCGAGAGGATAAAGACGTTGTTGCATGTTACAATTATTTGTGCAAAGATATTATTTTTTTATGATTTGGGGATTTGCTAATGTGATGATGTGCTAATTTGGGTCTGCTGACTATGGTGCAACCAATTGGTAAATAATAAATTATGTCTATAATAAACAAATTAAATGCAAACCTTTTAATTGATTTTGTCCAAAAGTCTTGTACCTTGAGTTTTTGCCTTATGCAGGCAGCTACTTTTGCATTGCCCAAAAAGTAACCAAAAAAGTCTAGTTCAAAAAAAGGCAATTGCGTAGCACCGTTCATTTTCGAACCAAAATGCTTTTTCTATTGCCATAAGTATTTCATATTTAATCCTTTGTGCTTTCTATGGCAATAGACGCACTTTTATTTCTTCATTCACTATTGCTTGTTTTTTGAACGATAATCTCCGTTAAACTCTTAACCAAAAATAATAGCTGACTTTTTCAGCAGCCCCTAATTTGCTGATGTGCTGATTTGCTCCTTCTGTCTGAACTGTGATTCTTTTGATTTTTGTGATTAGTTCTACTTTGTTAAATTTAACATACAGATAACCAACATATTGTAAAATTTTTGTATATTTGTACTGTCGTTTTTTTGAGTGTAAAAATTTCTTACCTTTAGGAACAGCAGTAACAAAAACGACTTTTTTAAGAACACAAAACAAACCCTTTATGAAATTTTTCAGGTCGTCAAGGATGGCGACCTATGTTCACATGTTATTGATTATCAATCTGTTTTAAAATTAAAGACAGCAGATCTTTGCGAAAATGCTATTAAATATCTCGAAGGTTTGTTCTGCGCCGAACGCTCCAAACGCAATATAGAACGAATGGTAGAAAAGTCAAAAGGCGAATATCAATCCCAACAACACTTCATTTCAGATTCTCCCTGGAGTGCATCTGATCTCATGATGGAAGTGGCTAAAAAAGTTAATAAAGATTTAGGTGATCGAAAACTGCAAGCACTCAATATTGATGAAAATAGTAACAAAAAATCAGGTAAGCACTCTGTTGGTGTCTCTAGGCAATACAATGGCAATGAAGGTAAGATCGAAAATTCACAAACAGGTGTCTTTGCGTCATTAGGGAGTGGTGAGAAAGTCTGTTTGGTTAACGCACGTTTATATCTTCCCAAGGAGTGGACAGATGATGAAAAAGGTGTATCAAAGCAGGCATCCCAAAGAAAGCCATTAAATATGCGACTAAGGTGCAACTTGCCATGGACATCATAGAAGAATTAGACAAACATGGGATAGAATATGGATGGATAGGTGCCGATTCACTGTATGGACAAGGATATGAATTTGCAAACGCCCTAGATAAAAAGGGTAAAAAGTTTGTATTGGACATAAAGGTAAATCAACATATTTATCTTACAGAACCAGAAGTATTGGTAGATAAGCGAGTGACAAAAAAGGGCAAAGAGATCGTTAAGGTAACCAATGAACGGAAATCATTAAAAGTAGAAGATTACTACAAAACGTTGACAAAGAATGACTTCACCAAAATAGAATGGCGTAAAGGAACCAAAGGGTGGCTCAAGCTCTGTTCCACATCCAAACTGTTTGGATCTGGGACTCAAAGACGGAAAAAGCTCAAAAGAGAACGCTGATCATAAGAAAGGATCGGAATAAAATAAAATATTCGTTGAGCAACTTTAAAGAAGAAGAAAAGAGCATTGAAGAATTTGCTTACATGCAAGGCCAAAGATATTGGATAGAACGATCATTTCAAGACAATATAGGAGAACTTGGAATGGCTGACTACCAAGTAAGGAAATACAATTCATGGAATCACCACATGGCGTTAGTGATGATGGCAATGCATTATATACTCAAAAAACGGCTAGAAAAGAAAGATGAAATCCCACTTCTCTCAGTCAGAGATGTTAGACTACAAACTATTGCAATCCTATTGTCTCAAAAAGTGGAAATTGAAGAAGAAATAAAGCAGATGCTTTATAGGCACATACAGCGGGAAAAAGATATAAATCGGCGGACCAAAAACGATGAGCCAGACAACCTATTTGAGTCCTTTGATGATAATCCCTAATTTAACAAAGTAGAATTAGGGTGATTTGATGATTTGTACCGGTCAGAGACCGTAGGATACTATCGGTCAAAGTCAAATAAGACTTTGACAAACGGGGACATTACCCTTGTGGAGTTGCAAACTTGTTTGCAACATGGTGTTATTCTTGCAAACAAGTTTGCAAGTCCATTACCAGATGATGTCATCTACCTTTTTCTGTTCACTACTGAAGTTGATGCCTATATGATGAATAGGTTTGCCCGTGTCTCTAAATCTTTCTGTATAGCCTCTGCTTTTGATTTGCTCTAGCGCATCTTGTGCCGATTGATCCAGTTTGAACTCCATACAATATATTTGGTCCTCATAGATCACTATGGCATCTGCCCTACCCTGTTGGGTATGCACTCGCTAAATATATAGACATTCAGCAGCGAAAACAAAAGATGTACGATGGCATGGTAATATTGTTCATTTTCCTTTTGCCATAGGTCGTAGGGAATTTGAGCAAAGGCCATATTAAGACTCATCTTTAACAAATCACCATCCTTATTATTCAAAGATTCTAAAAGTGATTCCAAAATATTACTCGATGAATAACTATTGGAACCAATGTATTGATCTGCAAGGTTTCTCAAATAAGATTCTCTCACCTCTTGATTTGGAAAAGATAATTTGTAGTTTCTCAGAATTGGATTTTCACTTTTGATGGTTAGGTATCCAGTTTGAAACAATATGGGAATGATCTTTAGGGTTTTCGATATCAAAATTCCCCAGTTCATCTTGATTGATGCTTATCTCTTCAAATTTATATAGATGTTGTTCCCGACACATCTTCATCAAGAAGGTTGGTGTACCCGTTGTGTACCAAAAGTTTTGATAATCACCTGATTTTACAAAAAAGCTCAACAACGAATACGGATTATAGACTGTCTCTCCTTTGGTATGAAATCTATATCCATTATACCATTTTCTAATTTTTTCTTTATCATATATTTTGAGCTCTTCTGTAAAATTATCTTCTAGTTCCCTTTGACTGATGCCACAAATTTCATTGTATGCTAAGTCTAAAGATAAGTCTGTAAGATTGTTTAAGTCTGAAAATATACTCACTTTGCTAAACTTACTCACTCCTGTGATAAATACCAGCTTAAGATACGGATCGGCATCTTTGAGTACACTGTAAAAACTCTTCAAGATGTCTCTGTTTTCCAATGCTTTATGCAAATTGGCTTTATCCAGATAGTCTATCAATGGCTTGTCATATTCTTCTATGAGGATGACGACGTTTTTTTGGTATTTATTTTGAAGTTGAATAATTAACTCTTTTAAAGCATTTCCTATGTCTGTTTCTTTAGATTCTAAGCTGATTTGATGGGTTTTAGCAATACTCAGCAATTCAGTTGATATGGCATTCAATAGTCCCATGGTCCTATATCCTATATTGGAAAAGGAGATTTTAATAATCGGATAAACTTCAAATGGCCATTTGTCATATATATACATCCCTTTAAAAAGCTCCTGCTTTCCCAAAAATATAGTCTCCAACATGCTGACAAATAAAGATTTACCAAACCTTCGTGGACGAGACAAAAAATAATATTTGTTGGTAGTAATAAGCCTATGCGCATGCATGGTCTTGTCCACATACACTCTACCTTCATTTATAATGCCTGGGAAATCTTGTTGGCCGAGAGGATAAAGACGTTGTTGCATGTTACAATTATTTGTGCAAAGATATTATTTTTTTGTGATTTGGGGATTTGTGTGCTATTTGCTGATGCTGATTTACTCCTTCTGTCTGAACTATGATTTATTTGATTTTTTGTGATGGGTGATTTGATGATTTGTACCGGTCAGAGACCGTAGGATATTATCCGTCAAAGTCAGATAAGACTTTAACAAACGGGGATGGCATTTATTGGCCTTGCAAACTTGTTTGCATAACTGGTTCAAATAAAAATTGCAAGCCATTAAGAAACTAGATGGTCAACAGAAACAATAGATCCTGTATATCAAGAATTCCAACTAAAATGCTAAAAATCGGAACCATGAGCGCTCTTTTAATTATTTAGACTGAGTTTTTAGTAAGAATTGAATTATAAAATATAAAATTTGCATCGCTATGTGGCGATGTGCTAATTTGATGATGTGCTGATTTATGATTTCTGATTTATGATTTATTTGATTTTGTGATGGGTGATTTGATGATGTGTTTCGGTCAAAGACCGTAGGATACTATCTGTCAAAGTCAGATAAGACTTTGACAAACGTGGATGGCATTTTATTGGAGTTGCAAACTTGTTTGCAACATGGATCGAATAAAACTTTGACAAACGAGATATCAAACAATAGAACATGTGATATAACCAAATATCGAAGAACGGAACTTAGCCCCTCTTTTTTAAGAGAGGGGTTGGGGTGAGTAAAAACTGATGTGCTGATGTGCTGATGTGCTCTTTCTGTCTGAACTATGATTTATTTGATTTTTGTGATTAGGGTGATTTGTTTGATGTGTACCATTCAGAGACCGTAGGATACTATCCGTCAAAGTCAGATAAGACTTTGACAAACGGGGATGGCATTTTGGCCTTGCAAATTCATTTGCAAGTTAACATAATTTGTTGCAATTAATTAAAAAAGGACCAACACTCTTTTGTGAAGGCCCCTCCATTATGAAAGCGTTAATTTTTATGTTGCTTGATTTGGTAAAATTGCTTTTAACAGTTCCGCAATTCTACACATTAGCAAATCTGCATTTTTATCAAATCAGCATTTTTATCAATTTCCATTCACCTGTATCGTTGCTGTACCGCACTTCACAGGTGGACACTCTGGCTCACCTGGGGCACAATTGCCTGGATCTACTAGATCTACCGTATTCTGACAGGCTGGGTTGGCACTATCTGTGATGGTCACGGTAAATGTTGCGCCACCGCCTGCTGTCCCTGGCCCTAAGGTAAATTGTGTTCCGATGCCATACGTGCCACTGGTAGGTGTGATGGTCGTACCACCATTTACTGTGACATTGTAGGTCGTGAGGCTTGCGTTGCTATTGGTCACCAATAAAGCAGCTCTCAACTGATTGTCTGTCATTTTTGACGGTGTATTGTTGTCATAACATGCTATGTTTTGTATCGTTACGGCATTGACATTGCAGCAATTTTGTGGCGTAGTGATGGTCACCTGACAAGTACTACTACAGTTGTTGCTGTCTGTGATGGTTACAGTGTAGGTACCTCCTGCTAGGCCACTTACGGTTGCTCCAGACATATTGTTGCTCCATGCGTAACTATAGCTGCCACTACCTCCTACTCCACTTGCGGTGGCTGAGCCTCCAGTGAGATTGGCACAGGTAGGTTGTGTACTGGCAGCGATGCTACACGTAGGGCCTGACGGTGTGGTCAGGGTTACACTACAGGTGCTGCTACACTGATTGCCATCGGTCACAGTGACGGTGTATATGCCTGCACCTAAACCCATAGCAGTTTGTGACGTTTGTGTAGGTGAAGTGCTCCATGCATAAGTATAGATGCCATTACCACCACTAGGGGCTACTGTCGCTGAGCCATTCATTAACCCACATCCTGGGTTGGACTGTACACTAGCTACGCAAGTAGGGCTATTGGGTGGTGCCAGATTTACATTACAAGTATTGCTACAACCGCCACTGTCTGTCACGGTCACGGTATAAGTACCTACTGCGAGATTGGTCGCTGTGGCTGTGGTCTGCTGTGGTGTGGAACTCCATCTATAAGTGTATCCTCCTGCACCACCTGCGGCAGTCACCGTGGCGGATCCATTGCTCTGTCCACATGCAGGTGTCACTGTAGCCGTGCATGATAGTAGTGGGCTCACATTATTGAGTGTCACTGGGCAACACAGGTCGATGGCACATGCACCAGCATCTGTCGCTCGATAGATATAAGTTCCTGGCATGGTCGCCACATAGACATTGCTCATCGCTCCTGGTATCGGTGTCTCTGTCATGCCTACTACGGTGTACCACTGATATCCACTATATCCTGCAGGGGCTGTGAGCGTATAGCTATCGCCCGTACAGAAATTAAAATTGGATGGTGGACATGGTGTCGCACACTGTACGGGTGCACTATAAGTCTGTGTACTTGTACAAAGTATATCATTGCTAAAGGTAGCAGTCACCGTATGGCTGGCACCGTCTGCATTGAGATTGCTGATGCTATAAGACATTGGTGAGGTAAACGGCGCTGTAAGTGTAACACTATTGCCACCTGTTACGCTGATGACTAAGGTACCTGCTGCAGGCGCATTGGTGAATGTCACCTGCCCTGTGAGGGTATATGTATTATTGGACGTGCTACACGCTCCTGGTGTAGCCGTGATATTGCTGATCACACACTGGCAGGATGCCGGTGCGGTATAAGTTTCTGTGTCTGTACATGCCGCATCCGCACTAAATACTGCTGTAACAGTATGGCTCACACCATCTGAGGTCAAGCCCGTAAGTGTATAAGCTTGTGGGCTCGTAAATGGAGCAGTAAATGTCCGTGTTATTGCACCTATACTTACTGTAAGGGTGCCTGTGGCTGGTGCATTGCTGAAGGTTAGTTGACCTGTCACACTGTATTGGTTAGTGCTCAGGTTACAAGCACTTGGAATTGCTGACAATGATACTGAACATGTCTGAACAACTTCAAATATTTTACCATTTGGATTTACATTTATAGCTCCGGAACCTCCACACCCTCCTACACCAGTAAAAGACGCAGTTTTAGGATTTGGTGTTGCAGCTCCAGGAACAGCAGGTAAATTACAAAAACTAACATTTGCTAATACGGGAGGAGATCCGCCATTATTATTGGCAACGCCTCCTAATGGATTATTAATCCAAACCAACCCAGAACCACCTGCACCGCCACTACCACCACCGTGTTGTGCATCTGAAGTTCCTGCACTACCATCTCCGCCTTTCGCACATAATGTGAGTAAGCCGCCAGTAATACTATTGGTACTAACTACGACTAAACCACCGCCACCACCACCTTCTCCACCTGATGCTGAATATAGTGGTAAGTATAATGAACCATTATCACCATTTGCTGCGATAGTTTGAGCATTAGCTGCAATACTATTGGCAGATATAGCCACGATTCCACCTCCACTCGTTGCATTTTGACTACCTCCACCCATCCATAGACGTGGGTCGCTGCAAGTTCCTGCAGCATCACAGTTTTGATAATTATGATATGTCCCGACTGATCCTCCTCCTGCACCACTGCTTGGCAAACCACCGGCACCACCATTTGAACCACTTGCACCTCCTAATCCTGTAGGGGTATTCACCTCCGCCACCACCACCAACATATCTTCCGCCACCACCACCGCCACCTAAAGTACTTGGTGGTGCGAAAATCCCTGAATCAGCAGTGCCATTAGTATCACCAACCCCAGCAATGCTTCCTACACCACCACTTCTCCATCGTCGCCTGCAGCTCCACCACATCCTCCAGAAGCATATCCTGCTCCTCCGCCACCACCGCCACCATGTGACCCACCGCCACCACCGGCCCCTGCTGAACTTACTCCGCCTCCGCCACCACCGCCACCAGAAAATTCCAATGTGCCACCCAAAGAACTAGGATTACCACCAGAATAATTCCCAGCTTCGGCATTAACAGCACCCCCACCACCACCACTACCAAAACCACCACCACCACCACCACCTGCTAAATACCCACCACCACCACCACCATAGTATATATTGCTACCTTTGATTGTATTAGCACCATTCGCATGCTTAAATCCTGCACCATTGGCTAATATTGATCCATTGAGTATTAAATTACCTGGAGTCATTAAAGATACAATACCGCCGGTAGTCCCATTCCAATCAAGAGCTAGAATATTTGCAATTACTGTTATACTTGTAGCATTATATGGAACCCATACCAACTGTACTTTTTCGGTAGTTGGTGTATAGGTTCTATTGATAG
The DNA here is from genome assembly GCA_016714785.1 of Saprospiraceae bacterium. Taxonomy (GTDB): domain Bacteria; phylum Bacteroidota; class Bacteroidia; order Chitinophagales; family Saprospiraceae; genus OLB9. Next base: position 117,373 of record JADKCC010000017.1, read on the forward strand.
CACTCAGTGTGATACTGCTACCTGCCACAGAGGTTACTATGGCATATTCAAACTTACCTCCATTTTGAGCAGTATTTCCAGTCATCTGCATGAGTAGTACTCGGTCATTGGCCGCTAAGGTGTGCGCTATACCTGTACCTGCACCTATAGTAATGGTATTGCCACTGATGGCAGTGACAGGATAGTAGGCATTGACAACACTTGGTGTGCCCGATACGCCTACATTGATCTGTCCTGTAAGTGTATGTCCTCCCCATGAGATGATCAGGGCAAGCGTAATGATGATGATTTTTGTTAAAGCTTTCATATTTGTTTAATTTGAAAATGTGCTAATTTGGCAATTTGAAAATGTGCTAATTTGGCAATTTGAAAATGTGCTAATTTGATAATTTGATAATTCATCATCAAATTTTCAAATTAAATAATTTTCAAATTGATTTTAATTCTTCTGTACGGTTACGGTTCCACAATTGGGGGATGGGCAGGTGCTACATGAAGCGCTGCTCACCGTAAAGGTGGTAAAGCAGGTGCTCGTCACGGCGTCTTCTACCCGCACGGTGATGCTCGATCCATTGGCAGGGAGAGATGGGTTGCCACTCAGTCCATTGCCTACGATGCTCACGGCTTGTCCACTGACAATGCTCGGACTCGTCCATGCACCGATCTTCACTTTATAGTTACCACTACCATTGGTTACAGTACCCGTCACGCTAAAGCTGAAGTAGTCGTCGGCGGCATTGCCACCGGTGCTATTGTTGTTGCAGACGGGTGTGGTGTGGGTTTGGGTTGCGGTACATGGATTACTACAATTGATGGTAGGTGTCGTGACTGTATAATCTTTATAACAATCATTACTACCATTATACACTCGTACCGTATATTGGGTATTGTGGACCAAACCTGTGATGGTGCCTCCACCTGTGATATTTACGGTACCTGGTTGCCCATAAGCAGGACCTGTATAAGTTGCTCCTGTACTAAAGCCTGCTTGATCTGCATTGATTACCGCTGACAAGACTATCGTAGCATCATTATTTGGTGTGATACCTGTACACGTTCCTGTATTTGGCGTAAGTGTAGCAGCTGGCACTTCTGTACATACAGTCAGTGTGATGCTAAAGGCTCCGCACTGTTGATTGCCTGTGGCAGGTGTTGTTTTTGTTAATGTATAGGTTGCGCAACCTGATCCATTGACCGTGATGGACAAATCGCATTCATTAAATACAATACTACCTCCACTTGTGTTGGATGTTTCATCCCACATACCTTCGCATATCACACCATCTCCGCAGTCTAGTACATCCTGCAAAAATATCTTCTCACCATTGCCTTTGCTGCATATTGTTTCATTGTATGTCAATGGTGTCGTCGTAGGACAACACTCTGTTACAATGCCTATTTGTTTGGCAAAATCCGCTGGTACATGATTACTGGCAGCAGACACATAATTCAAATCCGTATCAAATGCCGCGATACAATCATCCATAGCTGATACATAGATCATATCTGCACTCTTACTATATACGAGTCCTCTTGCACCTGCCCAGTTTAGGTTATCAGCCACATTGGTCTCCGCACTACTATCTGTCAAGGTTTGATCTATTACTGTTTTGGTTACTGGGTCTATTTTTACAATTTTCGATGGAGGGCCGAAGCCACCACCATGTGTATATACCACATACATTTTGCCAGCGGCATCAAAATCTATACCCATTACTACTTCCCCTGCTCCTGTATTGAGTCCTAACTGAGCTGTAGTCATAAAATCTTGGGTTGTACCACAGTTGCCACTTGGTCCTGCTGTACCAGTGAATGATGCAGGGTCTATTAAGCCTCTTACAATTTTGTTGCCTTGTGTGCCGTACCAATAACCATCTGGCCCTACAGCCATACTCCATACTAAGGCTGGATACTGACATCCCACTAAATCTCCTGTACATAAATCATAAATTCGCATCTCTCCTGTATGACCAGTCGCATTGTTGGTGGCGTTAACATACAAATTATTATCTACTGAAAACAAATCATAACTATATATATTTTCTACCAAATTATCAATAGTAGCAGGGGTCGATGGATCTGCATCTACCTTCACTCCATCGCAAGTAAACTTACCGACGAAGTGCGGAGCTTGAGCTTGGGTGATGTACATAAACCCATTGATATCTGGCGCTATACCATGTGGTGCTTCTACGACGCCATTAGCATCCATCCATGGGTTGCCGATCTCTGTCAATGTGCCATTGGCTGAAGTGACTTTAAATTTGTGTATGTGATCTATTCCTGTATCATTCAGATATACCATATCATTGCAAGCACAATCACCAGTAACAGCACAACTAGCTGGTGCCGTATAGGTCTGTGTCGCTGTACACGCCGCATCATCGCTAAATGCTGCCGTCACCGTATGGCTCGCGCCGTCTGATGTCAGTCCTGTAAGTGTATAAGCTTGTGGGCTGGTAAATGGCGCATTAAATGTCTGCATAACGGCCCCTATACTCACTGTGAGTGTGCCTGTGGCTGGTGCATCTGTAAAGGTGATGCTGCCGCTAACGCTGTAGGTGTTGGTGGCTGTATTGCAGGTTGTTGGTGTTGCTGTGAGGGAGGTGATAGCGCATAATGCATCAGCCCAAGCTGGTACATCTGGACTAGACACTATCAAACCATTACCACCTGATCCGCCAGTTGCAGTAGGCATACTATTTTTAGGGTTTATTGTAGATGCTCCATGACTACCTCCTATTGTTACAGAAGAGTTGTTACCTGCGTTAAATATATTTGTATTATTTACAGTTACTACTTCACCACCAGTGTTAGTAGTCAAAGTAGTAGAATATAACCAAATTCCACCACCGCCACCGCCGCCACCGCCGACTCCACCATGAAAACCCAAGGGACCACTGTTGTTCCCGTCTCCACCGCCACCACCAGTAGCACTTAAATTTGTCAAAGAAATAAAGTTTCTAACATTTATTATCATTTGTCCTCCTCCACCGCCGCCAGCTCCACCTGCCCCTTCCCGCGCAGTTATTAGATTACAATAACTTGCAAGGTCTTTTTCTTCACCATTTGAATTTATGTTATTTGAATTTCCATCAATTTCGTTAAATTCTAAAATAACAATACCACCACCGACTCCTCCTGGTTGGCACATAGAGTTTCCCCCAGCTCCACCCATCATCAACCGTGCCTGTGTATTATTTAAAAAATGATCATTATTTGAAATTACAAATGTTACAGGAACATTGCCATTAGAACCATCAGTGTAACTTGATAGTCCTTTTGTGCCTCCCTGACCACCACCAGTCCAAGCACCACCACCGCCTCCGCCAGCACCATCATCTCCTCCAGCTGTAGCTGAAGCTGCACCACCACCGCCTCCATATCCACCACCTCCTGCACCACCGCAGCTATCTTCACACGAAGGATGGTTTCCACCATTGCCTACTCCCTTTGAGCCTCCTCCTCCGCCAGCTGTCCCATTTTGTCCTTCTCCTCCGCCACCTACACCACCACCCGAACCTCCTAAGGGATCACCAGCACCTGAACCGCCACCACCTATAATACCTCCTCCACCACCACTGCCATTACCTCGTATATCTCCCTTTGCCTTGCCACCATCAACACCAAAAGCGGATATACCTAAATCTGATAATCCTCCACCTCCTGCACCACCACCATTCGAGCTTGGATTTGAATTACCTCCACCACCACCTCCAATTCCACCTCCACCTTCTAAACCTCCTCTAGGTTCACCTCTACCTTCGATACTTCCTTGTCCACTACTTAGACTCGAAGAAATTGAAGATGATGGAGCATTATTTTGGCTATAACCTTTAGCCGTAGCAACTATATCTGCATTCAAAATTAGAGTCCCTCCATGGAGGGCAATAACCCCTCCAGTATTTCCATTCCACAATTTGGCTACAACATTTGAAGTGACCGTTGCTGTAGGACAGTGTGGTGCTCGCACCAATTGAACCTTTTCTGTACTAAAACTATACGTCTTAGCGATTACATTGAGAGTTATATTGTTACCACTGATTGCAGTTATCTTTTTGAGTTCATAATTTCCCATATTACTGCCTGCATGCACAGGAGGTATACCTGTCATTTGGATCAATACGACGTAATCACCTACTGCAAATGGTGCTGCTGCACCAGATGTAGCTCCTATTGTCACTACATTGCCACCTATGGCATTCACAGGAGCATAAGTATTGATGATACCATTGAGATTACTGCAGTCTTGTGCTATAATGCTTACCTGCCAGAATATTGCGAGCGTGATGATGATGATTTTTGTTAAAGCTTTCATTTTTTTAATGTGTTAATTTATTTATGTATAAATGTGCTGACTATTTTAATGTGCAAATTTGTTAATATGCTGGTGTACTGATGCAATTGTCATTTGCACATTAGCACATAGACTTATAAGCACATTATTCAGCTCATTAATTTTTCCCTTCCCTGACATATACCATCTTATTAGGTTGTAGGCCCGTGATGCGATCTTTTTTGCCATCGGGCCAGGCGACTTCTATTTCATCTATAGTGGCATTGCTGCCTAGTCCAAAGATGATGCAGTGTGTATTGCTGATGCCATAGCTTTCGCCGGCTCTGACTTCTCTGACTTGTTTTTTTGCTCCTTGCTTAAGGGTGACTTTGGTGCCTATGGCACTGAGATTGTTGTCCCATCCTTGTAGTATGATCGGTAGGTGGGCATTGCCATTGCCAGCATTGAGCCATAACTTATCGGGTGATGCCGTGCCCCAATAGTAAGATGCATAGATATCCTGAAATCCATCATGGTTGAAGTCACCTACTACAAAGGAGCGTAGCTGCTGACTGCCGCTGCTGAGTGGTGTGATGCTTTGCTGGGTGAATGTGCCGTTGCCATTATTTTTATAATATCCTGCGCCCCCAGCCCCTGCATACAATAAGTCCACGTAGCCATCATTGTCAAAATCACGCATGAGTGCCTGAAAGATACCATTGGGTAGGCTTTCTAGTCCACTGCCCGTGGTGATATCTGTGTAGTAGCCATTGCCACTATTGCGCATAAGTAGGCTCGGTGTGTAGTGATTGATGATGAGGGCATCCATATCACCATCGTTGTCTATATCTTGAAATTCTGTGACCCACGATTGAGAGCCGTCTCTAAGTCCATACGCACTAGCCATTTCGGTGTAGTGGTTCGCCCCATCATTGACAAAAAGTTGATTGATACGGCGGCCATCATTGGGATCTGTGACGCCTGCGCGGCACTTGCTGATGTAGAAATCTTGATCGCCATCATTGTCAAAATCGGTGAAGACGATACCATAATTGCCACTATTGTCAGAGGCAGGTACAGTAGTCATGTCTATGCCCATATTATCACGTACGTAGTTGCCATTGCCCGTATTGCGCCAGATAGCGGAGAGACCATCATCATGACATACGAATAGGTCTAGTAATCCATCGCCATTGATGTCTGCCATAGCAGATGCTTGGGTAAATATATTGTCGTCCGGTAGTTGTGTAGCGGCATAACTCGTGCCATCATTACTTGCCTTGACGATACGTACACCATTGTACTGCCCACCAGTGAGTATGTCGCAGTAGCCATTATTGTCCACGTCCCCTACGATGATACTCAGTGGACTGCCTGACTGTATGCCTCCGAGCGACATTTCTGTCCAAGGTGTATTGGGTGTTTTCGGTTGCTTAAGTACAAAAAACTGTCCGGATGTATTGGACCTAACAATGTCGTCATAGCCATCACCATCCATATCTGCGGCTCCCTTTTGCATCCAAGAGTAAAAGCTCCCCGACTGTGGCAGAAGCGATGAAGCATCTGTGAAGGTGGGTTGGGCTATTGCTGTAGCTCCAATACACCATACACCAAGGCCGACGAGTGTCAGGTGGTGAAGTGTTTTTTTGAATATTGTCATTTGGGTGTTCATGTATGAATGATGTGCTGATTTGATAATGTGCAGATGTGCTAATTTGCTAATTGGGTAATATGCTAATTAGTAAAAATTTATTTTTAATTCCTTGCGTATGTGATTGAGGGTTTCTTCGAGGCCATCTGCCACTTTCTGCAGATCTTCTTTATTGATTTGAATGCGGCTGCGCTCTTCCATCCCATTACGATTGGTAAAACTTTCCGAAAAAAGGAGATAGATATCTCCACCATCTCGCTGTTTCACATCCATGAAGTAGGTGCGTCTGCTGCCTGCCGGAATTTTTTTGCTGAATAAGTCCATTTTTTAATGTGCTGATTTTTTAATGTGCTAATGTGTTAATTTGAAAATTGGGCAATTGAGCAATATGGTGATTAGAAAATTCATTTTCAAATCGACTCATTTTCAAATTGGCTAATCGATCTCTCATTTTAAAATTTTCAAATTGTACCATCTTCAAATTAATTAATAATATCGTAAACAAAAAGGGCTCTTGTCTTTACAGAATACATTCCACCTACCTGCCGGAGGAGGATATGATCCTTCAGATATTATCATTTTGATCAGAAAAACAAATGATTGACTGATAGGAAAATTAATCTCCTATCCAGACATTTTAAATTTTTCAAATCAGCAACAGGTTGGTTGGTTCGTATCTCGTAAGACTATTGATACAGATCAGATCTTATCATCATATATCAAAAGCGTCATTTCAATACTATAAATATGACACAAATCTATATATAGAAAATTCTATAATGTAATTTTTATATAACTTTTTATACAATATGTTCATATTTGTGGACAAACGTTAGATGTTTATGTAAAAATATGCCAAGTGCTGATTTGCTGATATGTTAATGTGATGATTTGATGATTTGCTGATGTGCTGATTTGCTGATGTGCTGATTTGCTGATTTGATGATTTGATGATTTGCTGATTTGCTAATTTGCTAATTTGTTGATTTGTTGATTTGTTGATGTGTTGATGTGCTGATTTGATGATTTGCTGATTTGATGATTTGTTTCTTTTGTCTGAACTATGATTCATTTGATTTTTGTGATTAGGGTGATGTGTTGATGTGTACCGGTCAGAGACCGTAAGATACTATCCGTCAACGTCAAATAAGACTTTTAAAAACGAGGATGGCATTTTATTGGAGTTGCAAACTTGTTTGCAACATGGATCGAATAAAACTTTGACAAACGAGATATCAAACAATAGAACATGAGATATAACCAAATATCGAAGAACGGAACTTAGCCCCTCTTTTTTAAGAGAGGGGTTGGGGTGAGTAAAAACTTATGTGTTAATGTGCTGATTTGCTGATTTGTTTCTTTTGTCTGAACTATGATTCATTTGATTTTTGTGATTAGGGTGATGTGTTGATGTGTTGATGTGTACCGGTCAGAGACCGTAAGATACTATCAGTCAAAGTCAAATAAGACTTTGACAAACGGGGTGATGTGCATCGGTCTGAGACCGCAAGATACTATCCGTCAAAGTCAAATAAGACTTTGACAAACGGGCATGGCATTTTTGTGGCCTTGCAAATTCATTTGCAAGTTAACATAATTTGTTGCAATTAAAAATTGCAATGCCATTAACAAAAGCTTAGATTGGATGTCCAAAAGCTTAGATTGGATGTCCAAAAGCTTAGATTGGATGTTCAAAAGCTTAGATTGGATGTCCAAAACTCCGATGGTCGAAGTTTGCAACTTCGATCCTGTATATCAAGAATTTGCAATTCGTTTTCACAATTGCTAAAAAAATCTGTTAACCCGATGAGCGATGTTTTAAACTATTTGTGGCTTAGTTTTTATTATAATGTTAATTGAATTATAAATTCATAAAATATTGCATCGCAGTTGCAAACTGCGACGATCGTAGTGGGTTAATGGCCTTGCAAATTCATTTGCAAGTTAACATAATTTGTTGCAATTAAAAATTGCAATGCCATTAACAAAGCTTAGATTGGATGTTCAAAAGCTTAGATTGAATGTCCAAAAGCTTAGATTGGATGTCCAAAAGCTTAGATTGGATGTTCGAAAGCTTAGATTGAATGTCCAAAAGCTTAGATTGGATGTACAAAAGCTTAGATTGGATGTTCAAAAGCTTAGATTGGATGTCCAAAAGCTTAGATTGGATGTCCAAAAGCTTAGATTGGATGTCCAAAAGCTTAGATTGATGTCAACTATTGGTCAAAGCTTAGATTGGATGTTCAAAAGCTTAGATTGGATGTCCAAAAGCTTAGATTGAAAGTCCAAAAGCTTAGATTGGATGTCCAAAAGCTTAGATTGAAAGTCCAAAAGCTTAGATTGGATGTGTTCCGATTTGATTATTTGGAGATTTGGAGATTTAGAGATGAGATGATTTGATCTGCCACAGGCTGGAGTCCGGGTGATTTAAAATCGTATTTAAGACACTTCGACCTACGAGCTATTTTGGTAGATTTGAACTAATGTTATCACAAACCTATGGCTCAAAACTCTTAATACAATGTTAAACTTTAAAAAATTCTTAAAATTTGTGTTAAATCAACGTGAAATAATAAATGGAAAATCAAAAATTAAAAAACTTATGTTCGGCTAAAATTTAAAAAGCATGGTTATAGTTTCAAATTAGCTGACTTTTGCTCATTTTGCCCTAATAATTTATACAATGAGGATAAAATTGTGGATAACTTATATTACAACAATATATATGTAATCAAAATTCTGAGTATCTTTGTACTTTTAAAAAGTCTGTGAGCGATGCGATGTATAAAGATATATCACAAATCGTAGCTGTTCCGGCGGTATGTGATTAATAAGATTCGGAACATAATTTTATTCACTTCATTAATTTTAAACACAATGAAGACACGTAGGAAGAGCGTTGCCATAATTGCCGCTCAAGACAGACTTTCGGGATTGATGAATATCGATCCAACCATTGATTTGGGTAATGGGCTGAGTGCTCAATTGTACCAAGCAAAAATTGACCACACATTTGGGAAACTAAATGCGTACGTCAATGCAGTAGCCAAAGCGGATGCTGCACGTTCGATTTTAATTGATGCAGAAGTAGAGCTGAATGATTATAGTGATCATATCATGCGAGGTGTTTCTGTAAAGTTTGGATTGAACAGCGCTGAGTACGTTAGTGTAGGCGGTACCCGCAAAAAAGACAAGAAAAGACCTGTCCGAAAGACAATGTCTTCTCTTGATCTAACCGATAATGAAGGTTAATTTGCTGATTGACTTCATTAATCGATGACAACATGGGCCTCTCATTATTGGGAGGCCTTTTTTATTTTACATATTCAAAAATAGTGCCATAAACATAGCAATTTGCTTATTATGCTTACTCTTCTATAGAATGTTCTATGATCAAATCAATATGAAAAATACCGGAACTTACTGCGGTAAAAGGTGAGTTTAAAAACTTTGAGTCCAGGTTGTGGTTAAAATTAATAACAAAATTGATTGTATTATTAATTATAATGCAAATATATAACATATATCATATATCTCCCATATAATTTAAGAATTATTTTGAAAATGTGATGATGTGCTGTTGTGATGATGTGCTGTTGTGATGATGTGCTGATTTGTTGATTTGATGATTTGATGATTTGATGATTTGTTGATTTGATGATGTGATGATTTGTTGATGTGCTGATTTGCTCCTTCTGTCTGAACTATGATTCATTTGATTTTTGTGATTAGGGTGATTTGATGATTTGTACCGGTCAGAGACCGTAGGATACTATCCGTCAAAGTCAGATAAGACTTTGACAAACGGGGATGGTATTTTAATGGCCTTGCAAATTCATTTGCAAGTTAACATAACTTGTTGCCATTAAAGTTTGCAGGTCCATTAATTATTATCATTAGGAAGCGTCAAAAATACTTCATAGGTTTTACCATCATTATTGACTTGATGTACTATATTGTATTTCTTTAAAATATCATTCATAATAGTCCACCCGAAACCACTTTTCGATAATTTAGTTTGCTTTATGCTTTTCAGGTCAATTGGATTAGAAATGCGCACCTCTGTTTCACTGGTCTTATCATTTTTGCTATAGATATACACATCAATATTACTATTTTCAGTGGTATATTTTACAGCGTTGTCAATGAGATTTCTTATCAAAGTTTGGAAAGCGTATCTATCTGTCTTTACAATGTGTTCGTCATGAGTGGCGAAATGTTGTACAATGTTTACATTTCTGATTTGAGCTACTGGCTCATATTGCTCTATCACCAATAGTAATTCATGGACTAAGTTAAAATTATTGATCAAATTACCATCAATATCTCTTGATGTAGTGATGTAACTATGTATATTTTCAGATATCTTAAATGCAGATAAGCCCAATTGCATTATTTTTGCCATATTTTCTCTGTACATTGCCAGGGTGGCTTTATTATCAGACGTTGACATCCTTTGTGCTCTGTTGAGCAAGTTGATAAGAGGATTTCTGATATCATGCCCTAAAACAGCAATTAGTCGTTCCTTTTGCTCATTTTGCTCTTCTAGTTGCTTATTTAATTTATAAAGTTTATAATAAAGCCACGAGATAACTAACCCCATTATTAAGAAACCCAATACAATAATATTTTTATATAGATTTCTTCTATTTGCCCCTTCCAATTCCTTCATTAGGAGTTGATTGCGAAGGTCTTTTTCTTTCATTTCAAATTTGGCTTCATACTCTGCATATTTATCCGCTCTAATATCCTGAATGATGGTATCTTGCAATGTCATATACTCCGGTAAATAGCGCATGATACCTTGTGTATTGTCAGTCTTCAAATAAAAAGACAATAGCGACCTAATGGATGTTCCTAAATTTTGTGCCCCATAATCTTTTTGCAACGCTACATTTTTCAAAAAATAAGACTCTGCCCTTTGGTTATCTTTAATGGTTACATAATAATCCGCCAAATAGTCATTCACTTCCACTTTCAAGTCTTTATTGTTTAACTCATTAGCTATATTTTCGGCTTTAGCTAGGTACTTGATGCATTCCGAATAGTTTTTTACATTAAAATAACAACGACCCAGTTGGTAATAATAAAAACCCATTGATCTTGGTTTCTCTCTAAACTGTATGGTGTCATAGATGAGTTTAGACTTTTGCAAACTAAGCAAAGCCTCCCCAAATTTTCCTTCATTGGCCAATAAGGTAGCGAGTCCATTATTGATAAAAATACTTTGTTCGTCATTTCTAAAGTACTGTAGCAATTCAGATGCTTGATCATAATATGCTCTACGTGAAGAAAAAGATCGAACTAAATTATGGGTATTGTTACTCAACTCACCCAACCTATACAATGATCTAATCATATTTAAAGTATCTCTTGCTCCTTCGTAATATTCTAAAGCATCTTCAAAACTTTGATAGGATTTTCCAAACTCACCAATAGATTTATAATAATATCCATAAATGATATCAACACGGGGATATAGTTTATTTTTTGGCAGTGACATCCTTAATGAACTTATTTCTTCCAAATGATTCGCTATCTTCTTATAATCAGTTGTCGTATAGATCCAACAAATCTTAAGCAGTAAATCTAGCCTAGCACTGTCTTTTTCAGCGTGTACCTTCAGTAAATGCTCAAGTGAATCTAATTGCCTATTTTGTGCAGTAAGATCTAAAGCACCCAAAAACACAAATAAAAAAACAAACAATACGATTTTATTAATCTGGAACAGTTGGTACATATTATGGGGTATAAGACTATTATAATTAACTATAAAATATTTATATTTTCACAATATTACAATTAATTCTTAATTTACAACAAATAATTATGACTTTAAATAATTATAACACTCACAGGGCCATGAGACAAACAGTTCATATTTGTGGACAATCGACATATCTAAAGTCACTTATTTTTGTTTAGTTAATATAAGTTCTCTCATTATAATAGTTTTCAAATTTTATTAGCATGTCCACACCTTATCGATTTTGTACAGTAAAAATTACCTTGCTGGGTTTATTGTGTATCTTATCAATGACAGTACTCCAAGGTCAGGAACACTCTATAGCTAGAAAATGGAATGAATTAAATTTACTCTCGATAGAAAATGACTATACATTACCTACCATTCAGGCTCGCAACCTGCACTACATAACAGCAGCTATTTATGATGCTTGGGCTATGTATGATCTAGAGTCAAAACCTTATTTCTTGGGCAAGACAGTGAATGGTTACTACACTCCTTTAGATTCAACACTAAAAAAGACATACAATGAAGCTGATCAAAAGATATGTATAAGTTATGCGGCTTACCGTATGCTGAAACACAGATATAAAAAAGCACCAAAAAGAGCGTTTATATTCCCAAAGTATGACAGCCTTATGTTGTCTCTAGGATTGGATACTGCTTTTGTTTCGATAGATTATCAGAATGGAGACCCAAGATCTTTGGGCAATTATATCTCCCATCACATCATACAGTATGGTATAAATGATGGGGCCAACGAACTTAACAACTTTAAAAACAGTATATATCTACCACACAATCCACCTCTGAAACTAGACACAAGTGGTACATCAGGGATTTTGGATCTCAATAAGTGGCAACCCTTGGCCTTTAACCTATTTATCGATCAGGGTGGCAACATCAACCCAGATAATGTACCGCCCTTCTTAAGTGCAGAGTGGGGCAAAGTAAAACCATTTGCTTTAAATCAAACCAGTAAGGTCACATTGCATAGAGATACTACGAGTTGGGATGTTTACCTAGATCCTGGGCATCCTCCTTACCTCAAAGATACCATATCTAGCAATTTATTTGACCAATATGAAAACTTTTATAAATGGGGAAATGTGCTTGTCAACAATTGGTCAAGCCATCATAATATAGAAGATACAACACTTTGGAACATTTCGCCCGCTAGTTTGGGTAATGTCTTATCTTACCCTCGTACACACCAAGATTACTTATACTTTTATAATACAAACGAAGGAGGAGATAATGGCAAAGGTTACCCAATAAATCCTAAAACAGGCCTTCCCTACCCTAGTCAGTGGGTCAAAAGAGCAGATTATTCGAGAGTTTTAGCAGAGTTTTGGGCGGATGGACCACATTCAGAAACACCTCCTGGACATTGGTTTACCATCCTCAATTATGTCAATGATCAACCAAGTCTCGTAAGAAAATTTAAAGGGGAAGGTAGATTGCTAGATACGTTGGAATGGGATATCAAAGCGTATTTTGCCTTGGGAGGCGCAGTTCATGATGCTGCTATTAGCGCTTGGAGTGTAAAAGGGTACTACGACTATGTGAGGCCAATATCAGCTATCAGAGGTATGGCTGAATTGGGACAATCATCAGATCCATTACTACCTCACTATCACCAAGACGGATTGCCTTTGATACCAGGATACATTGAATTGATTACGAAAACAGATCCGCTCGTAGGTCAAAATCTGGAATATCTCTGGGATTTAAAAATTTATAGTTGGAGAGGTTATCCTTATATAACACAAAACAATAATAACGTAGCAGGTGTAGGATGGATCAGAGCCAAAGAATGGGTACCTTATCAAAGAGCCACTTTTGTAACGCCACCTTTTGGAGGGTATATATCTGGTCACTCTACCTTCAGCAGAGCTGCTGCTGAGGTCTTAACACAATTCACTGGTGACCCTTTTTTCCCCGGCGGCATGGGAGAATTCAAGATTGTTAAGGATAGCTCCTTGATACACGAAGCAGGACCAACTACTGATGTCACACTACAATGGGCCAAATATACTGATGCATCAGACCAATGTTCTTTATCAAGAATATGGGGAGGCATCCATCCACCTTGTGATGATATCCCTGGACGCATCATAGGTCAACAAGTTGGTCTTCAAGCCATAGACTACTGTTTACCTTATTTCTTTAAAGATGAAGATGGAGACGGATATTACTCTCATACGGATTGCGATGATTTAAATGCGCTTATACATCCAGGTCACATTGAATTATGTGATGGCTTGGACAATGATTGTAATGGCATGATAGATGATGGTCTCCCACTCTACACCCATTATTTTGACAAAGATGGTGATAGCTTTGGTGGTCAAGATAGCGTTAAGGTAAGCTGTAATGCCAATTTATTAAATAATTTTGCCAATAATAATGAAGACTGTGATGATGATAATAGCAGTATATACCCTGGAGCAACTGAGATTGCAAACAATGATGTGGATGAAGATTGTGACGGTATGGACTTTCTTTCCAACGCTGTAGATACCTATTTGGAAAAAGTACACATATATCCCAATCCATCACCTGGTACTTTTACGGTAGAAAATACTTTTAATATGGAATTAAGATATTTCCTATATCAAACAGATGGTACCAAGATAAAAACATTGGATTATAGCAGCGATGGACAAAAGCATTATGTATATGATCCAGTAATTTCTGCTGGGCTGTACATATTGAAAATTGAAAGCATCACCCATCATAATGTTGCAAAGTATATCAAGATTGTATTTCAATGATCGCGTGATATTTTGCTGATTTGCTCCTCGTTGTCCAAAGTCTCTGACTTTAGGACTGATTTCTTTCGGTCTCCTGACCGAAGTGGAAGTGATAATTTGCTGAATTGCTGATTTGCAGAATTGCAGAATTGCAGAATTGCTGAATTGATGAATTGATGAATTGGAGAATTGGAGATTTGGAGATTTGGAGATTTGGAGATTTGCTTATTTGATGAAATGATAGTGGTTTGGCTGAAAAGCGACGTAACCTCGTTGTCCAAAGTCTCTGACTTTAGGACTGATATCTTTCGGTCTCCTGACCGGTGTGGAAGTGATAATTTGCTGATTTGCTGATTTGTTGATTTGTTGATTTGGAGAATTGCTGAATTGCTGATTTGCAGAATTGCAGATTTGCAGATTTGCAGATTTGATGAAATGATAGTGGTTTGGCAGTAAAACGACATAGCCTCGTTGTCCAAAGTCTCTGACTTTAGGACTGATATCTTTCGGTCTCCTGACCGGTGTGGCTAAGTCATTCAAGTCACAATAAGTCATTCAAACCGTGAGTAAAGCGCGCTGTCGTTGTCCAAGTCTCGCTTTAGGACTGATATCTTTCGGTCTCCTGACCGGTGTGGCTAAGTCATTCAAGTCACAATAAGTCATTCAAACCGGTCAGAGACCGAATGATACTATCCGTCAAAGTCAGGTAAGACTTTGACAAACGGAGTAAAGCGACGTAACCTCGTCGTTGTCCAAAGTCTCTGACTTTAGGACTGATATCTTTCCAGCCCGGGGTAGTTTCAAGTCACATCATAAACGCCGAGACTATCCGTCAAACGGTAACACTTAACTGCCGGTCTCCTGACCGGTGTGGCTAAGTCATTCAAGTCACAATAAGTCATTCAAACCGGTCAGAGACCGAATGATACTATCCGTCAAAGTCAGGTAAGACTTTGACAAACGGATGATTGGGCTCGTTGTCCAAAGTCTATCTGATCAAAGTACAATGCCCTTTTACATTTTTATTTTCTCCCAACGCATCAATATACTCAATGAGGTAAGCATATACACCAGGCGGCGAGTGCTCCCCATTATTATTTCGTTGACCGTTCCATCCTTGAGTATAATCTTGTGTAGAAAAAATACGATCTCCCCATCTATTCCAGATAGTAAAATGGTAGCTACGGATTCCTACAAAATTACCAACAGGTACAAAATCATCGTTCAACCCATCATTATTAGGGGTGAAGGCGTTAGGCATAAAAAAATTGACGATAGGATAAATAGGAATAATAGCATAGGTGGTATCTGTACAACCTGATGTATGCAAGACTACCTGCTGTATGGTGAATACTCCGGTATCTTTGAATGTAAAAGTAGGATTTTGGATCAATGATATCCCAAGAGAATCAAAATTCCATAGATATGCTATGGCATCTTTGGATGTATCAGTAAATCGCACTACGTTATCATCCAAATCAGGTTTTTCAGGATCAAATGTAAAACCAGCTTTCGGACTAGGCACTACTTTTATAAGATTGGGCCATGTCTTAGTGGTCTCACAACCTATGGGAGATATCAACTTCAGATTTACGGTATAAGTCCCTACATCTTCATAAAGATTGGTTGGACTAAGTGCATCACTTTTTTTACCATCACCAAAATCCCATTCAAACAAATAACTATTGTCTATGGGTTTACTTAAGTTGTCAAAAAATATATTCGCTGGCTGACACCCTGTAAAGGTATTGGGTTCAATAACCAACAAAGAAGGTACTGGGTAATAATTTATGGGTTTAGCTAATGTATCTCTGCATAAATTTTTATCTTCAACTATCAATCTAGCCGTCTTCAAACCAGGTGTTTCATATTCAAATATGGGATCTTTAGCTGCTGACTTCCCTTCTAAAAAATTCCAATCCCACTTCTGAATAGCTCCCGCTCCACTTTTTGATAAATCAGTAAATGTGATGGGGCCTGCCACACAGGTATCGTAAGCAAATACAAAATCAGCATCAATAGATGGATATAAATTTACGGTAATTGTGGCCGTATCCGAACACTCTGCTAGACCAATCAAGTCTTTATTTAGTATCATCGTGGCCGTATAATTGCCCAATCCTGGAAAAGTCACAGATACATCTCTGGTTCTGTAAATTTCCTTTTTACCTCTTATATCAAACTCCCAATAGTAATTCTGAATATACCGAACATCCGTACTCAAATTGGTAAAATCTATGGTGGTCTCCCCACAACTATTGATGGTATATTCTGTCTGTGTTTTAGAAGAAGCCTTTAAGTCTGCCATGACAGCAATTTCGCACGTTGTTACATTAAACTGAAAATCCCTACGCAACATACCTATCAATTGTCCTTTGCGATATTCTCTAACACATACACCTACCAAATATTGTCCCAACAAATTGGGTGAGCCATCGATAATACCTGTCACAGGATTGATGGTGACTAAGGGATTGCCACCCATTGGTTTATCAAATGTAAAATTGGGTGTTCTAAATGTCGCAAAATCATAAGGTGGAATACAATTACCCGGACTAGGAGTAACACCCGTACAAGATACAGGTGAGCCTGGGGTAGTAGCACCGTCTGTACCACCGGCAGTCAATGGATTGCAAAATTCATAAACCAAACTATCTCCGTCTATATCAATGGCCGAGTGATTAAAATTGATGGGCCTGTTGACACATATTACAACGGGTGGAAAATTAGCAAAAGTTGGACTATTATTGCATGTCAATTGGGCTTGCGGCGTTATCTCCGTAGTAAAAGCTGCTCCTGTGTCTCCAGGGTTTACTAGGTTTAGTATCGTATTATTTCGGCAGCAACGCTGAAATGAAATCATATAATTTTCATTAATAATAGGCAAGGTAATTTCAAAAATATAAACGCCACTTTGCACACCTACATTGACTGGCACCAGAATACATGGATTTTTGTTTGCGATATCTATTTCTTTGATATTTTGCACCTTTACTTTAGATATTTCAGACACAAATGACCAGCTATTCCCTCCGCCTCTATAGATACCAAAACTAGCAGGGTCATCAAAATCTGCCCCATTGCTTTTGCTATCTCTATACATAGTAAACGTAATCTGATATTTTACTTCTCGCCGAATCGTATCTAAATTCAAACATTTGTAAACTACCTCACCTCCTATGATATGAATCGCTTTGAGCTCACTGATTGATGATATCAAAAACATCAAAATGAGACTGACGAATATATGTTTCCCAATTATTTTCATTCCTATTATTTTTTTATGTGCCCAAAACCTTGAATTACTGAAATTTCATTTTTTTTTAAAAAGATGTTTTCTCTCTCTCAAATTCAAAGACTATGACAAACGTATTAAAAAAAAACAAAATTGACTCCCTATGGTTTAAGAGTGTCAAAGATATTAGCTTCTAGGCTAAAAAACTTAACTACCACTACATTTATTGCCTTTATTGTCGTCTTAAGCACTAATAAAAGGAAGTTAATCTAAAAACTAAGAGTAGTATGTACAATTTAATTACTTTTGTGGCACAAAATAGATTTGGAAATCCATAAATATGCCGGCACAAAAAGTAAACTTTAAAAAAATAATCAATAGACTTATTCTTTTTATTGGGCTTGGTGTCGGGGCACATATTATATTTGTACTCACTACTACAGAAAGATCATTACTAAAATATTTATCAGGCATTAGTTTTTTTCATTTGGGGCTGATTATTCTTTTGATGTTTATGCCTTGGATATTCTATGCTTTAAGAGTTTTGATGTGGTCATCATTTCTAAAAGAAAAAATTAGATTTTCAGATTTACTTAGAATCATCATCACGGCCGATTTGGCTTCTGCGCTCAGTCCTACCGCTGTAGGAGGTGCGCCTGTAAAAGCAGCGCTACTCATCAATAGGGGATTTACTACGGGCAATGCAGGATTCCTTTTGACTTATGGCGTGATAGAGGACATAGTATTTTATACTACAGGTATCTTATTAGCAAGTTTTTATTCCACAGATCTATTAGCTGGAATCTCTACTAAGCTTTTGATGTTTTTTCAAGAGTATGCGCTACATATTCTTATTTTCACCCTTTTGCTGGCTGGCTATATTTATTTACTCCGAAAAAACCATATTCCAATTGGTTTCAGACTTATGACCTACATTCCTGCTGCTATAAAAAGTAAGATTTATCATTTTAAAAACAAGCTGGCAGAAGGGTTTACAGGCATGAAATCCAACTTTAAATTGGCTCTTCGACATGGAAAATTAAGAATGCTATTTAGTTTTATCCTGTTATTAATGCAATGGATGACTAAGTTTTCGGTATTGCTTGTGATATTAAATGCTTTTCATGCTGATTTTGATACTATTCAAATGTACATCAGACAATGGGTAGTCTATGTGACTATGTTATTCATCCCTACACCAGGTGCTTCAGGTGGTGCAGAAGCATCATTTTTATGGATTTTTGGCAAAAGTATTCCATCAGACTTATCTTTTTTGATCGTTTCGGTGTGGAGATTATTTACCTATTATTTAATTTTGCTTTTCGCAGTAATATTTTACAGTATTCTATCGTTTTGGCTTAGGAAGGATGAAGAAATCGTGATACAAACCAAATAAATTTTCAAAAAACAGGACGCTATTATAACTCAAAACATCTAAATATTATCGACATGAAAAAATCACTTTTGTTCAGTTTATTATCAGTCTTGACTTGTTTATTGCATGGTCAGGATTACACCATCACACGGTATATGCAATTGCCAGCCACACTCAATCCTGCTTTGACGGGCAATGTTTGTGGCATCCGATTGACATCATTTTACCAAAACTCAAGTAGTAAAGTGCTAGCCCAGAGCGTTTACCAAAATTTCGGTATGAATATAGATGCTCCCATAAACATGGGCAATAAAACTAAATTGGGTTTAGGTTATCAATTCATTAGAGATGTAGCAGGAGAAAGTAAATTTGGATCCGCCAATCACTTTATTGCAGTATCAATCTCAAAATCCTTGCAAGCTGGAAATACGGAACATCATCTATCTATGGGAGCTTCTGGAGGTTTCTCTAGCAGATCATTAGGTGGCTCAGATCTGAGATGGCCTAGTCAAATCACTCCTAATGGTTTCAACCCTAACATCCCTCCGGGTGAGTCTGGATTTGAGACAAACATAAGATATGTAGATATGAATGTAGGCCTGGGTTGGAACATTATCCTGCAACGTGGTCATAAAATAGCAACAGGCATCGTAGCATATCATATCAATCAACCCAATATTTCATTTCTTGGCACTTCTACCTCTTTGCAGACAAGGTTGGCTGCTTATATATCAACTGAGTTTATAGTGTCCAATAAATGGGCTTTCCTACCATCCGCTTTTTACACCAAACAAGACCAATTTGACACTTACAATGTAGCTTTAGGAGGTAAATATACTTTGTATAATAAAAATTGGATACAATTAAGCAGTGGCTATATCAAAAATGGACAACCATTCGTAGGTGTAGCCTTGGGGATTGGTAGTCTTACTTTATTAGGTAATTACAATTTTGAAAACGACGCTTCATTAAATAGAGCAGAAGTAGGAATAAAATACATTTTTAAAACAAAAAACTGTATTTGAAATTAGTACGGTCCGCAATAACTATAAGTTCTATTTTGGTAAATGAGTATGTCCAGTATTTTGATTCCAAATAAGGAAATTCTACCACTGAAACGGCCATTAAAGCTCCTAGGAAATGACAATGATTGAGCAGCAAATTAGAATAGAAACTCTAATCTATTTTAAATCTATCAAATTAGCACTAGGATGTTTGCCTCTCTATCCTTCAAAATAATGCTAAATATAAAAATAAATCCTGATTTCTTGCACAGAAACGACCTACTTTTGTACTTTTAGGTCACCAAAACAAAGAGAACATGGTACAACTTCGTCTCAGACTGATACTAATTTTGCTAGTTGGCTACATTGCATTGCAAGGTCAATCGGGTTTTACATCTTTAGGTGGCGCCAACTTCTTAGGCTATGGGCGTGCAGGAGTAAATATTGCAGGCATTGAGGCTATTTATATGAATCAAGCAGGATTGACCGATGTAAAGAGTTTTGCAGTGGACATCAGTGCTGAAAAAAGATATAATCTCAGTGACTTAACCAATATTTCCATCGCAGGTGCTAAAACTTTCAAATTCGGAACGGTTGGATTGGTATTATCCAATTTTGGTTTTACAGAATACAATGAGCAGAAATTTGGATTGGCTTATGCCCGCAAATTGAGTACATCATTATCTATTGGTGGTCAGTTTGATCTATTAAGATATAATATAGCCAATGTAGGAAGCAAAAATTTATATTCTTTTGAAGCAGGTATGCAGCTCAAACTCAATAGAGACTTTAGCCTCGCCTCGCATATCTTTAGCCCTGGCAAGATAGAAGTGGCAGATGGTACGGAGATAGGCACAAGATTAAAATTAGGTATCAAATATGCACCTTCTACCAAGGTTTTTGTTTTAGCCGAAATTGACAAGGTCATCGACAGAAAACCAGAATACAAGTTAGCAATGGGATATCAAGCCATAGATATATTGCAAATAAGAGTAGGCGTCAATCCTACTGTTTCCACCTATAGTTTCGGTGCCATGTTACAATTCAAAAAGCACTATCGTGTAGCTTCAGCAGTATCGCTCAATAACCAGTTAGGAAATTCCCCAGCTATATCCTTGCAGTATCACCAGTAGTATGATGAGCACCATTGTATCATTAATCTCTTAGATTTGAAAATACTTTACCTTACATCTAGGTTTCCATATCCTTTAGAAAAAGGAGATAAACTTCGTGCGTATTATCAGATAGCATCACTGTCTTGCGATCATCAAGTACATCTCATCAGCATTACAGATGTAGATCACGACAAAAGTGATCTTGAAAAACTAAGAGATCTTACCGCTTCCACCCACTTGATAAGAATCAGTCCTTATGAAAGATATATCTCGCTGCTGCATGCTTTATTTTCAGGTATTCCATTTCAGATAGCATGGTTTTATAATAAATCATTGCAAAAGAAAATAGATAAACTTGCCCATGATATTCAGCCTGACCACATCTTTTGCCAATTACCTCGTATGGCACAATACTGTGTGGGTTTGCCTTACCCCAAGACGCTAGATTATATGGATAGTTTTGGTATAGGAATGAACCGTAGAGCATCTGTCGCCAAAGGATGGATGTCATGGGTTTATAAAATGGAAGCAGGAAGAATGATCAGATTTGAAGCAAATATAGCTAAAAAGTTTAATCACTTGACTATCATATCACAACAAGATAAAGATCAGTTTAATTTCCCTGAAGCCGCTGCTATCCACGTGGTTTCTAATGGCATAAGTCCCACTTTTTTTGAGTTTCCAAAAAATAGTATCCCCTTATATGACATCGTCTTCGTGGGCAATATGAGCTATTTACCCAATATCGAATCTGTAGAATATTTAGTACATCATATCCTACCTGAGCTATCTCCAGATCTGAAAGTATTGATCGCTGGAGCAAACCCTGCTTCACGTGTAAAAAAACTAGCCACAGAGCACGTAACTGTGAGTTGATGGGTGGAGGATATCCGTCATGCTTATGCTAGCGCCAAAATATTCGTTGCACCAATGTGGTCTGGTACTGGGCAACAAAACAAAATACTGGAAGCTATGGCCATGGGGCTACCTTGCATTACGACTAAGATGGTCAACAATGCTATAGGTGCACAACCGAGAAAAGAAATCCTTTTGGCCGAAACACCAGCAGAATTTATTACTGAAATAAATAAAATATTGTCAAATACAGCCTTGTACGAGCAGATGTCTCAAAATTCTGCAACATTTGTGAAACAAAACTTTGATTGGAATCAAAATGGTAAGGTTTTAAGTGCTATTTTTGCACAAAATTTAAATGAACCCGATGCTTAGCGATACTGACACAGAGCAAGATATAAGATTAAATACTATAGAAGAAGCCATAGAAGACATTAAAAATGGCAAAATTCTCATTGTTGTAGATGATGAAGATCGTGAAAATGAAGGAGATTTCATCTGTGCTGCCGAAAAAATAACTCCTGAACTCGTCAACTTTATGGCCAAATATGGTCGTGGGCTCATCTGCACACCCATATTGGAGCAAAGAGCCAAAGAGCTAGATTTAGACCTTATGGTTAAGTCCAATACAGCAATGCACAATACGGCTTTTACAGTTTCTATAGATTTGATTGGGCAAGGTTGTACCACGGGTATTTCCGCTTATGATAGAGCAACAGGAATCAAAGCGCTTGTAAATGCTGAAACAAGTGCTGCTGATTTCGCACGTCCCGGACATATTTTTCCATTGATTGCAAAACAAGGTGGTGTATTAAGACGAACAGGCCACACCGAGGCAGCCGTTGATCTGGCAAGATTGGCAGGTTGTTATCCCGCTGGTGTATTGGTAGAAATACTCAATGAAGACGGCTCTATGGCAAGATTGCCACAGCTTTTGGATATTAGCAAAAACTTGGATGTTAAAATTATATCTATCAAAGACTTGGTAGCTTATAGAATGCGTACAGAGCGACTAGTGGTCAAAGAAATGGAAACAGAAATGGAAACAGTCTATGGTAAGTTTTCTGTAAAAGCTTTTCGCCAACTCACTACTAATGATATCCACTTAGCATTTTCGATAGGAAATATCAATGATGGCAGTCCATGCTTAGTAAAAGTACATTCTAATACAGAAACAGGGGACATATTAGGTATCTTATTTGATGGCTGTGCAGAAAGATTATCTAAGTCACTACAGATGATAGCACAAGCCCAAAAAGGAATATTGCTATTTATGCGTCATGGCGAAAAAACAGAATCCATATTGGATAAGCTTAAATCACTGGACAATAACCCTGCTAATAACCCACCTGCATCTGATGAGCAACGTGACTTCGGTACCGGAGCGCAAATATTAAGAGAATTGGGACTTTCCAAAATCAAACTTATCACCCATCAAACTAAAAAAAGAATCGGTTTGATAGGATATGGTCTTGAAATAGTGGAGAATATACCTTTGGATTGATATGTTAAACCTTAGTTTCAACCCATTTCCGAACTTGGAAACAGATAGATTGGTATTGCGTTCGATCAATACAACCGATGCACCAGAAATTTTTGCAATGAGAAGCAATCCTGTTACCATGCAATATATACCTAGGCCATTGGCACTAACGATGGACGATGCCATAGCACATATCGAAATGATACAAAATACCATAAGTAAAAATGAAGGAATCAATTGGGCTATTACGCTAAAAGGAAATGACCAACTCATAGGTATTGCAGGATTTTACCGAATAGAACCAGAAAATTATAGATGTGAATTGGGATATATGCTACTTCCTGAATATCATAATAATGGGTATATCACCGAAGTGATACCTACCATACTATCTTATGCTTTTACAACCCTACAGTTTCACTCTGTCTCGGCTATCATTGATCCAAACAACATTGCTTCTGAAAGAGTGTTACAAAAAACTGGGTTTGTTAAAGAAGCACACATCCGTGAAAATGAATATTGGAATGGTGTGTTTCTTGATACCGTGATTTATGGATTATTGAAAAAAGACTTTGCATTAGTGTAGGCCTCTATTTTCTAAAAGTTTTATGATCCTTTCTGCTTTTTGATACCCATTGGTGACCATATACAATTTACCATCTATTTTTGCGATCAAGGATGGAAAACCTTGAACACCCAACTTCTGAGCCAACTCAAACTCAGAAAATACATCCAGTTTTGATTGTTGCTTTTTGAATAATTTATGAAAGGTCTCTCCATCTATACCAAATTTCACTGCCAATTGTACAAAAGTATCATCATCATTGGGCAAGGTATTGTGGAAGTAAAAGGATTCTTGTACCGCTTTAAAATAGGCATATTTTATTTCAGGTTTTAGTCTGCCTGCCACCATCACAGCTCTACAGGATGGCTCTGTATCATAGACGACTTCGTGTTGATTCAGCATGGCGTAATTAAATGGTTGACCGGTGGCTTCTTGTACTTCTTGCCAATGATCTTTTAAGAAATCTTTCAGATCGACCATTGTTTCCGTCCCACCTGCACGTAATCCACCCATGACCATCTCGAATGGCGTTTCAGGAAATGCTGCTTTGATTTTGGCCAATTCTGGTCCAAAGCCATAACACCATGAGCACATCGGGTCGCCTATGTATATGAGAGTGTCTTGCTGTGAAAAAGATAATTCTGACATGAATATAAATAAAATTAAATACAAAAATTTCATCCCGATGATTTTTCTTCAACATTAATATAGCAAATACTTGGCCCTGATTTTCTTAAACTTCTCTAATCCTGGTGCCCAAGTTGCTTTGATTTGAGCTTCTGTTCTACCTTGCGATATTTGGGTTCTAAGCTGATCACTTCCTGCAAGTTTATCTATAAAATTGTTATCCAAAAAATACTTTTCACCCAACGATGTCATTTTTTTATGATAACTTATGAGATAACTCAGGTCGATCTGTCCTTTTTTAATAATGCTACCTATCGTAATATTACTTAAATCTTCACCATAACACAATTGTCCGTTGAGTGGTGGTTCTTTGGCACCTTCATTGGGTTTGGGTGTAAAAGAAAAATCAGATTTTAGCTTAGGGTGACCGATGATTTGAAATTGTTTGTCTGTACCTCTTCCAAGACTTAATGTTGTACCTTCAAAAAAACAGGTAGATGGATACAACAAAATAGCTCTCATATCAGGAAGATTAGGACTCGGTTTAACAGGCAGCTCATAGTAGGTGTTATGATCGTAATTTTTACATGGAATCACCGTAAGATTACATTTAGCTTGATTGGTTAGCCATCCTTCACCATTGATCATTTGAGCATATTCGCCTATGGTCATCCCATACACCGTAGGTACCGGATGCATACCTACAAAGGATTTAAAAGCAGGATTTAGTATCTCTCCATCTATAAAATAAGCGTTCGGATTGGGCCTATCCAAGACTATAAGTGAGATATTATGTTCAGCACAGGCTTCCATCACATAATGCAAGGTGGATATATAGGTGTAAAATCGAAGTCCCACATCTTGAATATCAAAAATGATCGTTTCCACACCTTTCAGATCTTCTAATAATGGCTTTTTCTTTTTCCCATATAAGGAAATAATAGGAAGACCAGTTTTGCTATCTTTGGTATCACTAATAAGTTCTCCTGCATCTGCCTTACCTCTGAAGCCATGTTCTGGAGCGAAAACAACCTGAATATCCACACCAAGTTTTAGCAATGAATCTACAATATGCTGATTGTTGATAATACTGGTTTGATTGACAACGAGCCCAACTTTTTTCTTATCGACCAAAGGATGATAAATAGCAATGCGTTCTGCACCAGTGATGACCGTTGTGGTATCCCGTATTGCTACAGATGGCTCTACTATAGTTGTCGTTTTTTCGGGTTGGCAAGTTGTCAAAAAGACAACAACAAGGCTATAAAAAAATAGATTCATATAACAAAATTTATTAATATCTATAAAACTAATATTTTAACAAATGGATGAAAGATAAAGTTTTGACAGCAAAGATTTGGAAATCATTTTAGTAATTAGGGGCTGCTGAAAAAGTCAGCTGTTATTTTTGGTTGTTAGTTTAACGAAGACTATCGTTCAAAAAACAAGCAATAGAGAAAATGAACGCAGTGTAGTGCAAAGCACCAAAGACAAAGTCTTTGACGAAGTGAACCGTGAAACGGATGGGCAGGTGAAGTGCAAAGCACCAAAGACAAAGTCTTTGACGAAGTGAACCGTGAAACGGATGGGCAGGTGAAGTGCAAAGCACCAAAGGCCGCAAGCCTTTGACGAAGTGAACCGCTAGCGGGTGGGCAGGAAAGTGCGTCTATTGCCATAGAAAGCACAAAGGATTAATTCCACTTTGTCAAATTAGTATTTTAAAAAATTTGGTAACTATTCAGGTGTTTACTATTTCACTACAATTTTGTCACGATTTTTGCAACTTATAGGCAAAAATAGCGCCAAAATTAAGTTGGTTTTCCATTTTTACCGCGAATATATATCCGCGGTTATTAATATTCTACCCCTTTGGGGTTATAGCTGAACAGTTACAAAATTTGAGACTAAAATAGGGTTTCTCAGTCGCTAAAACTCCTTCGAAATGACCTAGTATTAGAGTTTAAGGTAGGGAGATGAAGGGAGTTCAGCGCGCGAACTCCTTCATCTCCCTCTTCCTTATCAGCCTTGGTCATTTCGAACCACAGAGTGGTGAGAAAACTTATTTTATTCAAATATGACAAAAAATTAAACATGAAATACATAAGTCAATAGAAAAATGCATGACTGAGCGATCTTGTAAGGTCGAGAATGAACAACATTACACTTAGCTAATTTAAGTTTAAATCAGTGCCTTCATTTTTGAGTGATTTCGTATCACTCAAATGCAGCAAAGCTGCACCATTCAGTTACCTTTTTTTGAACTAGCATTTTTTGTTTACTTTTTTGGGCAATGCAAAAAAGTATAACTGAACGATCCTGAAAGGTGAACAGAGTGTAGTACGAAGTACCAAAGGCAAGCGCCTTTGACGTAGTGAACCGTGAAACAGATGGGAGGTCATGACAATGCGAGAAGTGAAGGCACCCGTAAGGGATGGGGAGCGCGGCTCGAGCGACAATGCCAAACCTATAGTATAATCATTAGCTCCAAAGAGCACAATTGAATTTGATTCAAGGTTATGAGAGTAGTTATTGTGCAAAATTTGCCCCGAAACTTTAATAAGTATAACTCAATATTTTGAGTTTAAATTGCAAATAAATATTAAAATTACTTTACTTTTGAGCTCCTAACCAAAACTTTTAAAATGAGTCAACCAAAAATACTCGTAACAGGTGCTAATGGCCAAATAGGTCGAGTACTGACAGAAGCATTACGCAAAATTTATGGCACAGAATCAGTACTAGCAACCGACATCACAAAGTTGCCAGTCACTGTTGAGCCTTTTGAATTTTTAGATATCTTAAACAATCAAAGGCTCAGAGAACTAGTCGAAGATCACAAAATCACTCAAATATATCATCTAGCAGCAATCCTATCGGCCAATGGTGAGTGGAATCCCATCAAAACATGGAATATCAACCTGAATGGACTACTTGCTATCTTAGAATTGGCCAGAGAAAAGGAGATGGACAAAGTTTTTTTCCCTAGTACCATTGCGGTATTCGGAAATACGACACCTAGAGTTAATACTCCTCAAGACGTACCCCTGCTGCCCACCACCGTTTATGGTATGAGCAAATCCACAGGAGAATTATGGTGCAACTACTACCATCAACGATATGGTGTAGATGTGCGATCGCTAAGATATCCTGGTATCATAGGTTGGCAGTCACTACCAGCAGGAGGCACGACAGATTACGCAGTTGAGATATATCATGAAGCCCTAAAAAATGGCCAATACGAGTGTTTCCTTTCTGAAAATACAAGATTACCGATGATGTACATGGACGATGCAATCAAAGCAACAACTGACCTTATGCAAGCGCCCAAAGAAAGCATTAGCATTAGATATGGATATAATCTTGCCGCTATGAGTTTTACACCTTCTGAGATAGCTGAAGAAATCAAAAAGCATATTCCTGAATTTTCTATTACTTACAAACCTGACTTTAGACAACAAATAGCCGCATCATGGACAGAATCCATCGATGATAGTATGGCTCGAAAAGATTGGAATTGGAAACCTGATTTTAACCTTTCATCCATGACCCTAGATATGTTGCACCATCTTAAAAACACCCTTTAATCTATATATAGCCATGCATACAGATAGAAATGCCACCATCCAAAGTATCGCTTCAGAACTCAACGATTTAAGAGAAGCTGGACTTTTTAAGTCAGAAAGAATCATCACCACGCCTCAAAGCGCCTTAATCAGCACTACGACAGGCAAAGATGTACTAAATTTTTGTGCCAATAATTATCTTGGTCTATCTTCACATCCTGATGTTATTGAAGCAGGGAAAGAAGCGATTGATACACATGGTTTTGGTATGTCATCTGTTAGATTTATATGTGGTACACAAGATATCCATAAGGAGTTGGAGCAAAAAATAGCGGCCTTCGTAGGTCAAGAAGACGCTATACTCTATGCAGCAGCTTTTGACGCCAATGGTGGACTGTTCGAACCATTACTCAATGAAGAGGATGCCATCATCTCAGATATGCTCAATCACGCATCGATCATAGATGGTATCAGACTTTGCAAAGCTAAAAGATACAGATATGAAAACAATGATATGGCAGATTTGGAAACAAAAATCCAAGAAGCAAAAGCATCGGGTGCAAGACGGATTTTGATAGCTACTGATGGTGTATTCTCGATGGATGGGATCATCGCTCAAATAGATAAAGTATGTGATTTGGCCGATAAATACGGAGCCATGGTCATGGTAGATGATTGTCATGCGACGGGATTTGTAGGAAAGACGGGACGTGGTTCAGCAGAACATTCAGGCGCTTTTGGAAGGGTAGATATCATTACCGGAACATTTGGTAAAGCATTGGGTGGCGCTTCAGGTGGATTTACTGCGGCAAAAAAAGAAATCGTAGAATTGTTAAGACAAAAATCAAGACCATATCTATTTTCTAACACGCTCGCACCATCTATCGTAGGCGCTTCTATCAAAGTATTGGAACTCTTAAGTGCATCGACTGCCTTAAGAGATAAATTGGAGACCAATACGCAACTATTCAGAGCAGAAATGACCAAAGCTGGTTTTGATATTATCCAAGGTACACATCCTATCACACCAGTCATGTTGTACGACGCACCATTAGCACAAAAATTTGCCTCCGCACTTTTGGATGAAGGTATTTATGTCATCGGATTCTTTTTTCCTGTGGTACCAAAAGGAAAAGCAAGAATCAGAGTACAGATCAGTGCAGGACACGAACCAGAACACATCATGAAAGCTGTAGCAGCATTTACTAAAGTAGGGAAGGACTTGGGTGTGATTTGATAATTTATTGTATTTGATTTTAGATTAATATAATAATCAACATTATTTTCCATACTAAATGGATGTTAAATACGATTTAAATCAAATTATGAATAATATAAAAAGCAATTTAAAACCAATAAAAAGCATGAGAAAACTGGTAGTTTTTATTATTACATTATGGTTTTCAAACTTTTCAATTGGGCAAATCAATGAACCACCTGAACCTTGTACAACTGGTTCGCAATATACCTGTAATTGTGCAAATTCTCCCATCCTTTGTTCTCTGGATATATTAAATGGGTATTCATTGCAGATGACGAATTATTTACATCCTGCTGATGGTCCAGGCAATCCCATGTGCGCTGGTGGATCTGGAACCACTGCCCATAACCCAACTTGGGTAAGATTTATTGCAACCTGTGACAGTATAAATCTAAAAATCAAGGCATCAAACTGCAATCATCCAAGTGGCTTTTGTAATGCAAGAGGCATCCAAGTAGCAGTATTTCCAGAGTGCCAATGGCAAAATCCTAATAATTCTGTGGCTTGCGAAGTGAACAATTGTTTAACAGTAGCTCCTTGGGAACAAAATTTAAATTTAAACATGGCTGGACTCACCGTGGGAAGTGTGTATTCTATTCTCTTGGATGGTTGCTGTAATTCAGCATGTTCTGTTACATTTGAAGTTACTTCTTCCAGTTGCCCATCTTTGATTGAAGATTGGCCAGCCATGATTAATGGGGAGACCAGTGTTTTACAAGGTTCAATGCATGACTATACCGTGACCATCCCAACGGGTGGAATCGATTTCGCGTGGTATATCAATGGAGTAACTACTGGTGACACCACATCATTTGATCCTCCAAATAATTATACGTCCACTTCAATTCAATGGAATACTATAGGTGAGTTTCAGTTATGTGTAGATGCTTCCAATATTTGCTTACCATATAGTTCAAATCCATTGCCAAATTGCATTACAATAAATGTTTCTGGTGATACAGATGGAGACGGTATTCTTGATATTAATGACAACTGTCCGACGAAAACTAACCCAATGCAGGAAGATGCTGATAATGATGATGTTGGAGATGCTTGTGATAATTGCCCAAACGTAGCAAATACAACGCAATTGGATGCTGATGGTGATAATATTGGTGATACATGCGACAACTGTCCGTCAAAGTCAAACCTAATGCAAGAAGATGCTGATAATGATGATGTAGGTGATGCTTGTGATAATTGCCCAAACGTAGCAAATTCAACTCAATTGGACGCTGATGGTGATAATATTGGTGATACATGCGACAACTGTCCGACAAAATCAAATACTAATGCAAGAAGATGCTGATAATGATGAAGTGGGTGATGCTTGTGATAATTGCCCAAACGTAGCAAATACAACACAATTGGATACTGATGGTGATGATATTGGTGATACATGCGACAACTGTCCGACGAAAACAAATCCAATGCAAGAAGATGCTGATAATGATGATGTAGGTGATGCTTGTGATAATTGCATAAACATAGCAAATTCGACTCAATTGGACGCTGATGGTGATAATATTGGTGATAATTGCGACAACTGTCCGTCAAAGTCAAACCTAATGCAAGAAGATGCTGATAATGATGATGTTGGAGATACTTGTGATAATTGCCCAAATAATCCAAATCCTAACCAAGAAGATATGGACAACGATACTATAGATGATGCTTGTGATCCTGATACGATATCCACTGATGATGTATCTAAATCTTTACTGACGTATAATAATCCAGCAGATGATGTATTGCTCATATCACATAGATCAAATCATACTAATTGGACCATAACCATTTTTAATAGTGATGGTTTACAAGTGTATCACTCATTAAACAATGGACAAATCATTAATATAAATACAAAAATCTGGAAATCAGGATTGTATATTTATCAATATAAAGATGAATATTATTCGCATTCAGGTAAAATTATTATAGCTCATTAAATCATCGAATAAAAAGACAAAACATGAAAAAGCATAAGTCTATCTTAGGGCAAAATAAAATTGAGATATATAGTTTGATCTTATTGACTTATATTATTTTTTCGTGCAATTATGATGTAATGGGTCAAATCAACGCACCACCTGTACCATGTACTTCTGGGTCTCAAAACACCTGTCAGTGCGAGTCATCGCCATTACTATGTAGGGTCTGCTGATTATGTCCAAGTTGGCTTAAAAACTACCTTGCCCGATTGGGGCTGAGCGGCCGTCAAAAATATTTCTATAAAGTTAAAGTGCAAAGTACACTTTTTTGCATATTCGTCCCAAATGCTTACTAACAGGCAATATGGTGCTGCCCCAGCCAACTTGACTAGGTTGAGCACCAATATGATGGTGGAAATCCATGATTCACTCGTTGAAGCCAGCTTTGCTCTTATCTTATCAAGTCCGTACCCACGCTTTGCCTGACCAAACTTTCCTTCTATCGGATTTCTTTCTCCAGGGCTTACTTGATTTGACAATGCCTTCGGTCTTCCTAATGGTTTTGCCCGCAACTCTATGCCTTGCTCTTTTAGGAAGTTTCGATTCTCTCTGGTACAATATATCTTATCCGCTAATACCTTCTGAGGATAACAACCCATTCTCCTTTTGTAGTTTTCTACACTCAATTTTAATCTCGCCCCTTCATTAAATGCTTCCCAGTTCAATTCGTCTATGAACACAAAGCCGTCCATCAAACTTGCTTGTATCTTTGCTCCAAATTCTGTATCCGAATTTTTCTTTCCCCTCTTTATTGGTCTCACATGTGGTTGATGAATACTCACTATACGGTTTTCGATGCTGTGTGTCTTGGTATCATACATAGTTTTTTGTTGGTCGTACAAATGTTGTATCACTAAAAAATACTTATAAGCCTTTTTATCAAATACAATAAACTCTATCTGATCCAACAGCCAGTGAAGATGCTTAATATTTCTTTTGAGGTATTGCAGTTGCTGCCTGATCCCTTTTCTAATTTCAGAGCGGCTCCTTGTCTTCTTTTGCGCTATCTTTAAATATTGTTTGCGTGCTACCTTCCTGTACGTCCTAGGCTTTTTTATTTCTATTGTAGTCCACTCGCTTATGTAAGCCATCAATCCATCTATTAACTTCTCACACTGTTGCCGAGATTCATTTAGTAAATCCAAATCTGTAGGATATGCTATCTCCTGCGGACTTACCGTTGCGTCCATGATCAGTGTACCACGTAATTCTACTTTTTTAGCAGGTTGTACATTTTCTTTTCCTTCTTCGCTTGAAACCGTCACTGATTGTTTCTCATCATCTTGTTTGGGTACATCAACAGCTGGAAGTGTCTCATCTGGTTTAACTGTATGATCAACAATATCATTTTTTATGGTCCCATCTTTGCTACTCTCATCCATCGATTGTTGATAGATTTTTACAATTTTCTCGTTTATTTTATTGATGTCATCCAAACTTAAACGATTACGAAACTCTACAAAAAGTGAAGCATCAAATGGCGCTTGATTACTAAAACTACTGTAACCAATGAAGTACTGCATGTACACATTCTCCTGTATTTGAAGCACTGTCTCTCTGTCACTAAAATCATTCATATGCTTAATAATCATTGCCCCTATTGCTACGCGAGGATTTATGCTGTCAGCTCCCAGTTTCTGATTCTTTAACTTTGACAGGTAAATATTTACTATGTTGTCCCACGGTATGAGTTGAGCTAACTTTACCCAACGGTTGTTCTTGTCCAAATGTTGGTCAAAGGGAGTCTCAAATC
Organism: Saprospiraceae bacterium; assembly: GCA_016714785.1. Classification (GTDB taxonomy): domain Bacteria; phylum Bacteroidota; class Bacteroidia; order Chitinophagales; family Saprospiraceae; genus OLB9. Next base: position 150,629 of record JADKCC010000017.1, read on the forward strand.
CAGGCAACGGTACCACTCTCGGACTAAGGTATCGAAGCTTAGATGCACGACTTTTTTGAGATTTTGCCATATACTCTTGCACTTTATCATGCAAAGATAATAGCTCAGCCTATATATTTACTAACTTTTTTGACCTTTCAGCAGACCCTATGTAGCATGGATGTATTAAATGGATTTACATTTCAAATGACCAATTATTTACATCCTGATGATGGCCCTGGCAATACAATGTGTGCAGGAGGCTCTGGAACTACCCCAGAAAATCCAACCTGGATTAGATTTATTGCATGGTGTGAGAATATTGACCTACAAATCAATACATCAAATTGTAATCATCCAAGTAGTTTTTGCAATGATAGAGGTGTACAGGTAGCAGTATATCCAGAGTGCAACTGGCAAAATCCAAATAATGCTGTAACTTGTGAAGTTAATAATTGTTTAATTGCCCCTCCTTGGGAACAAAACATAAGTTTGAATATGGCAGGATTGGTTGTTGGTCAAGCATATTCCATGGTTTTTGATGGCTGTTGCAATTCAGCATGTAATATAACCATCTCAGTCACTTCCCCACCATGTCCACCTGAAATAGGGCAGTGGCAAGGTATGATTATTGGTGAAGGAACTGTAAATCTTGGATCCACCCATGATTATGAAGTGGAAGTCCCTTCTGGTGGATTAGAATTCACGTGGTATATTGATGGAGTACAACAAGGAGATGCTACCCAATTTAATGGTACTGACCCTACCACCATAAAAACTTTGACTTGGAATACGGTTGGAACTTATCAACTTTGTGTTGACACCCGTAATGCTTGTGTATTATTATCTAGTGATCCGCCACCATTGTGTAAAACCATTACTGTCATGATAGATACTGATGGAGACAATATTTCAAACCAACTTGATAATTGTCCAACCATACCTAACCCACTTCAAGGAGATTCTGATGGTGATGGAGTAGGAGACGCTTGTGATAACTGCATTAATTTTCAAAATGCTAATCAATTAGATCCTGACAATGATGGTCTAGGTAGTTTATGTGACAATTGTCCCAATCATTCCAATCCTTTACAAGAAGATACAGATAATGATGGAATCGGCAATATATGTGATAATTGTCCTACTATATCAAATCCAGATCAGGCCGATTGCAACAACAATGGCATTGGAGACCTTTGCGACGATCCTGATCAGGATTGTGACGGTATCTATGATGGAGTTGATAATTGTCTTGCTGTATATAATCCATTTCAGATAGATCAAAATCAAAACGGTATAGGAGATGCTTGCGAAGTTTTTCCCAAAATGGGTATCAATACCAATGATCCAAAAACTGAATTGCATCTTTCAAATGGCTCATTGTATATTGATAATCCAGAAAAAGGTATTATCCTAAAAGATTATCAGGGTAATTGTCATATCGTCAAAATCATCAATGGATTGATTAATGTATCGCCTATAACTTGTCCTTAGGTCAAACGAATGATAAAAGCTATCGAGCAACCGAAGGACGAACAACCGAATGATCTGAATGACGAACAACCGAAGGATTTGAACGACGAATGACCTGAACAACCGAATGATTTGAACAACCGAATGACCTGAACAACCGAATGATTTGAACAACCGAATGACGAGCAACCGAATGATCTGAAGGACGAACAATCGAAGGATTTGAACGACGAATTACCTGAACAATCGAATGATTTGAACAACCGAATGATTTGAACAACCGAACGATGAACAACGAATAATCTGGAAGGTCGAGCAAACGAATGACGAACAATCGAAGGTTTTGAATAACGAATCATAGATCACAAGAGCACCATATCACTCGATCTCTACATCCTCACCCACTTTCCGCTACCTATCTCCTTGCTACCTTGATATATTTTATAGATATAAGTTCCCGCAGCCAAACCTGACAAATCCATGGTCGTCTCTCCTTCTGTGATGCCATCCTGTACATATACATTGTGCCCGAACATATCATAGATACGTACATCGGCTTTGCCTGTGATGCCTCGTATATTGAGGGTGAGTGGGCCAGAAGATGGGTTGGGATAGGATTTGATGGTGATGATATTTACATCACTAATATTACTTAAGCTTGATAATAATAATTCAGGCAAAAAATCTCCTTTCTTAAAAGCTACAATAGATTTTGCTATTGCAAAGTCATCATTTACCTTTATTCCGGAAGTATGAAATTTCAAGGAACCTTCATTTAAAAGTACAATTTCTTTATCTTTATATTCAAAGTACTTAGTGACAAAGGCAAACCTTAATGGATCGGTTACTTTATGTTCCTTCAATAATTTGCAATTTGAATCACTTTCACAGGACATAAATTGAATAAGATTGTTTTGTGAAGGATCAATATCGTAATTAAAAAGGACGTTATAAGAAAAGATATTTCTAGTATTACTCCATCTTAAAACTTCGTAATCCAAAGGAATAGAAATTTTATTTATTATATCACCAGATCTATTTAATACTAATTTCAAATTATACTCAGAATGTGTAATGTTATCATATTGCCATATATTTAGGAGAAGTGATTTTTTTTCTTGTGATACATCCATTAACCTAATGTATGGCAGATTATCTATAACAGGAGAAATAATTTTCACTTCATTGATCACTTTTAAATCGTAAGTGAGATATCTTAGTATGATAAAAGCGTTTACATCATCTAAACCTATCTCTATCATGACCAATGAGTCTTCTCCAATCACAGCAATATTTACATTATTTACAAAATCATCAAAATATGAATATACGATTGTATCTGGTTTTCCTAATAATTTACCCGTTTTATCCAAAAGATAACTTTTAAAGCCTACAATTTCAGCAGAATTAATTCTTTCTACTATCCTTAAATTACTACTTTTATCTTTAAAAAATAGAGAAGAGTAAAATAATAAATATTCAGTGTCATAGGCTAAAGTATCGTTAAAATTTCTGTGGTTAAAGTCAATTAAATTACCACTATCGATCTCATAAGTTCTTTGGAATATTAGCCCATCTGATACAAATTGTTCACCATTATACTGTGATTTTTTTTTATGACCTATTACTACTAGTTCGTTATCCTCATTGATTTCCATAATCCTTGGTATTTCAATATTTGTAACATTGTCATTGTTTAACTCATTTCTCCAAACAATACTTCCATCATCCAAATTGGTACAAGTTAAATAATAAATTCCAAAAAGGCCTGGTGATGATATATAATTATAGTATATTGTAAAAATATAATTTTTATAAACCAATGGTTCTACAGTTTTTAAATCAGCAAAACAATTGTACCCATCGCTACCAAAGTCTTTAAAATTAGGGTCATTAAATGGTGTATGGTATTTGGGATTTATAGATTCAAATTTAATTTTCTCGTAAGGACGTGCTGTTGAATATTGCGAATTACAATACTTACTTAGAACAATAAGCTGAAAAAACAAACATAAAAATATTTTCATAAGAAATTGGATGTTAAATTTAAAATGAATATAGTATATAATTATAATTTCAATGCCGTTTAGTTAAAATAATTTTGTTGATTTTACTTATCTTATATCATTCCCTTGAAAGGAAAGGACTTCAAAACACAGGTTTAACCAAACGACATTGATAATAATTTTATAATCTTGCGCAAGCAACATTACAAATATCTAATATTGTCCCTGGTTGGGCTGAGCATTCTTCTACATCAGTTATGACGATTGGAACATTAGTACAGATATTATCACCTGTAACAACCGTTGGTCCTTTCAACCATTTATTCCCTGGGATTCTTATATACTGTGTTACTCTTTTACAACATGATTCACCACATTTCAATGGTATAATCATATCCCACTTCTCATCATTTTCATCATAATAATTACAAATCAAGTATTTAAAACATGATGCTTCAATCCAAGAGGTAGTCAAGTGGACATTTCTGAAAATATATTACAAATATACTGGCTAATATCCGAAAAGTCAAGCCTAAATCCAAATTTTAACATATAGTACTTATTTTACATATATGATACATAAGTACAGAAATTTACCTATCAAAAAATTATCTCCTGTTTGTGTAAAATAGTCGGTACATCTTTTGGCATAGACTTGATTATATAATGTAGATCGGAATAATATTTTTTTAATTTTTTTCCAATATTAATGCTACTTTGTTAAATTAATATCTGATGTTTCGGAGTTTATAAATGGATTAAATAATTAAATAGCAACTTACTTTATAATACTGATAATCAATACTTTAAAACAATTTACAAGGAGATTTAGAAATACGACGTAAACATATTGTTTTGGGAGATGTAGTAATACCAAGGTGTACCTCCTTGGGGAGCCTGTTCCGGTACGCGGAGCGATTTAGCGGAACTAGCGTTTTTTGTTTACTTTTTTTGGCAATGCAAAAAGTATAACTGAACGATTCATGGAAGGTGAACAGAGTGTAGTACGAAGTACCAAAAGGCAAGCGCCTTTGACGTCGTGAACCGTGAATACGATGGGTGGCCATGACAATGCGAGAAGTGAAGGCACCCGTAAGGGGATGATGGGGGAGCGCGGCTCGAGCGACAATGCCAAACCTATAGTATAATCATTAGCCCCAAAGAGCACAAATGAATTTGATTCAAGGTTATGAGAGTAGTTATTGTGCAAAATTTGGTCCGAAACTTTAGTTAATATTTTAAAAAATTTGAGACTAAAATATGGGTTTCTCAGTCGCTAAAGCTCCTTCAAAATGACCTAGTATAGAGTTTAGAAAGGGAGAAACTAACGACTAACAACCGAAGGATTTGAACAGCTGAATGATTTGAACAACCGAATGACGAGCAACCGAACGATGAACAACGAATAATCTGAAGGACGAACAATCGAATGACGAACAATTGAAGGTTTTGAATAACGGATCGCAGATCACCTTATCACAAGATCACCCGATCACCGAATCTTAAATAAAATCAGAACTCATCATCAAATTCTTCCTTGGATGCCTTTGCTTTCCTAGTAAGATAGCGCTCAGAAGATGAACGGACAGATCTAAATAGATCACAATCTATCATTTCATCATAGCCAATAGGTGGTATAGGAAAAGTGGCCCCCACATCATAGCCACAGGTTTCATCAGACTCCAATTTTTGCAAAAACTTCTGGACGATAGGTCTAGCCATCACAGAACCTTGACCATCGTCTAGCGTAAGAAATCTTATCCATTTATCATCTCCACCTGTCCAAACACCTATGGCCAGTGTAGGTGTGACACCCATAAACCAACCATCTGCAAAGTCATTGGTAGTGCCTGTCTTACCACCTATTTGTGATTTTACCCTAACATTTCCAGATACATTATTTTGTAACATAGCCAACATTACGGCATTATATAAAGGATTTACTGCTGATTTCCTATTGGGAATACCTTGATAAATGACCTTACCATTTTTGTCTTCTATTCGAGAGATGAATACTGGCTGCACATAAGTACCATTATTACTAAAAGCGCTATAAGCACCAGACATCTCTATTAGTGTAAGATCCACTGCTCCAAGACAGATGGACGGCAACTTCGGTACCGCTAGCTGTCCATTGGGCAATCTCAGATTTTTATCAATCCCAAGATTATGAAGCAAGTCTCTCACTGGTGCCACCGTGCCCATCTCCTTCAACAATTTCACACTGATGGAATTTTTTGATTCAGATAGTCCTTGGAAAAGATTATACTTTCTCTTTGAAAATTTTTCCTCTGCGTTCGCAGGTGACCATTCTTCCACCATATCAAATCCCGAATCAGCCGGAGATATCGTGTATTGTATGTCTTCATACTGCTCACAAGGTGCAATATTGGCAACTGCCATTGCTTGCAAATATACAAATGGTTTGATTGTGGATCCTACTGATCTCCGCATAGAAGCGTGATCGTACTTAAAATACTTATGATTGATACCACCGACCCATGCCTTGACAAATCCAGTATTAGGCTCCACTGCAAGCATACCAGCCTGCAGGTACATTCTGTGATACCTCACAGAGTCGTAAGGCGACATTTCTACTTCTTTCTCTCCAACTTCATAATCAAAGACCTTCATCTTGATAGGAATAGCAAACTCTTTCTTAAATTCTTTTTGCAAGTCTTTATACTGCAAGACGATATCAAGCCAGATTTCGTTGTTAATTAGTCTATGGTATCTATCCTGATAGACTATGTCCAATTTTGCATTTTGGGTCGCATTGTGCCAAGTCGTCAGGTTTTGTTGTATAGAGTCCAAGATTTTTATGACATTGTCTGACAACGGTAATCCAGGATATTTTTCTTCTACATTTACTAAAGCCTTGCCCAAATACTTATTGCGCATACTCAAATATCTTTCAGATCCCTTACATTGACTTTCGAGAATATCAGCGCGCAATTTTTTTTGATAGTCATCAGTTTCATAGGTCCATGGATCTTTAGATTTCCAAACTCGCCAAAATCGCTCTTGATTCGCTTTCATGTGCTCAAAGACTGCTTGCTCTGCATATTGCTGATAGGTCAGATCTATGGTAGTGTATATTTTTAATCCGTCAGTATAAACATTATACTCAGTACCATCAGATTTTTTGATATTCTTTTTGGTGAATAAATCCTTCAAAAACTTTGTCAGCTCTGCTCTAAAATATGGAGCAGGTCCTTCACTTTGTGTCTTTCGCGAAAATGATGACATGTCAATATTTTCAGCAACCAATTTGTCCCGATTTGTTTTGTTGATATAACCGCTGTTGTATAAAAGATTCAGTACGGTATTTCTTCTTTCTTTACATTTTTCTGGAAATCGTTTGGGATTGAACAAACTTGGATTTTTAAGCATTCCGACTAATGTAGCTGCTTCAGATATTGATAAGGAATCTTGACTTTTATTGAAGTAAATTTGTGCAGCAGCTTCTATCCCATGAGCCCCATTGATAAACTCAAACTTATTGAGATACATAGACATGATCTCTTCCTTGGTGTACCTTTTCTCCAATTTTACAGCAGTGACCCATTCTTTGAGTTTGACGGAGATCAAGGTAAAAGTCTTATTAATGAATGACATACCTTTCATGCTAGGCCGCTGAAACAACAACTTGGCCAATTGCTGAGAAATAGTACTGCCTCCACCTGCATTCTCTTGTCGAAGTATCAATGTCTTAAACCCAACTCTTGCCAATGCTCTTAGATCGATGCCACTGTGATCATAAAATCGATCATCTTCAGTTACTAATAATGCTTGCTTTACATGCGGAGACAATTGCTCATAATCTACGGCAACCCGATCTTCGATATAATATCGTCCGAATGGTTTTCCGTTCACATCATAGATGGTAGAAGCTAAATCGTACTTTGGATTTTCTAAATCCTCAAAACTCGGTAAATCTGAAAAGCTAATAGACAAAAAACCAACCAATATCAATAATAATACCATCAATGCAGACCAGCGAAGCCAACGATTGTATCTGGCAAAACGGGAAGGTATCGGATTATTGGGTTCGGTCATTCACTTTGATATTAGCTATTAATTGATAAAGCATCCTTTAAATCAGTCAATTCCAATTTTTCATTTTTATGGTGCGCTTTGTAGCGTCCTTTCCCAAATTTCGTCCCATTAAAAGTGGTAGTTTTTTTTAATACTTCTCTGACTTCTTCTGGCAATTGGTTAAACTCCATACATTTTACAGAGCAAGATTGTGCATATTTTTTACTGCAATCAGGACATTGGATAAACAAGATATGGCAGGCATCATTGGCGCAGTTGACATGTGTATCACAAGGACTTCCACATTGATGACAATGCGCAATCACATCTTCTGAAATCTTTTCGCCCAACCGCTCGTCAAAAACAAAATTTTTGCCAATAAACTTATTTTCGATACCCAACTCCTTGGCACGTCTTGCATACTCTATGATGCCACCTTCCACTTGATAGACATGCTGAAAACCCTTATGTTTATAATAGGCTGATGCTTTTTCACAACGTATGCCACCTGTACAATACATGATGATATTTTTATCTTTTTGTGTTTCCAATAGGTTTTCCACTACAGGAAGTGCTTCACGAAAAGTCTCTACGTCTGGTAAAATAGCATTTCTAAAATATCCAACTTCACTCTCGTAATGATTGCGCATATCGACGATGATGGTATTCGGGTCATCAGCTAATTGGTTAAATTCTTCCGCTTTGAGATGGATACCTTTATTTGTCACATCAAAAGATTTATCATCTAGCCCATCAGCTACAACTTTATCTCTGACTTTGATAATCAGCTTAATAAATGACTTACCATCATCTTCGATGGCAAAATTGAGTCTTATTTCACTTAAAAATGTAATGGAACTCATTACTTCCTTAAATGCAGAAATCTTATCATCAGGTACAGAAATTTGTGCATTGACCCCTTCAAAGGAGACATATATTCTACCTAAGACACCAATCTCAGCCAATAAAATATAAAAATGATCTCTAAAAAGTCTCGGATTACCTAGATGATAATACTGGTAAAAAGACAAAGTGACTCTTGGAGTTGTGTCAGCCATGATTTTTTCTTTCAATACATGGCGATTGATTCTATTATGTAAAGCGCTCATATTAAGTAATTAAGGCGTTTTTGCAGGAAACGATTCCTTACTTGATCCAATAATATGGGCAAAGTTAAAATTTTAATTGTAATAATGTGTCCACTCTGAAAAGTTAAAAATAAAAAAATGCCACTAAGACTAGAAGACCCAAAGGCTCAAAACAATTGATAAATAACTATTTAGAAATAGTGATAATTTGTGTTTTTGTACCTTTGTGGCTAAATTATACTTTTCGGAGATGACGCAATAACACAATTTCTAAAGGTGTGTCAATGATTCAATGTGCAATTTGAGACTGTAATTTTACTTTCGCAATCCTTCAAACAACCAATTGGCCAATGCTTGTCTATTTGTATTTATGATAAGTCGAGCTTGATCAGAGGCATTGCGAATATTGGCAAGTTCTACAAACAGCATAGTAGGTGCTACATTTCTTACCATATATATTCCGCGATCTTCTACAAAACCCTCATAACCTCTACCCTTTTGATGTTGTTCATACTTTGAAGCAAAAACATCTTGAACATTTTCAGCAAGTTTTTTACTTTTTGCATTATTCTTATTGTAGTAAAAGAAGACATCTTGCCTAGTATCCTTATTTCTAGAGTCCACATGGATTTCTATCGCCTTGTGAACCTTGTAACCATGTTTTTTATACTTACGGTATAAGCTATTGACTGTTGCTGCTCTGTCTTTAAGACGCTTTTTTTGACTTAACGGAATGACACTTTTACCTAAGGTCTTTTCATCCCCATCACATTTTAAAAACTCACCATCTCTTATACCGTCATTTTCATCTTGCACGATCATTTCTACCGTTGCACCATGCTGCATAAGGTTTCTTGCTAATCTCAATGCTACATCATACGCGTATTCATCTTCACACATTTTTTGAGGACAGTCCGTACAAACTGCACCGGGATCAGGTCCGCCATGGCCACTAATGATATAAAATACTTGCCCTGAAAGAGTATAATCTTCAATATGTACAATATCATACCCTTTACCCATTAATGGTACTCGAATGGTCTTGATGCCTTTTCTTTTAAGTTCGGTTCCTGTCGGCGTATAGGAAGAATTTTCAGATTTCTCAGAGACTTCTTTGATTTCATTGGTAGAGGTTAGCGTATTGGGATTGTCTCTTACTTCAAATTTTGAAGAAGGTTCAATGTTTTCGCAATCAAACTCAGCCATAGGAACCCATATTTTTTTATTTGTCCTAAAATGTTGATCTCTAATACCAACTTTCAACAAATCTGAATTGAGCTTTTCTATTTTTTTTGCTAAAGAAAGATCGTTAATTCCAGTGGATGTTCTAATATTTTTACCATTATAAGGTACGATCATCAATGGCAATTTATAAATTTTACCAGCTATAATTTTGTTATAGGATTTCAATCCATTGATAGTACGGAATGACTCCAAATTGCAATTGTGTGGTGTCAACAAATGTCGTTTGAGTAATTTTTCAGCATTTTCCCCTTGTTTTACTTTTGCAACAGCATGCGTACTTCCACCAGCATAAACTACTGAAAACAAACACAATACAAAAATAGTAAGCATTAACTTTGCCATATCATCGGTATTTTGGAACAAACTAAGGTGCAAATATACATATTATATTTTAATTTAATATGTATATTGCTAAAATAATTTACTTTAGCCTAGATATAAAACGAAAAACATTGCTTTTAGGTATATTTTCTATTTTTAAAATTGCGTAATAATTTCTTCTTTTGAGATGGAATCATCTGGTGCATGAAAAGTACGGGCGTACTTAATATGACCAAATCTATACTTGAGATATACGCCAAAATGAGAATACCAATCATTTCTATCTGCCCTACCACGTAGTGTACCTGTAGTAACTTTGACAGGACCTGTACCCAGATACTCTCCTTGCCTATTGGCCAATGCAGCACCTAACGGATTGCTAGAAGCTATGAGTTCGTCGTAATTTACATAAGTTCCACTGACATCATCGAGATAGTCAGTATAGGTTTTCCTCGGGCTAAATTCTATACCAAAGGACATTCTTTTAGTAAGATCAAATTCCATAATTACCCCTAAAGGTCGAGACCAATTGTACAAACTATAGGGTTTCTTACCACTTTCTGCTATATTCTGACCTTCAGTACCCAAAGGTTGTAATCTTATCCATTCACCTTTATAATAAGCATGAGGATCAAAATGAATATAATTAATACCAACCGTGACATAAAGCCGCAACTTATATTTATCCAATCCTTTCCACAATTTATTGATCCTGAGATCTGAATAAATCCCATACTCATATAATGGTGAAGCAAAATTAAGATTTCTTCGCTTCCTACCTAAGTCATCAGCAAAAGCATCATCTCCCGTCAGTCTTCCTACCATATAACGCGCATTGATACTTGCCCAGTCTGTAATATCTATCCCTCCAGATATCCCCCAACACAAATTGCCTGGACCAAAACTTAGATCCAACGGCTTAGGTGCCAAATCTCCTTGATAATACAAAGCACCAATATGCCCTTTGACATGATAAGTTTGCGCATCCAACGCAATGTGAATGACTGGTATTAAATACGCAATTAGAAAAAATCGGTAAAATGGAAACATTAAATTAAATATAAATTTTTAGGCTACTCCATAAATAAGTTGAATGCAAAATTAGTATAGTTTAGCTTAAAACATAAATAGTTAGGCGTTAAAGATCCAAAAAGTAAGATAGATGACAAAAATCGCTACATGGCCAATAATCCATCTGGAAGATCCATTACCAATGTTTTTTGATCATCCGAAACCGATGATATCAAATCTTCCACCAATGGTATCAATACTTTCTTGTGGTTGTACAAGACAGAAGCTAATATTTGCTGTGGATAAATCTCAATATCGTCTATGATCCCAACTAATAATTCTTTATCGTACAAATGATATCCTACCCATCCTTCTTTGGACTTTTGCTCTATATATCTACTAGAAGCAATATCCTTTTCTCTCAAATATACTTCTTTTAAATTAAAAAAAGCTGCGGATTCCGGATTATCTATTTCTTCGACCTTCAGCAAAATATGGTTCGTTTCGCGCAAATTTTCAATAAAATAAGGAACAAAATGCCCATTTACCCTGATAAAAAAATGGTCACTCTCCACAAAATCATCCAAAAAATCATCTTCAATATCTATCTTGATTTCTCCAGATGTACCTAGTGGTTTCAAAAGCTGTCCTATTCGGATGTATTTATTATTGCTCAACTTAAATTACTTAAATTCTATCAAAGTGAGTGTATGAATAAAACCCTTTTGAGCTTTCGCTTCCCAAGTGTCCGTGGGTCGGCTTCCGTCAGAGTCCAATATCATCATTTCTTTCTTAATCAATCCCATTCCTTCACCATAATATTCTGTTACTTTACGCCTATCGATTATGGAAGTATCATCTACTAAGTTGATTTTGACAGATTTGATAGCTTGGCCTTTGAATGGATATATTTCATCCACTTCTTCAATGCGATGATTCCAATTTTTATAAGCTTCCACCATCTCGCCACCTACTTCGACTTTAATATTTTCATCCACAAAAACATTGCCGTCAAATTTCAAACCTTTTTTAAAAGGAAAAACAAGTTTGATAAATTTAATATTTTCTTCTGTTCTGATCGCTCTTGAATTATCTCGAAACACCGTCCAAGTATTAAGTTTTGTCCAAGTGTCCGTTTCAAGCTTTTTAAAATATCGCTCAATTTTATACGCTTCATCTCCAGCAATGTCTGTAAATTTTTCACCTATCACTTCTTTGATATATGATCTTGATGTATCTCTTCTAGTACCTTTATATATGATACTATCTGACAAATAAGTCCAAGATTTCCCAGTTTCGATTGGAAAAAATCTATACCCAAAAACCGACTCATCTAGCACTTCTGTCTCACTCTCACAAGAAAAAAACATGGTGGAACTTAGAAGGAAAAAAGTAAAAATAATCTTAATATTAAATCTATTCATAATGTATTAACTTTTATATACAAAGCAATAACGACAATTTATTTAATTTTATTATTATTAGCGTACCCTTGACAAAATTAATAATAAAAAAATTAAAAATACATTAAGTAATTTTCTTAGTTGCTACATTCAATATATTATACCAATGAGCTTACCCCAATAATGCCTCCACCTATGACATCGTCTCCTTCATAAAATACTGCCGATTGCCCTGGCGCTATACCCTTTACATTGGCATAAAACGCTACATGGACGCCTCCTTCTACTGGATGCAATGAAGACATTACACCTTTATCGTTATATCGCACTTGCGTGGTAGCCTCCATACCGTCATAAATATGATCATATTTCATCATATTTATTTGACTGACATTCATGCCATTTCTTATGAGTTCGTCCACTTCTCCGAGCACTACTGTATTGGTCTCTGGAATGATTTCTGTTACAAACATAGGTGTCAAAAAACCACCACCTAAACCTTTGCGTTGCCCAACGGTATAAAATGGATACCCATCATGTTTTCCCAAAATATCACCTTTGGCATTGACAAAAGTACCGCCTTTGACTCTTTCTTCCAACCCAGGTACTCTACGTTTCAAAAACCCCCGATAATCGTTATCAGGCACAAAACAGATCTCATAACTTTCTGGCTTTTTAGACAGCTCGTCATATCCAAAATCTTTGGCCATCTGCCTGATCTCAGTTTTACTGTAACCACCCAATGGGAAGCTACTACGCTCCAAACAAGACTGTGTCAATCCCCAAAGCACATAGGACTGATCTTTACGATCATCCTTGCCTTTTGAGATAAATCGACGGCCATTTTGCTCCTTTATGACGGCATAATGCCCTGTAGCTATAAATTCGCAATCCATGGCATCTGCACGTTTTAATAATGCACTCCACTTGATGTGTGTGTTGCAAAGTACACATGGATTGGGTGTGCGACCTGCGATATATTCTTCTACAAAATTGTCTATCACATAATCTCCGAACTCTTCGCGTATATCGATGATAAAGTGGTGGAAACCCATATTTACGGCTACTTGGCGAGCGTCATTGATGGAATCAAGTGAGCAACATCCTGTTTCTTTTTTGGATCCTCCTGCACTAGCATAATCCCAAGTTTTCATGGTGATACCTACTACTTCATATCCTTCTTCATGAAGCATCATAGCAGCTACGGTACTATCTATACCGCCACTCATCGCTACTAATACCCTGCCTTTTTTACTCATAAAATCAGTTCATTGAAAGTGCAAAGATACGGGAAATACAATTATAAGCCACTTTTTAGTATATTCTGTTTATGGAAGATGTAGTAAAATTAAAGATTTCTCTAGCTCTCAGAAAATGGTTATCGTAAAAACGAGGAATTTGTCACAAAAAATAAGTCTATGTTTAAAAATTTTCTTAGTTGCTAATCAATAGGTTATGGTTCTGCCAATAAATGATGTGGATAAACCTGAATAGTCACACATATTAATCAATACCGTCATGAAAATTAGATAACTTCTTTTCTAAAATGATTAACTAACGTAATCTTTTAAAGATTTCTTGTTAATCAAATATGCCTCAACATTTTCTACAATCCTCTTTTCAATATTCACTACATCGGCTTTTATAAAAGGTTCACCCGTGATGATCTCATACAGTTGAATATACCTATCAGAGATTTCCCAAACAAAATCGTCAGGCATATCAGGCATCGTCTGACCATCTAAGCCTTGAAATCCGTGAGCAATCAACCATTCTCGTACAAATTCTTTGGAAAGTTGCGGCTGTGGCTCACCATTCTCTTGCCTTTGTTCATAACCTTCGGCATAAAAGTATCGAGAACTATCTGGTGTGTGGATTTCATCTATTAGAATGATTTGATCTCCCACTTTACCGAATTCATATTTGGTATCTACGAGGATCAAATTGCGCGAAGCAGCCATCTCTGTACCTTTTGCGAATAATGCTCTGGTATATTTTTCTAAAACATCCCAATCTGCTTGAGTCACCAACCCTTGATTGATGATTTCTGATACAGATATATCCATATCATGTCCTTCTGAAGCTTTAGTAGTAGGTGTAATGATCGGCGTAGGGAATGGATCATTTTCTCTCATACCATCCGGCATTGTTACACCACAAAGTTCACGTCCACCAGCACTGTATGTCCTCCATGCATGTCCTGAAAGATATCCACGAATCACCATTTCGATTTTGATGGATTCTGCTTTTTGCCCAATAGACACATTTGGGTCAGGACTTGCTACCAACCAATTGGGTACAATATCTTTGGTAGCTTGGAGAAAATGAAAAGCTATCTGATTGAGTACTTGGCCTTTGTGAGGTATAGATTTTGGGAGTATGTGGTCAAATGCAGAAATCCTATCAGATGCCACCATTAGCAAAGTCTCGCCTAAGTCATAGACATCTCTCACTTTGCCGTGATATACGTGATTTACTCCCTGAAAACTAAATGAAGTATTGCGTAAAGTGCAGCTATCTAGTGTCATAACAAAACAAAATGTAAATTAAATATTGGTCACAGAGTTTCTATCAAAAAGTATTTCACGCAGTTCTTTAAGTGCTTTATATTCTTGTGGCATCACTTTCTTAAATGCTTCTTTGACAGCAAAATAAGCACCTTTTTCACTACCAGGCAGATTTTCTTTTACGATAGATTTCACCAATTTCACATCATGTTTGAGCATACCTCTGATAGATGGGATGTCATGCCAATCGCCTTCTATAGCCAATGTTCTGATGCTGCGACCATGCTCATCTTCTGTATTGTCGAGATCTATGACATTTACTTTTCCTTTCTCACGGATGGATTGAGATAGTCCTTCAGGTATTTGCCATATATCCTGATCTTTATCCATCTCATTATTTATCAGGAATATCTCTAATCCCTTCTCGTGAAATCTGTAGATGATTACCCTTGCTAGGTCCAATACACTCATATAATAATTACTTTACAGGCTCAAAAATACAACAAATGAAATTAAGACATCATATAAATAGGAGAATAACTTTCAAAATGGTGAAAGGTTTTGTGTGAATGAAAAATAATTGGGTTAATCTCTTCTTATTTTACTGTGCTTCTTCTACCAAATTTACCAATGTAAGGCAGAGAAAAATACTTCTCTCGTCTTCAGTCATATCTTTCAATAAGCTAAAAGCTCTGGGAATTGTTTTTTCTACAAACTTAGGATTGGCAATAAAGCCTATATTTTTGTTTTGAATCCAAACGGAGTGTGTCGGAAGATGATCATCACCATCAATAGATGCAAGTAATTGATTGCGGACACTATAAAACTCCCCTTTAGGTGTCAACACACCTGCTTCAACATCATTCATATAAACATGGGTCTTGCCATCTTTAGTCAGATAAGCAAACTCATCATCTGTAGAAGCGATGAGAATCAGTTTATTGCCATTAGAAAATATTTTAATGGCATAAGCTATCAAAGGCTCGTAATATATGGTATTAAATATGCCCTTTGTAATCTTCTCAAAACCTTTCTTTCTCGACTTTTCAGCTTGATTGAGCGAAAGCAATTCCATCTCCTCTTGACTAAATGGTATCAACTTAGCTTTGAGGTCGGCCAATGTTAGTCTAAGGATGCTAAGTTCCTTAGTCAGTTGACTTTTTGACATAGTCATCTTGAATAAAAATCTAAAAAAATCGCCTACATCCATAAAAATCTAACGCCGAATATTAAAAAGTTGCGAAGGTACTATTTTACTAACCATTAACTAAAAAATGAACGGAGAGCATTTTTGGAAAGGGATTTTCGCATCCTTCTTATAGCACGTTCTTTGACCTGACGCACACGCTCACGCGACAAGTCATACAAATCTCCGATCTCATCAAGATTAAGCGGTTTATTGCCATCTAGACCATAATAGGCCGAAATCACTTGTATTTCTCTTGGTGACAGTATTTCCAAACCATCTATGACTTCTTTACGTACTGATTCTTCCATCAGCTTAAGGTCAGGACTATCTTCGTCTCCCAATGTCATCATATCTACCATAGTAGCTGCTCCATCATCATCTGATAATGGCGCATCTACAGATATATGTCGGTTGGCACCTTTGAGCATATTGGCTATATCACGAGGTTTTACACCCATTATTTCGGCTAGTTCTTCATTAGTGGGTTCACGCTCATTTTTTTGGACAAAACTTACCCAAGCTTCATTTACCTTGTTGTAACCAGTCATTTTGTTGAGTGGTAAGCGCACCATACGAGAGTACTCTACAATGGCTTGTAGAATAGACTGTCTGATCCACCACACAGCATAAGATATAAATTTGAATCCTTTGGTTTCGTCAAATCTTTTAGCAGCTTTCATTAGCCCAACATTGCCTTCATTAATCAAATCGGCCAATGAGAGCCCTTGATTTTGATACTGCTTTGCCACAGAAACCACAAAGCGTAAATTGGCCTTGGTCAGTTTTTCTAATGCTCCTTCATCGCCTTGCCTAATTCTTTTGGCCAAGTCTGATTCTTCCTCAATGGTCAATAAGTCAATGCGCCCTATATCCACCAAATATTTGTCCAAAGCAAGGCTTTCCCTTGATGTGATGTTATTTGTTATTTTTAATTGCCGCATATTTGTATTGATCTATGATTATTTTGTGGGCAGTAAAGATACAAAGTTGACAAAATGAAATTTATCTCATTTATAATATTTACTTTCTATTTAAAATTAGCTGCCACGTTTAACTAATGACAATATTAATGATTAAAAAGTTCAAATCTTAAGATATATTTAGGAAGTTTTTATATTCAGCGAATGTTCAAGTTGTAAATACCAATATATTTCGTTCTCTATAAGATCATTTTTTTCACCGTTTATTAGCCTTATCTCCTTTAGCTATTACATTTTTATAAAATAAGAGTATGTTTAAAAATATTCTTATTTGCTAATCAATAGGTTATGGTTCTTACGATTAAACAATTAAAGACTTTAGTGAACCAAACGATGAGTTTATATTGCAGTCAGGTTCATAAGATATTGATTATAAGGCAATAAAAATTTAAACATACTCTAAATAAAAAAATCGTTTCATATAGTTTTTAGGATTATTTTTGCATAGTGTAAAGTTATTGTAGGATTATTTAATTAACCTGTGTAGCTATTTTAGGACGAGACATACTTCATATCAACTCCATACTTACTCCATATCAACTCCGTATATGCTCCGTATATGCTCCGTACACGTTCCGTATGTAATCCCACCACATTCCCAGTGAGTTCCCACTGAGTTCCCACCGAGTTCCCACTAGTTCCCACTGAGTTCCCACTGAGAGATTTATTTTTTCGATACCAGTGGAGCAAGACATCCCCCAAGTAATTTAAATTCGAAAAGTAGATGTGACTTGGGTTACATGAGGTGCAATTTCGCTATACTGAGAATGGATGACGTTAAAACACAAATAAAAATTATGATTAAGTATATTCTTAATACGAATTGTCATAAATTTGTATCAATTTAGGGTTTGTTTAGATATTTTCTAAATGGCTTAAACCATAGGATAAATGGTTCTAATTTTAAAATAATTAATGAGATGAGTGAACAAAACAAGGGGTATATTTTGAAGTTAGGTTTATAAGAGATTGGTAATAAGGCAATAAAAATTTAAACATGATCCTGGTACAGACAACAAAAAGTTATTTTTAAATAAATATATTTATCTAAATACAACGTATTTACCTT
The DNA here is from genome assembly GCA_016714785.1 of Saprospiraceae bacterium. GTDB lineage: Bacteria > Bacteroidota > Bacteroidia > Chitinophagales > Saprospiraceae > OLB9. The sequence continues at coordinate 168,938 of JADKCC010000017.1, forward strand.
TCTATTAGAGATCTTTATTATCAAAATTTTATAACATGAGACACAAAAAACAAAGCATTGAATCAAATTATATTGATAAAAAAGCTTCCCACAAACTAGATTTTTCATGGATATGGTTGGGTATTGTATTTTTAATGATTTTTTTTCTACGACATAGATTAGGCGGCTTGCCTTTTGAAAGAGACGAAGGTGAGTTTAGTTATTTTGGGCAATTAATTTTGCAAGGGATCATGCCTTACGAAATGGCATACAATATGAAACTACCCGGCACTTACTTCATGTATGCACTGATTATCAAGATTTTTGGTGCTAGTCCAGAAGGTGTCCATCTAGGTGTGACTTTTGTTATTTTGCTTACAATGTATTTATTTTATCAAATAGTTACGGCCTTATTCAGTAAGAATACTGCCCTACTCGCTATTTTGCTATACGGAGTCATCGTTTCATCCAAGGCAACATTGGGGGCTGCAGGTCACGCCACACATTTTATCAATTTATTTGTATTTGCTGGAATCTATAGCTGGTTAAAGTGGAAAAATAATCAAAATTGGCTTTATGTACTTTTGATAGGTATAATGATGGGAATGGCTTTCTTAATGAAACAACACGCAGTATTTTTTATTCCAATGGGTTTGGCACTTATTTTATTTCATCTTTACCATTCAAAAACATGGTCCATAAAAAATATTTTGACTATCGGAGCAATCTATACTATAGGTGTATTCATCCCTTACATCATAGTACTTTTGACCATGCTCACAACAGGCAACTTCGATAATTTTTGGTTTTGGACTGTGGAGTATGCACAAAAATATGGCACATCCATTATTACTTTGGGGCAAGCCCCTGAAATATTTATGTATAATTTTAAAATCTTATGGAAAGAGTTTCCTCTGCTTTGGTTATCAGGATTGGGTGGATTAATTATCATCTTACAATCGAAGATGGACCAATCTCTGAAACTATTTTTAATACTGTTTTTTGCTTTTGGGTTTTTGACTATTTGTCCTGGATTATATTTTAGGCAGCACTACTTTATCACATGGATACCTTCCATTATTCTTTTAGCTGTAACTTTACATCAATGGATAGCCAATAAAATATTCAACGAAGAATCCAATGCATTTTCATATACTTTTGCGATTGCTGCCATCCCTTTGATTGTGGTTATTATGTCATTTAGCAAAAACAAACCTTATTGGTTCACCAAACCATTATCGACACTATCCAAAGAAATATACGGTAGTAATCCATTTATTGAATCGGAAGAAATAGGTCGATATATCAATAAAAATACCACAAAAGATCAAAAAATAGCCATTTTAGGCTCCGAACCACAGATCACGGTATATGCAGATAGACTAAGTGCGACGGGTTATATCTATACTTACGGTATGATGGAGCCACATGCTTACAATGTAAAAATGCAGGAAGAAATGATCAGTGAAATAGAAAAAAACAAACCAGAAATCATTGTATTCGTTAAAGTAGGATTATCTTGGTCAGAACGACCCGATTCTCCAAGGAAGATATTTGAGTGGATGCCAAAATATGTTGATAGTAGATATGATGTCGTTGGGTTGGTTGAAATCTATGGCGATAAGAAAGGTGAGTATTACTGGGATGATGCTGCAAAAGGCAAACAACCTCAATCTGACCAACATCTGGTAGTATTTAAAAAGAAGAAATGATGTTGCCACAGATGTTAGAATGAACTTAAACATTACGTAGAAATCTATAATGGATTCCGTAATGATGGTTAATAAGAACAATAAAATCAGCATTTATTGCGACAAATCATAGCCATAGCTCATGAAGCAAAGCAAAAGTGATCTCGGTGTGACAGAGACCGATCTTGCATTAAATTGAGGCTGTAATAGGAAAGTCGTTTTAGATTTTCAAGTATTATTAATTGCTAATGCTATACCATAAAGCTCTAAATCATTTTAAGCAGTATGATCTTTTTTACCAATTCGATAAGCTCTTGTGAAATGTAAAATATGACACCACATTATTTTCTCAACTAATAGCACCCTTTTAGAATAAAATTGTAAGTTTGTACCAATATTTCTTTTGTGTCATTTTACACTTCAAATTATCAAATATGCACCCTATCATACGCAACATTTTGGCAGTCATACTTGGTATAGTCATTGGTAGTTTGGTTAATTATTTTATAATTATGATAGGTGGCAATATCATTCCACCACCTACAGGTGCTGATGTCAATAGTAGCGAAGGCTTGAGAACATCTATCCACCTATTTGAAATCAAACATTTTATATTTCCATTTTTAGCACATGCGTTAGGGACTTTCTTCGGTGCTTTTGCCGCATATATGATAGCTGCAGACACTAAATTTAAGTTTGCTATTACCATCGGAATTTTCTTTTTACTAGGTGGTATTTCAATGGTTGTAATGGTATCCTCGCCGATATGGTTTACCATCTTAGATTTGGTAGTCGCTTATCTTCCTATGGCTTATTTAGCAACTATAGTAGGGACAAGGCATTAGTCATTTTTTAAGTGTCAGTCAAATTTGTGACTATTTTCCTATTTTTGAAATAAAACTATTTATTCATCGCTTCTATTTCAATCATTAATCCATTTTCTCCTTTTTTCATTCTACCTTGTTTCTACACACTTTTCTAATTACAATGACACTATTATCAAAGAAATATTTAATTTTGCATTTCTGAAATTTACAGGCCAATTAAAAAATATAATTTCACATGCATTACCATCCGGAAAATATTGAGTCAAAATGGAGAAAAAATTGGGTTGACACTCAGTTATATAAAGTATCAAATACATCCGACAAACCTAAATATTATGTGCTAGATATGTTCCCCTACCCTTCTGGTGCAGGGCTTCACGTAGGGCATCCACTTGGTTATATAGCATCCGATATATTTTCTCGATACAAGCGCCTCAAAGGATTTAATGTATTGCATCCGATGGGATATGATGCCTTTGGATTGCCTGCAGAACAATACGCCATCCAAACAGGGGTGCATCCTGCCGCTTCCACAGATGAAAACATTAAGCGATATCGGGAGCAATTGGACAATATCGGATTTTGTTATGATTGGTCTAGGGAAGTGAAAACATCCGATCCATCATATTACAAGTGGACGCAATGGATTTTCCTTCAGTTATTTCATCATTATTATGATCAAAGTAAGAATAAAGCAGTCCACATCGACTCATTGATGGCAACTTTTGAAGCAGAAGGCAATAAAAATATCAAAGCGGCCAATAGTCAGGATGAAATATTTAGTGCTGATGAATGGAAACAAAAAACAGCCAAACAAAAAGATGATATTTTAATGAACTATAGATTGGCTTATCGCAAAACAGGATATGTCAATTGGTGTGAAGCGCTTGGTACTGTATTGGCCAATGACGAGGTCAAAGATGGATTTTCGGAGCGTGGCGGTCATCCAGTAGAGAAAAAAGCAATGATGCAATGGTCGTTAAGAATCACAGCTTATGCAGAGAGATTACTCAATGATTTAGATACTTTAGAGTGGTCTGATGCACTCAAAGCCATGCAACGCAATTGGATAGGTAGATCAGAAGGGGCACAAATGTTTTTTGATATTGTAGGTCATGACTTCCAATTGGAAATATTTACAACCAGACCTGACACTATCTTTGGTGCTACCTATATGGTGTTGGCTCCAGAACATGATTTCGTCAGTCAAATTACAACAAGCGAACAACAAGAAGCCGTAGCACAATACATTGAATATGTGGGATCTAGATCAGAAGTAGATCGAATGGCCGAAGTCAAAGAAGTTTCTGGTGTTTTCACAGGTGCGTATGCTTTAAATCCTTTTACAGGCAAAAACATACCCATTTGGCTAGGCGAATATGTATTAAAAGACTATGGTACCGGTGCCATCATGGCTGTACCAAGTGATGATGAAAGAGATAAGGTATTTGCACAAAAATTTGGTCTTGAGATCGTAGATGTAGTGGATAAATCTGAATATCCTGGTGCGACCCTACATGATAAAGTAGGTAAAATCATCAACTCTGATTTCCTCAATGGTATGGAAGTCAAAGATGCCATCACAGAAATGTTATCTAGAATAGAATCAATGGGCATTGGCAGTAGAAAAATCAATTATAAGCTCCGAGACGCCAACTATTCACGACAAAGATACTGGGGCGAACCATTTCCTATTGCGTATGATAGTGAAGGCGTGACGCATGCTTTGGATGTTGAAAAATTACCTTTAGAGCTACCTGAACTCGAAAACTTCCAACCTGCATCTGGTGGTAAATCGCCTGTAGCAAGAGCTGAAGATTGGGTCAATCAATATCCTAGTCTAGAACTAGAGACAGATACAATGCCTGGGTTTGCAGGCTCATCATGGTACTTCCTCCGCTATATGGATGCCATCAATGACAAGGAATTTGCATCAAAAGAAGCCATTAATTATTGGCAAGATGTAGATTTGTATGTCGGTGGTACCGAACATGCAGTAGGTCACCTGATGTATAGCAGATGTTGGCACAAGTTTTTGTATGATTTGAGTTATGTGCCTACCATCGAGCCTTTCAAAAGATTGGTCAATCAAGGCATGATTACCGCTTATGGATATTATGTTGAAAATCTAAAAATTGATGATAACTCGACTCTAATTGGAAATATTAAGGATATAAATAATCAAAACATTCATTCAGGTAGTCCTATTAGATTGGCGTATGTTTATGATTATCTTGATGGTCAAAATCGATTAACAAAAGAAAAGTTTGAAGAATATTACCAAAGTATAGGTAAAAATTTCAATGTATTAAGTGATGTGTCAAAATATCATTGGGTAAAAGATGAAAATGGTGAAGAATATTTTACTGTTAACATCGTACAAGAAAAGATGTCCAAATCCAAATACAACGTCCAGAATCCTGATGAAGTTGTAGAAAAATATGGTGCTGATTGCTTCCGAATGTATGAGATGTTTTTGGGTCCGATCGAGCAGTCCAAACCATGGGATACCAAAGGAATAGACGGAGTCAATCGATTTTTACGAAAATATTGGAGTTTGTTTTTTGATGAAAATGGATGGAATGTATCAGAAGCGAAACCGACAGCTGAAGAATACAAAGTACTACATACAGCCATCAAAAAAGTAACTGAAGACATAGAGCGTTTCTCTTTCAATACCTGCGTGAGTGCATTCATGATGTGTGTCAATGAACTCAAAAGATTGGAATGCAACAAAAAAGAAATTCTCACCGAACTCAATATACTTTTAGCGCCATTTGCACCATTCATCACGGAAGAGCTGAATAAATTGTTAGGCAGTGACACTTCTGTACACATTGCTACCTACCCTATATTTAATCCAACTTATTTGGTGCAAGATACCATAGAATATCCTGTCTGTGTCAATGGCAAAAAGAGGGATTTAGTAGCTGTATCTGCACAATTAACACCGAAGGAAGTACAAGATTTAGCACTCACCTTAGATACCGTAAAAAAATATCTAGATGGTAAGGAGTTGCAGAGGATAATCGTAGTCCCTGGAAAGATGATCAATTTAGTAGTGAAAGAATAGTTAGGGTCTGGTGGTCATCTGAATGAGTGATCTCAAGTTATACAAGGATAATATTTTTTTTATAGATTTGAATATTATTGACTTCGCATATTTATAAAAAATGGCACTTCCTACCATATCTAAATGATTTTCTCCTCTTGAAATACTCTTTGATATTAAATTGATAACCAATAGTAAAATTATTAAAAATATACCAATCATTATCTCTTGGATTTCCCCTTAATCGAGATACCTCCTCCAATGGAATATTGCCTCTGTGAGACAGAGCTGCAGAAATTTCTCCTTTTTCAGATCTTAAAAGACTAAGATCAGGATATTTATTTGATACATCGTCAAGGTAATCTGTAAATGTTATTCTAGGACTTATTTCTATTGATACATACCAATTTGGGTTTATATTATACTTAAATCCAAAACCAAATGGAATGCTAATTTGTGACAAACTGTATGGAGGTGTATCATTTTGGCTTGTACCTTGACCTTCTGTGGACAATGGTTGCAAATCAACCCACTTTCCTAAGTAATTGGCTTGAGGGTTAAAAGTGAACCAAGCTAAACCTATGTTTATAAAAGGTTTTAATCGTATTTTTCTAAAATACTTAATAACATCAAATAATTCAAACTCATGTATTAATGCGAATTCTCTAATTTCAGATCTGAAGTGCAAATTCCGCTCAGTTCTCCAGCTATCCAATGAATAACTATCATAAGCACCTATGCTCCCACGGCTATATCTAAATTTAACCGTATAATACTCATTAAATTGAAAACCCAAATGAAGATTATCTAAAAACTTTGCCCCTTGAACACTTAATCTACTTGAAGAGAAGCTAATATCTCCTTGATAAGTAGCATAGCCGAGGCTACCTCCTACCTCTATAAACTGTGAATATGAATATAAGGAACTAAAAACACTTATAATACAAAGTAAAAACTTGCTTTTCACGTTTCTATATTTGACATTTAAAATCAACCATTTCCTTCACCAACTTTTGCCAAAATTCCACAAAATCATTTTTGGTAATACTTCTTTCTAAAAAATTACCTCTTGATAAAAACCACAAAATTAAGGAATCTTATTTAAGAAAAATGTCTATTTAACCAAAAGTAAAAAAATTGACAAAAATAAGAGACATCTTAATAGGTATGCAATGGCAACAATAGGTACACAATTACTTATATAAAATCACCACAAATGAAAGCTTAAATACTATTAAAATGGCTATAAACCTAAAACGGTAACTTTTATTTATGCAATACCATATCATCTTTGTCCTTAACAAAAGTAGCAGCTATGGCTCCAATGATTAAAAACAATCCAGCTACCACTATGGCATAGATGGCATGACTACCATACACATACTTTAAAAGTGGGCCCCCTATAAGTCCGTTGGTGATTTGAGGCACGGTGATGAAAAAATTAAATATACCCATGTAGATACCCATCTTGTGTGCAGGTATCGATCCAGCCAGCATGGCATAAGGCATCGCCAAGATACTAGCCCATGCAATCCCCACTCCGATCATAGGGAAAACCAACATATCAGGATTGCTGATAAAATAAATAGAAATGAGCCCAATACCACCTGCTAAAAGTGATATTGCATGTGTATATTTTCGTCCAATTTTTCTGGCTATAAATGGTAGTGCAAATGCAAACAATGCAGAAACTAAATTGTAAATACCAAAAATATAACCCACTTTATTTCCTGCTTCTTGGTACAATGGAGATTCCGAATCATTGGCGGCAAGCCCATATACATGCTCTGCAATGGCTGGCGTACTATAAACCCACATTCCAAATAAAGCAAACCACGAGCAAAACTGTACTAAACCCAATTGTTTCATTGTATCGGGCATTTTCCCAAAGTCAGAGAATATGGCAGCTACAACATTATTGGACTGTGTTGTTTCTTCAATATTGGCATCATCAAATGAAGCCATTTCTTGTGGTGAATATTCTGAAGTAGTCAGTAGTGTCCTCAAAATAGCTCCTAATAAAATTATCGCTCCAACAAAAAATGAGTAAATCACATTGTCAGGTACACCGCCTGTTGGTGATACTCCCGACACTCCAAACCAGTCAACCAAAATGGTAGGTAACCAAGAACCAACCACAGCGCCAAGACCGATCAAGGCCGTTTGTATTGCAAAACCAGCAGTACGCTGATCTGTAGAAAGCTTGTCCGCTACCAATGCTCTGAAAGGCTCCATCGCCACATTGAACGAAGCATCCATGATCATCAACATACCTGCTCCTACCCAAAGTGCAGGAATAAAAGCTGTAAACAAAGCCGCATTGGGCATCAGCATCAAACCTATGGATGCTAAGATAGCACCTGCTAAAAAATAGGGCTTGCGTCGTCCCATACCAGTCCATGTACGATCACTATAATGACCGATCAAGGGCTGCACTAACATACCTGTAATGGGTGCCACCAACCAAAACCAACCCAATTGATGGGTATCAGCACCTAAATTCTGTAATATTCTGGATGCGTTGGCGTTTTGCAACGCAAATCCTGCTTGAATCCCAAGGAATCCTACACTCATATTCCATATAGCAGCAGTGGATAATAATGGTTTTTTCATTTTATTGGACTTTTTGATTTATTTGAATTAATATTTATTGTGTGATTATTTAATTTTCCACCACAACTACATATTCCCAAGGCTTCAGACTGATCTGATCACCTACACTAAAATTGACAGGCAAACCTGTAAATATATCTTTGCCTGCGATGATACGGTCACTTCTTACTTCCTGTTTTTGTTTACTGAGATTGAGCATAACGAGAACTTTATTATCATCTTTTGAGCGCTCGAAGGCGAAAATATGATTGTGTTGTAGAACTCTTGTCAACTGTCCACCATATTCAGCATTCCATAAAGCAGGATTATGGTGTTTCACATCATTGAGTTTGGTATAAAATTCTAAATAAGCATAATTCTTAAAACCGATATCATCCTTTTCAAAAAATTCTAATCTCTTTGGCATTGGTTCCTCTTGCCCACTGTAAACCAATGGAATACCGTCTATTGTATGCGTTAATACGGCAAAGGCTTTGTGTGCTTCACCCATGCGCTCTATCTCAGATCCTGACCAAGAATTTTCATCGTGATTGGAAGTAAAGTGCATATAAACACCACTTTGGATTTTTGTTCTTTCATTTTTATACCATTGATCTAAGGCATTCACATTGCTTTTTCCTTTGGCTATGTCATTCAATATATGGTGTAGTGACCAACCATACACCGCATGAAAACAATGCTGATTTAAATGATCATGAACTTCTGATTCAGCGACCATAAAGACATCAGGTTTTACAGCTTTTAGACTTGTAATAGATTGCTTCCAAAAGTCCAAAGGGACTAATAGTGCCATGTCTTGTCTAAAACCATCTATTTCATGATTTTCTAACCAAAATATCATATCATTGATCATAGCTTGACGCATATCATTGCTGCCATAATCCAAGTCAGCTACATCAGCCCAACCCATTGATTTACCCTGGTCATCAATGGGATCGGTGATATTTCCATTATTGTCTTTGGTGTAATATTCAGGATGTTTGCTGATCCAATGATGGTCCCAACCTGTGTGATTAGGTACCCAATCCAAAATTACCTTCATACCAAGCGCATGAGCTTCTGTGATGATATGTTGGAAATCATCCATTGTACCAAACTGAGGATTGGTCGCTCTAAAATCTGCTACCGCATAATAACTCCCCAAACTCCCTTTACGTTTTGCTTGACTAATAGGAAATATAGGCATAAACCACAATATGTCCACACCCATCTCTTTGAGTCTTGGAAGGTGTTTTCTGAAGGCATTGAATGTACCTTCGTGCGTATATTGTCTGATATTTACTTCATAGATATTTGCATTTTTCGCCCATTCAGGCCAACCAGTCTCTCCTACGCTATTCATTATTTGTTCCGTTTCTATATTTTCACCCTTCGATTTACAACCTAAAAAGCAAAGTGATAACACCATCCCCATTGTAGGTAAAATATTCCAAGTGATAACCAATGTTTAAAATTTTGGTTAAAACTAAAACATTTTTTCCAAGGTCAAAAATATTTAAACAAATAAATGTGTTAAACAGACGCTAACTGTACTTCAATAGACGATCAATATACTGGTTTTGGCTCTGGTTTTATAGGAAGTGCGGTATTTCTAAGCAATTTCGCTTGTGTATTATTATCACCATAAGTTGAAATACCTACAAATACTAATGCATCATTTGTAAGTAACGGTTGAAATTCCTGTGCCTTTATGCGTTTATCATTATCAATCATTATTAAACTTCCTTTATCCACATCATAATGATATTTACCTCCACCAAAGGTATCTCCAAAACTTCCATATTTATACGTTGCATCATCACCGAAATCTATCCAAGCGCCTTTCAAGTTTTCTCCAAATGTGATGTCACTTCCTTTTAGAATGGCTTCAAAATGCCATATATCTTTGTCCAAACCTGTCACAGATTTAACAGTTGTAGTTTTGAGTCTATGCTCCAATATTGGCATTGCTGCATTTCTATGCACTTGAACCAAACTATCTGACATATTTTTCTGATTACTAAGTATGTATTGCTCTTCTACTGATTTTACAACTGCTGCAGTAGCTCCATCTACACCAGTTCCTTTATTACTTTTACAGTTTAAAAGCATAATACTGAAAGCCAAAAAAATAAAATATTTCATATACTTAAATTTTATTATATTGTACAAAAAAAAACAATAACATACAAATTACTACCTTTGACCATTAATCAATACCGTAGATATAAAGTTGCAAAAGTAATGCTTGAAAGGTTTTTATCACATATTAATCAAAAAAAAATATTAAAAAAAGAAGATAGTGTGCTATTGGCTATCTCGTCTGGTATCGACTCCATGGTAATGTTAGATTTATTTGCAAAAGGTAAATGGACTATAGGAGTAGGACATATCAACCACCATTTGAGAGGAGTTGAGTCGGATGGCGATGCTGATTTCATAAAAAAATATTGCAGCCAACATAATATTCCATATTTCCAATTAGATCTTGATCCATTATTGCTAACACAAGGCAATATGCATGCCAATGCAAGGTACAAAAGATACGAATGGCTCAAAAAAATTGGCCTTGAAAATAATTACCAATATATCGCTACGGCACACCACCAAGATGACGACACCGAAACATTTATGATCAACCTTTTAAGGGGCTCAGGGTTGGATGGATTAGATGGTATTGACTTCAAAAATGGAAATATCATCCGTCCAATGCTATTTGCCACGAAAGAAGATATTTCAAATTTCGCCCAAGACAATGATATAACTTACAGAGAAGACAGCAGCAATCAAAAAGATAAATATTTACGAAATCACTTAAGACACCATGTATTACCAGAAATATTAAAAGCTGACCAAAGAGCCAAAGGTGGCATTGTCAATAGCATATCCAATTTAAAATCTACCAAAAAATTATTGGACTTTTTGGTAGAAAAATTCACGCAAAGTATAATTGAAATTAAAGGAAATGAAGTTTTTATTCATCTTTTACCAATTACTGAAACAGGCGTAGGTGAAGCACTTTTGTATGAAATGATTAAGAAATATGGATTTAACTTCAACCAATGTCAAAATATTACTCAATCAAACATCCAGACAGGTATTGTTTTTTATGCTCATGAATTTGAAGCACTTGTAAACCGAAATCAACTCATTATAAGACCCATTTCGATTACATCAGATCATATTTACAAAACAATCCATGAATTTCCATTTACCTTAGAGACAAGTAAATTTACGATTACATTTGATTACGCTTCCATACCACATTCATTTGAAAAGTCAAATGACACACTTTGGCTTGATGTCAATCAGTTACATTTTCCGCTTACCATCAGAAACTGGAAAGACGGAGATATATTTGGGCCTCTCGGGATGCAAGGCAAAAGACAAAAAGTAAAAGACTACCTCATCAATCGGAAAGTCAGTCAGTTTGATAAAGAAAACATCCTTGTATTGGAATCACAGAATTCAATCATTGCAATATTAATGCAAGGCATTTCAGAGCAGGTAAAATTATCAAAAAATAGTACAGCTTGTATGGTGATCAAAAAGATCGATATTAATAATGATTTTTTGTAAATTACGACTGAAAAGTATATTTAAACATATAGGTGTAGCAAATCATAATCTGTGTGAGATGTCCCTTGTTAGGTACAGTCTAGCTTTAGATTAGGATATAAACAAAAGTGCCATTGGTGGGTTAAGAATACTAGGCAGTGCACAAGACGATATCAGTAACGTAGCCAGTACCGTAAATGTAGCAATATAAAATATTAAAACATGACCACAGCTAAAGAAAAACAAAGATATTTTACGACTTATTTTTACGAAAATCTGTACAAAGAGAAAGGATACAAACTCCGCATTGCTCAAAATACAATCTATAATGATTATTCAGAAGTTTATTTATGTTCTTATGATAATAGAGGAGGAGAGCTCCGAATAGACCCTTCATTCAATTTTATGCACAAAGAATTAAGAATGATAGCTATCGAGGCAGGAGTGGATCATTTTGCTTTTGATAATATTGGAGGTGCTAAACAGGGTACAAAGATGGCAACAGAGATAGGAATTTATAATTTTGCGCAGATATATGTACCAAAATTTAGTTTATATGAGCCACCAGTTAAAGTTAATGAGCAGAATTATATAGAAACTCGGGATTCAGAAATTACATATAAAATATTACAAGAATCTGATATCCATGAAACCTTTCTTCACCATAAATATTTCATGGAAATAGTCGGTTTTAAATATATAGAAATGATGAAAACGCCTGAAGGTATAGATAAAATATATAATGATGTTATTTTAAGGAAAGATATTGATTATATATTGTCTGAAAAAGGGAGAGTTAGCCTCATAGTTTTTTACTCTCCACCATTGAGAGTCATTTACAGCCTTATTTCTGCAAAACTTGTAAGTGACGAGCGATATAGAGCGGTATTGGAACGCCATAAAATGTTGAGATATGAAAACGATTTGATCGTAGAATATTTAAAAAAATTATTAAATATTTTGGTTAAATATAAAAATTAAAAAAGCAAATGGGATACAATTATTCATGCATAGCCATTGACAGAAATATAGAAGGTAAGGTGGAAGATTTTTTGGAGTACAACAATGTTTTTGTGAAGACTTCATCCAAGTCTGTTGCTATAGAAAGTGCATTGGACGGAGATCAAAGTAAAGAGATCGATGCTTATTTTACAGACAAGGGTACGATTCTATTTATTCCAAATGAAATGTCTCTCCAGTATTACAATTACCCAGATACAGTAGTGATGACATTTAGTTATTATGAGACTACCATGACCTTCACCATATTTCTCTCTCAAAATGGGAAAGCCATAAGAGAAATCATGGAAGCCGAAGGTGAGATACACCATGAAGAAGGTGTTCCACTCACTCATGAAGATGGACATAATAGCATTGCGGACTGGATAGATGAGAAAGTAGAAGAACTGACTGGATTTAAGATGTTCTCTTATGATGATGATGCCATGTGCGTTAGATACAATATACTAAAAGAAAAGGAGAGAAAAGGATTTTTTACCAGACTCTTTTCCTAGTTGATTAAGAACTTTTGATGTCGCAAGTTTCAGTCTGTTGCTAGTCTGACCTGTCTGCCCAGTATTGGGAAGATAAATGCAAAATGAGACTTTAGCGAATCTTCCTACCGGAATAATTATTTAACACGCACACTCACTCACTGCCAGCCAAGCCATCAATCCCATACCTATCTCCAATGCCCGCTCATCAATATCAAATGTCGGTGTATGAACAGGAGAAATAATGCCCTTTGATTTATTGCCAGTACCTAAACGATAAAAGCAAGAAGGTACAACCTGTGAATAAAACGCAAAATCTTCTGAAGTCATACGCAGGTCGAGGTCCACTACATTTTCTTCACCCAAATAGGCTATCATTTTTGATTTCACATCCTGAGTGAGTTTTGGGTCGTTAACCAGGCAAGGATAACCTTTCATAATATCTACAATTACCTGAACACCGTAGGCTTTACCTGTATTCTCAATTATTGATTTAATGAGCTCATGGGCTTTTCCCCTCCATGTTTCATCCATTGTACGAAAAGTACCTTCTATATTTATCTCATTAGGGATAATATTGGTAGCGCCACCCACTGTATTAAATTTGCCAAAACTCAATACAGATGGTATAGCAGGATTAGCATTTCTAGACACTACTTGTTGCAGCGCTACGACCATTTGACTTGCAGCCAATACAGTATCTGTTACGTCTTGTGGCATGGCCGCATGACCACCTTTACCTATGATTTTGATATAGATTTCATCGGCAGATGCCATGTAAAGTCCCGTTCTTATACCGACTTTGCCGACTTCCATCGATGGAAATACATGTTGTCCGATCATGGTTTCAGGTTCAGGATTTTCTAAAACTCCCTCTTCAATCATCAGACTTGCACCTCCAGGTAGTTTCTCTTCACCAGGCTGAAAAACCAAACGAATCGTGTTTGGCAAATTATCTTTTATAGATTGTAATATGAGGGCTACACCTAGCAATGATGCTGTATGAACATCGTGCCCACAAGCATGCATGATGCCTTCATTTTTAGATTTGTAAGTTACATCATTGGCCTCTAGGATAGGAAGGGCATCCATATCGCCTCTTAGTGCCACTACCCTATCAGACTGCCCCTGTATGGTCGCTACGATACCATAACCCGCCCATCCTGATGTAAAAGAGATACCAGCATCAGTTAGCTTGTCAGCTATAAATTTTGAAGTATTTTTCTCTTCAAAAGAAAGCTCCGGATTTGCATGTAAGTGTCGTCTAATTGCAATAATTTCGGGTAAAAGTGCTAAAGCTTTTTCTTTGATGCTGGTCAATATTGTTGGTTCCAAAATTTATCGTTTTTGATGATGTAAGTTTTATTAATGAAAAAAAGGATTCCATTTTCCTAATGAAATCCTTTCTATATTAAATCGATCTTTATTTAACACTATGAATTAAACAAACCATCATACTGAGAGTCAGTCCCTCTTGTATGTATTTCTGGTTGTTTAAGTTCTAAAATGTCATCTACTTTTTCTTTGCCCCCTAGTAAGAGTAAAGTTGAATTTTTTTCATAATCTTCCAGCATTTTTAAACCCTGCTCTTCAAAAACGCCATTTTGTAGGTCAATAGAATTCATAAAACTAGAAGACATTTCCATAAATCGCTCCATTTCTCCTACTTTATTGGCAACATCATCTGCAATGACTTCCATTGCTTGATCGAACATGGCCCGCTTATCTGCATCACCTTTGATAATACTCATAGCAGACCTCATGGCTGAATGACTTGCCCGTATGGCTTTGCGCTCTTGTTCTTTGACTTTTACTTGATCTGTTGTATCCTCGATCAATATCTCTGAATTAGAATACATTTTAGTCAATACTCTGTAAAGGATAGACATTTTATTGTGTAATGCCGTGTATTTCTCATTACTTTCAGATAATCTAGCTGCTTTCCTGCTAGCTAATAACATAGCACCTTCATTGTTTTGCTCTTTCGCTTTTTTAGCAATCAACATATTATTATTGATTTCCTTATTGTTCTCCTCCACTATAGTCACCAATTTACGCATTTGACCTTTCAAATTGCCTATTTGTGTACCCATTTTCTGAAGATTGTCCTGAAGATCGCTGATATAATTTTTCAAGATTCCAATAGGGTCAATAGTTACGAATACACCTGTAATCCACCTCATCACACTTTTGTACATGTAAGAGACCAATGTTCGCCACTTTGGATCTAGTACCATGTAAATAATTACACCCAAAATAGCCAACAATGCAACGATACCTAATGTATTAGATAGCATCGCCAAAATTGCTGCACTGTACTTGAATAAGATAAATCCGATACCACCTAAAATCGCAGCTAAAAATAAAGCGCCTGTAGTGCCCTCTGGCTTTTGCCAAAAAGTTTTGGGTTTAAATTCTGTATTTGGAAAAGTTGCCATAATCTATTTTTGTTTTGTTCTGTAAAAGTATTAATAATTTAGAAATAGTAAATAAAAAAGGATCATTTTTTATAAAACCCTATCATAAAGTTGCCCATCTTCTTCAATCTCACTGTATAGAATATCAAAAGTATGTTTAAACTGATCTCGTGTATCTTCTATTTTGATGCGGGAAACTTCAGAGCCGTCTTTTAGTTTCATAATTTCTACTTCAATAAGTTCTTGCTCAGCTACAAGCTGCTTTATCTTCCTTTTATTTTCTTCTATTTTTTCTAATAGCCTATTGATTTCCAAAGACTTAGCATCAATATTATTAGCTATTTGATTTTTTAACGCAATAGCAAATTGTTCTTTTTCTCTATTTAAAATATTTTTATAATGCTGTACAGTTAACATTAATTTATCTTTGGTCAAACCCATAGTGGATGCAGTTAAAAAAGCGCTTTTAGCTGCTGTGGATTCATCCATACCCATTTGGGACAATGCTTTGTAAGATTGTTTAAATTTAAGATAGTCAAAATCTTTTTGCTGCCCATCTTTGATGGCTGTGAGCAATTTCATCAATACTTTATCATTTACATCATTTATTGGAGCAAAAAGGTCTTTCAGATTTATGGTCATATTGTGTTATTCTATTTATAATACAAAAATAGGCAAAGCATTGGTTTTGTTGCAATTTATTCGATAAAACAAATCAGAAGTCCTACCAATGCAAGTGTGTAGATGTTTTTAATTTTCTTTTTTCCGTATATAATCAAAATGTTTGGTCACAAACCCATCGAACATTTCATTGTGAACGATACTAGTATTGTCAAAAGGCAAATCATACAAACCTTTGACTGTGCGCTGCCTAGAAGCTTCAAAGAGAGAAACAGCACAGGCCACACTAATATTGAGACTTTGAACCATGCCATGCTGAGGAATGATAAAATTGCCGTCCAAACAAGCAAGTGCTGCTTCAGATATACCTTTCTGCTCATTACCAAACATCAGGGCTACTGGTGCAGTCAAATCTAGTTCGTATAGAGATTGGGATGTTTCACTAAGGTGTGTCCCATAGATTTTATCATATTTGCGTCTTACTGCATCAATACATTCATAAAGATTGCCAAAATAATGTGCTTTCACCCATTTACGAGCTCCTGACGATGCATTTTTCCCTATCTTTTGTGATAGAAAGTTATAACTGTGTTCTGAATACAACACATAAATTTCAGAAATCCCAATAGCATCACAGCTTCTGATAACTGCTCCGATATTGTGAGGATCGTGCACATTTTCAAGAATTACAGTTAAAT
Source organism: Saprospiraceae bacterium (assembly GCA_016714785.1). Lineage (GTDB taxonomy): Bacteria > Bacteroidota > Bacteroidia > Chitinophagales > Saprospiraceae > OLB9. Next base: position 185,866 of record JADKCC010000017.1, read on the forward strand.
TTTGTCTTTTGGCAATTACTTCTTTAAATCTTTGCGCCCTATCATCTGTAATTGTGTCCCTACTAATGAATGATGTTAAAGTTTCCTTTGCCATTTGTTTGCTTTAAACTCTATAATATCTAAATGTTTATTTTCGTAAAAATCAAATTTCATGGGATCATTCGCTATCAATGAGTCATCAGACTTTGCTTTGCGTATGTCATAAGTACTTTGTAAGTATGAGGTAGCTTCATTATCCAAATAATTTTGAAAATTTTTCCCGTATTTCCAAATATTTCTACCCAAATATAATATCAAATCATACCCTTTAATAGCATCTGCATTGGGTATTTCACCATATTGATCTAAGTAATCTCGTCTAAATTCTCTAATCTTCCCATGGTTTTCATCTACAAAATCAGACATCACAATATGCATTTGGAGAGCATTGTAAAAATCAAAATCCACTTTATCAGATTCATACAAAATAGGCATACCAAATACAGATATCTGCCTACCGCCTTTCTCCGCTCCTAATCTTCTTAAACATCCATAAATAAAATCTTCATCCGTATATGAATAATTAGGTATTATGATGGCTTTAATTTTTGGATTTTTAAATAATCGATAGAAAGCTGAAGAGCCGTTGTCTAAACTATCTGAAGACACAAAATAAGGAAAATAAAAATCTTTGGCTTTGGATGCTGTAGCGTCTTGAAAATATTTTATCCAAGAATTGGTGTCCTTGTTATTCTTACCAATTATAGCAACTTCACCAGCTTGGAAGGTTGAAGATGTGTTTTCTGCCAGTTTAATAAAGTGTTCTTTTAGATTGGGTTTCATCTGTAGGTAGTAAGGATTTTCATTGGTCAGTTTGGTACTTGTCTGCCATGGAGATACCAATGGAATACGTTTGGTTTTACACGCCTCTGTCAATAGTTTTAAATCTTCTCGCTCAAATGGGCCTATAATCAAATCTGTATCTTCGGTAGTTAACGATCCAATTTGCTCACTGATTTTAAATGCTCCCTCTTCAGTGTCTATCACTTGCACATTCAACTTTACACCTTCTTCGTTCAAGGTTTCAAAAGCTTTCAGCGCTCCAGCATAAAAGTGTACAAATCTGGAAGCAAATGGATCAGAAATATTGTCAGAATTTAATGGTATTAATAGCTTCACGTTGTATTTTGGTCGGAAATCAGCTCCTAAAAAATCATCAGATATTGTTTTGCTATTGATGGTAATTGGAGACTTTTCTGCAGATATATCTGTCCAAACAATAGTGTCCACCTTATCTTTTTGATAGGCTACATTGGGCAAAATTGTATCTTTTTTGATCAAAGGTGTTTTTGACTCCGCTTTAACTACTTGTGTTTTCTCTTTTTTCACAGTACTTTTCGGAACTGAACAAGAAGTAAAACTTAACAATAACAATAATAGAAAACTATTCCCACTCAATAGTTGCAGGTGGTTTGGTGCTGATGTCATAGACTACTCTGTTTATTCCTTTTACTTGATTGATAATATCACTCGAAATGCTTGCTAGCAATTCATAAGGTAGATGACTCCATTCAGCGGTCATTCCATCTATAGAATTGACACATCTTAATGCTACTGTAAATTCATACGTTCGCTCATCTCCCATCACACCGACAGACTGAACTGGAAGTAAAATAGCACCAGCTTGCCATACTTTATCGTACCATCCTGAATTTTGGAGATGGTTGGTAAAAATCTTGTCTGCCTCTTGACAAAGTCTAACCTTCTCTCTAGTGATTTCGCCCAAAACTCTAATACCTAAACCCGGGCCTGGAAATGGGTGCCGATTAAGCAGGTGAGCTGGAACACCTAATTCTTTCCCAACTTTCCTTACTTCATCTTTAAATAGCATCCTTAATGGCTCTACTAAGTTAAGTTTAAGTTTATCTGGCAATCCACCTACGTTATGATGTGATTTTATAGTGACAGAAGGGCCATGTACTGATACTGATTCGATCACGTCTGGATATATTGTACCTTGACCTAGCCATTTTACTGCTGGCATTTGATGAGACTCGTCTTCGAAAACATCAATAAACAATTTACCAATGACTTTTCTTTTTGCTTCTGGTTCTGATATTCCAGTAAGTGCATCTAAGAAGAGATCATTGGCTTTGACTCCTTTTATATTTAATCCCATACCTTCATAAGACTTCAACACTTCTTCAAACTCATCCTTACGCAACAATCCATTATCAATGAATATACAATGCAAGCGTGAGCCTATTGCGCGATGTATCAAAGAAGCAGCAACAGTTGAATCCACGCCACCTGAAAGTCCCATCATTACTTCGTCTTCACCTAGAGTCTCTTTGAGACGAGCTACTGTTTCTGTTACCATAGACGCAGGTGTCCAATTAGCTGGACAACCAGCTATCTCGTGAACGAAATTGTATAATATATCTTTGCCCTGAATGCTATGCGTAACTTCTGGATGAAACTGAAGACAATATATGGGATAATTATAATACCCATCATTTGATTTGTAAGCTGCTACAATCTCCGATGTTTTGGCTATGATCTCAAAACCATCAGGTACTTTTGTAATAGAATCCCCATGAGACATCCACACCTGAGAGCTACTTTCTAAATTATTAAACAATGGATCTGGTATAATACCATTCATGATAGCTTTTCCGTATTCTCTTTTGTCAGATTTCAACACTTGACCACCTAACTTATGAGATATGAGTTGCGCGCCATAACAAACACCTAATACTGGGTATTTATTGATTATAGTGTCAAGGTCAAAATCAAGTGCATTATCGTCCAAAACAGAAAATGGGCTTCCTGATAAGACTACTGCCTTTACATCACTTCTATTTGGAAACTTATTAAATGGGTAAATCTCACAATATACATTCAACTCTCTGAGTCTTCGGGCAATTAACTGAGTGTATTGGGATCCAAAATCAAGTATTACAACTAATTCGTTCATGCGCACAAAGATACTATCTTCTATATATTTTTGTTACATTGCATTCAAAATTATTAAGCTCACTTTGAATAGTTGTGAAAAAAAACATAAATATACCTGCAAGACTATTGCTTTAGATAGCACACCGTAATTATGCCAATGTAATTATGCCACTTTTTAGTAGGAAAGATTAAAAAACGATTTTAATACCAGTAAATAATATCTGATTACCTTTAGAATAAAACAATAGACCTATTTTAAAAAATGTATCTTTATTTCATTTACGTCAATCTCACCATGGAGAGACTCTATCTTCACCCTTTCTGGATCTATTCCCCTTATTTTAAAATAAGATCTTATTGAGTTTAATCTATTTTTAGTGATCAAACCACTCTCTAAAGTTGATAAAGATACTAATACAACATTTTCACCTTTGGCATTTCGAAGATGGAGTACGATTTCTTCCAATAAATTAATCGCTTCATCTGACAACGTAGCATGATTTTGCTCAAATTTTACTAATTTATATTCAGAAGAAAATATGGAATATGCTTGACTACTAGCTGGTTGTTTTTCCACTTTTGTACTTTCTGAAGCTATAAACTGTCCATAATCCTGCACTTTGAGTGTAAACCCTTTCAAATAATCAGGCTGTTCGCTAATGATTTTATTGACATTTCCATCTGATGTAATCTCTGCTTCTACTGCTTTTGAGTTATAGAGTATTATAGCATTTTTAGTGTCTTGAGATGTTACTGTAAGGCTTGCCATAAACAAGACAAACAATAACACAAACTGGGGGAAATTCGTGTTGTTCATGATATGGATTATTAATTATCAAAAAATATTATTCATCTAATAAGCCTCGCCCTTCTTTGACGATTAGGCTCTTTGATTTCAAATCACTTAAAAGTTTATCCAAAATTCCATTTACAAACTCCTTACTTTTAGAAGTGCTGTAACTTTTTGCCAATTCTACGTACTCATTGAGTGTCACTTTGGTCGGAATAGTAGGACAATATATAAATTCGCACAAAGCCATTTTAAGCATAATCATATCTAAAATTGCAACTCTGTCAGCGTCCCAATTCTTTAATACAGGCTCTATTAACTTTAATAACGCATCATTGTCACTAAAAGTTTTATTTAAGAGAAATTCCCCATATTGTTTGCAAGTTTCTTCATCTGGATAATGCTCCATTATGAAATTTTCATCATCTGATGGTAGCACTTTAAATACTTTTTTGATGGTACCAATGATGAGAGACTTATCATCTTCCCAGTTAGCATAATGATCTTCAATGATCTCGTTGAACAGCTCACTACGGCGACAAAACCTGAATAATTCCAATAACATTTCTAGATTTTCTTCGTTGTCAGTCTCCTTACTTAAAAACTGGGTGTAAGAATCTTCTTTACAAAATTCAAAATAAATTGACCTAAAATGATCCTTATCTACTTTCTGAGCAAATCCTTTCTTCTCAAACTTCTGTTGAATAAATTTATTTTTAACCAAACCTTGAATCATAGAATTGTTCCAAAGTTTAGGTGTAAATACTTTATCCAATTCAGAAGGCAAATGTTTTGCTTTCCTTTTTTCATAATCATCTGTAGCAGTACGGGTTATATTGATAAGATTGTATAACGAGAAAAGCAAAAGATCAAAACTATCTTCTATTTTTTTCCAATATTCTCTTACTGTAGCCTTTTGATCAAGTGATTCATCCCTGTTCTGCGCATACAAGACTTGCATTACCTTTACCCTTACGTTTCTTCTGCTTAGCATTCTATTAAATTACTTTTAATTTCAGATATTTCTCCTCAAGGAGCACATATAAAGTGCAAATATACTCATCCGTTTTAAATTACAAATTATTTATATTTGTTATTTTAAAATTAAAGTTATTTTTATTGTTAACCGCTACCATAATAATTGACTTTTCTAGATATAGAATAAATTAATATGGATTCTATTATACAATCAAAACTCCTTCAATAAAAATATATCTGAAATTATCACATCATCTTATCAATGTTACATTTCCTCTTTTTCTATATTCCTCTGCATTTATACATAATACTCTAAGGTAATAGGCATAAGTATCTGGTGCTAAATCTACACCATTAAACGTCCCGTCCCATCCTTTATTGATATCATCAGTCTTAAATATTTCTTGGCCCCATCTATTGTAAATGATTAGTTCCATTTCATCAATAAAATTACTTCTCGCGATAAATATATCATTATTTTTATCGCCGTTAGGTGTAAATGCATTCGGTATAAATACATCAGTATCATCACATTTAGCTGTCCTTACTGTCACTGTTACTTCATCTGTTGCTGTACAACCATTTTGGTCAGTGACGGTCACTTGATATTTAGTGGTCTCTGAAGGGCTTACAGTTATCGTATCTCCTGTCTCTCCTGTACTCCAATTATAAAAAGCTCCGACCAATCTATCTTTGATAAAAATATCTAAATCTTGGCCCTCATATATGAAAAAATCAGGCTCTGCATCTACATCAATAGTTACTATATCGCCTGCCATCACTGCTACATCCAAATTTTGTTTACATCCACTTGATTTTTTCGTAACCAAGACATTTACAGTCTTATCAGCTGTAACTTTCAAAACTGGGCTTGCCGTATTCCCGCCTGAAACAATGCAATCTGCTGGTGTCCAAAGAAAATTATAATCAGAAGGATTGGTTATGTTTAAATTTACCTGCGTTGGAACTTCCAGACATATTATATTTGGAACAGTCACATCAAAAGCAAATGGTTGTGTAATTTTGGGTTTTATGTATGAAGTATCTATACATCCTGTATTCAAATGCTTGAGCACAAGTTGCAATTCTTTACCCTCTATCGGCAATACAGTTGGTGATGTCGTATTGCTCCCAGATACTATACATGCTGCCGGGGACCATGATATTTCATAATCTACTGCTGGATCTATATTTAGCGTGATTTTTGTCGGCTCATTTACACATAGACTATCTTTGGTATCCACACTAAAAATAAATCTAAAAACACTAATAGCAATGGTGTCTGCATCCGTACAACCATAAATATCTTTACCTTTCAATATGTATTTTACATCATCACTTACCACCGGCTTAAATATATTATTGGTAGTCAATGTATTACCATTGATATCACACCATTGATATTGTACATCTACAAGATTTGCTGTCGCATTCAGGATTATGCTGTCACCTACACAAATTGTTCGATCTGGTATCGGATTCAAATTTATCTGAGGATTGATTACGATTTCTTTCACCACATCTTTGAATGGGCAAACATTGACAATATTCGAAAGTTTGACAGTGTAGATGCCACCATCTGGGTAAATATAACAAGGTTTTTTCTCCAATGAACGGTCATCGTTGGTAGTAGGATCGCCAAAATCCCAACTAATGAACCCATTAAAACTTTCATTGTGCTCAAAACAAATTTGGTACAAACCACATTCGGTTAGTGTAAAACTAAAGTCAGTAATTGGGTTTTCAACAATATTGAATTTAACTGAATCTCTTAATGTACATCCAAACTGATTTTTTACATTAAAGAATAACACAAATGGTGCTGTTTCATTAGGTCCAACACCTACCTGAGGTTCTGACGAATTTCCACCTGAGATGATGTGCGAATCATTTTCCCATATATATTGATTTTGATGATAATCTATCAAATTTAAAGTCAATATTCTGGTTGTATCTTCCCTACAAATAGTAAAAGGCGACAAATCATCTATGGCAGGAGTTTCATTTTTCACTTTAAACATAGCTGGTTCAGTGGCACAAGCTTCTCCAACAAACGTTACGTAGTATGTTTGTTCTTTACCAATAAAAGATAAATTTACCGTACTACCTGTGGCAATTTCCGTAGTAATCGAGGGGTCAGTTCCCCATGAATATGTGCCAATACCTATACCTCCAGACGCATTCAACGTAATATTACCATCACAAGTAACAGAATCTGAAACTATATTTAACGTTATACCTCCAGCCAAGGCTTTAACATCTACTTCGCCAGTTACAGTACAGAGGCCATCTGTTACTGTAACTTGATAAGTCCTATTGATGTCTGAAAATACTTTGGGATTAGATGGATCTGACAGATCTAGTCCATCAGTCGGTGACCAAGTATAAGTCCAATCGGGATTGGCATTGGTGATGATGGTTTTGGATTCATCTGGACATAAAATAATCGGACCAGCTGCAAATTTTATGGTAGCAAATGGGCCAGGCAAAGAACTTTGCAATATCCTATCTATACATCCATTGGCGTATTGTGTATTCATACTAAAGACAAGAAGACTATCCTTAGGTATGACTACTTCTATAATCGTTCCTGAATAACCATTTTGATTGGTAATAATTCCAGCATTCCAAGATATATCAGATAGTGCTATACCATTTGATAATGTATCAATATATTGAATCTTTATCGTAACATTTTCATCATCAGGACAATCAACTGGAAATACAGCGACATCAGATTGAGGAATTAAAATACTTAAATCAAAATTTTTGGTCAATTCGGTCTCACAATTTCCTACAAAATCATTCAATAATGTCACTGAAAATTGTTTGGTATCTTGTGGTATATTTACCGAAAGTGGATTTCCTATATAAGTTTGATTATCTACCGTCCAAATCGATCTTTCTATGGTTGCATAAGGGTTTAATGGTGCAGAGAGATTGGTCAACTTTATCTCTGCAAGTCCTTCGGAGGGACATCCTAATAGTTCAAATTCAAAATCAATTTTAGGAATAATATCATCTATTGAAATTATTTTATTAAGTTTTGTTTTACAACCATTGCTAGTTAATATTTCCAAAACAACTGAAATCTCGCCCGAATAAGACAGAATTATAATGGGAGATTCACCACTATATTTTTTGGTTTGACCACTTTGTGTAATTTCCCAATTCCAATCAGTGATCCCGTATCCGGGTTCATCAAAAGTGGACTTATCTTGTAGAGACAAAGTGATACTATCTTTAGCTGGATCACAACTAGATAATGAGTAAGTAAAATCTGGTACAATTTTATTTTCAAATACAGCTACGGTCTGCAATATAGTATCAAAACACTGGTCAGTGCCTCTTACTGCCAAAAGGCGAACATTATAAATTCCTGATGAAGGAAATGTAAATATTGGATCCTTATCAGTGGATTTAAAAGTCGTGCCTGTACTTGGGTAATTAAAATCCCAAGAATAAGAACTGGAAGCTAAACTATTGTTGTAAAACTCAACTGTTAATCCATCACATTCTGTTTCGGATGTAGTAAACCTTGCTCGTGGTGGCTGACTACAAACTCTTACATTGAATTGAAAATCTCGTCTAACAACACTAAGAAGCTCACCATTTCTGTATTCTTCTACACATACGCCTACCAAAAATTGTCCAACAAGATTGGGCATGGCAGTCATTATACCTGTATTTCTATCGATCTTTAGTGGCACGCCTCCCATCAAATCATTCAATGTATATGGCGGTGCTAAAAATACATTCTGATACGGCGGAAAACTTGGTGGTTGAGGCGTATTGTCTATTATCGTTGCTCCTGAATTTGGCACACAAAGTTTATAAACTAATGAATCACCTTCTTTATCAGTAGCTGAATGGTCAAACTCTAGTGGTTTATCAGCACATATATACACATCAGGCCATTTTTTGAATACTGGCGATGTGTTCCTTAACTGCATAGCTTTATCTCCAATGGCAACCCAGTAAGTACTTCCAGTTTCTAAAGGGTCCATAATGTTATTTAATGATGCATTTCTACAGCATCTCTGATATGCTAAGATGTATCCTCCTATTCGAGAAGGCAAATTAACAAATCCCTGATAAGTAGTCTCATGAACACAAACCTGCGTACCTTCAAATCCACAGTCAGATTGGATAAATTCATTCAAAGTATCTGAAGCCATAAATGGTATGAATATCTGACCATTCACTAGTTCAGGCAACCATTTGGCCAATTCCCCACCCGCAGTGAACACGCCAATGGATGCAGGATCATCAAATTCAGCTTCGGGCGAGCCTAAGAAACAGTCTCTTCGCAATGTAAGCTTTACCTGGTAAGTTGTGCCAGTAATGTGACGATAAGTCATTTCACCACCTACAATATGTGTAGCGGAAACTTGCTCACAAACACCTGTAAAAAACCAAAATCCTGCTACCAGAAATATCAGTTTCGATATATTTTTAAATGATATATTTGACATATTTAATGGTATTAACTTATTTATTAATTGTCCTTGAAGCTCTTAATATTTCCACTCTTCGTTCCTTTGCTGCCTTAAGGTTGTATATGGAATTTCGTTCATCTCGAATATCACCTGTTACATCTTTAGGAGCCAATTCTTTTCCAAAAGAGATATCTGTAATTACGAGTTGACCCGATATAAAATAAGACCTTAACTCTTCATTATCAAAAATAATCATCTCGTTTTTCACAGCATTTACCCTTCGCTGACCTAACGCTAGATTGTATTTTGCATCTGCTCTAGGTGATGCGTATCCCTTGAGTACCAGCTCTACTTTATTACCAGCTTCAAGTTCGTGTATTAAATTATTGATAAACAACTTGAATTTATCGTAACCTCCACGAATATCTCCCTCAAAAAACACCTCGTATTCGTTAAGTGCTTCACCTTTAATGCTTTCAGACAAGGCCTTGGTATATCTATTTTTGTACTCTTCTTTCCTGTCCATATATTTTGTCACCAAATTGCCATACTTGGCTTTGGTAGTCGTACTCTTACTAGCTATGTCGGGCATGTCATTGTCGAAAAATAAACTAATCGGCAACAAATCTTGTAAAACAAACTTATCTAAATACATATCTTTCCTTATCAAACCAGATTTGTCATAAGGCCTAGTGTCGATAATTTCTAAAGCTTCGGTATATCCGTCTTTGGTAGCAATAAGTTTGTATTGTTTACCTCTGTCCAACATAAAATTAAATTCATTGCCAAGTGTATTTAATTCCACAATCTCACGCACATTTGGATCAGACATATCTATCAGTGTTACTGTAGTACCTGCCAATGGTAATTTGCCCACTTTGGTGAAGGTAAATACATCGAGTAGCATCATATCCGTACTCAAGTACATTTTTTTTATGATGGATTCACTTTTCTCTATACCTATTGTAGAAAATCTAATGGTATCAGGATAATAGTTTTCTCTCTGAGCTATGATAAGATAATTTCTATCTTCTGCCAAAGGAAACTTATGATCTATGCCATCATCATTGGTAACTCTAGCCAGTTCCTGACCAGTATCTTGGTCTATTAAAATGACGGTAGCCTTTTTTAGATCACGTCCTGTAAGTTTATCATAAGTAAGAGCATTCATATCTAACTCTAACTTGATGATGTCCATTTTGTAAATATCATAACAACATGATTCAAAATAACTATCCAAAAACAATGCTCCTTCTCTATTGGACGATAAATAAGCATGAGCTCCATCTGTGGTTTCCGTGTAATATATATCATTGTAACTACTATTTAACGGCAACCCTGCACCCACCACACTAGCATAAGCATCGTTTGTCCGCGCTGTTTTATAAATATCAAATCCTCCAAGACCTTCTCTACCATCAGAACTAAAGAATAAAAAATCAGAATTATTATTATAATATGGAGTAACTTCATCATCAGCAGTATTAATTTCATTAATATTGATCGGCTCTGAAAAACCAAATTTAGGATCTAAAAGACTATACCATATATCTAAACCACCTGCACCACCTGCCCTATCTGAAACAAAATACATCATTTCTTTTCCTGTACCTTTATCTTTGGTGATATGCGGATGCGTTGACGTGGAGTTTGGCATATTAATAGGGTCAGGTAATTTGACTTCATTTGTCATTGATCCTAAAGAATCTACATTGCTTTTAAAAATATCACAATGTATCTGACTTCCATTGATATAATTACAAACTGTGTAATATATCAAACTCCCATCTAAACTAAAACAAGCGTTTGAAACCAATTGATCTCGTTCATTGATATACCCTGGCAGTATTTGAATTGTACTATCTTTTCCCTTTTTGAGCAATTTGGATATTTCTCTTTCAGGCAAACTAATAGGCTTGGCTTCCTTAAACTTCATGGAAGAAAAATAAAACTCATCATTATACACAGTGCCAGCTACTTCAGACGCTGGTGTATTGATATCTTCCCCTAATTTTTCAAATTTGATATTCTTTTTCGGTTTTTGAGTGATATTTTTAGCATAATCAACAGAAGCTATCTCCTTTTTAGCTCTTGCCATTAACAAAGAGTCAGTACCTCCGTATTCTGCTAAATAGAGCTCATAATATTTTCTGGCATCATCATATTTACCCATCCGTTGTTTCATATTGGCCAACCAATACAATGCAGTAGGATGTGTGTTATCATTTAATGAATCAACCAAATACTGATATTTTTCAGCTGCTCTGGAATAGGAGTTAAAAAGTCTTGCTGACTCCGCAGATTTAAAAATTATTTCAGTATCATTTTCATCAAACTCTAAGGCCTCGTTATAGTAAATCAATGCACCATAATAATTCTTATCTGCAAACTGTTCTTCCGCTTTTGCAATGTATTGCTTTTTAGTAGGAGATTGTCCAAAAGCAGCCATAGAAAAACTCAAACAGGCTAGGTATATAAAAGTCTTTGTATTAAAATATAATCTCATTTTACCTGTTTTTTATTAATAAATTGGACAAACTTTAACTACTTTCAAAGGCTTAACATTTGCTATAATATACTTTACATGTATTTCAGGTCCTCCCCGATTTGACTGCACAATATCATTGTACCCTGTAGCATCCACATCATAACTAAAAGAAGCATAAATGTTATTAAATTGCATCCCCACTGTAGGAAATAAAGAGCCCGCTGTACGATAACCTAAACCTACATGCAATTGTACTTCTTTACCTCTATTTTGGCTAATATATATTTTGCCTAAACCACCAAAAAGTGTTTCGTTGTATTCACCTTGCAATTGATGTAAACCATGCAATTGAATATCCAATATATCTAATACTTCTATCTGCCCTACCAATGAGAATGTCACCCTTTGAGGTAACTCAGCGATATCTGAGCTATAAAAAGCATTGTTCGATTTGAATAGGTGAAGTGCCGACATGCCTAAATCAGCAAATGTTCTTGTATTCTTTTGGTATCTATAATTTAACCCTAATCCTGTCTCCATGAAATTTATCCTTTCAAAATTTCCAAAGTTTTCACCCGATGGCGAGGTTGGATCAAAAACATCTCCATTCCATTGTTTATCCCAAGTGAGTGTTTGGCTATTGAAACCACGAGATGCAAACCCTAACTGAAGACCAGCGCTTACTATATGATTTTGTGTCAAAAGCCTGTGATATGCTCCATTTACATTCAAAGAAGTTAAATTTAGACGTCCATCACCTTGTCTATCATGATTTAAGCTAAGACCACCACCTATAAAATGTTGGTTACCTTTTAAAACATATAATTTACGGTCATAAGCAGCACTCATTGTAAACCAAGGTACCGGAACAAAACGCCATTGATCTCTCATAGATGCCACAAATCTGTGATCACCATTAAAAACACCAGTCAAAGCTGGATTAATATTCTGTGGAGAATTGTAAAACTGACTATAATGCAAATCCTGACTATTTATTTTAAAAATAATTGTTAATAGGAGCATAATAGTCAGGCCAGAAATATTTTTTAGAGGTTTCAAATCCTGCATTTTTATTAAATTATATATTTAAATAATATGTAAAATCATACATTACAACACATTGACAAAAAAGCAATAAGATATCATACTTATTACTTTATATATGGCAAAAACTGTACTAAGTTTTACGAAAAATTAAATTAGACCGAGGGCTTGGGAAACCTGAATGCTATATTACTAACTGATTTGCATACACTTTGGTCAATCAAAAAAGTATTTATCATGTCTTTTGCCAAAGGGTCTTCAAAAACTTCGCTTGTATCTTTTACTAAACAAAATGGTATGTTGTTTAGTTTCAAACTGTATTCCAATTTTTCAAGTGAAAGTTTCCCAAAATGCTGTTGCAATATATTCTGAAGATTTTTTCGATACTTTAACCTATCAGAATTGGTCTCAAAGGTATAATAATCTTTTTCCGGCATATTCAGGGAAAACCATAGTTTTTTAAATTGTGCGTCACTACCCACAGCCAAAATGATTTTTTTTAAGTCTTGGGATATTAATAAATCTCCATACGGTGCTATGTTTGGATGTAATGTACCAATAGGTTGGGCTATATGCCCTGCCATCAAATAGTTAGAAGCTTGATTGGCCAAAGCAGATATTGCACTTTTGTAAAGAGAAACATGAACAATATTCCCTTGACCTGTGGTCATTTTTTTTAACAATGCAAGAAGTATTGCTTCCTTCATCTGATGAGCAGCAATGATGTCTATGATTGCCACAGGCAACTTGGCCAAGTGGTCGTTATCTGTGCCATTCATGGATATCCAACCGGTTTCGCCCTGCATAACGAGATCATAACCAGGTCGTGGGTCATCATATTCGTAGGCACTTAGTTGAGCTACGATAACATTTGGATATTTTGCTAATATCTCATCAGGTTCAAGCTGTAGTTTAGAAGCAGTTTTTTTCTGAAAATTTGAAATAACTATATCTACATTAGAAAGATAGGTATCTATGCTTAAACGATCAGCTCTATTAGTCAGATCTAAAAGCAAAATTTTCTTACCATAATTTGCACTCCAATAATATGCTGAATAAGGGTTAGATGGATCTTCTGAAGGCAACTTCCATTGACGCGTAGCATCGCCATGAATTAATTTATTTTCCACCTTTATGACATCAGCCCCCAACTCTGCGAAAAAAGACCCTGTCAATGGGCCAGCCAGGATAGAAGATAAATCCAATACTTTTAGCCCTTGGAGTGGCTTATTAAATTGATTAAAATTTAGATTCAATACTTTATTTATTTAACATCTAAAAGTCTAAGAAAACTTTGGAGATACGACCAAATCCTTGCTTTCACCACCATAGGTATAAAAACCTTCACCACTTTTTCTACCTAATTTGCCTGCTGCAACCATATTGACCAGAAGTGGACATGGTGCATATTTTGCATTACCAAAACCTTGATACATGATATTTAAGATAGACAAACACACATCTAATCCTATAAAATCTGCCAAAGCTAAAGGCCCCATAGGATGAGCCATTCCCAAACGCATAACGGTATCAATCTCAGATACACCTGCCACACCTTCGAAGAGCGTATAAATGGACTCATTGATCATAGGCATTAATATTCGATTGGCGACAAAACCTGGGTAATCATTTACTTCTACTGGTACTTTACCCAATTTTTCGGACATGGTCATAATGATACTGCAAACTTCATCAGTAGTCGCATATCCTCGGATGACTTCTACCAATTTCATCACAGGTACAGGATTCATGAAATGCATGCCTATGACCCGCTCAGGCCTAGAAGTTACTGCTGCGATTTGGGTGATGGAAATAGAAGATGTGTTGGTAGCTAAGATAGCATTTTGGGGGGCATATTGATCAATATCTTTAAAAATATTCATCTTAAGGTTGATATTTTCTGTAGCTGCTTCGACTATCAAATCTGCGTTGGCTACACTAGCTTTCATATCTGTGGATGTTTGGATATTTGCTAAAGCTTTTGCGACATCAGCTTGTGTAATAATTTCCTTTTTGACCATTCGTTCCAAATTTGTTTGGATAGTTTTCATTGCTTTTGAAAGTGCATCAGCGGAGATATCGCAGAGCTTTACAGCGTATTGGTTGGAAGCAAAAACTTGCGCAATACCATTTCCCATCGTTCCGGCGCCAATTACGGTTACTTGATTAATGTTCATATCTTTAAAAATTTGGTTAGGTTCTATTTTATATGCTATATAACGGTGCAAATATAAGCAACGTAAATTGGCTGTGAAAATATAATGGAAATCAAATCATAAGAAAAGATATATATCTTAATATTGTTTACCCTTTTATGAAAAATCATCAGTATTATATACCTTTGTCTTTATTTTACAAAAAGAAAGTGTCTTAATTACAATAAGCAAATATGTTCCTAATTGTCGAAAGCGGATCTACTAAAGCTGACTGGGTGGCTATTTTGCCTTCTGGAGAGACACATTTTTTTAAAACCACTGGAATAAATCCTGCTACACAAAGTATCTACTATGATTTAAATAAAGATGAAGGCCTATTGAAATATCTGCAAGAAGCAGAATTTATATTTTTTTATGGTGCTGGAGTCATCAATGAAGTTACCAAAGAAAGAATCAAACATTGGTTGCAATCTTATGGTACTCAAAGCAAAATTGGTGTAGAAAGTGATTTGCTTGCAGCCGTCCGAGCTTGTAGCGGCCACAATGCTGGTGTTGTCGGAATCTTAGGTACAGGAAGTAACTCTTGTTTCTTTAATGGTAAAGATATCGTAGAAACAATCCCATCATTGGGTTATATTTTAGGCGATGAAGGTAGTGGTGCTCATATAGGAAAAGAGATATTACGAAGGTACTTTTGCAAAAAAATGCCTTTGGAAGTGCAAAATTCTTTCCTAAATCATTTTAAGCTCACTAGAGAAGATTTAATAGAGCAAGTATATAAACAAAATGCAGGCAGTAGCTATATTGCATCTTTCGCCTCCTTCCTTACTATTGCCGAAGAAAGCTGGAAAAGCGAGCTATTACTTAAAGTATTCAAGGAATTTATAGAATACAGAATCTGTACTCTTAAAGAACATACTTCCTACCCTATCCACTTTGCTGGTTCAATTGCATATTATCACCAAAAATATTTGGCCCAAGCATTAAATGAATTTGGCTTACACTTGGGCGAGGTTGTACACCAACCTATACATGAATTAATTGATTATCATTTCAAACAAATATATAATGAGTAGTGTAAAAAGAATCGCTGTATTAACATCTGGAGGTGATGCTCCAGGCATGAACGCAGCAGTAAGATCAGTAGTTAGGACGGCTGTATATCATGATTTATACATATATGGTATCTATAGAGGATATGATGGCATGGTATCAGGTGATATTAAAAGGTTAGACGTGGGGGATGTGGCTAACATCATACAACGTGGCGGCACTGTTCTTAAAACGGCTCGTAGTGAGGCTTTCCGCACTGTAGAAGGTAGAAAGCAAGCTTACGAAAATTTAATAGCTCACGATATTGATGGCGTGGTCGTCATCGGTGGTAATGGGACATATACTGGGGCAGACATTTTCATGAAAGAATATAATATTCCATTCGTAGGATTACCAGGTACGATTGATAATGATATATTTGGAACTGATTATACGATAGGATTTGATACAGCCATTAATACGTCAATAGAAGCAGTAGATAAAATTCGTGATACGGCAGACTCTCACAATAGATTGTTCTTCGTAGAAGTTATGGGCCGACACTCAGGATTTATAGCGTTATACACCGGTATAGGAAGCGGTGCTGGTGCCATCTTTTTACCAGAAACCGATACAACTATCGAAGAGCTTTCAGAAAGTTTGAGAAAATCAATTAAAAGACAAAAATTATTTAATTTAGTTATTGTCGCTGAAGGAAATACCAATGGGGATGCCACCGAAATAGCCAGGCAAATCAAAGAAAAAAATCCAGAATTTGATATAAAAGTGACCATTATTGGACATTTGCAACGAGGAGGCTCCCCCACTGCTATGGATAGAGTATTGGCAAGTAGAATGGGTAACTCTGCAGTCAAAGCTTTACTACGTGGTGAAGGTGGAGTTGCATTAGGCATCATCAATGATAAGATTACTTTTACGCCATTTCATGATGCCATCACAAAAACCAAAAACCTAAACAAGGACTTAATCAAAATGGCCGAAATTTTAGCACTCTAGTGGATATCACAATGCTTTATGTACCATTCCCGAGCAAAGTAGCTGCCGAAGACGCTGTCAAAACATTGCTTATAGCCAAACTTATTGCATGTGGCAATGTAGTGCCTTCCGATAGTATGTATGTGTGGCAAGGGATCATGACAACAAATGGCGAATGGATAGCTATCATGAAAACGACCTTGGCTGCTACTGACGCTGCCAGTCTCAAAATAGCCGAAATACATAGTTACGAAGTACCTGCTATTTTGCATTGGCAGGTACATACCAATGAAGCTTATGGTAGGTGGGTGATGGAACAAGTGGTAGATATGTGATAAATAAATGCTCCAATGCTTACCTATCAAGACTCTCTAAAATATACCGCAACATAACTTACCAATAAGGTCAAAATGGATAGTTGATTTTTAATATTATCCATCATTCAAAGCAAGCCCATCTTAAAATCTAAAATACAGGTTTTGCTTTTATCGTATCTGGAACTATAATTGGTCCTAGAGAAGGTGGTTTGATAGGTTTTGGTGGAAATACAATAGAATCAGATAGTTGAAAATTGATTTCAGCGGCAATAAGTGAATCCACATATATTTTTGCTTTCTCAAAAACTTCTCGTTGACAGTTGGCTATCACATCCATTTTATAAGTCAATTTGCGTTTTTCCAAAGCCATTTTAATTTTTGGATTATCTAAAGAAAGATCTTGTTTCCCTTGTCCACAACTTATCAATACCCCAAACACCAAAGTTATCGCTATTCCTTTCATTCGGCGAGATGGTTTTTCATCAATAACATTTCAATCTCCTTCATACCTTCCTGCTTTAGTGAGTCCACAGTTCGACTATATAATGTATCTTTATTGGCAAGGCAAGCTGAGTCTAAATAGTTACGATAATTATTCAGCTGATTGTTGAATATAGTATCTACTGCATACTTCTCTTCCGAAGTAAGCTCTTCGGTATTAAACCCACAAGACGCAAATAAACTAAACATTATTGCGAAAAATATTACTCTAATAAACTTATCTGTCATCAAAGTCGAGAATTTTTCTTTTCAAAACAAAGTTTTTACCCAAGTAAACCCTTCTTACTACTTCATCTTCCGCCAATTCTTCTGCTGTACCTGCCTTTAAGATATTACCTTCAAACATCAAGTAAGCTCTATCTGTGATAGATAACGTCTCTTGTACATTATGATCTGTAATGAGAATACCGATATTTTTAGTCTTTAATTTGGCGACAATGTACTGAATATCTTCTACGGCAATAGGATCAATGCCTGCAAACGGCTCATCCAAGAGAATAAATTTAGGGTTGGATGCCAATGATCGCGCTATCTCTGTACGTCTCCGCTCGCCACCTGATAGAGAATCACCAGAGTTTTTCCGTACCTTATCTAGTCTGAACTCGCCAATGAGCGATTCCAGCTTATCTCTTTGTTCTGCTTTAGATAAATCGGTCATTTCAAGCACAGCCTTGATATTGTCTTCAACAGAAAGTTTCCTAAATACACTAGGTTCTTGAGGCAAGTATCCTACGCCTTTCTGTGCACGCCTATACATAGCATCTCCTGTCACATCTTCCTCTTGCAGATAGACATTGCCAGATGTTGGCTGTATAAATCCTACCATCATGTAAAAAGTAGTAGTCTTTCCAGCTCCATTTGGGCCTAATAAACCTACTATCTCACCTTGATCTACATGGATAGATACGGATTTGACAACCTCTCGTTTACCATATATCTTAACAAGATTTTCTGATCTAAATATCATTTTCTAATTTGTAATTGATTGGTGGTATTTTGTAAACCTTGCGCTCCAGCCTTTGGTTCAATTTTAGGCTTCAAACTGTCTTGAAAATTTATCAGCATTTCAGCGTCCCTGTTTTCTCGCAATTTTTCACCTTTTGAAAGTACATATTTTTCAGGTTGCCGTTTTTTGTCGTAATCACCAGGATCCCATTGTCCATTTTTGTTAGCATCTTCTATAATCTCAACATTATATTTGTCAGGCATAAGCCCTTTAAGTACCAACTCATATTCAGAAGTATTTTCAACGGCAACTTCAGTGATTAACACCTTTTCTTTAATTATTCGCATTACATAACTTTGCAAAGTGTCTAAATTCGTCACCTTTATGTTTAAATTGGCTGTTTTATCTTTGGTCATTATAGTAAAAACATGACCTGTACTGTCTAATTCATGGCCATACATACTTTTCACTACTCCACTATCTACTTCTAGCACATACTTCTCACCTGCAACCCATGGATATTTTACCATCAACACTTTGCGATCTTGACTAATATCATATCGAACATCTTCCAAAACGCCAATAGTATCATACACCAAAATATTTTTAAAACCAATCTCTCCTATGGGATAATTAAAATGAAGCAATAAAGAATCAGAAGGTAATATGAAAGCACCATGATTGACCAAAGTCTTTGTAAATTTTGTTTTCTTCATAAAATCAGCTAAGCCTTTGGGTTTTACTTTTATAGTATCATCAGCTATATAAATATAAAAAGAATCTAAAGTAGAATGATAATAGATATTGATGGAATCACCAATCGATTCCCTATGATGTAAAATGGTTGTGTCAGATAATGTGTAAGGCAAATTTGGGTTTGGGCTTGTGGTACACACCATATTCACTTTGCCATAAGTCTTACTATTGACTGTCCTAATCTTAAAAGTAGGAATAGGCAATGAAGAGCGCATTATGATGGGGCTCAAAGTGTCAGTTAAATTTATAAAAGAGTCGATAAATGCAATTTTTTCAGATTCTAAATCATATTTATAATTTAGATTCTCATCTTTAATAGCGAATATTCTAAAGGTATCTGATTTGATATTTTGAAATTTAAAATTACCTTCTTTGTCTGGTTTAGCAAAATAAAAAGGTTTTTCTTTTCGCACAATAGAATCGTTCATATTGTCATACAAGAAAATCACCATCTCTGGCTCTGGCTCATTGGTGAGTGCATTGAGTATTCTACCAGTGATATTAAGACTATCTAAAAAGTCACCTGTAGAAAATACATAACTAAAATTAATCAGTTTATTGCCTTCTGTAAAATCTACCAAAGATTCACCAAAATTAATGGTATATGTTGCATTTTCTCTAAGTACTTCCTTGTCATCAAACGCAAATGTAACCTTTTTACCTCGAGTGGTAATTTTTGGTATATAAGTAAGTGGTGGAGACACTAATACCTGTTTAAGTGGATCTCTAACTTCTACAAACTCATCAAAATTAAAATTCAATTGTTTGGGCTTGAATCTGAGTTGCTTATCAGGTGTGGAAGTTAATGAATCCAATTGGGGAGGACGCACATCTTTGGGGCCACCACTCGGATTGCCCGTACTTGCACAAGAATACAAATGCACTACCAAGTAAGTATAAAATAAAAAGTAAAAAGATATATAAAGATAATTTTTCAATATGTACTATTCTATGAGATCACGCAAAACTAGTGCAAAAGTCTTCAATATTTAAATCAAAACGCAACTAAATGATAAGTTATTTGAAAAATATCTAGCCAAAGCGAAAAATATTATATAAAAATATTGAATTTTAGAAATAACTTTGTTTCTTTGTTCTAAATTTAATAAAACATTTAAAAACCTTTATTATGAAGTTACTTTCTATTCTATCAATTACTGGATTCTTTTTTTTGTGTACTTATGCTACTGTAATGGCTGCAAACAATCCAGAAAAAGCTACTCAAATCTTAGATCAAAAACAAGCAGAGATAGATGCTGAACTAATGCAGTTGGATCAGTTATCAAACTTTATACAATCTGAAAATATCACTCATAAAGAACTTTTAGAAAATAAGTCATTCGATATTTCAAAGCTCAATCTTAAATCTACCACCAGTTCATCAGAATTTGTAGCACAAGGTTCAGATAAGGTGCTAGGCATTCCTGGTTTTATTTGGGGATTTTGTTTAGGCTTAATAGGTATCTTAATCGTTTTCATTGCAATGGAGGAAGGACCAGATAGAAAAAAAGAAGTTAGAAGTGCTTTGCTGGGATGTATTGTTTGGACAGTACTCTACGTAGTTCTATATTCTGCTGGAATATTTGGCGACGTGACTCCAATAATAAAAGAGTCAATGGATGTACTTCCTTTAGTTGCTTAAGAATATCTCAGATTTTATTTTAAATGTAAATTACTCTAATATTAAAAATATATTCATTTATATTTTATTATTGATGTTATCGCAAGCAGCGATAAGTCAGGAACTAAGATATTTTAATGCTGATTTCCAAATAAAAGAAATTAATCAAGTAGAAAATACTTCCACTATCATCATAGGTAAAGTAATACTAGATAATATACTGAAACAATTATCATTTGAAATTTCTTTCCCCGAAAAAGAATATTGGCTTCTTCAAGATAGTTTAATAAAGAAATTCCAATCTGATACACTAATAAGCACAGAGAAGTTGGGCAATTTCGATGATCTGTCGGTATTTAATGAGCTTCTTAAAATTTATAAAAATG
The DNA here is from genome assembly GCA_016714785.1 of Saprospiraceae bacterium. GTDB lineage: Bacteria > Bacteroidota > Bacteroidia > Chitinophagales > Saprospiraceae > OLB9. The sequence goes on from JADKCC010000017.1 coordinate 207,253, forward strand.
ATTATGGTTTGGAAGCTCTTGGGTTTACCATTAAAAACATAAAACAAGAAGATGAACTTTCAATAATAGATTGGAGCCCTTCTAAAAATTTTGAAAGTTTTATATCTTATGCACAAACTACAGTAAAAAACAATCTACTACACAGTTTTGCAGTTTATGACAATAATAAAATGTCCATGAATACTACTTTTTTTTCCAATTATGTTTTTTTTAATGGAAAGCCCATTCCTAAAAAAATAAGGTCTAAAACATCAAGCACAAAATTTCATATTTTTAAATCTATTGAATTTGAAAACATTGTTGCAGAATAAAATACGTTGGATATTAATTTTACTACCCTATACATTTGTAGGTCAATCTAATATGAACTTAGATGCCTTAAAAAATAATTTCATACAATCAAAAAAAAGTACTTTAGATCCAACAATTATCCATAAAGCTTCAGATGCGGAATATGAAGGATTGGCAGCTAAATCATTAAGACAATTGTTCACAATCTACAAAAGCTATTTTTCATCACAGGACGTCAACTCATGTAATTTCCACCCTTCCTGTTCAGAATATGGTTTACTCTCAGTTCGAAAATTTGGTGTTATCAAAGGAGGGATGATGACTTTTGACAGGATGATTAGATGTAATCCTTTCAGTCTTGCATCCTATACCTACGATCCATCAAAAAAAAGATTTATTGACCCAATAGAATGAAAAAAAGCTTTCTTACCATATTGATCCTAATACTAGCCTTCACCTTAAATTTTGGTCAAAAATTGTTATCAGAGTACAATTTCGCCAATTTTTTATTTTTAGAAAAAGAATATACGTTTGCAGCTCAAGAGTACGAAAGACTATATTTCACAAACCCTGACAGTATAGAATATTTTAAAATGTGGATGAGATCCACTAGATTAGCAAATAATTCGTCCAAAATACTGGACAGACTTAAACTAACTTCAGCAGCGCCTACATTGATACAGTGGGAGTATTGTAAGGCTGCTATCCAATCCAATAAAAATGAATTAGCATATATTATCATAAAAGCGCACAATCTCAGCAATGTATTGTTGGATAAAGAACCAAAGTTTGCACAAATGAAGTTTGGAATAGACTTAATGTCACATTATAAAAATACTGACCCGGTAAATTCCGAAAATCACATCTTTCAAGCAGAAATAGATGAATATCGCTTAATGAAAACCAAAAGTATCGTCTTATCCGGTATAAGTTCTGCTATCATACCAGGCTCTGGCAGAGTTTATGTAGGTGAATACACTAATGCAATATTAAGTTTAATCTTCATCGCAGGCTCTGCTTACCAATCAAATGCAAGATTTAAAAAAAATGGCATAAAATCAGTAAGTGGATGGATCTATGGCGGCATTTCATTCGGTTTCTATATTGGAAATATTTATGGCAGTATAAAAAGTACAAAGGCCTATAATAAACGTAATAAAAACAAAATAGATGACAAGGTTAAGCAAAGGATTCTGGCTTTGTAATATGCTATTGTTAATATTTTTAACTACAACACCTACCAAGGGGCAAAATAATTTTGAAGATTTTGCTGATCAATTGCACGCTGAGACCAATGATATTGACTTCGCATTAAAAGAATACCTCAGGGCATATTATTTTAGTAATGCAAGTGATAACGATACATTAATAACTAAAATAGCCCAATTGTATTTCCTAAAAGGCAATTACGATAAAGCATTACAATACTATGATCTAAAATATTTTCAATCAAAAGATTTCAATGTAAAAAATCTCGCCTTGGAAGGCAAAATACTCTCCAATATAGCTAAAAACAATCCAAATCAGGCATTAATAAATGCACATCAAATGACCGTATTTGATACATCTTCGCTAGATACTAAGTACTTCTATATCAGTTTTTGTTCTCTGCTGCGGAAGGATTATAAAAGTAGTTTAAGCAATTTAAAACTTATCTCCTATGTAACATCCAGCACTGCAAAAAAATTGGAAAATGTAATAGGAAAAATAACTAAAATAGATCAAAAAAATCCAAATTACGCCATATTCTGGAGTGCTTTTCTGCCTGGATTGGGCCAAACCATATACAGAGACTATAAAGACGGATTCAAGTCATTTGCACTAATTTCTGGTTTAGCAATACTTTTTTTTGAAATTTCAAATAAAATATCCTTTGCTGATGCTATACTAAGTGTAGGCCCTTGGATCACAAGGTACGAAATTGGTGGCTTGGTCAATGCAAAAAAAACAGCTATAAAATCTATAGACATAAAAAGGAATGAAGAAATAATTCAGTTTATCTCCATCATTCAATCTGCAAAATTCAGTAAAATATAAACCATCCTAACAAAAATGTCCTGATTTCAATCGGCAAATGCAACTTTAATCAAACAATTAACGGACACTTACATCCAAACTATTTTTAAGACAATAATAAAGTTCATCTTTAACGTATTGGAATTCTCTTTTGGAAACAAAGGTTATACTTAATCATTTTCCACACCACTCATCACCTTGCTAATCACTTTTGTAACCTTAGCACTTTCTGTCAAAAAACCATCATGGCCCAGATCAGACTGAATTACATCCAATTTTGCATTGGGAATAAAACGATAAAGGAACTGCTGCTCTTCCAATGGAAAAAGTATATCTGTCTCTATACCTAAAATTGTGGTTTTTGCCCTTATTGAAGATAAAGCGGTGGCTATTCCACCTCTGTTTCTACCAATATTGTGGCTATCCATGGCTCTTGATAAAGCCCAATATGAAAAAGCATTAAATCGTTGTACCAATTTTTCACCTTGGTATCGCTGATAAGATTGCACCCTAAACCCTTCCAGTTTTTCACCATCATCTGCCTGTGTTCTATTATATCCTTGTGCTGACCTATAACTCAAAAGTGCAATAGACCGAGCTGCTAACATACCTGCTTGACCTGCATCAGGCTTTCTCTCTATCCATGTCTGATCTGCTTGTATGGCTAGTCGTTGACTCTCATTAAATCCAATGCCCCAAGGCGAGTGCTGTGCATTGGTAGCTATGAGTAACTGAAATTCAAATATTTCAGGTGATATCACCGACCACTCCAACGCTTGCTGCCCGCCAAGTGATGCTCCTGTCAGTAATCTGATCTTTTCTATACCCAAATGGATTCTTAATAACTCAAAACTTTTGGCAATGTCCCGATTGGTCACTAGAGGGAAGTCATGATAATAAGGTTCACCAGTACGAGGATCATTGCTCATTGGGCAAGTTGAACCATAAGGAGAGCAAAGGCTATTGGCACATACTATAAAGTGTTTTTCAGGATCGATCACACATCCATTGCCTACTACTCCTGGCCACCACTCTATGGGGTTACTACTCCCTGTTAGCGCATGAATCACCCAAACTACATTGTCCTTATGTTTATTAAGTTGACCAAAAGTATGGTAGGCCAAAGTAAACTCAGGCAAGTACTCTCCACATTCTAATGGAAAGGGATGCGGATAATGAAAATA
>JADKCC010000018.1 GCA_016714785.1 Saprospiraceae bacterium
TACAAATATCTAATCTATTGATTATCAATGATTATTATTTTCCTCTATGTCGCTTTGTGATGTCCTAAAAGTAAATCCATCTTTCCTATACCTTTGAGCTATCAATATAAACACAAAATTATATCGGTAAACGTTCTTTGAAAGTTGGGTTAAACGAATAAAAAAGCTGGTTGATTTAGGTATTTTACTTATAACATCTAACTATACTGTAACAAATGGCTTGGTGTTCCTTTGCAATGCCCGGGAGTGTTTCTTTTGCCTACCATCCGAGTGTTTCTTTGCAACATCAGGATGTTTCTTTACAACGTCTTGATGTTCCTTTGCAACGTCTTGATGTTCCTTTGCAACGTCTTGATGTTTCTTTGCAACGTCTAGACATTCCTTTGCAACGTCATGACATTCCTTTGCAACGTCATGACATTCCTTTGCAACGTCTTGATGTTTCTTTGCAAAGCCTAGACATTCCTTTGCAATGTCTTGATGTTCCTTTGCAATTTCATGATGTTCCTTTGCAACGTCTTGTTGTTTCTTTGCAATTTTTAGAGCACAAGTCTTTTAACTATTAGACCAGTCATGAGTGCATTGATGAGTAGACTACGATTCTGAGACTTTGGGCAACGGGATGTGGCTTTTGCAGGATATAAAATCAAACACGAAACCAAAAAGTAATATATACCAAAATGTGAAACGGTCAAAAACAAACTGCTCAAAACAAACACATTATAAATTTTACATCTATATATTGTATATACCAAAATATAAAAAGCCCACAATTCATTATATATAAATAGTTGTTTTGCAACGAAATATTTCATCATATTAAATGTTTTCCACATAATTGAAAAAAATTTTTACGCTATAAAATACTGATTTATAGTTCGTTACAAAGTTATCCACATTTTGTGGAAAACTTTATCAGTTTTCCTGTTGCATGGCATATACAAATTCATTTATCTTTGTACTACCAACATAAAGGATGTTTTATAGAATCGGTTAAAAATTGCTTTAACAAGCTCTCACCGTAAGCTACTAAAATACAAATATCACCCAAAATTTGACTTGCGATCGGTATCATGATATGGTACTGCTTAACCTTATATATGATCAGCCCATACTGCCGGCGGATGATATAGAGACTTCTATGCTGCAAAGCAAAGCAGTCAATTGAATATAGGCAGTTTTTTCTAATGTTCAAAAAAAAATGAAATGATGAACATTTTTAGTTTAGTAAACTCATCAATGCATTCCGGTGAGTCTAAAGAAGTGGAAAGCAAAGTATTATTCACCAAAAAATGTATCTTTTTATGAGACCGAACAGAATGTCTCCAGTATTAGAAGATAGTTTGAGACGTTTAGAACGTGTCATGGCTATCAGCCCAGTTCCAAATTTTGGAACAGGATTTAGTGTTGCGAATTTCGAAACTGTACTGACAGAACTCAGTACTATTCTCGGAGCCTACAACACTTCCATTGCCGCAACCGACCGTCTTGGCGCTCAACTCCGAGAAAAGGAGAAGCAAGCTAGAGATTTTCGGGAGCGATTACTCACCGCCATTGCCTTTGTGTATGGCAAAGATACAGACGAGTATGTTGCTGCAGGTGGTATTCGCAAAAGTGAGCGGAAGAGACCCCGACCAAGGAATGTCTCTTCCGCCACTGGTTCTGAAAACGTGATGTAACCATTCGTTTTCTATTGATGACTGTACCTCCACTGTTGGGCGTTTGCTACAATGGTGGAGGTCTTTTTATTTAATTGCGGATTTGTTAAATTGTTGATTTGTGGAACTGCTTGAACATTGTTGATTTGCTAAACTGATGATTTGCGGAACTGCTTGAACATTGCTGATTTGCTAAACTGTTGATTTGCGGAACTGCTTGTACATTGCTGATTTGCTAAACTGTTGATTTGCGGAACTGCTTGAAAATTGCTGATTTGCTAAATTGTTGTTGATTTGCGGAACTGCTTGAACATTGCTGATTTGCTAAACTGTTGATTTGCAAACTATGTTGGTTTTTATAACAATGCTGATTTGCTAAACTGTTGATTTGCGGATTTGCTTGTACATTGCTGATTTGCTAAACTGGTGATTTGCTAAACTGCTTGAACATTGCTGATTTGCTAAACTGTTGATTTGCGGAACTGCTTGAACATTTGCTGATTTGCTTTCATCTTTGCAAACGAAAAGGTTGGACTAATCCAAGTTATTCGAGGATGTTTACTGCGTTATACGCTGCTTGGCTTAACGAATTAAGACTTTTATAAATTGAAAAATTGCTAAAGTGTATCAATTAGTCAATGTTAAAAAATGGTCAATATTTACAAGGTTTACATAAGGAAAGTCAATGTTCTTTAACACATTAAAATGTCGGTCATTAGTCACAAGATAGTCGGCATTACTAGCTATATATGCATCTACAAATTTATTGTCATCTTTATCTTCAGATATCAATTCCCATTTGTAATAAACCGAATTAACTAGATAAGTTGTTGGTAAACTAAGGATGGCATTGACAGTATATTCTGCAACCTTTTGCGAATAAAAGCCTTCAATAATCTCAAGATATTCACTTAATATTTCGTTAGAAATTACTAAAGCAATATCACCTGATTGGATTTTAGTGTAAATTTGATAATATTGCCCTTTCGGGAAAATCATCATTAATAAACAATTGGTATCAAGAACAATTTTCAAAATGAATATTTTGTCCTTAAGTGTTCATCTTTCAATTTTTCTATATCTTGCAAAGTCATTCCTTTGTCAGAAATTACTTTTTCCAATTCACTTTGCGCTTTATCAAAATAATATTGGGCAATAATTTGCTTTATTTTATTTGTCTCCTCATCATTTATATTTCTATCCAAAAAAAACTGAATAAAATGAAGTTGAAGTTTATTTAATTTTTTAGCACCCATGATAAATCATTTTTGAAATTGTATAACTAAAGATTAAATTGTCATTTATTTTTTCATACATATAAGAAAATATTGCTTGCAGATGATAAGGCTTTAAACTAGGATAATTTTCATATACTTGATTTCAGTCCATCCAGATGCCAAAAGTTGCATAACAAATTCAACTGAAATTCTAGTCCCTTTAATACAAGGCTTGCCCAAAAATATGTTACTATCAGACACTATATATTCTTGCCAATTCATATTGATACTTAATATTTCTAATTTGAATAACTGATTTATTACTGATTAGTTCCATCAGCTAGAGTTATCTTCTTATTAAAATACTGATTTGCGAAATTGTTGATTTGCGGAACTGCTTGTACATTGCTGATTTGCTAAACTGGTGATTTGCTGATTTGCTTTTGTAGCAAGACCTTAACGAAAGTGATCTGCAATAAAATCACGTTCATCATAAATATCACATAAATCATAGTTCAGACTAAATGTATGAATGATCTTGTGATCTGGTGATCTGGTGAAGGTTTAAATCTTCGCAAACGGGACCTTTGTAATCTTGCTAATAATGATCCTTAAGTGATAAGATCAAAACATGGGAATCAAAAATTTGATAAATTAATCTGTGTTCTTTATTCAATCTTCGACTCCACAAACCTGCATATTTGTGCTTTAGTGGTTCAGGTTTGCCTATGCCTTTGAAAGGATCTTGTTCGATAGAAAGTAACAAATTTGTAATTTTAATTAGGATTGCTTTATTATTCATCTCCTTCCAATACTTTATATCAGAAAGAGCTTGTTGAGTATAAGCTATTTCCACAAATCTTCAGTTTTTATAAACTGGATTTTGCCTTCTTGTCCTTCCAGAATACTTTTGTCCAATTTATCAGTGAATTCTTGATCATAAGATACAATTTGTTCTGTTTCTATTGTATATGTTATCTTCATCTTCTTTAAAAGCTCTTTTAAAAGACTTATGTCTTTAGAATTAGATCTTACTATTAAAGTTTCCATATCCTTATTTTGAATGAAACAATGATTTTTAATATTTTGTTCTTAACTAAGTTAATGTCATTGAAGAATATTGCTTAGCTGCTGTTACTCTTATAAAGGTTCCGTAAAAGTTTATATCTTCGCAAACGGGACGTTTGTACTAACCCAAGCTAAGCGAGGACGTTTACTGCGTTATACGCTTAGCTTAACGAGTATAGGTAAGTTGCAATCGTTGGTTCGTGTTGCATATAGCGTTTAAGAATCCGTTATTATTTTCCTATCCAAATAAATTTGGATACCCATTATATTTTCAGTTTACTGCTGATCTCCCCTCTTTTTTAAGAGAGGGGTCGGGGGTGAGTAGAATTGACTATTGGTGTTTGGATGCTTTCCTATCCAAATAAATTTGGATAACCATTAGAGTCTGCCGTCTATCGTGTGTTTTGGTAGTACAGCCTTTACATCATACACCACAGCATTATCCTTTTTAATATTATCTAGACTGAGTGATTCAAAAGTTTTGTGAGCTACTGCGAGAATGACGGCATCATATTTTTTATCTGGTAATGATGTCGAAGAATCAATACCATACTCATGTCTTACTTCATCTGGACTTGCCCATGGATCATAAATATCAACGTTCAAGTCATAAGTTTTAAGTTCGTGGTAAATGTCTATGGCTTTAGTATTACGGATATCAGGACAGTTTTCTTTGAAAGTTATGCCTAACATTAAGATATTACTTCCTTTGATTGTAATGTCTTTTTTGATCATGTGTTTGATGACTTCTGATGCGACATATTGCCCATACTATCATTCAATCTTCTACCTGCCAATATAATTTCTGGATGATATCCAACTTCCTGCGCTTTTTGGGCAAGATAATATGGATCTACTCCGATACAGTGTCCGCCTACAAGACCTGGCTTAAATGGTAGAAAATTCCACTTAGTTCCTGCGGCCGCTAAGACTTCATGTGTATCTATACCCATTCGATTAAATATTTTAGCTAATTCATTTACAAAGGCAATATTGATATCTCTTTGACTATTTTCTATGACTTTAGCTGCTTCCGCTACCTTTAGGGTAGTAGCTTTGTAAGTGCCTGCGGTTATGACTGATTTGTACAATTGATCAACTACCTCTGCAGCTCCTGCCGTTGATCCTGATGTCACTTTTAATATCTTAGAAACAGTGTGTTCTTTGTCACCTGGATTGATACGTTCTGGACTGTAACCCACGAAAAAATCTTCATTAAATTTTAGACCTGATACACGTTCCAATACTGGCACACATTCATCCTCCGTAACACCGGGATATACCGTGGATTCATAAATAACGTAATCACCTTTTTTGAGCACCTTCCCTACAGATTCACTAGCTTTGTACAACGGTGTGAGTACAGGGCGATTATTTTTATCTGTAGGGGTAGGTACAGTCACAATGAATGTATTGCATTGAGCGATGTCTTGTAAAACATCTGACACATACAATCCATCATTGTCAAAATCAAGTGACGATGCTAGTACTTGAGCAAGTAAATCATCTTCGACCTCCAGGGTGGTATCTTTACCGCTTCTTAGCTCCTGAATACGGCTTTTATTAATATCAAATCCAATTGTGATATATTTTTTTGCAAATTCTACTGCTAATGGGAGGCCTACGTAGCCGAGGCCTATGACTGCTATTTTATGGTTCATATTGATACTTATTTATTTTTGACGCTAATTTTCGCCAATTACGCTAATTTTTTGGTCTCTTTAATTCGTGTAATTTGTGTTAATTCGCGTCGGATCCTTTGACGCTAATTTATTTTTGACGCTAATTTTCGCCAATTTCGCTAATTGTTTACTCTTTATAATTCGTGTAATTTGTGTTAATTCGCGTCGGAATCTTTGACGCTAATTTATTTTTGACGCTAATTTTCGCCAATTTCGCTAATTGTTTACTCTTTATAATTCGTGTAATTTGTGTTAATTCGCGTCGGACCCTTGACACTAATTTATTTTTAACGCTAATTTTCGCCAATTACGCTAATTTTTTGGTCTCTTTAATTCGTGTAATTTGTGTTAATTCGCGTCGGACCTTTGACGCTAATTTATTTTTAACGCTAATTTCCGCTGATTACGCTAATTTTTGGTTTTATATAATTCGTGTAATTTGTGTTAATTCGCGTCGGACCCTTGACACTAATTTATTTTTCACGCTAATTTTCGCTAATTACGCTAATTTTTTGGTCTCTTTAATTCTGCAATTTGTGTTAATTCGCGTCGGACCTTGACGCTAATTTATTTTTAACGCTAATTTTCGCCAATTACGCTAATTTTTGGTCCTTTAATTTTGTTAATTCGCATCGGATATAATTGACGCTAATTTTCGCTGATTACGCTAATTTTTGCTTCTTTAATTTGTGTTAATTCGCGTTGGATCCTGACGCTAATTTATTTTTTAGCACTAATTTTCGCTAATTACGCCAATTTTTGGTCTTAAAACTTATGTTTTAAAACAATGTCCTTATGACGCTAATTTATTTTTAACGCTAATTTCCACTAATTTCAAGTTTTGGTCTCTTTAATTCGTGTAATTTGTGTTAATTTGCGTCGGACCCTTGACACTAATTTATTTTTCACGCTAATTTTCGCCAATTACGCTAATTTTTTGGTCTCTTTAATTTATGTTAATTCGCGTCGAATCCTTTGACGCTAATTTATTTTTGACGCTAATTTTCGCTAATTACGCTAATTGTTTGGTCTCTTTAATTCGTGTAATTTGTGTTAATTCGCGTCGGAATTTTATTAACCCACTACCTTAACTATTATAAAACTCGAAGGCTTTTACTAAACCTTCTTTTAGCTTGACTTTTCCAGTATATTCTAAAAGTTTCTGCGCCTTATCGATACTAGCTAAGCTATGTGGGATATCTCCAGATCGATTGGGACCATGTGTGGCATCAACTTTACAATTTGTTACTGATTTAATATTTTGCCAAAGCTCATTAAGGGTTGTTCGTTCGCCACATGCGATGTTATAGACTTGATTGATAGCTTCTGTATTTTCTGTAAATAGCCCTAAAATATTTGCTTCTACTGCATTGTCCACATAAGTAAAGTCACGACTATTGGTGCCATCTCCATTGATGATGGGCCCACTGCCTTCTAATGCTGATTTGAAAAACAAGGGTATGACAGCCGCATAAGCACCATTGGGATCTTGTTTAGGGCCATACACATTAAAGTATCTTAAACCTATATATTGGAAATCATAGGTTTTGGCAAAAACATCTGCATAAAGCTCGTTTACGTACTTAGTCACAGCGTAAGGAGATAATGGTTTACCAATGATGTGTTCCACTTTTGGAAGGCCTTGACTATCGCCATAAGTCGATGAAGAAGCTGCAAAAACCACTCTTTTGACTTTGTTTTCTACTGCTGCATTAAATATATTGAGTGTTCCGTCGATGTTAACAGCATTGGTGGTGATAGGATCTTTTATACTCCTTGGCACTGAACCTAATGCCGCTTGGTGACTTATAAGGTTGATGCCTTCTGTTGCTTTCAGACAAGTGTTAAAATCTCTTATATCACCTTCAAAAAACTCAAATTTTGGGTGGTCAAGAAAAGAGGTAATATTATGTTTAAAGCCTGTGGCAAGATTGTCTAAAACCCTTACTAAACCGACTCTACTATCATTTAAAAGAGCTTGGACTAAATTAGATCCAATGAATCCTGCACCACCTGTAACTAATATATTTTGCATTGATTTTTATTGAAGATTTACTTGATTTGCTTATTTAGGGTCTGCTGACTATGGTACAACCAATTGATAAATAAAAAATTATGTCTATAATAAACAAATTAAATGCAAACCTTTTAATTGATTTTGTCCAAAATTGTGCCTTGGGTTGCTTTTTGCCTTATGCAGGGCAGTTACTTTTTTGCATTGCCCAAAAAGTACCAAAAAGTCTAGTTCAAAAAAGGCAATTGCGTGCACCGTTCATTTTCGAACCAAAATGCTTTTTTTCTATTGCCATAAGTATTTCATATTTAATCCTTGTGCTTTCTATGGCAATAGACGCACTTTTGTTTCTTCATTCACTATTGCTTGTTTTTTGAACGATAGTCTCCGTTAAACTAACAACCAAAAATAACAGCTGACTTTTTCAGCAGACTCTATTTAGCGGTGATTTTGCAATATTGGTGTTTCATTACATCCTAAACTTTCAACCTTAATCTTTCAACAGTTAAACATTAAACCTAAATCCGTTACACTTGAATCCTCTACACCATCAACATTGAACGTTAAACCTTAAACAACCTTACATGGCTTCGCCGCTGATAAGTCGCAAGTACTTGATCTGTAATAGGTTAAAAATCGATACGATGTTTAGACTAAAATTGAGTAGCAAAGTTACTCGTTTTTGGCCTTGATTTGTTAATTTTTTCAATACAAAATGAAAACATGAGAAATTTAGATGTTTGGTCTCACATTTTAAGGCTAAGACTGAGAATAAGATTGAGGTTAAGGTTGAGGTTAAGGTTGAGATTAAGGTTGAGATTGAGATTAAGGCTTAGGTTGAGATAATTCTAGCAAAATTATATAGCCTTAATAGATTAAGAAATGCCGTACAACTTAAGCGACATTACCAATTACTACAAGTTTAGCGCTATCTAACCAAACAAATCAGAATGGGTATCGCATCTTATTAAAACGATTTCTTAAAGTTTTATATCTAATTTCCAAATAAGAAGCCAATCTGGCTTAATGTGACATTCCCAATAACCCTTCAAATTGCCTTTTAATCTATGTGGCTTGTGTTGGGGATCTACAATTCCCTTATTTTCAAGAGCATTTAATATTTCATTCAAAACATTTACATCATAATTCCTTCTTATGCAAAGTATTAAATCTTTTTCAAACTTATTAGTAGTTTTTATGCTATACACCAGCTTTACTTTTTAAAACTGACATCATTTCAGATACTGAATTATAAGATTTCAATTTTCCATTTTTAGAATCTTCGATTGCTTTCATAGTTTCTTTGTTTGGAATCTGATTGTCAATTATTTTAGCATATTTGGTAGTTTTTAGTAATTCTACCATTCTTTTTGCTTCTTCTGATTTTGTATCAATAATTACTGTCGTCATTTTAAATATTAATTTAAACACTATAATGAAATAATCAACTCTTCTACTTTTCTAATTCCTACAATTTTCTGAGTAGTAAACAAAGAATAAAGGTCTAATAGATGTTCCTTTAAATCTGGCAAATCCTGGCCTTGGGTCCAATGATCTGGATATTCATTTAAATATCCTACATATTTATTATCTGCTCCATTCCAATATGTTATACTAACTTTATTTCCATAAAAGATCATTTTTATTTTTTTAGAACAATTAAATTTAATAACAAGTTCCGCATTACACATTAAACATTAAACCCACTCCAAAAAAACAAATTGATTGATAATCAACTGTTTTTCACCCTGATCCTAAAGGAAAACACCCCTGCCCCTAAAGGGGGTATAACTCTGATTATCAATGCAGTAAAAATTAAATTTCCCCATTTTATTTGGGATAAGGACTTTTCAGAGATGACTCAACATTACACATTAAACTTTACACGGTAAACATTAAACATTACACCTTAAACACCTACCTCATCACCTTCATCAAATACTCTCCATAACCACTCTTGATCAATGGTGCTGCAAGCCTTGATAGTTGTTCTTTATCTATGAAGCCCATTCGCCAAGCTACCTCTTCTATACATCCTATCTTGTATCCTTGACGCTTCTCGATCACGCGCACAAACTCAGATGCATCATGTAATGAGTCAAATGTACCTGTGTCTAGCCACGCTGTACCTCTATCCATGATACCCACAGACAACTGTCCATGTTCTAAATAGTGCTGATTGACCGTAGTGATTTCATATTCGCCACGGGCAGATGGTTGGATATTTTTGGCTATGTCCACTACTTGTTTGTCATAATAATAAAGACCTGGGACAGCAAAATCTGATTTAGGGTGTACCGGCTTCTCTTCTATGGATAAAGCTTTCTGGTCTTTGTCAAATTCGACCACACCATATCGTTCAGGATCATTGACAGGATAGGCAAATACCCTTGCACCTGTGGTGATGGCTGCACTTTGTTGTAATAGTTTGGACAATCCTGAGCCATAAAAGATATTGTCACCCAAGACTAAACAGGATGTATCATCACCTATAAAATCAGCGCCGATGACGAATGCTTGTGCCAGCCCATTGGGTACTGCCTGAACTGCATACTCAAAACGACAACCCAAGTCCGATCCATCACCCAGTAATCTGATGAATCCTGCCTGGTCTTCTGGTGTCGTGATAATCAATATCTCTCGGATACCCGATAACATCAAAATAGATAGCGGATAATAGATCATTGGCTTATCGTAAATGGGCATCAATTGTTTGCTGATGGCCTTCGTGATGGGATAAAGTCTGGTGCCGGATCCGCCGGCGAGGATGATACCTTTCATGATTAAGTTGTTGGTTAATATTTGCCACTAAGACTCCAAGGCTCTAAGTTTAATTCTCTTACTTTGTGACTTTGTGCTTATTTTTTTGCCACTAAGACTCCAAGGCTCTAAGTTTAATTCTCTTACTTTGTGACTTTGTGCTTATTTTTTTGCCACTAAGACTCCAAGGCTCTAAGTTTAATTCTCTTACTTTGTGACTTTGTGCTTATTTTTTTGCCACTAAGACTCCAAGGCTCTAAGTTTAATTCTCTTACTTTGTGACTTTGTGCTTATTTTTTTGCCACTAAGACTCCAAGGCTCTAAGTTTAATTCTCTTGCTTTGTGACTTTGTGCTTTTTTTTTGCCACTAAGACTCCAAGGCTCTAAGTTTAATTCTCTTACTTTGTGACTTTGTGCTTATTTTTGCCACTAAGACTCCAAGGCTCTAAGTTTAATTCTCTTACTTTGTGACTTTGTGCTTATTTTTTGCCACTAAGACTCCAAGGCTCTAAGTTTAATTCTCTTGCTTTGTGACTTTGTGCTTATTTTTTGCCACTAAGACTCCGCTCTAGTTACGTTTTTTGCCACAAGACTCCAAGGCTCTAAGTTTAATTCTCTTGCTTTGTGACTTTGTGCTTATTTTTTTGCCACTAAGACTCCAAGGCTCTAAGTTTAATTCTCTTACTTTATGACTTTGTGCTTAATTTTTTGCCACTAAGACTCCAAGGCTCTAAGTTTAATTCTCTTACTTTGTGACTTTGTGCTTATTTTTTTGCCACTAAGACTCCAAGGCTCTAAGTTTAATTCTCTTACTTTGTGACTTTGTGCCTTTGTGGCTATTTTAAATTACATATCTTTTGATACCGCTTTTTATTAATGGTACATTGAAATTTATTAGAAAGCCTAATCTCTTTCCAGTTAATTTCAGATGGCTAAGGATTTGAGCTTCCCAAACTGGGTTTAAAGTATCCACAGCTTTTAACTCACAAACTACAAGCTCCTCCACGAGTAAATCTAACCTAAGCCCTTCATCAAAAATTAACCCATCAAAAACAATCGGTATATCAACTTGCCGCTGAATATATAATCCATCCTTGGATAATACATGAGCCATACAAGCTTCATAAACTTTTTCAAGCAAACCTGGACCAAGTTCAGAATGAACTTTATAGGCTGCATTAACAATTGCTTTTCCTAATGCTTCTTCTTTGTCAGATAATTTAGTATACATGGTATTTAAACCCCTATTTAAATGGATGCTTTACCAAAGGCATCTTACAAAAAGGATGATAATCACCTTGCAAGCCAATGGGAGTGCTTGTCCTAATTTCGTGCACAATATTAATGGCTGTGCGTGCTTCGCCAATACGGAAGCCGCCACCGTTTAAGATGTCTTTATAGCTTAAAGTATGTAAATCTGTAAATCCATCTGAAAATTCTAGCTCTTCACCTTCGATATTGATGGAGCGGTAGGTCCTTTTACCTTTAGCTTTTACATCATCGGGTAGTGTATCAGCATTGATACTGAGAAACCATCTCACTTTGGCTTTGGCAAACTCGAAATATCCAGCTGCACGATCGTGGGTATGAATGTGGACAATATTCTCCTTAACAGGACCAAAAACCCACTGTAACATATCGTAAAAATGAACACCAATATTGGTAGCAATGCCACCTGATTTTTCAGGATTGCCTTTCCAAGATGTATAATACCAAGTACCCCTTGATGTAATGTAAGTGAGATCAAATTCAAATACCTTGTCAGCTGGAGCTGATGCTACTTTTTCACGCAGCGCTATGATACTTGGATGTAATCGAAGTTGTAAAATATTGTAAACATGGTGCCCAGTCTCATTTTCTAAATCTTCGAGTGCATCGATGTTCCATGGGTTGAGCACAATCGGCTTTTCGCAAATGACATCCGCTCCGTATCGAAGTCCAAATCTGATGTGCGCATCGTGAAGATAATTGGGGCTACAGATACTAACATAATCTACTTTATTGCCCGCTCGTTTGAGTTTCTCTAAATGACGATCAAAACGCTCAAACTCAGTAAAAAAGGCTGCATTGGGAAAATAGCTATCTATAATACCTACGGAGTCATTGGTGTCCATGGCAGCGACTAAGTCATTGCCCGTATCACGGATGGCTTGCATGTGGCGAGGGGCGATGTATCCTGCTGCACCGATTAAGGCGAATTGTTTCATTTTTGTTTTTTAATTTATTTTATTACTTTTCATTTAAATAATCAATGTCTGATAAGTCTTTTAACCTTCCTACTGCCATTTTATTTCGTATCAATTGACTAATATGAATGACATTAATACATAAAGTGTCTGTAACTTCATATCTGATAGCATTTTTATACGCATCAAAAAAATTAACACCTTTTAACTTTGTAATAATATCAATGGCCATTGGTGGTCTTCCATATTCAAAAACATCAAAATTATCCGTATCCAAAAAATTTTCTAAATCCATACCAAAAAGAGGCATTCCAAACTGTGCAAATGCCTTTACAACTTTGTTATAATTATCTTTATGTGGATTAACAAATAAATCCATATCTCCTGTTGTCCTACTATATCCATGGATAATAACTGAGTAACCACCCACCAAAACATATTCGACCTGAAAATCTTCAAAGGCTTTAAGAAATTCCTGAAAATCGCTATTGAAGATATTATTCATCTAAAAATTTTCTTATTCCGAAAACCGATCTATCCACTTTATGGTCGGCAGTATAGGGTAAATTATAGCTAGCGCAAGTCAAATACCAAGATGCGCATAACCTTTCATAAACAGATTTCGTAAGCCAATACTTTACGTTTTGGCCCTTATCTTCAAAGGAAACTATACGAAATGATGTCCTATCAAATTTCAACAACTCTGCCATATAAATTACTCTTTTTCAACTTTACCATCCACCAATCGATATTGCTCACCGCTCTCATCACAAATAGCCATGCCTGTGGCATCAAATGTCAGTCTTTGCCCAAACTCACTCATCCAACCCATTTGTCTGGCAGGATTACCTACCATCAGGGCATAATCAGGCACGTGTTTGGTGACCACTGCACCTGCTCCAATGAAAGCAAATTTGCCAATATCATGCCCACAGACGATGGTGGCGTTGGCACCTATAGACGCACCTTTACCCACGTGTGTTTTAAGGTATTCTGCTTTGCGATTGACGGCACTACGTGGATTGATCACATTGGTGAATACACAGGATGGCCCTAAAAAAACATCATCATCGCAAGTGACACCAGTATAGATGGATACATTGTTCTGTACTTTGACATTATCGCCAAGCACCACATCAGGTGAGACCACTACATTCTGCCCAATATTGCAGTTTTTGCCTAATGTACAGTTTGGCATGATGTGGCTGAAGTGCCAGATCTTGGTACCTTCACCTATCGAGCATCCTTCGTCGATGTAAGCAGATTCGTGTGCGAAATAAGACATAATATTTAGTAATTAATTCTGTGAAAGAATATAATGGCTTCAAAGTTACAACCTTCAGAAATCGGGATATAGTGGAAGATCAAATCAACCAATTCTACCAATTTAACGGTTGTTCAATTTTTAAGCCATCGCATCTACTACGATCTTTCTTGCTATAAAAAAGCCTGCAGCCAGTAAACCTCCCAACAAACCTCCTTTAATTAATGCTATCAAAAATGATTCTCCTTGTGCGTCCAATGGTGGTAACGGTTCATCAATAATTGTAATATCAGGTGTACCTGCTTCCAGAGAAAAATCAGCAATCTCATAATTTTTAGTGACTTCTCCATACATCAACGTAAGTTTGCCAATCTCTGTTTCCAATATTTTACGTTGCACCAACATCGTTTGATCTGTAAGATTGCGATGAGTATCATTAAACTTTGCCAGTTGGTACTGTTTTGATTTTAATAGATTTGTGATAGAATCTGTTTTTGCAGCTACAAATTTGAAAGATTTTTCATTTCCTTTTGTACCATTTAAAATGTAATATTTCTTTAATTCATCATAAACCTTATTACAAAAAGTGATTGATAACTCTTCATCCACAGTTGTTGCGGACATACTCAGTATGCCAGTATCTTCATTAAATCCATTGGAGAAAATTGGATTTTTTGCATTTTTCCCTCCTACCACTTTACCATGCAACATCTTTAATGCGGCCAACTCATCATTGCTAAAAGCTTTTATTGAATCAGATTTAAATCTAAATCCCATCCAGGACTTGTCCTTATTTGTCCATGCTTCATCCAACTTATACAAGGTTATCAAATGATTGGCAATATAATCTGTCTTGCCATCCATAGTATCCAAAGGAATAGGAGTGAAAAGTACTTTTTGTATGATATTCCTAGATTTGGAGAGCTCAACTATTTTATCCAAATTGACCTTACCGCCTTTGCCCAAGCCAAACGATCCTAATATGCCTGACAATCCGCCGCCACCGCCACTTCCGTCATTCATACTATAAGTCAAATTAGCTTGAAAAGTAACTAAAGCTGTTTTAGCTTTGTATCCGAAATAAGCTATAAACGGGAGAGCTATCAAGATGATCCACCATTTTTTGGCCCATAGCTCACGCCAAAACTCAAGGAGTTTTTCGATGAGTTCTTTTAGGGTGATTTCGTCATCTTGATAAGATGGTATGTTATTTTGTTCCATTTATTATTTATTGATGTATTGCTAAATTGCAGAACTGCTGAATTGTGTACTTACAGAACTGTATATTTGTCAGATGTTGAAATTATTGAATGTGATTATTCCTTGTTGTTTTGTAAGTTTAATAGTTCACTTAAAGCATTTTTTATTTGACTTTGTGTGGTTAGATTTAATGACCCTAACAAGCCTAGAGCCAACTTTTTATGCAATGTTGCTAATTTATGAACTTTAAGTAGTGAATCTCTTTTTAACCCATTCTCATTGTCCGCAATTAGCAAAATATCTGAAGGTAATGGATTAGCAGTTTCACTTGATATAAATGCCACAATAATATCATCTTTCACAGTTCCTAATACAACTACAGGCCTTGTTTTTATTCCAGATAGATCGGTAAATGGAAAAGGAATTAATAAAAGATCTCCTACGTTCATCAATATTTAACCTTCAGATCATCAAGCGTATAAACATCATCTTCGTCATTCAAAAACATAAATGCATCTTCATTCTGGACTAAATGAAGGATTAACAATTGTTGTTCATCTTCAAAATTTTGACGATTTTTAGATTTTTTTTCTTCAAAAACATTATCAACTTCAATATTAATTCTAAGTGGCATACCTTTGAAAGCTGCTTTTACAGAATCGATAAACTTTTTATCAATATCTTCAGGACTGTTTAATTGATATGTTATTGTCATAATACAATATTGTTATTTAGAATTAAAACTAGTTATCAGAATTAAAAGTTCCTAGAACGCTTAATGGCTAATGATTTTAAAGGATGTAAATATTGCTATAATTGAATGGTATTTAATAAATCTCTAAATTTTAATAGTGTCCTTTTAAGGAATGAACTATTAATAGGTTTTTCGTCTCATCAATTTCGTAAATAATCCGATCTTCTTTTGAAATCCGTCGGCTCCATTTCCCTGACAAGGCATGTTTAAGTTATTCAGGTTTACCAAGACCAGAAAAGGGTGTTTTAAGAATGTCTTCAATTAGTTGTGCAATTTTACTTTGAATTGCTTTATTACCACTTTTTTTCCAAAATAATAAGTGGGCTTTTGCATCATCAGTATAAGCTATTTCCACATATCTTCTATTGAAATGATCGTATATTTCCCTTCTTTTGCCTGCTGACTACTTCTAAGAATCCTTTCAACAAATTCTGGATCATAAGGACCATAATCAACATCTTTCTCATTCTTCTGAGTTGGCGAACTATCAAATTTCACTTTTTGCGTTTCTAAAAAAGCTTTTACGATTTTTGATTGTTTTTTATTTGCTTTTATTATGATGGTTTCCATTAGAAAAATTTATTCAATATTTTAAACAAAGCATATTTATAGAAAGTTCCTAACTAAGGTTGAGATTAAGGTTAAGACTAAGGTTAAGTACCTTTCAACATTAAACATTAAACGTTACCCATTAAACTTTAAACTTTAAACATTTACAATCACTCCTGATACATCTTCTGATAATACTCTTGATAGGCACCTGAGGTGACATGATCTAACCACTCTTGGTTACTCAAGTACCAATCTATGGTTTTGGCAATACCTGTTTCAAAGGTTTCTTGTGGTATCCAACCCAACTCTCGCTGTATCTTGGATGCATCAATGGCATATCGCAAATCATGGCCTGCTCTATCGGTCACATAAGTGATCAATTGTCGGCTTTCACCCTGATCTCTACCTAGTTTTACATCCATTGCATCACATAGGTAATGGACTATATCTATATTTTTCCATTCATTGTGGCCACCGATATTATAAGTTTCCCCAGGTACTCCATGATGCAATATGGTATCTATGGCTCTGGCGTGATCTTCTACATATAACCAATCTCTCACATTCTCTCCTTTTCCATAAACTGGCAATGGTTTTTTATTGATGATGTTGTGCAACATCAAGGGGATCAATTTTTCTGGAAAATGATTGGGACCATAATTGTTACTGCAATTTGAAATCACCACAGGTATATGATAAGTATGAAAGAATGCTCTTACTAAATGATCAGAAGAAGCCTTAGATGCGGAATAGGGAGATCTAGGATCATAAGGAGTTGTTTCTGTAAACATATCTGTACCCATCTCTAAAGAGCCATACACTTCATCCGTGCTGATGTGATAAAACAGTTTTCCATCATAATTTCCAGCCCAATGTTTTTTAGCATTTTGAAGTAAATTGGCAGTGCCAAGAATATTGGTTTTTAGAAAAATCAAGGGATCTTTAATAGAACGGTCCACATGAGATTCTGCAGCCAAATGGACAACGTGTGTGATGTCATACTTTGAGAATATCTCACTTACTAAAGCTTCATCTCCAATATCTCCTTTGATAAAAGTGTAATTGGGGCTTTGGTCTATATCTTTTATATTTTCAAGATTACCAGCATAGGTGAGGGCATCAAGATTTATGATGCGATATGTTGGATACTGTGTGACGAGTCTTCTGACTACATGAGAGCCAATGAAGCCGGCACCGCCTGTGATTAGTATGTTCATATTATTTATTTGGAATTGCGGAATTGCGGAATTGTTAATTTGGTAATTTGTTAATTTGTTAATTTGCTGATTTAGCTAATGTTGCAATCGAAGATTGCAAAGCCAATAAACAAGTACCTTCAAAAGTTATTGAAAATTTTAAAATCAATAATGATCCCTACAAGAAACAATGATGATTCTTTCATCTTCAACCTTATACACTAATCTATGCTCATCATTGATCCGCCTAGACCAATAGCCTTTTAAATTGTGTCTTAACGGCTCTGGTTTACCTAGACCTTCGAAAGGAGAAATTCTACAAAAATGTATTAATTCAATTATCTTTTTTAAAACTTTTAGATTATTAGTTGCCCAATATGTAACTATTCAGGTGTTTACTATTTCACTACAATTTTGTCACGATTTTTGCAACTTATAGGCAAAAATAGCGCCAAAATTAAGTTGGTTTTCCATTTTTACCGCGGATATATATCCGCGTTTATTAATATTCTACCCCTTTGGGGTTATATCTGAACAGTTACCCCAATATTCTAAATTATCCGCAGCATTTGGTTCATAGACAACAATTCTCATTTATTTTTTACCATTTCTTCAAATTTAGTCAAATCTAGCTCCATGAGTTCCCCACCATTCTCTATTCTTTGAATGGCAGCTTCAATATGTGGTGGCAACTCTTCTATTGCTTCCACTTCCACATTGAGCCTTACGTTTTCTCCCTTAAAAGCAGCTTTGAGAGACTCAATAAATTTATTGTCTATTTGACTGACATGATCGAATTGATAAGTTATGGTCATGATTGATATATGATTTGTACTGATAAACTATGTTGATAGAATAAAAGTTCCACAATTAAGATTAAGGTTAAGGTTAAGGTTGAGAATATTTCAAGTTAAAAAGCATTTTTAAAAAGGCAGGAAGAATAGTGATACCGTACCTTAGCAAGATGCAAAGACAAACAATTGGTTAAGACTTTTTGGTCTGATCATCTTGCTTCGTTATATCAGGTCTTTCATTTTTATCTGCTTTACCATCTTTCAACCATTTTATGATGGCTCTTGCTTCTTCGAGTGTTGTTTTTTTGGCATTGGCTTTAACAACCCTTTGCTTTTCTGCCAAATCTTCAAAAAGTTGATAAGGTTTTAATTTTTCTGTACTCATTTTAGATAAATTACAGTGTCAATGAAAAATAAAGTGTTATCTTTAACTAAGACATTTTCTTCATGAAGATCTTCAATGATGATACCTAATTCCGCATGTATATAGTCATTTCTCTTCTTTATTGTAAAACCTTTTGAAATCATATACTCCCGAACAAATTCAATATTTGTTTTTGTTGTCGGTTCAACATAATCTTGAGATATAGCAGAATATAAAATATCATTGATCTTTACAAAGCCCAAAAGTTCATATTTGGTTTCAGGAAAGAGAATGTTATGTACAAGCAAACTTTCGAAATATTGAGACCAATTTACATAAAAAATAGCATCGTTTAGCTTGATAACTTTTGATTCTACATCATTAAAAAATACTTTTTGTTCCGCTCCTTCGTCCAAATATATTGAAAATCTTAAGTCATTAAAAAACAAATCATTCTTTTTAATATGAGCTTCTAATATTTCTTCCTCAACACTTTTTTCAATATAGTCGCTTATGTCGTCTGTCAACTTATCACTATTTAGAAAAGCATAAATCTGTGATAATAGATTGTCTCCTACATCACATTTAAATCTTGACTTAATCCTTTCTAAACCTGAAATCATTATTAAAATTACCCTTAAACATTACACCTTAAATATTAAACTTTAAACACTAACCCTCATCTTCCAATACTATCATAATAAAATCCCAAATCCCTCGTCACTTGCACATCATAGATATTCCTACCATCAAAAATAACTGGAGCATTCATGATTTGTTTCATCTTGTCAAAATCAGGTGTACGGAATTCATTCCATTCTGTCACGATTGCCAAAGCATCTACTCCCTGGATCGCATCGTATTCATTGGCTGAAAATTCGATTTTATTGCCGAATATTTGTTTGACATTTTCCATTGCTTCTGGATCGTACGCCTTTACTTTTGCGCCTTTATTCAACAATCTTGAAATGATGGTCAATGCAGGTGCTTCGCGGATGTCGTCTGTATTAGGTTTGAAAGCCAATCCCCAAACGCCTATCGTTTTACCAGATAAGTCGTCATTAAAATACTGCGATATTTTAGAAGAAAGGATTTCCTTTTGTAAATCATTGACGTGCATTACAGCTTTCAGAATCTTGAAATCATATTCATTTTCTTGGGCTGATTTGGCGAGTGCTTGCACATCTTTTGGAAAACAGGATCCACCATAACCTACACCAGGAAACAAAAATCTTTTACCTATACGGCTATCCGAACCCATTCCTTTACGAACCATATCGACATCCGCACCAAGTCGTTCACAAAGATTGGCTATTTCATTCATAAAACTGATTCTCGTAGCAAGGTATGAATTGGCAGCATATTTGGTCATCTCTGCGCTGCGCTCATCCATAAAAATGATGGGATTGCCCTGACGTACGAATGGCTCGTAGAGTGCTGTCATGACTTTTTGAGCTTTTTCTGATGAAGTACCTACCACTACCCTATCTGGTTTCATGAAATCTTCTACCGCTACGCCTTCGCGGAGAAACTCAGGATTGGACACCACATCAAAAAGCGAATGATCTAGCTTTTCAAGTAAGACTGCTTCTACTCGCTCAGCGGTACCAACCGGAACTGTACTTTTATCGACAATAACTTTATAATCAGTGATAATTTCTGACAGATCTTTTGCCACTTTGAGTACAAAAGATAAATCTGCAGAGCCATCAGCGCCAGGAGGCGTAGGCAGTGCTAAAAATATGATTTTAGCGTCTTTGATACCTTCTGCTAGGTCTGTAGTAAAATGTAAACGACCTGCTTTGGTGTTTCGTTCAAAAAGCACTTCTAGGCCTGGCTCATAAATAGGTACATACCCATTTTTCATTTTTTCAACTTTGGCGGCATCGATATCCACGCAAGTCACATAATTGCCCGACTCTGCAAAACATGTCCCTGATACGAGCCCTACGTATCCTGTTCCTACTACTGCGATTTTCATCAATTTATTTTTTTGTTGAATTAATTATTTAAAACAAGCTGGAAGCTTTTACTAATGCTAGCTTAGCGAAGATGCTAAGCTAATCGATATAATTTGTTATGCTCTTCTTGCTCACTAAGCTTGGCTTGAATTTTACATAAAATTATATTTGCGAAGCTGTGCAATAGGAAAAGAGCTATACAGTTTGGCTTCTTTTTTTAAAAAGAATTTTTTCTTCGGCTTGTTTGAATTCTATATCAAATTCGTCAAAGATAACTTCTCTTCCTACTATTAATTCATTAAAACCATTATCCTGAAGCCAAGCTTACCTGCAAAATCATTTTCTTTTTATACGGCAATTCAGAAGGATGAACATATTTAACTACAAATTCATCTCTTGAAAATCCCTTCAACTCCAATTGATTAATTAAAGACCTAAGTGTTAATCCAACATCAATGATTCCGTGTTTTGGAGAGAAGGCAACCCATTTTTCTACATGTTCATAAAATGCAGCTTTGTTGGCATTTCTCCATGCATTGGCTTCTTTAGCATTCATAAACTGTCATTTTAATTTTGAATAAAAGCAGGAAATTCTCAAAACTCAATATTCCGATAGATTTTATCCAATGAAATCGAAATACCAATGGAAGTTAATTTTACTTCTCCACTATCATTAAAAGTAGTCTCTCGCCAAAGATGGGTTTCTTCTCTATACCAAGTTTCTACTTCTTTGGTGTCTTGCCTGACCATCACATACTCCATAAAAGTGGGTATGTTTTTGTAAGACATAAATTTGTCATGTCTATCATACTTTTCTGTTGTAGGCGACAATACTTCTACTATTAATATTGGATTTAACAATACATCTTTTCTCCCATTCCAAAATTCAGGTTTTTGATAGACGACCAATGCATCAGGATATAATACTTGATTTAATTTAGGGATATATACCTTTTGATCACTTGAAATAACCTCGAATGATAATTGGTTGGTTTCAAATATTTGACCTAATGCGATAATAATATTGGCACCTATTTTATTATGATTATATGAAGATCCTGGCATTTTCCTAATTTTTCCATTATAGTATTCATGTTTTTCAGCAGAAAGAGATTCTTTATCCAAGTACTTTTCTATACTTAAAAAAGCAGAAGACCTCTTTTTTGTATTGCTTAATGTTTCCATATCAAACTATTTCTAAATAATACAATATTTATAAAAGATAAGTTCCTGAAACTGTTAGATACAAATCAACATATAAGCTAGAAGCTTGAACTAATTTTAGCTTAGCGATGACGCTAAGTTGATCAGTGGGATATTTTTTAAAGTTGATTTATTAAAAGAACGCTTTGACTTTATCACAAATATAGGCTAATTGTGCTTCGTCCATTTCAGTATGTATTGGTAATGATATGACTTCTTTACACAATTCTTCAGTATTATCAAGGTATTCCAATCCATTGGAAGATGCTTTGAAAGCTTCTTGTTTGTACAATGGCACAGGATAATAGATCATATTCGGGATTTTTTGTTCGTCGAGATATTGTTTTAGCGCATCTCTCTGGCCATTTTTTACCTTCAACGTGTACTGATGAAAAACATGCGTGGTGTAAGGTGCTCTAAATGGCGTCTCGAGTGCATCTACTTCTGCAAAAGCATTATCATAATAGTCAGCTACTTTGCGTCTAGCATCACAATAACCATCCAAATGTGGAAGCTTAGCGCCTAACACCACAGCTTGAATAGAGTCTAGACGACTGTTACAACCAACTACATCGTGGTAATATCGCACAGATTGTCCATGATTGGCAATTTTGTGCAACAACTCACCTAAATTATCATCATTGGTCATAATTGCACCACCATCACCATAACAACCCAAATTTTTGGATGGATAAAATGAGGTACAACCTACATGGCCTATAGTACCTGTTTTGACTTTGCGGCCATCGCTAAAAGTATAGTCCGAACCTATAGCTTGCGCATTGTCTTCTATGACCCATAGCTTGTGTTCTTCAGCAATCTTCATGATGGATTCCATATCGGCAGCCTGACCATAGAGATGTACAGGTACTATACATTTTGTTTTAGTCGTAATAGCAGCTTTAATGCCTTCGATATTGATATTAAAAGTATCCGCATTAACATCCACCATAACAGGTATCAATCCCAATAATGCGATGACTTCTGCTGTTGCCACATAAGTAAATGCTGGCA
Source organism: Saprospiraceae bacterium (assembly GCA_016714785.1). Classification (GTDB taxonomy): domain Bacteria; phylum Bacteroidota; class Bacteroidia; order Chitinophagales; family Saprospiraceae; genus OLB9. The sequence continues at coordinate 22,888 of JADKCC010000018.1, forward strand.
CAATGACCTCATCACCGGGTTTGAGACCGACTGCCATCATCGCTATCTGAAGTGCATCTGTACCGTTGGCACAAGGGATTACATGTTTTACATCCAAGTAATTTTCAAAATCCTTTTGGAATTTTTTGACTTGTGGTCCATTAATAAATGCGGTCGTATCCAACACTTCTTGAATGCCACGGTCTATTTCTTCTTTAATTTTTAGGTATTGGGACTTTACGTCCACCATTTGTATCCCCATAATTTATTTGTTGATATGTTAAATTTGTTAAGTTGATAATGATTTCTAATCATCTTTCTTGTTTAGATGTATGTAAAAAGCATTAAGTTTATTTGTTAATTCATTGATTTTCAGCCTAAAACTATTTAGCTCTTGCTCTTCAATAAACCCAAGGGCGTGTGCAAATAGTAAATGGCTTAATACTTCAATGGTAGATCCATAAGATATTTCAATAAACCTAGACTTTTCTTTGTCAGTAAATCGTGATACATCTTCAGAAATATTTGTTGAAATCGAAGAAGAAGCTCTTTTTAATTGAAAAACTAAACCAAATTTTTCTTCAGTGGGTAGCTTCTTAGTAAAAGCATAAATACTAACGCCAAGCTCAATACTTAGGGCTTGCTGATGGTACCCAATTGATAAATAATAAATTATGGCTATAATAAACAAATTAATGCAAACCTTTAATTGATTTTGTCAAAAGCCTGTCCTTGGTGGCTTTTGCCTATGGGCAGACTTCCCCAAAAGCGTTCAAAGGGGTGCTTACTGCCCCCCTCGGTTCCTTCGCTTCCATTGTCATGCCCGACTTTCAGGTTCGCTTAGTCATGCATTTTTTATTGCAAGGTATTTCATTTAACCTTTGGGCTTTTATGGCACCCGCCCACCCAGGTTTTGCGCTGCTGGTGCGCCGTTCTTTCTGTTTTGAACGATAACTCCGTTAACTATTACCAAAATAATACTGACTTTTCAGCAGCCCCTACTTAATTTCCAAATTTCTAATTTCTCAAAACTATAGTACTTCTTATATTATTATGTTTCTCATTTTTTTACATTTTAAAAACCTTAATTGCCAATTTATTTATATCATGTTTTCTTTTCCAAATAATCAAATTAACAACTTTACATCTTAACACTAAGATATGGCTTCGCCGTTGATAAGTCGCAAGTACCTATACTCCAAAGAATTTTCATAATCATATAACTACCTGAATATCAGGAAATACAAATCCTATTTTCTAAGGGTCTTAATAGCTTCAAATCAATATTTATTCTAAACTGAAATCCAATGGTGTCTAATTCAACAACAAACGATTTTTTACCAGCCTTCGAAACGATTTTACCTTTCAGTCCTGCCAACTGACCTGCCGTAACCTCTACGGGCTCACCAAGCTGATATTGCCTTTCGCTTACAGGTATCACATCATCCACATCACCTGCTACTCGTTTTAGCAAATCCATTTCAGACTCTGGAATAGCCAATAGATCTTTGCCCTGCCTTAAAAATTTCATTACATATTCGGTCTCCAATGTTGGCAAATATTGGCTTTTATTGATATGTACGAAAACATAACAATTGATCAGTGGCACATCATAATGCTTAACTTTACGTATATATCTTTTTGTTTTTGATACTAATGGCAAATAAACATCTATATTTTTTTTGCTCAAATGATCAGCCACATATTTTTCACATTTATATTTGGTATAAACAGCAAACCATCGCTTCTCAAGATCTAAAAGCTGATTAATATTGGTGGTGTCTCGTTTTAAAGTTGTGGATTCCATATTACACTTAACTTTCCCACAATAATAATGAATAGGTATCATGCTCATCTTTCAATGAATTAGAAATTTCTGACTCTTCAAATACCGTATATTGGATTTTCCGATGAATATGTCTCTCTACCTTTTCTAATAACTCTGTCAAATAAGCTTTATTCAGATGGCCAATAAATACTAGCTCTATGGTATCATTATCCAAACCTTTAGCAAATGCTCCTGTCACATAAACTTTATGTACATGTCCCAAATTCGTAATGATGGTATCTATGATTTTGTCAAATCCTATATATTTCATCAGTAAATTATGGGTCTCGTTGTACAGTGGATGTTCTGTATTGGCTATAAAATATTTTTTGTTTCCTCTTGAAAAAGAAGATAACATGCCAGCCTTCTCAAATCTATTCAGTTCTACTCTGATGCCATTGGATGATTCACCAAACTCTGATTCGAGCCCACGCAAATAGGAAGTTGCTTTACTATTGAGAAAAAACTTCAGCAATAGCTTGATACGTGTTTTGGATGATATGAGCGTTTCTAGCATATTGAGTATAAAAATTACTCAAAGATAAAAGGATTATTTTAATCAATTGACATTTTGAACCAATAAAATCAAAGAAAGAATAGCCGTTGCTTGGGCTATAGAGTTGGCCAAAATATCTCCCCACTTGACATCTTCCTCTTTTTCTCCTTTTATTTTCTCAACTTTGACATCTTTGTAACCTACCCTAATTTCAGATCCTGGCCCAACTTTAGGATATTTCTTAAAGAAGAGAAATCCTTTGGCTTTTGTCACCTTGCCAGAGGCATCCACTACTGAAATCTTATTGTATGCTGCATCCTTTGAGATCCCACCCGCATATTCATCAATATAATATTTTACAGATTTACCACTTCTATAAGGCACCTGAATTTTGCCCTGAGCAGTAATCTTTTCAGGATACAATTCATAAGCTCTAGTTGCTCCTGTTATGGACACTATATTGTTGATCTTTGGGATGTTGACTTCATCCCCTTCCTGTAAGATGATATTTTCAAATGATTTTGGGTTTTTGATTGCCTTTTCCAAATCAATGATTACAAATCCGATGTTGTCTTTATTTCTTGCGAGAGTGGCTCCAGACAAAAAAGCTTCATTGGTGACACCTCCAGCTTCTCTAATTATTGTGGCTAACTTTGTATTGTCACTCATAAGAGCATAAGTGCCAGGATATTTTACCTCTCCATTTAAAAATACATTTCTTTGCAATTCAAATTCTGGTGCTGTACGCACAAATATCTGATCAAAAGGCTGTAATTCAAAATCAATGCCCCCAGATTTAAGGTTGTAATTTTCATCCATTCGCAGATTGGCAGCAAGTACTCTTGTAGCTTTATTTTCTTCAAATGACAAGCGATATACATCTATTCTATCCAATGAAGCTTCTCTCCTAAAACCACCAGCTAACAACATAAGATCTTTCAATTTCAAAGTAGGATTATATAGGAACTCACCTGGCGATCGCACAGCTCCAGCTACCTTGACAAAAGTTTCATCGGCATAGGTATTTTTAGAATATACTACCAATCTATCTTTAGGTTCTAAAGCAATATTGGCAGCGGAAGATGGATTTGACAATGCTTGTTTCAAATTTACAGCAATATATTCTTGCGTTTTGGTATCGTCGGTGTTGCCCCTAAAGATGTATGCAAAATCTTCTATAGCATCAGCTGTAAGTCCTCCAGCAAAAAATATGGCGTCAGAAACTTTAAGATTTTTTTCAATATCCAATGATATTTTTGTCGGATTCCTTACTGCTCCCCCAATCTCAGCTTCAAATTTATCTACAAAAGTTGCCTTGGATGAAATAATTAGCTCGTCTCCCTTCCTGAGTATTATATTATCAACACTGCCTTGACTTTTAGTAATATTATCTAGATTGATAAATTCATATCTCACCGTTTTTTGGTCATCATTATATCGCTTTAAATAAGCAATAGAAGTAATCGCATTATCCAATAAAATAGCCTTCTTCAACAAATCTGATACCTTTTCATTATTAGTCATGGCATATTTACCGGGATTTTCTACTGCTCCAGAAATTGTTACTTCGTTTTTGATATTTTCGTTTATTTGAGCAACTTCAATGATATCTCCATTCAATAGATTAAAATTACGGCCTGACTTCTCAAGTTCTGTAAAATTTACATCTATAATTCTCACAGAGTCATTCTCAATACGTTTGATTTGAAGGTTTCCTTTAAGTGCATTTGCCAGAAATCCACCAGCAAAGGCGACTAGTTCCTTAAGTTGTTCGTTATCAATCAATTCGTACTTAAAAGGTCTATTTACGAATCCAGAAATTGTCACTGTCTTTTGTGCGACTGGCACATTGATATAGTCGTTTTCAGCCAAATAAAATTCCTGACTAAGTATAGGATTTTGAAGATATTTATACACATCTATTGTCACAGGTTTTTTGCCCGCTCTCAATAATTGTATTTTTCTTACACTACCAATATCATTGGGTCCACCAGCTGCAATCAAGGCATTGAAAGCAGTATTCACAGCAGAAATATTGAAAGTTCCATTATTGAAAACTTCACCGACAATATTGACATTTAAAGTTCTAGCCGTAGTGACCGTGAGTTCAAAATTTTCTTTTGTAAAGTAGTAGTAATTCCTAAGGCGAGATGCCATCAATGCTTCTGCTGCGGATACGGTCAATCCAGCCAAATAATATCTGGGCAAACCTGTAGGCTGTATATAACCGTCTTTTTGAACTTCCAAAGCAAAATTTTCTTGCGTGGGTCCCCAAATTGAAATAGCCACCTTGTCTCCTGGTCCTAATACATAAGCTTTGGTCGGTTTGGCGTCTTCTGCTGTACGAAAAAGTTTTAAGGATTTATCTCTAAAAATATGTTGTCCATAAGTCTTGGCTGATGGCAATTTTTCTTTTTCGGCTTCTTGTATTTTTTCAGACACCGCTTCTTCAATAGTAGCACCATCTTTTACCGCTTTTTGGATGTCTTTCGTTTGATTGGCCACTTTTGTAGGCTCATCAACTGATCTTGTATCTTCTATTTTGGATTGTGGTGTACTGGTAGTAGCAGCGGATTGAGTGACTGGTTTTGTTGCTGATTTTTTTTCAGCATCCAAAATTACCATAACCTCTTGTGCTACTTTCTGAGCTCTAGCTACATCTGCTGGATTATTGGTGTCAATGGCTTTGGGATTCACTCCTTTTTTGATCATCTCTTGCTCAAAACGATCAGCATCATAGCCTCTTTTTTCTAGTTCAGCTCTAGCATTTGTTTCATTTAATACCTGACCAAAGCTGTTGATACTTATAAAGCTTATAAAAATAAAAAGTAAAAGTCTAATTATCATGATTCTTCAATTAATTTTGTGAAAAAGGTTTTGAAGGAATTTCCAACCAATTACTTCTTCTATATACCACTTTTTAATAATTCAAATTGGGCGAAAGCCACTTTTCTATTTCTTTAACGTCCATTTGCTTCCTTTTAGCATAATCTACGACCTGATCTTTTGAAATATTTCCCAAACCAAAATATTTGGACTCAGGATGTCCGATGTACCAACCACTCACCGAAGCTGCCGGATACATCGCTTTGCTTTCAGTCAAAAAGATGCCTGTGTGTCGCTCTACATCTAAAATCTCCCAAAGCACATCCTTTTCTGTATGATCAGGACAAGCAGGATATCCAGGTGCTGGCCTAATACCTTTGTATTTTTCTGCAATCAATGCTTCGTTGTCTAATGTCTCATTCTTACCATAGCCCCAAATATCCTTACGTATGACTTGATGCAAATATTCTGCCAATGCTTCGGCAAATCTATCAGCTAAAGCTTTCATCATGATGGCATTATAATCATCATGTTGCTCCTCATACATCTTGACCCAAGGCTCTATTCCAAATCCTGCACTTACTGCGAAAGCTCCAAAATAGTCCTTTTTTGACGTGACTTGTGGTACCACATAGTCAGCAAGACATTGGTATGGCAATCCATCACTCTTCTTTCTTTGTTGACGTAAAAAATGTATAGTGTCACAAATATTGCTCGTATTAGAATCATAAATTACTACATCATCTCCCACACTATTGGCTTCAAAAATGCCCGTTACTGCCTTGATAATCAATCTATTTTCTTTCACAATCAAATCAAGCATTTCCTGAGCATGATCATACAATTTTTGCGCTTCATCACCCACAAAGGCATCTCTAAAAATAGTAGGATATTTGCCTTTTAGCTGCCAACTTGCAAAAAAAGGTGTCCAGTCGATGTATGGAATCAAAGTTTCCAAATTGATATCTTCCCAAACCTTGACACCTAAATATGATGGTTTAGTGGGTTCGTAATTGGTCCACTCCAGTTGTACTTTTTGCAACCTAGCTTCCTCAATGCTGATGTATTCTTTATCTGTTGCCGTTGTTGCTCTTTTGTCCCTAAGTGCTGAGTATTCTGTTTTGGTATTGTTGATGAAGTGATCAGCAGTATTTTCTTCTTTTGTCAATAATTGGCTGACGACTCCAACACTCCTACTTGCATCCAAAACATATACAACAGGCCCGTCATACTGTGGGTCAATTTTTAGTGCCGTGTGCGTTTTGGAAGTGGTAGCACCACCTATCAACAATGGTGTGATAAATCCCTGTCGCTGCATTTCCTTAGCTACGTGCACCATTTCGTCCAAAGAAGGTGTGATGAGCCCACTTAAACCTATGATATCTACATTATGCTCTTTGGCTGCGGACAAAATTCTATCCGCAGAGACCATCACGCCTAAATCTATAATCTCATAATTATTACAAGCTAGTACTACACCTACTATGTTTTTACCAATATCATGTACATCACCTTTGACAGTAGCCATGAGTATTTTGCCCTTAGCCGAGCCACCTGATAATGCCTTTTCTGCATCAATGAAAGGCGTGAGATGAGCCACAGACTTTTTCATGACCCTAGCACTTTTTACTACCTGCGGTAAAAACATTTTTCCTGCTCCAAATAGGTCTCCCACCACGTTCATACCATCCATCAGAGGACCTTCTATTACCTGAAGCGGTGATGGATATTTTTTTCGGGCTTCTTCTGTATCTTCATCAATAAAATCTGTGATTCCTTTGACCAAGGCGTGAGAAAGTCGCTCTTCAACACTACCTTCTCTCCATTTAAGATCTTTAAGAATGACTTTTCCACCACCTGCTACGCGCTCTGCATAATTGGTGAGCTCTTCTGTTGCCTTTTCATTTCGGTTAAATAGGACATCTTCAACAAGTGTCAATAACTCTTTGTCCACTTCTTCATACACTTCGATCATCCCTGCATTGACAATGCCCATATCCATGCCCGCTTGTATGGCGTGGTATAAAAAAGCAGAATGCATGGCTTCTCTTACTTTGTCATTACCCCTATATGAAAAAGAGATATTGCTGACTCCACCACTGACTTTAACTCCCGGACAGGCTGCTTTAATCTGTCGGGTAGCTTCTATAAAGTTGATGGCATATTCATTATGCTCTTTGATACCAGTAGCTACCGCAAAGATATTAGGATCAAAAATGATATCTTCGGCAGGAAAATGAATTTCTTCAGTCAGTATTTTATACGCTCTTTTGCAGATTTCCACTTTCCGCTCAATGGTGTCAGCTTGTCCTTGTTCGTCAAAAGCCATAACAACCGTGGCGGCCCCATATTTTCGCAATAAGTTTGCTTGCCTCCTAAATTCAGTTTCACCTTCCTTCATGGAGATAGAGTTGACAATACATTTGCCTTGCACACACTTCAAACCTGCTTCGATCACTTCAAACTTGGAAGAATCTATCATAATCGGTACCTTGGCAATATCAGGTTCAGACATTACTAAGTTTAGAAATGTTTTCATCGCTTCTTTGGAATCCAACAATCCCTCATCCATGTTGACATCAATGATTTGAGCACCGCTTTCTACTTGTTGTAAAGCTACAGAAAGTGCCTCAGTATATTTATTATCAGCTATAAGTTTAGCGAATTTTCGAGAGCCCGTAACATTGGTTCTTTCACCGATATTGATAAAATTTAGGTCTTCTCGTACTATTAATGGCTCAAGACCCGCATAAGTTGAAAGTTTCTTTTGTATAGGTATTGGCCTTGGAGTCATTCCTTGAACGGCATCTGCCATCGCCTTGATATGATCAGGTGTAGTACCACAGCAACCACCAATGATATTGACCAATCCAGAAGTCACAAACTCACGTATATATTCTTTCATTTCATCAGCACCTTGGTCATAAGCTCCCAATTCATTGGGCAAACCAGCATTTGGGTAAGCACTGACAAGACAATTAGCTATTTTACTGAGGTCTTCAAGATGTGGTCTTAATTCTTTAGCGCCCAGTGCACAATTGAGTCCTACACTAAAAAGGTCGGCATGTGCTATTGAGATATAAAAGGCATCCACTGTCTGACCACTCAATGTCCTCCCAGAAGCGTCAGTTATCGTCCCAGAAACCATCACAGGAATATCTGATTGGCGTTCTTCTTTAAGATTTTGTACAGCAAATAATGCAGCCTTACAATTTAACGTATCAAATACTGTCTCTATCAACAAAATATCACAACCACCATCTATGAGACCGCTGGCTTGCTCATAATAATTTTCAACCAACTCGTCAAAGCTGATGGCTCTATACCCAGGATTATTGACATCGGGAGACATAGAAGCAGTTTTGTTGGTAGGGCCCATTGCGCCAGCTACAAATCTGGGTTTATTTGGGTTTTTGGCAGAGTACTCTTGCGTTACTTTTTTTGCAATCTTTGCCGATTCAAAATTGATTTCATAAGTAAGATCTTCTAATAGGTAATCTGACTGCGAAATACGTGTGCCGTTAAAAGTATTGGTTTCAATAATATCAGCACCGGCATCTAGATATGCTCTATGTATAGCTTCGACGATGTCAGGCCTAGTAATTGACAATAAGTCATTATTTCCCTTCAAATCTGAAGAGTGATTTACAAATCGTAGTCCACGGTAATCGGCTTCTTGAAGTTTGTATCGTTGTATCATGGTACCCATAGCACCATCCAGTACCAGCACTCTACTTTTTGCTATTTCTTTTAAATTTGCCATATTGGGCACAAAGGTACAGAAACCAAAGATTATTTAGAAATGATAATCACAAAATCAATAATCGTAGTGAAGATTGGCAATATTGACTCTAAAGCCTCCACCAATATAGTGTTGATCTTTTGTAATGTCAGTTTTAGTTTTGCGCCACATACCTTGTAAATCAATGAAGTAATTGTGGAAAACTTCATAACTGATATCCAAATTAAGTGCAGCTACTTTGGTTTTTATACCTTGCCCGATGACATTGCCATAATCCTGTTCTATAGTCTGTAACGGTGCTAAAATATTTCCTCCCCAATTTTCGCCTGGTCTATCAGCTCCATAGGTAGTCATCAGAGCTCGAGCTTGTAGATACAAACGATTGATAGGTTTATAACGCACAATACAAAGCAACTCTCTAAAATTTGCTCCCAAAGGATGTGCCAGTGGTTGATTGGCATGACTGTAATTTGCTATGGAATAATCAGAAAGTGATCTCAATGTATCTCTATGTGCATAAGTGTAAGGCCTTACAGCATTGTATTCAAATTGTAAATCTAAATGGTCAATGCCCAAAACATTGATATATTTTATACCAAATTGAGCTCCAAATTTATTAGCCCACCATCCTGATTGTTTCTTAACTTCAGAAAGTTTAAACTCATCCATGACAAACTGACCATATAAGGAAACTCCTTTTAGTGGATTCCATTTTGCATTCAATCCAAGAATCACATTATCAGGACTATCCAAAAAATGCTCAACTGCACGATACAAAATCACAGGGTTTAAATATTGAAATTCAAAATGATTTTCTCTAGCAAATACAACCGTTTCAAAATTCCAATTTCAAATTTATTGTTTGGCTTAAAAGCCAAGTAATGAGTGGCTGTATATTTTTTCGGCAGCAGAACATCATTTAGATTTAATAAAGTAGAAGTTGGGGCCATCTCAGCAAAAATATTTTGATAATGAAATTTCCATATTCTTGTATTAAATTTAAGGTAAAAATAATTGTGGCTAAAATCAGATAATAAAAGTGACCGATACCCATTACCAATAAAATGATTGCCGTGTCCAAATTCAATATTGATACTTTTCACAGGGTGGAATCCCACATAAGCTTTAGCATTGAAATAATCATAGCCATTCAGATTGGGAATAACACCTGAAATATAATTTTTCCAAAATCCCTGTCCAGGTATTGTTCGATATTTATTGATCCACTCTTCTGTATAATCCAAATAACTTCGTTGCGTTTCCAATAAATGCGTGTAGAAATATACTTTATTATCTATATAAGCCCTTGCTTCAACGCCTCTTATGTTTTGAAATACAATATTTTCATTATTCACCTGATTGTAATAAGACAATTGCACTACAGGATTTACAATAAGCTCAAAAGATGGCGTGTGTAATTGTAGGAAATTGGCAGGAGTTTTATAAAAATATTTTAAAATAGGCTTTTGTGCAAAAGTGCTCTTACTTATTTTTTGTTGATTTATTGGCAATTCATTGACACCACCTCTAAAAATTATATCATTTTGACCTTCAGAGACATTTACGGAGTCTTCAACGCCCAAAAACTCATAATTATCAGAATAAATATGCAATAAATCGTATCTATCTTTTGCCGTAAGGATTTCACCATTCCAAGTATCTTTAAAGAAATCCATGGTCATTTTACGATTATAATTATTGACACTATTAATCAATGTGGTATCTGAAAGTCGTAAAATATCAACTCTATCATACGTATGATAAGCTTGGTCACCACGCAGTATGTAGGGAGATTGTGCAAAAAGATGAGCTGTCATTAACAAAGTAAAAAAAAGACACAAATAAAACTTCATACTTATAAATATTAAATTGGAAGTAAAGGTGTAAAATATTATTGGAAATCATTCAAATATAGGCAATTTTAATCAAGATTTCATATTTTAGACTTCCATCCACTCAAAAAGTTTCTGTTGTTTAAAAAATATTTTTGGGTTAAATCTCTGCAAAACAAAAATTTAATGTCAAGTTTGACCAAAATCTATTTACCTTGGCATTCATTTTGCATTCATAATTACATAATAAATATTAGTAAGTTTGGAGAGAGTAAGATTTCTGTGGCAAAGTATCAAAAACTTTAAAGAAATGGGTACTGTGATCAGAAGTAGTCCAGCTATGTGTCGCAATATGGTGCAATACATAGATAGTCGGAATGACCTGATTATCGTTGAGTTAGGTGCAGGAGACGGCGTCATCACCAAGTACATCCTTGATAAAATGTCAAAAGATGCTAAACTTTTTGTTTTTGAAATCAATCCTGAGCTTTGTGAAGTGATAGCTTCTATAAAAGACGATCGGCTAATACTCATCAATGATGGGGCACAATATATGGAGTCAATACTTTTAAAATATGAAATAGAAACAGTTGATACCATAATCTCTGCGATTCCTTTTTTAGTATTGCCGGAAAATCTAACAAAAGAAATACTGAATATCAGTAAAAAGATACTGAAAAGTGGAGGCAATTTTATCCAAATGCACTACGTCAAAAACATCAGTAAAATGTACAAAGCCATCTATGGTAATGTGGAGATCAATTATGTAGCTTTGAATATACCTCCGGGTTATGTATTTAGGTGTGTTAAAAAAGAAGTTTAACTCAGAGCTTAAGAAAAAGAGCCGCACGAATATAATCAGGATAAAGTACTAGAATACATTCTATAATATAAGCACTTATTATTTAAGATTTTTTCTTCATTCGTTTATTCTGAGACTTCGAAAAAAGATTAGATTTGCCCCTTTTGGTTGTTTCCATATCAGGATTATTGTACATTTCTTCTTGCCCACACCCTTCCTTAGTCTTGCATGATGGCAATATGGTGGTTAGTGTCACAAAAAAACAAGCAAAAAGAAAATATTTAGAAAAAGCCTTCATAATATCCTATATTTTAAGCAACAAATTTATAAAAAGCTTAGAGATATATTACAAAAGTTGATATAAATCTATAAAAAAATATGTAAACGAATTGTTAAACAACCAAATATCTAAGCAAAATAGGCATTAGCGGTGATTTTAGTATAAAAATTATGAATTAATATTTGCATATATATGAATAAGCCCTACTTTTGCGCCCGAATAAGATTCTTAATTAAACAAAAATAATTAAAATGAACAAAGGAGATCTAATCAGTGCAGTGGCAGAAGCTGCTGGAATTACAAAAGCTCAAGCAGGTAGTGCTGTAGATGCAGTTTTCGGTGGTATAGAAGCTAGCCTTAAGGCAGGTGACAAAGCTGCTTTTGTTGGATTCGGTACTTTCTCAACAGCTCACAAACCAGCTAGAGAAGGAAGAAACCCATCAACTGGTAAAACAATCGCTATCGCAGCTAAAACTTCTGTTAAGTTTAAAGCTGGTAAGTCATTGACTGACGCAGTAAACTAATTATTGTAATATACTATTTTTATATAGTTTCAGACAGTAACATTAAAAGGCGGTCTTTTCTTCAATGAAAAGATCGCCTTTTTGTTTTTGGATGAAGTGGCGCATCCTGTTAAAACAAAAAAAATTACCTAATTCTACTTTATAGGGCTTATCCGAAAAAATTTATACTACCACGCTTTGGAAATACAAACATCTGCTTATATTTGACCAAAATATTAGGACAATGGCCAACAAACCACTAAACATACTCTGTATTTCTAGGTTTTTCAAAGGAGGAGATTTCATCAAAGGAGCTAAAGCTGATGGAAATAATGTCTATTTACTTACAAGTAAAAAATTAGAGCATTCCGATTGGCCTTGGGAAAGTTTAGATGATACCTTTTATATGGTAGAAGATGAACATGGTATGTGGAATCATGACCATCTAATAGGTGGTTTGGCTCATAAAATGCGTAATACAAAATTTGATGTATTTGCTGCTTTAGATGATTTTGATGTAGAACATGTGGCATTCCTTCGCGAATATTTTAGAATTCCAGGCATGGGTGAGACGACAGCTAGATATTTTAGGGATAAACTAGCTATGCGTATCAAAGCACAATCAGAAGGTGTCCCAGTGCCACAATTTTCGCCTTTATTTCACGATTCGGATATTCACCAATTTACTGCCAATGTTCCAGCCCCTTGGTTAGTTAAACCTAGAATGCAAGCATCCGCTGCGGGTATCAAAAAAATCCATAACGAAGTTCAACTTTGGGAACATCTAAATTACCTAGGGGGCGAGCGACATGAATATTTGATTGAAAAATTTGCACCAGGTGCAGTTTATCATGTTGATGCCCTGACTACTGATGGCAAAGTAGTATTTTCTAGAGTCAGTCAATACTTAGATACACCATTTGAAGTAGCACATGGAGGTGGTATATTCCGATCCATGACCATAGAACTAGGCTGTGAAGAAGACAACGCACTTCAGAAACTCAATGCTGATGTCATGCGAGCATTCGGCATGCAGTATAGTGCATCACACACCGAGTTTATAAAATGTAATGAAGATGGCAAATACTATTTTCTAGAAACTGCTTCCCGTGTCGGAGGTGCTAATCTTGCCGAAATGGTGGAAAATGCATCAGGTATCAATCTATGGAGTGAATGGGCAAGAATAGAATGTGCCGCTTGCAGAGGACAAAAATATAAGTTGCCTAAAGTACGGACGGATCATGGTGGCATTATTGTTTCTCTTAGTAGATATGAACATCCCGATACTTCATCATTTGAAGATAAGGAAATCGTATGGCGAATGAAAAAAGAGCACCACATCGGTCTCATTCTACAATCCAAAGACAGAAATAAAATCGGACTTTTATTAGATAAATATGCAGAGCGTGTACAAAATGAGTTTCATGCGAGTGCACCAGCCAAAGAAAAGTTGGTGGGTGAGTAATTGGGGATTAACAACATACAAATAAATAGTGCCGTGATCAAGAAGTGATATTATACCTACCTAGTGTTAGAAATACTGTAGGGCAACCTAATGGAATATTTTGAGCGTTAAATCTTCAGTTTTAGATCATTTACAATCTTGTAGGCTCTCACATATAAACAAAAAATAAATGGACTAACATAAACGATTGTTATGTACATCTTCGTTACTTTGCAACTGAATATAAGTAATGGACAAAAAACCGATAGAAAATACATCTTGGGCAATCCTTTTATTTTTGAGCCTTGTTTGGGGATGCTCCTTCATTTTGATAAAAAATCATTGCTGGCTTTTGATCCTGTTCAACTTGCCTGTCTAAGATTAGGTATATCTTCCTTGGCTTTTGCACCCATAGTCTTTTGGCATCGACGTGATATTGACTGGGCGCAGTGGCCAAAATTTGTAGCAGTGGGACTAACAGGAAGTGGCATTCCTGCCTTCTTATTTTCATTTGCCCAAACTCAAATAAGTAGTTCAGTAGCAGGCCTGCTCAATAGTCTTACGCCTATTTGGACATTGATCATTGGTATATTTATTTTTAGATTATCTTTCAATAAAATAAAATTACTGGGAGTAATACTTGGATTTGTTGGTGCGGCATCATTAATATTATTAGGCAATGAAACATCTCTTGGAGGAAATCCAATATATAGTATCTTGATAGTAATAGCTACGGTTTGTTATGCATCGAGTGTCAATATGGTGCAATCATTTTTTAGCCATACAAAACCCATTATCATCAGTAGTATGTCTTTTTTTCTTATAGGGCCACCCGCATTGGTTTACGTATTTTTTACTGACTTCACTACCGTGATGCGTACACATGATGATGCTTTGTTCTCATTAGGATCAGTCACATTACTATCATTGATGGGTACGGTTATGGCAAGTATTTTATTTTATGTCCTTGTCCAAAAAACAAGTGCTGTTTTTGCCAGTACGGTTACGTATCTCATGCCAATAGTAGCTTTGATATGGGGACTGTTAGACAATGAACCTGTTACTCTACTACATATAGCTGGAATGAGTACTATCTTAGTAGGCGTCTATATCACCAAAAAAGGATAATCATGCATCAAATTCCAGGATTGTTTACAGCACATACAGCCGAAAAAGGTAGAGGTGTATTTACTTCTATAGATATAAATGCAGGAGACACGATAGAAGTATGCCCTGTAATCATCATACCAAAATCGCAATTGCCTATCATCCATAAAACTGTACTCCACGATTATTATTTCCTTTGGGGAGAAGAAATGGATGAATGTGCTATTGCCCTAGGTTTTGGGAGTTTGTATAATCACGCTATACATCCGAATGCCAATTTCATACTCGATTTAGAAAATAATACCATAGATGTAGAAGCGATCAAGGATATATCTGCTGGTGCAGAAATCACCTTAAACTATCATGGTGAGCCTGGAGATGAAGGTGCATTATGGTTTTAGAAGCTTGGGTTTTAAAACCATCTACAAAATCAACTCTATTGGACTAACAATCTTAGATTGCAAGATAATTTATAGGTTGCATTTGAAGAATTCAACGCCAGCAGATGCATCACTTCTTTACCACTTTTTGCATCTGTCCTAATTTCCTTCCTAATTGCATAAAAACTATTCATATTTCCTCTAAAATCTTATCTTTGCCACCCAAAATAAAAAAGTATGAGTCTTTTATCAACGGAACTGACTGCAAGATGTGGAGGAGCCTGTGAAATTTGTGGCGCGAAAACTACCCTTACACCATATATTGTCGCACCTAAAACTGGAAATAGTGTAGATGAACAAGTGGCTCTATGCACTACTTGTAATGATCAAGTACAAAGCCCTGAAAATGCTGATACAGAACACTGGAGATGTCTCAATGACAGCATGTGGAGTCCCGTAGCAGCTGTGCAAGTACTGTCTTATAGGATGTTAAATAACCTGAGCGATCAGCAATGGGCTCAAGATTTGTTGGGTATGATGTACCTAGACGAGGAAACTCAAGAATGGGCTGATGCGCTTAGCAGCAGTGATGTACACCGTGATAGCAACGGAAATATATTGCAAACAGGAGACACCGTTGTACTAATCAAAGATCTGGATGTAAAAGGGGCTAATTTTACAGCCAAAGAAGTGCAGCAGTAAGACGAATTACTCTAGTCCGTGAAAATACGGATCAAATAGAAGGCAAAGTGAATGACCAACACATCGTTATTTTGACCAAATTTGTAAGGAAATCACTGTAATGGATTTGCTAAAATCGCTTATGTGGTTGATTTGCTAAGTTGTGAATATCCCTGAGTTTCCAATGTATTCATTTGATCATTTATTCTGTCAATATTCTTTTTAGTTACAACTAGAAGGCTTTTAATGGATTTGTGTAATTTAAATTATTAGACCTCAATTGCTTTGGCAAGGGCATTTTTTATTGCAATCTTCTAGTGTCTCAAATGGAACAACGCCATCACAGCCTCCCAAAAGAAAATTTTGCATTTTTGTTCAGTTTTATCAAAATAGTATTTCTTAAAAGAGCCTTTGCAATTGCCCACTTCAGGGGATAATGCACAATCTTGATGATTACTCTCTTTGGTACATGAAAAAAATAGTAACAATAGAATAAGAGTCTGTGGATAGAAATATTGATGCATGATTAAAAATTTAGTTGATAATTACAATATCTTTACCCGACAACTTGACCACATGACAACAATCGTGACCAATGATATATTGTTCATTGACAATCAGCCGATTACTTTCGTCATATCCTTTGAAAGTGACTTTGGAGCCGTCTTTTTGTAGGTCTTTTATGATTAAGTCATCAACAATAACGTAGTTATCAAAAAATGAAGTGAAATCTGTTTTTGTAAGGATTGTGTCATTGCCTTCTATTTCTGTGGTAGTCTTTGTGAGTTGGATGGTTTCGCCTTTTACATCCTTTATCTTGACTATGATGGATACAAAAACTTCCGTACACGCTAGATCATCAGGGCATTCTATCGTTTCTTTTTTTGTACATGAGAATAACAACATTATGGATAAATAAATGAAGGGGCTGTAAAAATTAGTTCTCATTATTTTAGGTTTTATTTTGAAACTATTTCACCTTCTCCAAAGCAGTAATTTCTATCTCTCCATCGGACGCAACACAAGTTTCAGCCAAATGGTGATAATTAATTTTTACTTTTAAAGGGAAAACATCATTTTCATTTACATCAAATTTCTCATTTTTTTGATACCATTGATAAGTGTCCCCATTGGCATCAGAAGGTTTTACAATCAATCCACCACAACAGGCACATAATCTCAAATCATATCCTTCTATTGTGGCCGTGACCATATCATCTGAAGAATCGCTACAAGCAAAACCAGTAAATAAGAAAATAAATAGCACACTATACGTTAAAATTTTCATACTTTTTTGCATTTACTCGTTGATCAAAATAATAGAATCATGTATCTTTTGCATAAAATCATGTAGGTATTCAGGTACATCATTCGGGTTACTATCTAGTATCCACGATCTAATAGTACCTTGTTTCCTTTGCTGCACTATATAACCACCTTGATCATAGCAATCAGGACAACCGAATACCTTTTCATTGGGCTCGTTCCATAGTTGGCTAGGAATATGATCGGTGATGTCCTTTACCTTTTTGTATTTGTCCACAGACAATGCCACAAAATCAAAATCATCAAAAGACCTATAATTATCTTTGGTATCTTCGTAAAGAGAATTGGCTTTGATTTGAAAGGTCTCAATACATGTTTCGCCATGACAAAATCCATGAAATTTACCAAAAATCAAGTAGTCGTTTTCCGCAAAAACATCTGCCTCCTTATTTTCTTTGTCGCAAGAAATGAAGCTTAATGAAACTAGAGATATGAAAATTATTTTTATTAATATCTGCATAATCAATGTATTTATCTTATTAAGACGTTTTTCAGGACGAATTCGTTGGTTGAAAATGAAAAATAAATTATTTCCTTCCAATAATTAAAAAATTAATTGTCTAATGCTATAAATTTGCTCCGATTTAAAATCATAAATGCGAATAGGAGTTAATGTAAGGGTATTATTAGGTGAGAATATGGAAGGTATTCCTAGATACATCTATGAAACTACACTCCAAATGGCCAATGAGCATCCCGAAGACGAGTTTGTACTTTTTTTTGATCGCAAAGTGCAAGCGGATTTTGGATTTCCTCCTAATGTAAAATCTGTTATAGTTCCATGGCATGCTAGGCATCCGATTCTATGGCTGTGGTGGTTTGAAGTCATGATGCCTCTTTATTTATGGTGGTACAAAATTGATGTATTTTATTCTGGTGATGGCTATCTCAGTTTGCGTAGTAAGATACCAACTTTATTGGTTATACATGATATTGCATACTTACACTATCCGGATTATGTAGGAAAAACATCTTTGGGTTATTATAGAAAATATGTTCCCAAATATCTCAAAAGAGCAAATCACATAGTAACCGTATCAGAATTTGTAAAAAAAGACATTATTACACACCTTAATATACCGACAGAAAAAATAAGCGTGGCTTACAATGCGGTATCTCCACCGATAAATGTTGATGATATCAAATTGCCTGCATCTTTTATCAAAGCCATAGACAATAAACCCTATTTCCTTTATGTAGGCGCAATACAACCTAGAAAAAACATTTTAAAACTTATAGAAGGTTTTTTGGCTTTTAATAGGCAAAGCGATGTAAAATATAAACTGGTGTTAGCAGGAAGATTTGCGTGGGATACGAATGAAATACAAAAAGCCATCGAATCTTCCACTGACATATTTCATGCAGGTATGGTATCAGAATCTATCAAATATAAATTGATAAAAGATGCCGTAGCTTTGACCTATATATCTGTATTTGAAGGTTTTGGCATACCACTACTCGAAGCTATGAAAATGGGTACACCTGTCATCACTTCCAATGTGACCTCACTACCCGAAGTAGCTGGCGATGCAGCAATATTGGTCGATCCAGATGATGTAAAAGATATTACCAAAGCCTTGATAACCATAACATCTCAACCTGGATTGAGAGATTTATTGGCAAAAAAAGGACTTGAACGTTATCAAACTTTTAGTTGGGAAGAAAGTGCACAAGTTATTTATCATTCTTTGCTAGATATGGTAAAGTCAAAAGCCAAATAAATTTAATTACTTTTGTGGCATCAAACACATTTGCATCCTATGACCCTTGCTATTGATATCGGCAATTCCAACATCGTCATTGCACTTTATAAATCAGGTGCATGGACCAATACGTTTAGATATGAAACCAAGGAGACGCAACCAGAGTTTTATTATGAAAATGCGCTCCGAAACATATTGCTAGAATGGAATATTTCGTCTATTGATATTTCAAAATGTATCATCAGTAGTGTAGTACCTGATCTCAATGATGTAATCCGTCAAGCAGTAAATTTTACGACAGGCTTGAATCCACTTTTTATTACCGCGGATGTGATCAAAAGCTTAGACTTACCCATTCCTCATCCTTATGAAATTGGGTCAGACTTAGTTGCCAATGCGTATGCTGCCATTCAACTCCATGGTGATCACTGTATCATTGTAGATTTTGGCACTGCATTGAGCTTTACAGTCGTCAACAAAACGGAAGGACTTATAGGTGTGACGATTGCGCCGGGTTTAAAGACAGCATTACATTCACTTTCTGACAAAACGGCTCAGTTGCCTGTAGTGCCACTTGAGTTGCCCGATTCTGTAATCGGTTTTGACACTGTCACGGCCATTCAAGCTGGCGTACTTTGGGGATATGTGGGTTTGGTTAAGGAGGTTATTTTACGCATGCAAACAGAATTGCCTATACCTTACAAAATCATTGCTACTGGTGGCCTTTCGTCCATTCTTCACCCATTAGAGTCATCTTTTGATGTAGTAGATAAGATGTTGACATTAGATGGAATGCGCTTGATTCATGATTATTATCAAAACCAAACATAAGAAATAAGAATATGCTTTCAAATAATGATATACTCAAAAAACTAAGGGTCGCATTGCAGCTCAAAGATGAAGATATTTTAGAGATACTTTCATTGGTCGATTTTAAGATCACCAAAGGTGCACTTAATGATATGTTTCGCAAAGAAGATCATCCGAGCTATGTAGAAGCAGGAGATCAGATATTACGTAACTTTCTCAATGGACTCGTCATCTATAAAAGAGGAAAAAAGGAAGATCCAAAGAAATAACGGTTATTTAATATCTAAATTCTTTTTACTCAACTTACCTTATTCATAACATTTCACGACTATAATCGAAAAAAAGCATAACTATTTTGGATTACGATCGCAAAATGTTAACAATTAGCGCAAATACTAGCAATTCGGAGAATTTTAATACTATAATATATTATCGAAAAGCAAACAAAAAAGTAGCGTAATTTGCTACATTTTATCGGTAAGATTTTTATAAGGTATTAGTCAACCATAACATTTCACGACTATAATCGAAAAAAAGCATAACTATTTTGGATTACGATCGCAAAATATCATATATTTGCAATATGATAGGAAGATTAGTTATAAACAGGATAGAAAATATTTTGGCATCTGGGAAGTCAGTATTGCTTCTTGGTCCACGACAAGTGGGCAAGACTACAGTATTAATGCATCTTCAGGAAAGTTACTCTGGCTCAGTGTTTCTTGACTGTGACGAACCAGATGTCCGAAGTCTATTAACGGATGCATCATCTAGTACGCTCAGAAATTTTTTAGGCTCTCAAAAAATCGTGATCATTGATGAAGCCCAAAGGTAAAAATATCGGCTTAACGATTAAACTCATTATTGATAAGTTGAAGGATATTAAAGTCATCGTATCAGGATCATCAGCATTAGAGTTATCGTCAGACATCAATGAGCCTTTGACGGGAAGAAAAATAGAAATGGTCATGAGTGGCATTTCCTACCAAGAAATGTGTGATCATCATGGGATGATGGAAGAGAGGAGGCTTTTAGAAACTAGACTAAGATATGGGATGTATCCAGAAGTCATTACCCACCCAGAAAGATCGGAAATATTATTGCGTGAGTTGACAACCGGTTATCTATATAAGGATGTATTCAATTCCAAGATGTAAGAAACCTGAACTACTTCATAATCTTACGGAAGCATTGGCAAGGCAAGTTGGCAGTGAAGTAAGTTACAATGAATTAACAACTTTGGCTTCTGATCCAGCAACAATAGGCAGATATATTGACCTCCTGGAAAAAGTATGGTGGTGTTTAGATTGAGATCATTTAATAGAAATCTTAGAAATGAACTCAAAAAAAGCAGAAAAATTTATTTTTATGACAATGGTATCAGAAATGCCATTATAGGTGATTTCAGACCTTTGAGCCTAAGGAATGATGCTGATGTGTTGTGGGAAAACTATATGGTCAGCGAAAGAATAAAAATGAATTCAAATCTTGGTCTATTTTGCAATCAATATTTTTGGCGTACTAGGCAACAACAAGAAATTGACTATATCGAAGACTCCAACGGATCACTTCAAGCTTTCGAGTTTAAATATTCTAAAACTAAACCTGCTTATTTTAGCAAAACCTTTACAGAACAATATCATCCCACCATTACTGTCACTATAAATACAGAAAACTACCATGACTTTATAAACAAATCATAACATTTCACGACTATAATCGAAAAAGCATAACTATTTCGGATTACGATCGCAAAATGTCATAAAATAAAAAAGACAAACACCTACATTAACGAGTGTTTGTCTTTTATATATTTGGAGGAAAAATCTAAAACTACGATCTCTTTGTTAATGTAGCCTTAGTAGATTTTTCATTGCCATCTCTGATGTATCTTACTTTTATACTTTCTCCCGGATTAAATGGACTCAAAGCTTTTAGCAAACCATCTGATGTGAAGATATATTTATCATTAATCTTCAATATCGTATCTCCTCTTCTAAGACCTGCTTTGGCAGCTGCTGAACCATCTACGATGTCAGTAATCACCACACCTTCTTGTGTATCATCTATAGATACTCCAGTGAAGGCTTTATTACTGTTCATATTGTCTCTGTACATAAACTTTCGCTCCTCTCAGGAAAAATACATTCTGTCAGAATCTTCCCGACGGATCATCTTCATTTTCTATTTTTGGGCTTTCCATCTCTGTTAAATCCTTCGATTTGATCATCGCTTTCAGCATCAATGGTGATCGTCATATTATCTCCATCTACGACTTTATTGATATTTATGTTCTTAAGTTCCTTCGCCATTTCTTCAGGCATGTCACCATCGCCTTTCCATTCCATTTCATTCACATTATCACCATCTATTTTGATGATTTTTATGTTGGTATCTTCATCCTTCCCATCTTTTGACGTTGTTTTGAAGTGGATTTTGTGATGGAAATTGTCTTTGTACCACCTTCGGTATCGATATTTATATTGTCGATACCATCAGCCTTCATTTCTCTATCAGCTTGTCAGCATCATCGCCTTCAGCTTCCTTTCGGGTCTCCGTGATTTTACCATTATCATTGGTTTTATTGATGATGACTACTTTTTTGTTTGGCTTCTGGTCTTGAGCTTGTACAAAACTCAATCCACCAAATATCAATGTTAAAACTAAAAATTTCTTGACCATAATGATTGTTTTATAATGTTGAGTCCCTCCGAAAAGTATTTAATAAATAAAGTGTAAATATATATTAAAAAGGGATATGTATTATAAATTTGTGATATCAAAATAACGATCATCAGGATGTTAAAGAAATCATCAAAGGAACACCAGTTAGATATGTTTTCAAGCCCCGTGTCGCTTTTTAGCGGGAAGGCTCAAAGTGGTTATGAAAATCCTAATGGATGGCATAATCTATTTCGCAAAGAAGTGGTCAATCGCATTGATGAAGAATTATTCAACCCATTGTTTAGCGAAAGTCAAGGGCTGCCCAATGCACCAATAAGAGTATTGATAGGCATGATGGTTTTAAAGGAAGCATTTGGGTTGAGCGATGAGAAAATATTTGAAGACTGTAGATACAATCTTTTTATATCGTAGTGCCTTAGGATTATTAAATTTGAGCGATACCTACCTACAGAATCAACTTATTATTTGTTAAGACACAAGGTAGCAGCGTATGACAAAACCAAAGGAAAAAATATATTTGAAAAGTATTTGCTGATATAACGAAGGAACAATGCATTGAATTTGGCGTAAGTGGCAAGCGGATACGAATGGATAGCAAACTATTAGGCAGTAATATCGCTTGGATGAGTCGTTATTCGTTGATACACAAAACACTAGAGATACACTACAAGGAATTAAATGCAGAAATAGTAATAGAAGCTACGTTAAAGGTAAGCTTGAAGAAGCACTAAAAATGGAAGGTGACAAAGTAGTTTACACCCATACAAGCCAAGAAGTGCAGCAGAAATTGAAGGAATTAGGAACCCTGATATCACAAGTATTAGCGATAAGTGGATACACTGGAGCATGTTGACCCCCTAAAACAGAATGAATTTTATGTTTAGGCATGCTTTATTTTTTCTGACATTCTGGCTGATATTGACCCCCTTTATAGGGCGGTAGAAATTATATTCTGGAGTATATTGACCCCTCTGAGTAGGGATTTATCATATGGATTCTGGAGCATACTGACCCCTTTATTGATGTTATTGGCATGGTTTAGCCATTAGTGGTTGTATTATTTACAATCATTAATAGACTTGGAGATGGCAGGTAAAATCAAGCGCATGAGCACAATCAAACAATTATTATCATTGCATAGCAATGGGCAAGGGATAAAATATATCTCTCGACATTTGTCAATGAGTCGTAATACTGTACGGAGTTACTTGAGTAAGTTCAAGACTTTGCAGTGTACAGTTGACGATTTATTAAAGCTAGACGATCCTATTTTGGAAGCTAGATTTCATAGTGGCAACCCTGCTTATAGTGACACTAGGCATGAAGAACTAATGTCTCTGCTCTCTTATTTTATGAGTGAACTTAAAAAACCTGGCGTTACACGATATTTACTTTGGGAAGAGTATAAGATTGGTCGACCTTCACATTATTGCTACAGTCAGTTTTGCTTTCATCTAGACCAGCATGCTGCATCACGTCGTCCTACGATGGTGCTCCACCATGATCCAGCAGATAAGTTGATGATTGATTTTTCTGGTAAAAAGATGCATTATGTGGATAGACAGACAGGCGAAGAGATAAGTTGCCAGTTGTACATTGCAATACTCCCATACTCGGGATATGTATATGTAGAAGCTTGTCGGAGTCAAGATATAAATGATTTTATAGCCTGTACGTCCCATTGTTTGCAATCCTTAGGTGGAGTACCAAAAGCACTAGTGACAGACAATCTAAAGAGTGCAGTGACAAAGTGGATAAATATGAACCTGACATCAACACTACATTTGAACATTTGGCTAATCACTATGGGAGTGTTGTTTTTCCGACAAGGGCATATAAACCTAGGGATAAAGGAGCTGTTGAAAACATGGTCAAAATAGTTTATACACAGGTTAAAGCTCGACTAAGAAATATACCATTTTTCAGTCTCTCTGAGCTTAATGAGGGAATAAAGGCGCAAGTACATTTGTTAAATCAAAGGAGGATGCAAACTAAAGGATATACCCGAGAAGAACAGTTCTACTCATCAGAGAAGCCATTGCTCAAACCACTTCCTGATATGCCTTTTGAAATACAATATACGCGCATATATAAGGTTGCCCAAAACAACCATATCTGCCTAAGTACCGACAAGCATTATTATAGTGTGCCGTTTACTTATATCGGTCAGAAAGTTAAGGTTATTTATACAAGATCCACCGTACGCATCTACCACAAAGGAGTATTGATATGTGCACACTTACGTCATACGGCTCAAGGAAAATATACAACTGTAGAAGAGCATCTCTGCTCTGCTCACCGAGCCTATAATCAACGAAGTCCTGAATATTACATCCAAAAAGCCAGCAAAATCAGTGATTCAGCCCACCAACTCTTTAAGTTACTCTTTGATCAACCCGATAAGTACCCTGAGCAACTGTACAAAACCTGTGATGGCCTGTTGCGACTCGCTAAGACTTATCATACTGGAGATGAATTTAATAATGCATGCAAGATTGGCATCGACGAAGGTATATACAATTATAGCTTTATAAAACGCTTACTGGATAATAAAATGACGGGTACCAAGCCACCATCAGTAGCAGATACGCCCTTACCAAAACATTCCAATATCAGGGGTAAGGAGTATTACGTTCAAACCACCATGTTTTAAAATGGTGACTTCGTCATCTTCTTTATTTATTTAAAAGGAATCTCCCTATAACTAAACACGAATAATTTATTTTTTTTCTAACATTTTAAATCAGATATTTATGCAAACGATTGAATCGCAAATGTCAGAGCTGAGGCTCACGGGTATGAAAAAATCATGGCAGGCAGTACTAAATACCCGCAGACAACATGAGCTGAGTCTATTAGAAGGACTCGAACTTTTACTAGATGCCGAGCTCTTGGAGCGAGGTAATAGAAGGACTGGAAGACTACTGAAGAACGCCGCTTTCAGATATCAAGCAACTATAGAACAAATACGCTACGACGCATCTCGTGGGCTAGACAAATCTTTGATAGGCACTCTATCCACAGGCAATTACATCGGGGAAGGTTCATCGGTAATCATTACAGGTGCTACAGGTTGTGGCAAGTCATATCTGGCATCCGCTTTAGGTCATCAAGCTTGTAATCAAGGGGTTCAAAGTAGCCTATTACAACGTACAAAAACTGATGATGAAAATGCGAATGGCCAGAATAGATGGGTCGATCTATAAGTTTTTTGAAAAGACAGCGAAGGCCGATGTACTAATCTTGGATGACTTCGGTTTAACACATCTAGAAAAACAAAACCAGCTAGATTTTATGGAACTCATAGAAGACAGACACGGCAAAAAAGCAACCATTATTGCATCACAACTTCCTATGGCGTCGTGGTTTGATATTATAGGAGAAGAGACCATTGCAGATGCAGTTTTAGATCGCTTGGCACATACTTCATATAAAATCGAACTTAAAGGAGATAGTTTAAGAAAAAATCGGTAATTTTGTCACTCCTAAGCGGCATAAACCACCAAATCATCTGGGGGGTCAATATGTCCAGAATAGGGGGTCAGTTTAAACAGAATATCCAATAAGTGAATGCTCCAAAACAGAGAGTTACCAAATATTACAAAGAGTATTCAACGAACAGTATGAGATGAACGATGATAAAATAATAGTCGCTAGGGACAAAGAAACCATATCGCCACAGTCTGTCCAATCACCCTTCGATACAGATTGCACCTACCGTAGCAAAGGCGGTCATGGTGGACAAAAGAAGCAAGAAGTAAAAGGATATAGTGTGAATATAACAGAGACATGCGATGATGATAATCTCAATCTCCCAACAAATGCCAATGTAAAAGTGGTAAGTACAGCAGACACAGATTTTCTAAAGACAGATATCGAATCGACACAAATAATAGTCACAGACAAAATAGAAGTAGTACACGCAGACGGTGCCTACCATAGTCCTGAAAATCAAGACTACTGTAAAATCAACGAAATAGACTTATGCCTACAAGCCATACAAGGAGCCAAAAAGAAAGTACGAACTAGAAATGAACGAACAAACACAAACATTACAAGTAAGAGATACACAAACAGGTCAGGATGTACAAAGTACCAAAATAATCAGCAAAGATAAAACTGAAAAATGGCGAATAAAGACAGACAAAGGATACAAGTACATCACACAAAAAGAAATAGACACTTATCAGTTAAGAAAAGAAATAGGTGAAAGACCAAAAGATGAGTTACAGTATAGAAACAATGTTGAGGCCACCATCTTCCAATTAGGGTATCACTATCCCGATGCAAAGAGTAGGTATCGTGGGCTACCTAAGCATCAAATGTGGGCCAATATGAGATGTTTATGGGTGAATTTTGTCCGAATCGCAAATTTTGTGATAGAAAATGGGCAAAACATGCCAAATATTGCCCTAAATTTCATTAAAACAGCTATATTATTCCATATAGCGCACCAAATATTAGAAAGTGTGGTCCAAGACCTAACTTCTTTAACCCGTAGGCCCAAAAGTGCTATTTTATAATAAATTTAAAAAATGCCACTTTTCAGAGTGGACTCAATGTTAAAAATAAAAAGATAAATAATTAATAAACTCGATACTTGCGTTTAGCTTCCTTACCTTCAAATGTAAACTGAAGTTTAGAGTTTTTTTCTAATGTAGTACCTGATTGTTCTTCAAAATCCTTCTATATTTTTGATAGATATTATTAGGTTGTTTTTCCCCATTTATTTTCAAATGTTTGCCTGTCAACTCTACTTTATTGGATTGGTTAGGGATGAGTAAGCCATCTCGATTGAGCGCATTGCCAATGGCATCACTAAAATTGTTTTCTCCGTCAGAGATATCTAGGTTTGGCATATCATCGGGAAGCGACCAAAAGGTTGTGCAAATGAATCACCGTTGCCAAAATCAAATCCACCTTTGAACTGTTCCATTTCAGGAAATGTAAAATCAAAATTAAATCCATCCAATCCATTAATATTCATACTATCCAATCCTTTGAAATCAAACTGCATTTTACCCAATTGTTCTTGGATATTTTTCATTTGTTCGTTAAAGTTACTCATATCAAATCCATCCATTCCTTTAAACTCAAATCTTTTGAAAATGGAGTCTGAAAAAGCTTACCATCATTTCCTAAGTCAAACTCAAAGACTGTGGCTCTCCGTCACCAAAGAAAACATCTGGGCATTTCCTTAGTACTGCTTTTAGGTTTTGATTGAGCAATGATATCTTCATATTTGTCATAATCAGCTTCATCTATCTTTTTGCCGTCTATCTCTAGTTCAGTAACTTTTCCATCTTCCATGGATATTTTGATATCCTTATCGTTGGTACGTTTTTGGATCCTGATGGACTCCTACTTGTTGGCAACGAATCGGTATGAACCTGCATTATTATCTGCTTTTGGTTGGTTGGTTGATTCATCGATGTTTCAAGTGCAGCTTGACTTCCAGTCAAATTTTTTGGGTAGAAAATATGACTAAAATGGCTAATACTACCGTTGTGATGATTTTTCTTTTAAAAAATTTCTTGTTTGTGCCATGTTTAAAATACGTTTTATACGGTTAGAAAAAAAACTATTTTTATGATTAAAATTGAGAGCTAATGTCGGTCCGTTAACCTGAATTTCTTGCATTTTTACCAATGTCTTTGCATATTGAATATTGTCTCCAAGATAGCCTATCGCCATCTCATCACAACAATTTTCACGCTCCACGTATATTGGCTGATATCCACCAAATAGCTGGGTGATAGTATAAGATGGCTTCAATCATAGTCTGTATCACATTGATATAGATATCTTTACGCACAAAATGTGCCAATTCATGTGCCAATATGGCATCCACTTCCAGCAGTTTCTAATTGATTGATCATACCGATAGGAAAAAGAATAACAGGCTTAATCAAACCCAAAATCATGGGTGAACTGATGTGCTTACTCTCCCCGATGCGAATATTATCATTTATACAAAATGCCGTGTCATTTGCATAAAAAGTCTTAAATACATTTTGGTGATAAATAGGTGACATCGACTTGACCAAATACTCTACATAACATAATGCACCTATCAATCTCAAACCAAATAAAGTAACGCCTAGTACCCAAGTCAAAAATATAGGTTTTTGGTATAAAGCGATCCATGTATTCAGTCGGTCCCAAAATGATGTTTGTGCAATAATCGAACTGACTTCATGAATCTTACTGTCGGGGAAAAGGGTGGCTTCTCCATTTCCATTAGTATAAAAGTAGAAAAACGATAGAACAAAAGTCACCAATGCTACAGCCATACTAGCCAATGAAATATAATATCTTACATCCGACTTATGGTTTTGATACATTTTTAACAACACCGACATGCCAAATGCTATCACTACGAATTGCCAGAAAGAATGAAGTATCGTCCAAACCAAAGCTTCGGCAAAGGGACCATCAGAAAAATTCATCCAAGCCATATTAAGATTTATTTTCGAGTTTGGAAATAAGAGATTTCAGCTCACTCAGTTCGTCTTTGGAAGATTTAGTATTACCAAGTGCTTGCATAACAAGATTCATCGCCGATCCTTGAAAAGCAAGGTTGACAAAATCGGATATGAGATTGTTTTTGGTATCGTTTTCTATTGCTACAGCACTGTAGATATGTGATCGTGATGCTGTATCCCTAAGTACTAGCCCTTTATCATTCATGATTTGCATAAGTTTCAATGTTGTGGTATATCCCACATCTCTGCGTTCATTGAGTATATCATTGATCTCTCTGACAGACGCTGCACCTTTCTCCCATAATATCTGAAGAATTTCCATCTCTGAATCTGTAGGCTTAAAATTGTTCATATTACATTACTTTACTTATCCAATTCCTTACACTAAACATAAGGTTTTATAAAAATCAATACAAAGATATACGAAACAATTCGTAGTTGCAAGATATAGTACGAAAAATTTCGTAGTTTTAAGAAAAATTTAACGATTTTCATATTTCACCAACCCATTCCAACAAACAATATTTCCTGCTCTTTGCTTCGTTTCTAGTTGTACCATACCCGTCTGTATCGCCGTTTGATTATAATTTTCACTATGATGCAAATGGTATTGAATGGCAGCAAATCGGATGGAGAAAGCTCAATCCTGAAGCAAGCAAGCGCCACTCAATATCAACATCTTCCCCAACACCTGCAGTCTGATAGTCTTCGTCAAATCCATTGACAGCCAATAATTTATCTTTAGCGACACACCAATTATGTCCCCATATTCCCTTTCCTCTTTCTTGGCGGATAAAAGGTAAGTAAAGACCATATTTCAGTCTTTTAGAGTCAGATTTCCAAAGATTTTTCCATGACAATAATAACAAATCTTTTCTTTGATATAGTTTCGAAGTAGTTTCTGGGCCAAGCATCACTCTCCTACCGAAACAAATGATATCTTCTTGCATCCATCTCGCATAAGCTTTTACAAAATTTCGATGTGGTATGCAATCACCATCTACAAAAATGATATACCTACCTTCAGCTACTTTGAGTGCTTTATTGAGCGTTGCATTTTTTGTAAATCCTTTATCAAAGGATTGAGATACATGTTTGATTGAAAAAGATGATTGGGAAATGAATGGGAAAACGCTTGGTGTATCATCTTCAGCTATGATGACTTCAAAATCCCGTAACAATTGTAGTTCCAGTGCTTTCAATATCAATTCAAGCGCACTGGGATTTTTATAATAAGCAATAATTATTGAAAATTTTTCAATATATTTCTAATGTTTGACATTCATTAATAATTAACTTTCAAAACATCAAAGATATTGCAATAGTTCAACCTATCCGACCATAGAATTTATAAACACCTATACACACCATAATAAATAAAACTGACATCTTTAAAGTAATACACAAAATAAAATTTACTGAAGCTTCTTTTATATTTAGACTTGTGTTGTGTTTTTTATTTTTTTCCATTAAAATAAATATCAACATGGCATCAAAACGTAGATTGACCAATGAGATCAATGCAGGCTCAATGGCGGATATAGCTTTTCTTTTACTTATATTTTTCCTAGTGACGACAACCATTTCTGAAGATAAGGGCATTTTAGTAAAATTACCACCTTATACACAGGAGCCACCACCCATTATGGATTACCATGAAAGAAATGTATTCAGTGTCTTTATCAATGCCAATAATGAATTGCTTGTAAGAAACCAATTATTATCCAAAGATAAACTTAAGCAGCAGGCAAAATTATTTATTAGCAATCCCTACAATGATAGTAAATTGGCCGAAAACCCAGCCAAAGCAGTCATTTCACTTAAAAATGACAGGAGTACAAACTACAGTGCATATATTATGATATACAATGAGTTAAAAACAGCTTACAATGAACTCTGGGAGGAGACATCTCTCACCAGATACAACAAAAGCTTCAACGAATTGCGGCCAGCACAAGCCAAATCTATTCGTGATGCCATACCATTAGTCATTTCAGAAGCTGAACCTACTGCTTTTGGTGATGAAAAATGAAATTACTATCTTTGCCATTATAATTTTTACACCAAAACAATAAGTTCTATGCCAATCATAAAGTCAGTTAATGGGAAGTCTCCTGAAATGGGACAAGAATGTTATATTGCCGAAAATGCAACGATCGTTGGTGATGTCCAAATGGGTAATCAGTGTAGTGTATGGTTCAATGCTGTAATCAGAGAGGCGATGTAAATTTCATCAAAATGGGCAATAAAGTTAATGTACAAGATGGCGCAGTAATACATTGTACTTATCAAAAACATCCAACACAGATTGGAAATAATGTTTCAATAGGCCATAATGCCATTGTACATGGATGTACTGTGCACGACAACGTTCTCATCGGTATGGGAGCAATAGTTATGGACAATTGTGTCATTGAAAGCAATTCTATCATAGCAGCTGGCGCAGTAGTAACTCAAAATACCCATGTAGAATCAGGCACTATTTATGCAGGCGTACCAGCTAAAAAAGTGAAAGATATCAGCCAAGATCTCATATCAGGCGAAATAGATAGGATTGCCAATAATTACATTATGTACTCGGGGTGGTTTAAGGAGTAGTTTTGAAAATTAAACTACAAGTAGTTAAAATATAAAGATAACTACTTGTAGTCGATCAATCTATACTATTCGTTAAATTTTGCTAATTTAAGCTGGCCACAAGTGTCTCACCATCTTCTTCAACATCTGGCAATATCTGAACTTCTATTACCTCATCGTTTTCAAACCATACCATGATACCTTCATCATCAGATTCTATCAATTCCAATTCAGGATTTTCTTCATCTGAGACATCTTCAACATTGGATATTTCTATGGTATGTTCTGCAAAAAGGTCCATGACTTCTTGTTTTTCCATTCCAACGATCGACTTGCCGTGAAATGTAAAATATGGATCACTCACCGCAATAGACACCAATCTCCAGTCATAATCTGCATCAAAAACCAATGAAAATTCATGCTCATCGTAATGCCAAGACTCCAATTCATCATTAACCTCTTCTTCAAATCTGGAAGATTTTCTACATCATCGGGTTTTCCTGCTATTTTCTTAACCTCATCTCTGGTCATTCCAAACTTCAAGCACCCAATCCAACACTCAGGTATGATTTCTTTAATATTATTTTGCATAATGTTTTTATTTACGCAAAGGTAAGGACTATATATATGTAAGATATAAAAATTCATACAAAAAGGTAATAAAATTTTCAAGTAAGGAAATGAAGTGATATTTTGCACTAAATTTTGATCAATATGGATACATTATGGGGCATAGATTTAGGTGGAACCAAGATAGAAGGCATAATTTTAGATAAACATAACCTGAGAACCATCTCCAGATTAAGAGTACCAACAGAAGGTGACCAAGGATACCAGCATGTATTAAGCCAAATCAATAAGCTTATCGACATGCTTAAAGAAGATAGCGGTATCCAACCATTTAAAATAGGAATGGGTACACCTGGTACACTCGACCCTATTCTAAACGTTATGAAAAATTGCAACAGTACCTCTCTAAATGGTAAAAATCTTAAAGCTGACCTCGAGACTCAAATAGGTATAACCTTTAACTTAAGCAATGACGCCAATTGTTTTGCTGTAGCGGAAACTAAGATGGGTATTATACCTGATAAAATGGTAGGTGCTGAAGTGGTTTTTGGTGTGATCATGGGGACAGGTGTAGGTGGTGGATTAGTGGTAAATGGTAAAGTCATAGGTGGTCGGCAAGGTATTGGTGGTGAATGGGGACACAATTTTTTGGATGAATCAGGAGGACTTTGTTATTGTGGAAAAGTAGGGTGTGTAGAGACCATCATCTCAGGACCGTCACTAGAAAGGTATTACAAAAGTATCAGTGGAGAAGCATTAAAACTCAAAGAAATAACTATGCGATACAGAGAAGGTAATGACAACTTTGCAATAGAAACAATGGAAAGATTGTTTCACTATTTTGGTAAAGCGATATCAGTAGTTATTAATATAATTGATCCGGATGCAATAGTAATCGGTGGAGGTGTAGGAAATATTGACGAAATATACACAAATGGCATAGAAGAAGTTAAAAAACATGTTTTCAATCACAGATTGGATACACAGTTCTTTAAGCCTAAATTAGGAGATTCCGCTGGAGTATTCGGGGCTGCCTTTTTATAAAAATTAAGAATAAGTTAAAAATGTTATTTTTATTTTGAAAATAAAACAGAATTAGCTTTTTCACGTTTAGTCTTAAGATATATCATTATGAAGTCTTTGATCATTTTATTTTCGTTCATGAGTTGGTGGGTAAGTTGGCCAGAAGGTCACCCTACTTCTGATCAACAAAAACTAATGATTGATTCCGTCAACAAGATACGTCAAAAAGGCTGCTACTGTGGAAAGAGATTTATGAAACCAGTACAAAAAATAGAATGGAACGATAAATTGTACCAAAGTGCCCATGTGCAGGCTTCAGAAATGTATCAACATAATTTTTTTGCACATTTTTCAAAAGAAGGACTGAATATAGGAGAAAGGCTGGAAAAAGCAGGCTATATTTGGATGGTGGCTGGAGAAAATCTTGGTGAAGGTCAAAAATCATTTGAAGAAGTACTCAATGACTGGCTAGCTAGTTATTCTCATTGTACCATGCTCATGCATCCAAAGGTCGAAGAGATGGCCGTAGCTAAAGTGGATAAGTATTGGGTGCAACATTTTGGCAAACAAATGCCTCTAAAAAATTAACAACACATATATTTCGGACATCACGCTCTTATTCAAAATTGATAAGTACTTGATTTTTATCAACTGTGCTGCCTTTCATTACGGTTATAGATTTGACGATGCCATCTCCAGGAGACTTAAGTATATTTTCCATTTTCATAGCCTCTAGACTTAAAAGCTTGTCGCCATCATTTACTTGTTGTCCTATCTCCACAAAGACAGTCACAACCAAGCCCGGCATTGGAGAGCGTATTTCTTTAATAGAATGTTTACTTACCGAAAGAAATCCCAAATCTTTGACCAAGTGGTCTATCGATTCATTAATCTTGATTTGATAATGATATCCATCTATATTAATCCTTGCTATCTTCGTTTCTGCATCAAAACTTCTTAAAGCTGCAACAAAAACCTTATTATTAAATAAAAGTTTGAACTTATCCCCTTCTTGAGCAATAATTCGTACTTCAGCATTTTCCAGCATAGGATCATCAAAAGATGCAAAATGTTCAATATCAAAGGTTGTAACTAGAGTTGATGTTGTCATATTATTTTTTAAGGTTTTTCATCTGCCAATCGTACCATAAACCAAGTCTCAAAAATAGTAAATGTAAGATATATACTCAAGAATGGTATGATAAATTTACCATCAGGTGGCTGATTTATTTCTTTGTAAATTAGTAACAGCATGATAGAACATACCATCTTAACTAACATATTTGTCAATGTGATGGAGATAAATAGTTGCTTATTGGTACTTTTTAATGACTTAGTAAGAAATACAAATAATAAAATACTCAAAACACCAAACATAGCTACTCCATAATAAGATATATCAACGTAATTTTTTTGATCTTCAAAGGTATAAATATAAAACAAGACAGGAAACAAAACCACAAGAGCTACTATTAAACCTTTAATGTAATATTTCATTTGGTATCTATCAGTTCTTTATACAACTTGTACATAAATCCACCAAAAAAAACCACGACAAGGAGCAATGTAAAAATGGGTTTTGTCATATCCATTTTATTATCCAGCCATTTTCCTGCGAATATAGCAACCAAAATCAATGCAGCAAACTGAAATCCAAGTCCCGAATACTTTAAGTATGAATTTTGTTTTCTCGAAGGCTGGGAAGATGGATCCATTTCAGAATATTACAAAAAGTTGTTATCCTTTGGCTTGTTGCTGACTTTGTACTAAAGGTTTAAGCTTTTGGCCTCCCATACTACAAGTACCATTAAATACTGCTCCAGTTTGCATAAATATTTTATCACAGATGATATCTCCATTTATCACACCCGTTTCTTTGACTGTCAGCAATTCCTTAACTATAAGATTGCCAGTATGAGTACCTTCTAAAATGGCATTTGCACAAGTTATATCACCTTCTATTTTGCCCTGTGGCCCTATTATGACTCTACCTTTGCAGTCTAGTTTCCCTACAAGGATACCATCTATTCTAATATCATTGGAAGCTATAATGTTGCCTGTAATCGTAGTGCCTTCTACTATACTATTGCTTACATTGGCAGATGGAGCAGGATTATTATTACTTTGTTTTTCATTCTTATTTCCGAACATAACTTAAACGGTTTTTTGATAGGAAGACTTTAATAATCTTCGCAATAAAATTTCACTTAAAATCTTGCAACAACATAAATTTCTTTAGCTAGATACTATATATTAGCATAAAACTAAAATAGTGATATGATTATGATCTTGTATATATTTTTAGGGGAAAACATACGTGACCTGGCTTACTATTCTTAAATAAATTAAAATCTAGGACAGTAAACTCCACGACTTTCTGGCCCACATATATTATACAACAATGAAAACTCAAATGCGCCGTTGGCAGGCGATGCTTGTCTAAGACCTGAAACGTTTATATCGTAACTAAAGCCTATACCAAAGTTTTCATAATTAAATCTAGAAGAAAGTATGACTGCATCTGAGTGAAGACCAGACTCCACTTTATTTCCAACTCTATACCAAGTACCTATCTCCCAAGACTGGTTGGTAGTACGTGACGGACCCATAGCAAATCTAAGGTTGGCTCCAGCATTGAGTGATCTATGTGGACCTTGTGCCATATATACACCGAAAGGCAATAAAGATATTTTACGTTGCAACTCAAACTGCAGACCTGCATGCATAGTATATCTACTATATAAATCTACCACATCACCAAGGAAAGACACATTAGGTCTATTTAAATGGTGAATTGCTGCACCAAAATACCAATTAGTATTGTTGTCAATAATACTGAACCAAAGTAATCCTGCTGCGATATCTGCATACAAGAAGTCAAGGTCTTGAATTGTTTCGCCACTAGATGTGCCAGGATTAAATCCATTGACATCTATTTGAGTAGGCCATCTCAAATCTTTATCACTGATACCTCTATTAGTCAATGCTGCATCAGCACCTATCACGAGATAACTAGCTTTCTTTCTATATCCTGCCATTTTTTTACTGTATGACAATGACATTCTACCTTGGGTGGTACCGAATCTAGACTCACCAGCCACATCGCCCCATATAGAACCACCGATACCAAAATAATCTTCACGGCCTACCGGTATCTTCTGATCATAAGAAACAGAATAAGTATTATAAGCATTGGCCGCAAGGATAGCAGACCATTGATTACGATAATTGGCCACCATTCTGGTCTTACAATTCATCACACCTGTTAAGGCAGGATTAAGATTAAGAGGTGACATATAAAACTGGGTAAAATGTATATCCTGAGCCGTCAAAGTGACCGAAGACAACACTATTAAAAGTAAACCGATTTTGGAAATTAACTTGTTCATATTAAAATAATTGTTAAAATGTGCTTAAAGAAGCTGTATTTTTATTGCAAATGGAAGGCTAAAAATAGACATAAATTTTAAACTAGGGTATAAAGTTACCAAAAAAAATAAAAATCTCTTGAAATAATTTCAACGCCTTAGTTTTCAACTTTCCACTTTGCTCCAAATTTTTCTATCAACTCATTGTCATATTTGTCTGCTGCAGTTAGCAAGCTATTAAAAAGCTTCAACATCGTCTCGCTATTGATATATTGGTCGTATATGAGTAATGACAAAATTATATCCTGATCCTTCACAGAAAAGCTCAAGCCTTGCAAAACATAATTCTGCTGTAATAGATAATAATACACTTTGTCAATATTACTTTCGGGTAGTGTGCACATATAAACATCTCCTACCAACAAGCCAGTTTTCTCATAATATGAAATATTGACTGTGGCACTGCCATTTTTTATAGACCAATTATTAGGTCCCTTTCGAGTCAATGCTACAGGGTATCCCAATTGACTTATCATATTTTCTATGCTTAAACAAACGCCATAAGGTTCATAATCTTCCAATAGTGAGATCATGGTGAGTGCCGTTCCGCAATTAACACAATGCGCAGAAATAATATGGTTGCCTTCAAAACTTATTTTTTTACATGAAGGGCATCTCACTCCTTTCTTCCCTTTACCTTCATTGAAGTCCATAATACAAGATACCATATAAGTAATAGGAAGTGAAAAGCCAATCTTATTCCCATTTTGAATTACAAAAGTATTAATACCAATCACCATACCTTTTGAATCTACTAATGGGCCGCCACTATTACCAGGATTTAGAGCAGCATCATGTTGGATATATTTAACATCTTCTTCTTCGTGCAATAAACTAGATATAATACCCTGTGTAACGGTATATTTGAGTCCAAATGGATGACCAATCGCTATTACTTTATCGCCCTCATGAATCTTATCAAAATCGCCTATACTTACTGCTGACATTTCGTGTGATAATGGTGGCTTCAAAAAAGCAATGTCATATTTTGAATCTAAGTAAATAATATCTGCAATCTCTTTTTCAAAGTTTTTACCTGCAATAACGACACTTTTGTTTCCTCTCACTACATGCTCGTTAGTGATGATCATCTCAAATGCTTTAATGTAAAATCCTGTACCCGTGCTATAAGGTGTTGCTATTTGTACGATGGCACTTTCATATAAATTTATAATATCTCTTATATCCATTCGATCAGTATTCAGGGTACATAATGTTTCTTACCATCATAAGATAACTTCTACAGAATAAATGTATATCATCAAACTCTAAGTGGCTAATATCAACGTTTATATCTCCAAATTTTACCTTATTTTCACGAATCACCTGTTTTATATCATTGACAATCAGTGTTTTATTTAATATTTTTTCTGATTTAAAAAAATTGAGATTAAAGCCTAAATTTTTGAAATAATCCCCTTCTGTAATCTTATAATATAATATCAAAAGTGCTTTGGACGGTTCGGGAAGTGCAAATGAATACAATGAAAATCCCACAACATAACCGCATATTGCCTTAGCATACACAAAATATCTATTTTCGTAATACCAATCATAATCAGTCATCTGAGCATCTATAATCTCCACTAATCTCTGATGACCTTCTGGCATCGCAGCGCCAAAAGTACTGCTTACTTCATATATTTGATTAGCAAAATCTTCATAAGATATTTTCTCAATAGATCTAATATCCTTAAGAATTGCCTTGTTTTTGTCATGAACTGAATGCAAATTATCATTAAAATACTGTTCATGTATATCTTTTACTTTTTCCATGATATTTCCTTCGGGTTTGATCAAGAAATCAATACGATACATTAAGTCCAATAAAAGATATGATATACCACCAGGATAAATTACAGGATTAAGTTTACCAAAGTCTATTTCTTTAATGACACTATTTACAGATTGCATTAGATACTTATACTTTATTTTGATTTCTGCGTCTGCAACTTGCCTTGTATGATGGTAATTAACAGGAGCTAAACCTTCGTATTCATACATGAGCACGTCATCCTTTCTATCTGCTTCTGTTGCTAACTCTTTAAGTGCTTGATATATTTTGTGTGGTGAACCATCCTCTACAAAGGTGTCAAATTTGAGACAAATACAATCATTATCTCCCAAAGCATACCTTGAATACTTAAGGTCAAAGTTATTTTCAAGCAAAAGTCTGAGCAAACCCAAATGACACTTTGTAATATAAACAATTTTAGCCTCTGCCCTAAAAAATTGGTAATTGACTTCACCTTCTATGATCTTAGATCCTTGATATATGGAGAAACTTATCTTTCCGTTACTTTGTTTATAGTTTACATTTGATGCTGCATCATTAGACAAAAAGTCAAAGAAATGGGTGTACGCGGCTAGGTATTTTTCATTATCAAAATTGTCAATGGCTTTATCCCAGCTTTTATATTTTTCATCAGACTTGTAGGTATCTGTAAACCTACCAAATTGCATTTCTGGATCAGAAGGTTTAGAGTCTTGTTTAAATAATTTTGAAAAAATATTCATTTTTACATTTTCATTCAATTATGCTTACTTTTTATGATATTTCGTACCGAACTCCAACTTCCACCTTCTGAATTTAAGATCCAATATGACCAGCAGATCTTACTATTAGGATCTTGCTTTTCACAAAATATTGGAGAGCGATTGCAAAAATATAAATTTAAATCAATATCTAATCCTTTTGGAACAATCTTCCATCCTATTGCGATTGCTAAATTGATAGATTATATCGTTCAAAATTGTAAAATTAAAAATGATGAACTCATCAACGCACAAAGTGTTTTCGTTCATCCTAATTTCCACAGCAATTTGGGAAATATTGACCGCAAGAAAGCTGCAAAACAAATAAATCATACGATTTTGACCACTCACCAACAAATGAAAGATATCAAATACATTTTTATTACTTTGGGTACATCAATTGGGTATAGACAAAAAAATACAGGTCATATTGTTGCCAATTGTCACAAGCTTCCAGCCGACATGTTTCAAAAAGAAGACACTACTATAGAACTATGTTTAAAAAGTCTTGGCCATGCTTTTGAACAAATATTACAACTTAATAATCAAGTAAAAATTATATTGACAGTAAGCCCTGTCAGACATATTAAGGATGGCATAATAGAAAATTCTAGAAGCAAAGCAAAACTTATAACTGTTTCAGAAACAATGGAAACATTGTACGAAAACGTAAGCTATTTTCCAGCTTATGAATGGATGATGGACGATCTAAGAGACTATCGCTTTTATGAGAAAGACCTTATTCATCCCAGTGAACAGGCGATTGACTATATCTGGGAAAAATTCTGTTTTCATTATTTTGATGAAAATACAGTATATATCATGCAAAAAATAGAAAAAATAAATAGAGCTGTCTCACACCGACCATTTAATCCTACATCAAAGGAGCATATTGACTTTTTAACAAAGGTTGAAGAGGACAGAATGAATTTGATGCAAATTTATCCTTGGATGAAGATTTAGTTCGTTAAAATATAATCGGTGGAATATTCATCTAAAATTACGAAAAATAAATAATGAATGACAAAATACTCATGCAAATAGAAATAGATGATCAATGTTAAAATTGATGTCCCCTGTTTAGACAATCGTATGTTTTTCGATATTAATTTATCAACGAATCGGCCAAGTATATTTTATGGCATATTTAGAATTTCATTTTAAACTTGAGTGTCACTTCACCTGTTTCCTTATCCACTTTTATCGTATGTCCGTCTGTGCCTCCCAGTTTCTGACCTGTACTCATCTCAAAAAGACCCGACAAAATTCCATACCCTTGGAAAGTACTTCTTCCATTTTTTCAAATTCGGGAGAGGAAGATGAGTTTGAATGTTTTGTTGGCTCGTTCTCAGGAGCTTCATCAGATACTATATCTATGTCTTCAATTCCAACTTCATCGTGATGGTCCCGTGAGTCATGGTCCATACCTTTGAACATTCCATTTTCATCTAGATCAAACATTTCTTCCAACATTTTGATAAACTGAGCTCTCCCTTCATTGGAAAAATCTACAGAATCTTCATTATTATCATGATTGAGCACACTATCAAATAGGTTTTGCTTCAAGATAAGGCCTGATGCTATTTTTATTTCAATAGAGTCTCTGCATATAAGATTAAAGACGTGCAGTTTTTTACTCTCCTGACCCAATCTATCTATACGGCCTATTCGTTGATTTTTTTTGGCAGGATTCCATGGTATTTCAAAATTTATAAGCGTATCAGCAAATTGGAGATTGAGTCCTGAACCACCTGCTTCTGTGGATAAGAATACTTGTATATTATCTTGATTCTGAAAAGCTTTAATTAACTCACCTCGTTTTTTGGCAGCAACACTACCTGTGAGTTTCACATATCCTACTTTAAGTGATTCGAGCACCTGCTCTATAAGGTACAAACTATCCAACCACTCGGAAAAAATGATGATTTTTTTATTTCCATTTAATATATTGAGCCTATCACGCAAAATAACTTCCAACTCAACTAATTTACTAGAAAAATTAGATTGCTTGTCCAATAAATAAGTAGAATTACTTACTCTTCTCATATTAGTCAAGATCATCATAATCTCATCCCAGTCAAAAGGTGTTTTGAATTTTTTACCCAATAAAAATGACAAACGCTGTCCCAATCGAGCATGCATTTCAGCTTGTGGTTTGGATAGCAGGATAAATACATCTTTCTGAATTACTGATGGTAGCTGGCTAAGGACATCTTTCTTTTGTCTCCTTATAATTATATCGCTAATTTTTTGCCTTAGGTTCAACAAGTTATAATATCCGTTAATTTTGTTTTTACTTTGTTTGTCAAATATGCAATGCTGATAAGAAAACTCCCAAAGTGGAGTCACTTTATACTTATCTAAAAATAGAATGACACCATACAAATCAATCAACTTATTTTCTATAGGTGTACCAGTCAGTACCAAACCATGCTCCTTTTTCAGTGATGTAATGGCTGATGATACTTTTGTTTCATAATTT
The DNA here is from genome assembly GCA_016714785.1 of Saprospiraceae bacterium. Taxonomy (GTDB): domain Bacteria; phylum Bacteroidota; class Bacteroidia; order Chitinophagales; family Saprospiraceae; genus OLB9. The sequence continues at coordinate 64,412 of JADKCC010000018.1, forward strand.
TTTATCTTCTGAGCCTCGTCCAGAATCACAAAGCTAAAACCTGCTTGGTCAATCACCGTTTTATCTCTCAAAACAGTTTCATAATTAGTAATAAAAAAATAATGGTCAGTACTGTTGTATTGCACAGCTCGATCTCCTGGAAAACCTTCTACAACTAATGCTTCTTCGCCTGTAAATTTTAATATCTCTGTTTTCCATTGATACTTCACAGATGACGGACAGATGATCATTGTCTTGGTAAAACCAAAATATTTTCTCTTCAGCATAGCCACTGAGATAGCCTGCAATGTTTTACCAAGCCCCATTTCGTCAGCAATGATGGCTGCCTTTTTAAACAAACAAAATCGTACTCCTTCTTTTTGATATGGAAAAAGTTCTACTTTGATGTCTGAAAAATCCAGTGTCTCAGTTTCATTTTCTAATTTGGTAATCAGCAATTTGTCAAAATATTCTGACAGTTTATAATAAACTTCAGGCCTGACTATGATACCATTCTGACCCTCGAGAGATCTAAGCCTAGCCACCTTAGTAGCCAATTGTTCGATCGAAAGATGTGTTTGGTCTATTCCAAAAAACTCATTAAGTACTTCGCTTTGTTCTGCACTTAATTCACCAGTAAACTTCCATGTAAAGTCATATTCATTCAATGGATCGAGTGTCAACTCAAGGTAAGGAGATACCTTCGGTAATTTATTAAATTTTTCAGGATAATTTTTGATGTAATCACACAAATGAATAATGTGTTTTGTAGTTGCCAACTTATTGGTCTTCCAGTCTATATTGTCAATGTATCCCTGATATTTTGAAGGATTCCAGAGCGTAATGCTGAATTTTTCATTTTTTTCATTGTATAGTGTATGTTCACCAAAATATGTTTTGCCAAGTACTATCCTATAGGTGGATTTATCACTCTTTTCTTTTCTTTCGGCAATCACTCTCCGTACCATACCTTCACGGGTATAGATTTTGCCTTGCATTTCTGGCAGTGGTTGGGTTTTATATTCGTTGTAGTACCACATCATAATCGCTACAAAGACGGAATCCACTTCCTCTGGCCCTGAAAACGATCCTTCGGGAAAGCGAATCGTGGTTTCTACATTTTCGTCACCTTCAATATCCACTACAAAACCATCTTCGTTAACACCATGCCAGATACAAGTGATATTGCCATTTTGATAAATTTTGGCTGCTGTTTCGTAAAGTTCTTTATTAGATTTGTACACCTGAAGTGCACCACCTATGGAAGTTATTATATTTGAGTCCAAGATGCATGTTTTGGTTGGGTGCAAAATTGGACAAAATTTTGATCAATTATGAAATTATTATTGTTAATTTTGCAACCAACTATACAAAAATATCCTTCTACACCTTCTTACCACATGTAGGACAAAACCTAAAACTATTTTCTACCAAGGTACCACAGGATTTACATTCTTTTTTGTTTTTGAATATAGATTTGATACTTGGTGTTACTGATGACTTGTTAGATGCTGGTATCTCAGAGATAAACATGCTTTCATTTCCAGCTTCTGTGATGAGAAATAAGTGGTCGGCAGCTCTGGTGAGCGCTACATAGAACAGGCGACGTTCTTCTTCTAATAGGATATCGTATTTTACAGGCCTGATGATATGGTAAATCCGATCATCCAGCCAAATATCAGGAAATCCGCCTGATCCTTGTGTCAAACCTATGATAAACACAATCTTACTTTCCAGACCTTTGGCGGCATGAATGGTTTTGGCATTCACAAGTATTTTTTCCTTTTTAAATCGCTCCCTATATGGCTCAAACATCTTTGACCTTCGATATAAAAATAAGATTTGATCTGATGTCACTTGTTTCTTTATCAGTTCTTTGACTTTTTGCACTGTCCATTCTACACCATCATTAAAGTCAGTCGAAGTATAAACTTCTATTTTACTGTTGGACTTTTTGTATGCCTTTACTACTTTATCCAGCATAAACTTATTGTTGCGTATCACTTCAGAACTTGCATCCACAATATTGGAAGTACTTCGATAGTTCGTCTGTAGGCTGATGATTTTAGCATCCTTAAAAAATCTCTGAAACTCGACAATATACTGCACATCTGATCCTCTGAATCCATAAATGCTCTGCCAGTCATCGCCTACACAAAAAAGTTGTGATTCAGGGTTCATCAGCGTACGGATAAAATTGACCTGTATCTTATTTACATCCTGAAATTCATCCACCAGTATATATTTATATTGGTTGAAAAATTTTTGGCGGATTTCATCATTGCTTTTGAGCAGTTCGATGGCTTTGATGTTGAGATCATTAAAGTCAAGAAATGATCGGTCCGTACAATAGGATTTGTATTTTTCAATAATGGGTATGGCCAAATAGTAAAATTCTCGGACTCTTTGATGCTGATCATTGGTCGCATGTGCAAAGATTTCATCCCATTCCTTATCATCTACTTTGATCATATCAATGACTCTGATGAGTTGGCGTAGGTAGTTGCGTATTTCATTGTGTCTCCCGCTGAATTCTTCTTCATAATTCAAGACACAATTGGCGTTAAATCCATCAGGTAGTTTGTCTCTAATGATACGATCCAATGCCAGGTTAAACACAGAAGTATCTTTAGTCATTTCTTCATAAGTTCTCACTAAGTGTTTCCCTGCTAAAAAAAACTGCTTTTCCTTGAGACTGGTCCCTTTACTAAGATTACTGACATGCTCGATATATAAATTGGCTTCTGGAACAAAAAAATCCGGATGAAAACTGACATCCTTAAAAGTAACCTTAGGTTCATACGCAAATTTCAAATTGTGCCTGTAAAGCCAATCTGCTATGTATTGTTCGGATTTTGACCTTACTTTAGTGCCATTTAATGTCGTATAAATTTTATTGTCATTGGTCAAGGCCATAGATAATCGGTGTGGTACATGGAGTTTGTCCACTAGATAGTCAAGCACATATCTCTTGAACCGTATTAGATACTCCTGATCTTCACAACAATCTATGAGCATCTTGTGCAATGCTGTATACTTGGTCTCTGATGCGGTAATAGCAGCCATATCATCATCTACAAAACCAGTATCGGTGATGATTTTGAATTTACTGTCAAAAACTGAAACACCATAAGTTTTCAATATAGCGTAACAAAGCCCATGAAATGTACGAATTGTGACATTACGTACCCAACTAGTACGAGAGATATTTTGACGTCTTGCTATATTTTTTTCCTTATCAGTGAGAGACTTATTAAAAAGTATATCTCTGTAACTACCATTAGGATCATGGGACAAAAGTAGTCTGTCTATCATTTCATTGGCAGCATTTTTGGTAAAGGTGATCGCCAATATTTCTGATGGTTTTACATTCTTTTCGTGAATAAGATAGTGGATTTTTTGTAGTATAGTTTGTGTCTTACCTGATCCTGCACCTGCTATGACCAAGACCCGTCTGTCCTCTGCCATCACTGCCGCAACCTGATGCTTATTGAGAGATACCAACGATGGTGAAGCATTGATCTTTGCCACTACAATTATGAGTATAATATTTGGGCGAAGATAGGAAAAAGTATAGATATGTAATGTTATTTACTTATTGGAATAAATACCGGTAAAACCAGTCGTCAATCATTCTATGGGTAGAATTTTCGAATTTTTTAAATTCTTTGTACCTTGCCTCGGGTCCTTCATGATCATTTAGGCCATATAATTGCATAGTGAGTTCTGCTCTTCCTTGATCCATTTGTACCAGTAAAAATGAGAATTTCTGCTCTATTTTTAGCTGGAAAAGGCTTAAACTCTATCATTTCATTTTCAAAAACACCTACATTATTTAGCTGAATACTTTTTATTCTCACTATTGCAAGATTTTATTTTTCAAATATAATACTTTTTCAATTCTTTACCACACCTGGAAAACTAGCAGTTTTTACAATACAATCTAATTGTTGTACAAAATCACGTTTTTCGTTACCTGGAGCAAATACAAAGACATCGATAAATACAATCTCTCCTTGTGCTTCATTGTGCTTGAGATAGCTTACAAATGGTCCACCCATAAAATCATTGACAGTCTCCCAAATACCTCGTACCTCCTTGGTATAAATGCCATTTTGAATATAAGTATATTCAAAAGTTGGAAGATCGATGATGTTCGTGCTCATATAAGCATCTTCCGAACCTGTCCGTATAAACTCCTTTCCATAGCTATTTCGCATCTGGATAAGACTATCCATTGCAAACTGATTTTTGTTTTTATATGGAAATTTACGAATTACGATACTTTGATTGACCTCTTTGTTATCCATACGAAGCCATAAAAAGTTAGGTTTATTCATTGCCATTTGATATAAGCCTGGTATTTTTATATTCATACCAAAACTATCTAAAATCAATTTAGACAAAGTAATATTATCTTCCTGAAGACCATACACAGTGGCTGTAAGGTTTTTACTGTCGTGCAGATTGATCCTTTTGGCAATATTTGGAAAATTAGTTCTAATGGCATTAGCCAATTGATCTCTCCCATTTCCGAAAATGTAGATGATAATCTGATCTTTAGCCCATTTTTCTTTACCTATGGATGTATTAAATGTAAGATCAGTTTGCGCCCTCCTAAATTTTTCTTCCCCAAGATCAGATCTAAGCAATCTAGTAGCAGAAAGTGTTGTGTCTGATACATCTGCCAGCAAAACATAAGTACGTAGTTCTTTACGCAATGGCTTGGCTATAAGATCTTCAGGTGTCATATATCTTATGTCAAAAATCGGTTCATCTGCTGTCAAAATTGGATATGAAGCTTCAAAATATGCCGCAACAGTATCACTAATTGCACTTTCAGAAATAGATTGATCGGTAATGATTACTACTTCATTGATTCGGCCAAAGGCAGTTGGCTTATTAGCCAATGGATGATTGCTTGATTGTTGTCTACAAGATGCCAACACTAATACAAGTATGAGCAATATAAAAATATTTTTGATACGAATGTTCATGATTGATTGTGATAATTCACTGATAAGATGCAAAATTATACTATTTTGGTGTTAATATTACTAATTAATGCCAATAAACCATTATTGAAAAAATAGGTTGTTACAATTTAAGTCTAATATGGAACGAAAATCATTATAGACCTTACCTTTGTGTTTTATTTTTAAGTTTAAATAGAACTTCATGCCAAGAATATTTTTTCTGTATTTAATAATATTTGTTTTCGCAAGTTGCGAACAATCCACTACTCCAGACGTAAGTAATCTAAAAGCTGATGTAAAAATAGTCAGGACTGAGACCAAACTTAATGATATAAAAACCAAAGAACAATTAGAAAAATTGATAAACCAAAATCCAGCATTTTACAATCTCTATTTTAAAAAAATCATTGGTGTATATGATGGTGATAATATTGATACCATCTTTACAAACTTTAATAATTTTGTAAGTGATTCTCTAGTAAATGACTTAACACAAAAAGTAACAACAAAATATAAAACAACTGAAAAACTTAAAACACAAATAGATCGATTCTATAAGTATCTTCAATACTATTTTCCGGACCAAAGTGCCATTCCCAATCTTTACACTTTCATTTCGGAATTTGGTTATCAGATTTTTATTTTTGAAGATGATGATAATAAAGATGGTATAGGGATAGGATTAGACATGTTTATGCATCCTGACATAGACTACAAAATGATCGATCCCGACAATACTTATTTTTCTGATTATGTAACTCGCAGTTGGAACGAAGAGCATATTGTAAAAAAAATTGCAGACCTTTATGTAAATGATAATGTAGGAGCTGCTCCAGGGCACCGATTATTAGACCAAATGATACACAATGGCAAAATACTTTATATAACTGATTTATTACTTCCCGAAGTACATGATACGATCATTCATGAGTATTCAGGAACTCAGCTTGATTGGTGCTATCAAAATGAGTTACAAATGTGGTCTTTCTTTTTTGATAAAAAATTGTTTTATGAAGCAAATCCTACCAAAATCGCCAAATACATCTATCCCAGTCCAAAGAGTCCTGACATGCCAGATGCTGCACCAGGTCGTACCGCCAACTTTATAGGTTGGCAAATAGTAAAGGCTTATATGGACCGATATCCTGATACGACTATCGACGAATTGATAAAAATGACTGATAGCCAACTCATCATGGAAAAATCAAAATATAAACCCAAACAAAAATAAGACCTGAAATAATACAAAATCACACACTTTAGAAACTTTATTTATTGCTTTTGTGTATTATATTGTATCTTTGCATCATCAAATAAAATAAAATATCATGTTTAATTTAGTTTTTGGTTTGGGTGGACAAGAACTTCTTGTTATAGGTTTGATCATACTCGTATTTTTTGGTGGTAAAAAAATACCTGAACTGATGCGCGGACTTGGCAGTGGAATCCGTGAGTTTAACAATGCTAAAAATAATATCGAAGCAGAAGTAAAAGAAAATATGAAGGAGTTGGATAAAAAGTAATTATTTATTTATCCATTTTAATAAAATACAACCTGCTCAAAATAAAAATATTGTGCGGGTTTTTTTTGATAATTTTCCCCAAGAGTAATTAATTAAACTAATTTACCTACCTAAATATGGTAAGGCTGCCTTTATAGTTGATCGTTTTTCTATCTAAATACAGTACATTTGCTATCCATGTAAATACACCATCTTGGAGAAAATGCCCTTTAAAATCGGCATTCCAGTCTATCTCAGCTACACCTGATGCAGGTATATTTTCAGTTTTGAAAACAAGATTGCCCCATCTGTCATAGATTATAAAATATTCCAATTTTAAGACATCTTTTCCTGCAAGGTAGGTGATTTTATCGTTGATACCGTCATTATTTGGTGTTAAAACATTTGATATGACAAAACTTCTATCTTTTTCTACCTTTACTTTTATTGATGCTTCAACTAGACAGCCATCTTTTGATATTAAGATAATTTTGTAAGCCTCATCATCTAAAGGTAAAATACTGGTTTCCAAACAGTTGCTGCAAGTCAAACCTTCAGATGGCGTCCATAAAACTTGTACATCTGTTGTATTAGATATTGCAATTAAACGAATAGTATCACCTAACTCAGCAGTTATATTTTCATTTGGAACTTTGATATCTGGAATGATAGCAGCAATTAAAGTATCTTGATTAGTAATTTGACATCCATTATTATCTTTGGATACAAGTGTATAAATACCTTCACTTAGATCACTTAAAATTTGTCCTTTGGTTAAAACGTTATTATTTAATGTATGTAAATAAGGAGGTACGCCACCTTTCAAATCGCTTATGAAAAACATACCAGATTGTGGGCCAGAACAATCTGGATCTACTACTGAAGTTTTAACTGAAATAGGCTCAGGGGAATTGATTTCAACATTGATATCTATTATACAACCATTATTATCATGAACGATAGAATGATAAGAACCAGCTGTCAAACCAACAACTGAATCAACTTGCGCTCCATAAAAATCATGAGTGATTACATAATTTGGTACGCCACCTGATATATTCCACTTTATTGATCCATCATTTTTTCCAAAACAACTAACCCCAAAATTATTATAAGAGGTAACATTGGCTGTCACTACCAATTTTTTAGGTTGTGATACTGCTTGATTGATTACATTTATATTTCCATAATTATCCTCAATCAAAATAGAATAGTTACCTTCATCAAGATTTCCCACTTTAATCCAATCATTTATATTAGTTATAGTCCCATTAAAAATTATTGAAGGATTTTCCAATTTAAACCCACTATAAGTAAATGGTGGTGTACCTGCATCTATCTTAAAGCTGATGGCTCCTGTATTATCCCCATTACATAATACGGGTGACATAATCGTATTACTTTTGATATTGCAGATTATCACATTCACATCTACAACCATAAAAATATTACATTCCTCTTGATTCTGAATAATTACTTCGTGTAATCCCTGAGTGAAGATAGTCCCATCACCTATCTTAATAGTATCTCCTTCACAAATTTGTATTTTTGTGAAGGCAGTAATCTTATCTTTTATACTTAATGCGAATGAAATAATACTATCACAACCATTTTTTGCTGTCACCTTAACTTCATAAGTGCCTGGGGCGCAATATTTATTACCCAAAAATGTAAAACACTCACCAAAACATATTTCTTGAGAAATTATACTTCTTGAAGTAGGCAATACCTTCACATTTTTACAAGTTTGAGGAGCTTCATCACAAACATTGGATGCATCCAAACAAACTTTATAAGTACCTGATTGTAAAAATGTATGTTGGATTTTTGTTCCTGTTTTAAAAAAAACGCCATCAATAGACCAACTATAAAAAGTTGCTCCCACCAAACCAGGAGTTTTCATTTCAAAATCATAGCCTTGACAAATTTCTTCCGGTATAATTATATCTGGAGCAATCTCTAATGGTGCTACTTTAGTAGATCCTTCTGTAACTTTGATCGTCCAATCACATATATCATTGGCACTACCATCCATTACAAAATAATAATATTGACCAATCACTAACGGTACTGTGTTTCTAAAAATCCTAGTCTCATTAGGTTGTATATCCGTGTCGCAATCACTAATCTTCCTAAAATTTTTGCAATCAATACCTTCATATAAACCAATCTCTAAACCTTGATTTCTGTTACAATTTGACACTCTAACTTCCAAAGTAAGATTGGTAGTACCTGCAATAAACCCTATCCACTGCATGTGATGCACTTCAGTAGTACAAAATCCTGGCGGCGCTTGCCCAGTCACTGAACTATTGTTTCTCCCTGTAAATTCATCAATATCACAAATGATACAAGCATCACTACAAAATGAGGTCATGGCAGGATTATTACCACAAATGGGTGGCTGTTGGCAGTGAACCAATTGCACTAAAAATACAAAAAGTATTGTACTTATTACTTTCATTTAAAAAAGAAAGTTTCAAAAATTTTAAATTACTTCTGTAAAAGTATAATAATATTGTTTTGTAATGAAATTTTGATACAATTTTTAATTTTTTGTCGTCTTTTTCAAGTTTAACATTAGCAAAACAAAAAAAGGGCAGCATCTCTACTACCCTTTCTTCCATTTATTTTTACAAAACCATTATGGGAATACACCCAAAGTCATGTAATCTCCAGCTACTTTATTGAGTGCGCAGATAAATGCAGCATCTCTTAAGTTATCCACTTTCGGATAAGTATGATAGACTTCCATGATTTGATGATAAGAATTGATCATCGTTTCTTCCAATCCTGAACGCACCAAATCTACTTCTTCTGCACCTCGTGTGATAAATTGTTTCTCTTTCTCATTGATAGATTTACCTGTTAGTCCTTCGAATGTAGTGACTATATTTTGGTAAGTATTTTGATTAAACCGTTTGTCCATACGACCGAATCTCATGTGAGATAGGTTTTTCAACCATTCAAAATAAGAAACCGTCACACCACCAGCATTACAGTACATATCAGGTATAATAATTCCACCATTTTTAATAATGATATCAGCACCTTCAGCTGTGATTGGTCCGTTGGCTGCTTCTGCAATCACTTTTGCTTTTACTTTGTGCGCATTTTCTTCTGTGATGACAGATTCCAGTGCTGCAGGTACCAATATATCACACTCTATACCTGCCCAATCTCCACGATCATTCATCGTTACCGTGCCAGGCATTCCGAGTATTGTGCCATTTGCCTTTCTATAATCCAAAGCGGCTTGCATATCAATACCTTTCTCGCTGTATATGGTTCCTTCCATTTCGGAAAGACCAATGATTTTGACATCACCTTCTTGCTGCGATATCAGACCTGTATAAGAACCGACATTACCCATCCCTTGGATGACCATTGTCTTTCCTGCAATTCCTTTGGTAGCGCCTATTCTCTTCAATTGAGATTCATCATTAAACACTTCTCTGATAGCATAATAGACTCCACGTCCTGTAGCTTCAGTACGACCATTGATACCATTTTGTCTCACTGGCTTACCAGTCACACAACCAGCGGCATCTATCTCACCACCTTTAAAAGTTTGGTAAGTATCAAGAATCCAAGCCATCTCTCTTTCGCCTGTACCATAATCTGGTGCTGGAACATCGATACTTGGTCCTATGAAATTTTTTCGTATCAACTCTACAGTGTATCGTCTAGTGATACGCTCCAATTCTTCAGGTGTATAAGCTCTAGGGCTAATCTTAACACCACCTTTGGCACCTCCGAATGGTACATCGACAATGGCACACTTATAAGTCATCAATGCAGCCAATGCCATCACTTCTTCTTGATCTACCAAGTGGCTGAATCTGATTCCGCCTTTGGTAGGAAGTCTGTGGTGGGAATGTTGTACTCTATAAGCCTCAATGACCTGATATGAATCGCCGATTTTTACCGGAAAATTCATCTGATATACTGCATTACAAACCTTGATTTGTGCTAACAAACCCGGGTGTATGTCAGTATGTGCCGCAGCCCTGTCGAAATTGGCCTGCACACTTTCAAAAAACTTTGCTTGTTTACTGCTCATTTTTAATCTGATTTTCTAATTTGGTTAGTTTATTGTCCAATCGAAATAGAAATATCACTATTCCGAAAAAGATGACTACAATGACTGTAACTACTGCATATATCTTGCCAGTACTTCGTAAAAAGTCCAGACTATCACTCTGTGCAGAAGTTATGCCCCACCAAAACATCATTATGATGGAAAGCGAGACAAATTTCTTAATTTTTAAATGATTATTCATGTATTGAATAGGTTATTTTAAGATTTTAAAAATATTTTTTCTTTCAATCGCTCATATCGCAATAAAAGTGTAGCCATCCAAGTTCCCAACATGGTCAATGCAATAATGGATGGGTAAAAAAACATACGAAGCGTATGGTCTAAATCTTCGCCACCCAATGCAGGATTCCCACCATTACCAGGATGAAGACTGTCTGTCAACCTAGGTATCACAAATACCAACGGTATCAGAGCCAAAAATGCAAAAATACTATATGAAGCAGACAATTTTGCCCTTCTATCGTGATCGGAGGACGATCCTCTAAGTACCAAATAAGCCAAATATATCAACATAGCTATTGCTGTCATATTAAGTTTGACATCAGTAGTCCAGAAAGTATTCCATGTAAATTTTGCCCAAACTGAGCCCGTAAGTAATCCCAATACTCCATACAAGATAGCTATCTTATTAAATGATGCCGACTGTATGTCATGATCGTAAAGTCCTGTACGAAGATACATTACTGCATGGTACAATCCAGCTATCAAGAGAAGAAACATAGCAAACCATAATGCAACATGAAAAAAAGTATTGCGTATTGTTTCGTTCAAGATATTCCTGTATGGAAATTTAATGCCTTCGGATTTATTAAGATTGGAAAGTGCTGCACTAAGCCAAGGGCCATTTCCTATTCGAGTAGAATCATTTAATGTGACAAACAATGCATTAGGTTGTACAAAAGCACCATCCATTTCATTATCTATAATCAAGGTTAGTGGTTGTACTTGGTCATCAGATGGAAACTGATCGGGTACACTAAAAGTCAATGTTGCTTCATTTTCATTTTTTGCAATAAATTGACTGGACTTGATGGCATGTATTAAATCTAACTTAAGCCAAGCCCTATGATTTTGGGCAGATTTGAAGTGCGTATTATACCCAACCACACTGATGATGATAGATTCGCCACTCTTGGCATTACTGGGCTGTGTAGCAGTTACACCCGACCTTGTGGGTATTGTCATACCACCTATGAGGACAACCAAAAATATAAGGGCTCCACCAATTTTCCACCAAAGTCCTTTTATACTCATATTCTACATTCTTTATAAAACTAACTTCTCCATAACGCAGGAAAAAGCAATAACATTGCGCCTAATAAAATACTATCTACACCTACCAAAAGCCATACATCTTGCATCACTGCGGTATCTACCAACAACCGAGTACTAACAGCTGATATTTTTAATAGCAATAAAACGATAGGTAAAACCAATGGCAAAGCTAAGATTGACATCAAAGTAGCATTGCCACTATCAGATGATGAAATGACGGATACAAATGTAAATACTACAGAAATACCAAAAATCCCCAAAGCAGAACCCATAAAAAACAACCCTGAATCTTTAACAGGAAAGCCTGAAAATACCGCCATAAACACAAGGATAATCATAAACAAACTGCAAAGAAAAACAAAATTATAAACCAATTTAGCAACGATCAAATCTATAGGATCAAATAAAGTATAGTAATATAGATATGTCTCTCTTTTTTCTTGAAGAAAACTTTTGACAACAGCGTTTAAACCAGCAAATAGCATGATGATCCAAATCAGAATTGTCCATTCACGTGGATTGATATTGTTAAATGACTTAAATATAAGGAAAACCACTGTAGCTGCAAAAAGGAAAATACCTCCTAAAGCAAATTTTTGCCTGAACTCAATAGACAACTCTTTGATGAAGATATCTTTTACTTTAGTGATATTCATGACATACTATTAGGGGCAAAGGTACAAGATTTTTTTGGGGGATTTTAATATTCATTTAAGAATTAGATATGTGAAGATATTTTACTTACAAACTATCCATCGCGAAAATTATCTCACCCGTTGGCAATATCTCCATGGCAAAAGCTTTAGACATGGATGCGTCATACTCTTCTCCATCCATGGTTTGCCCTGCTATGATATTGATGATGAGATCTGGCTCTATTGATGCTACCGATTTTCTAATAATGAGATCGTTGACGATGGTATTGGCAATAGATTTTTTATTGATCAGCTCACCATTTTTATCCAGCGTCACTAACATGAAGTCGTACCTCAATAAGCTGCCTTTCCAATACACTACAGCATTAAATTTATCTTCTTTTGGCAATTTAAAACAAGGAATAAACTCTGTAAATTCATCTGCTTCTTTTTCCCAATCCAAGAGTATCTCCTCTATAAATGACTGAGGAAATGGATCACTTTCTGCTTCATACTCACTGAGATGATCTTCTGAAACTAATACAGGCAGACTAGTCTCTGGAAAATAATGTAATATCCGTTCCAGTTTACTCATAACCTTAGTCTTTGATCACTTTTAAGCTGAGGTCAAGCGTGCCAGCAGAATGCGTCAAAGCACCTACAGAGATATAATCTACCCCAGACTCAGCAATCTTACGCACTGTATGTAATGTCACTCCACCTGATGCTTCTGTTTCAAATCTACCATCCACATGGGCTACTGCTTCTCTTAGGATCGGCAATTCAAAATTGTCCATCATGATACGAGTGATACCACCTTTATCCAATACTTCATGAAGTTCTACTAGGTTTCTTACTTCGACGGTGATATCGAGATCTAGATTATTGTCTTTGAGATATTGATGCACTTTGGTGATGGCCTCCGTATGAGATCCACACGCATCCACATGATTGTCTTTGATCATGATCCAGTCATATAGTCCTGTCCGATAATTGTCACAACCACCTATTCTTACAGCCCATTTTTCGAGAAAACGCATCAAAGGTGTCGTCTTTCTAGTATCTAATATCTTGACTGGCAAGCCTTCCACTTCAAAAGCAAATCTAGAACTTAATGTAGCAATACCGCTGAGCCTCTGCATAGTATTGAGCACCAATCTTTCTGCTTTAAGCAAAGCTTGCGAATTACACTCAATATAAAAAGCTACATCTCCATATTTGACATCTTCGCCATCTTTTATTTTTATATCTATTATAGAAGTTGGATCTACATGTTTGAATATGGCTTCGGCTATCGCAACTCCTGCGATTACACCTTCTGCTTTGACCAAAAGTCTTGCATGACTTCTGTCATCTGTAGGTATGCACGCTAATGAGGTATGGTCACCTTCATGAATATCTTCATAAAGCCCGTCTGCTATAAATCTATTTAAAAGTTCCTGATCTAAATTATACATTTTCTAAAATATTTTTGCAAAGTTAATTCAATATTATCAAAACAACTTATTCTCAAAAGAATTGAGTCATGAAGAAAAAAAGGATATTGATTTTTCCAAACCAATATCCTTTTATACTTTCTACACTCTATTATAAAATTATCCCTTCAATACTTTGGCCATGGTAATACCTATATCCGCAGGAGAGTTGACTACATGAATGCCGCACTCTGCCATGATTTTCATTTTTGCTTCTGCTGTGTCTTCATGACCACCTACAATTGCGCCAGCATGTCCCATCGTTCGTCCTTTGGGAGCTGTTTGTCCAGCTATGAATCCTACCACTGGCTTTTTATTACCTGTTTCTAGTATATACCTAGCCGCCTGTGCTTCATAATTGCCACCAATTTCACCGATCATAACGATACCGTCTGTTTCAGGGTCTTCCATCAATAACTTAACCGCATCTTTGGTCGGAGTACCAATAATTGGATCGCCACCTATCCCAATAGCTGTAGATATACCCATTCCAGCTTTTACGATTTGGTCTGCAGCTTCATAAGTCAAAGTACCAGATTTAGACACCACTCCGATTCTGCCTTTTTTAAAAACAAAGCCTGGCATGATACCAACTTTTGCCTCGTCTGGTGTGATAACGCCGGGGCAGTTAGGACCTACAAGCGTGCAATTATATTTTTCTATATATGCTTTGGCTATCACCATGTCTTGCACAGGAATGCCTTCAGTGATACAAATAATTACCTTGATACCTGCTTCTGCTGCTTCCATGATGGCATCAGCAGCAAACCCAGGTGGTACAAAAATGATAGAAGTATCAGCTCCTGCTTTATTAACTGCATCTTTGACTGAATTAAAAACTGGCCTACCTAGATGTTCTGTACCTCCTTTACCTGGAGTTACACCACCTATCACATTGGTACCATATTCTATCATTTGCTCAGCATGAAAAGTACCTTCTTTCCCAGTAAATCCCTGAACAATAATTTTTGAATTTTTATTAACTAGTACACTCATTTAAATGGTCTATTTTTTTGTTTGTTCTATCAATATGATTTCTTCGCCAGGCAAATGCATCAAATGTTTTTCCCTCGCAAACTTCTCATGATTATATCTTAAATCTTCTCTATCTTTTATGGCTTGCGCTATCTCATCATTCAATTGCTCTTTTTCCACTTCCATTTTTGTAATGTTACCTTTTAATTTCTGATATGCAAAAATATTATGCTTATCAAAAAAAGTAACCCATACAATAAACAACACCGTCACCACTGTATATTTATTGATCCATGTAGCAGAAACGCCAATCAAAGAAGCCAAATCTTCTAGTATTTTCTTATCTTTTGCCATTATTTAAAAATTTACATTTTAAAAATTAAACTATTGAGACCTTACTTCAATAGATATATTAAACACACTTTATGAAATCAATGATCTACCTGGATAAAATGCTGAATCTCCTAATTCCTCTTCTATTCTAAGCAGCTGATTATATTTAGCTATCCTATCACTTCTAGATGCAGACCCAGTTTTGATCTGACCTGTATTCAACGCTACTGCCAAATCTGCGATTGTCGTATCTTCTGTTTCTCCAGATCTGTGGCTCATCACAGATGTAAAGCCATTTCTCGTTGCTAAATTTACAGCATCTATAGTTTCTGTCAGCGATCCTATCTGATTAACTTTAATCAATATCGAATTGGCTGATTCTTCCTCTATACCTCTCTGCAATCTCTTTGTATTTGTCACAAAAAGATCATCACCAACTAGTTGTACACGATTACCTAGTGCTTTTGTAAGCTTCGCCCAACTAGCCCAATCGTCTTCATGAAGGCCATCTTCAATAGAGAAAATTGGATATTTACTAACCCAACCTGCCCAATAATCTACCATCTCATCACTGCTTAACTTTTTACCACCAGACTTGTGAAAATGATATACTTTTTCTTCTTCATTGTAAAATTCGGAGGCAGCAGCATCCATTGCTATCATGATATCGATGCCAGGTCTATAACCAGCAGATTCTATAGATTTCAACACGATTTCTATAGCTTCTTCATTGGATTTAATATTTGGTGCAAAACCACCTTCATCACCAACATTAGTTGAGTAACCTTTCGATTTGAGAACAGACTTTAAGTGATGAAAAACTTCAACACCCATTCTCAATCCTTCTGAAAATAAATCTGCTCCTATAGGCATAATCATAAACTCCTGAAAATCAATACTATTATCTGCGTGCGATCCACCATTTAGTATATTCATCATAGGTACAGGCATGATGTGTGCATTTACACCGCCAATGTATCTATACAGCGACTGTCCAGACTCTTCAGCTGCTGCTTTTGCGACTGCTAAAGAAACACCCAATATTGCATTTGCCCCTAAATTTGATTTATTTTCAGTTCCATCTAGTTCATTCATTATATCATCAATGTAACGCTGTTCGAATACATCCTCACCTATTAATGCTTCTCTAATTTTATCATCTACATTATTACAAGCATTCAATACACCACGACCCAAATATCTACTTTTGTCATTATCTCTTAACTCTACAGCTTCATACTTTCCTGTGGACGCACCTGATGGTACTGCAGCCCTACCCATCACTCCATTTTCTGTCAATACTTCAACCTCAACGGTTGGATTACCTCTTGAGTCTAAAATTTCTCTAGCTCTGACATCTACTATTACACTCATGTTTAATTATTTTTTGATTGTTTTATTATGTTAATGAATTCATCAAACAAATATTTGGAATCATGTGGCCCAGGGTTGGATTCAGGGTGATATTGTACAGAAAATGCAGGTTGATTTTTCATTCTGATTCCCTCTACTGTTTCGTCATTTAAGTTACGATGGGTGATTTCTATAGTATCCGAAAAATTAAGTACGTCTTTCTCACTAATGGAAAATCCGTGATTTTGGCTCGTTATTTCACACCTTCCTGTTTGCAGGTTAATTACTGGGTGATTAGCACCTCTATGACCATGGTGCATTTTATATGTCGGAATCTCATTTGCTAGAGCCAACAATTGATGCCCTAAACAAATACCAAAAATAGGCTTTTTAGTTTCCAATAAGGCTTTAACATTATGTATAGCATAATCCATTGATGCAGGATCTCCAGGTCCATTAGACAAAAAGTATCCATCTGCATTAAAAGTCAAAATATCTTGTATAGCTGATTTTGCTGGAAATACTTTAATGTAACAGCCTCTCTCCACAAGACTATTGATGATATTTCTTTTTATACCGAAATCTAAGACTGCCACTCGCAAGTCTGAACTTTCTGTCCCAGCCAAATAATTTTCTGTTGTTGATACCTTACTTGCCAACTCTAATCCATCCATCGATGGGACGTCTTTCAACTTCTTAGCCAATTCATCCTTATCAAAAATCTCTGAAGAGATAATACAGTTCATTGCCCCTTTACTTCTGATATTTTTAACAATTGCTCTTGTATCAATATCATAAATACATACAATCTGATTGGCTTCAAAATATTTTTGCAAATCTTGATCTGCCATATTCCTACTATAATCATTTGTAAAATTCCTACAAATTAACCCGGAAATTTGTACTTTATCAGATTCTATATCTGAATTCTTAGTTCCATAATTTCCAATATGGACGTTTGTTGCTACTAAAATTTGACCAAAATATGACGGGTCAGTAAAAATTTCTTGATACCCTGTCATTCCAGTATTAAAACAAACTTCTCCTGTTGTAGTACCAACTATTCCAGCAGCACTGCCTTCATAATAGCTTCCATCATCAAACAAGACAATAGCTTTTCCTTTATTTGAAATATCCATTTGAATCATTTTACTCGGAGAATATGACGCAAATATAGGATTATAAAATTATTTTTATACTAAGTTATACGATATTAACTTTAAAATATAACAATACAAAGAATTTTACAATAAAATATGTTTAAAATCATTTATATATCCTGCATTTTTCACTAATTTTGTCAGAAAAAAATAAATAAATGCACGATCAAGATAAAAAATTTAAAGAGAAATGGGAAAAGATCCAGCTTAAGGGCAGATGGCTTTATGGCTTGACTCATGGAACTATTTTCGGATTTGCAATATTTATTATAATTAATTTATTTAGACTAAAAAATGAAAGTTTTTTTGAAGTCTATCTCAATCAATTCGCTTTAAACCAAATGTTTACGATGATACTTGCAGGGATATTTGGTTATGCAACACTAAAATGGTGGATGAACCAAAATATATATAAGAAAATTGTTTATAGAGAAAAAAATCCATCGGAAATGCACTAATAATAAAAAAAGGAGAACAAAATTAATTATTCTCCTTCAATATTACTTGAACAAATCAATCTTATTCTTCTTCAGAATTACTTTCACCAACTATGTTAGGTGCAACTACAGCTGCCGCAGCAGCAACCACACCCGCGCTCTCGCCTGCATTACCAGATGATTTTCTTCGACTTCTACGCGTACCACCCTTAGATGTACCAGTTTTGGCTTTTAATACCTCATTAAAATCAACTAATTCAATCATAGCTGTTTCAGCACCATCACCTTTTCTAAAACCAGTTTTAATAATTCGACAATACCCACCTGGTCTATCAAATATTTTCGGAGCCACAACATCAAACAGCTCATTAATTACTTCTTTGCTTTGTAAATCTGCAAAAACCATTCTTCTTGAATGTGTAGTGTTTTCCTTTGATCTAGTTAATACAGGCTCTACAAATAATCTAAGTGCCTTTGCCTTTGCTAAGGTAGTATTGATTCTTTTGTGAAGAATCAAAGAATTTGACATATTAAGCAACAATGCATCTCTATGTCCCTTTTTTCTACCTAAATGATTAAACTTTTTACCGTGTCTCATAAACTTTAAATTTTTGTACCACTATCATTTGCGCTATAATTCGACCTTTAGCATTTTCAAATGACGTTTTATACTATTTAATAATATTCATCCAATGGGTCGAAACGATTACTCTTCGTCAAGCTTATATTTAGAAAGATCCATACCAAAAGTAAGTCCTTTCGTTTGTAATAGTTCTTCAATTTCTACCAAAGACTTTTTACCGAAGTTCCTGAACTTCAGCAACTCGTGCATATCAAATCTAACCATTTCTCCTAAAGAGTTTATTTTAGCTGCCTTCAAACAGTTATAAGCTCTTACAGAAAGGTCAAGATCTTCTAAATTGGTCTTCAATAACTTACGCATATGCAAAATATGCTCATCCACAATATTATCTTCACGTGACGATGAATCGTTGAAGGTTATATTTTCATCTGTAATCAACATCAAATGTTGTATCATAATCCTTGACGCTTCTTTAATTGCTTCTTCTGGATGTATTGTACCATCTGTTTTAAGATCTATTGTCAATTTTTCATAATCTGTACGCTGTCCAACCCTAGTATTCTCCACTTTATAAGCTACCTTTTTGATAGGTGTATAAATAGCATCTACAGGAATAACACCTATCGCAGCATCTTTTGGGAGGTTTTCATCAGCTGGTACATAACCTCTACCTTTAGTAACTGTAAACTCAATCTCCAAAGTAATATTAGGCTCTAATGTACAAATATACAAATCAGGATTCATGATCTTGAAAGTATTAGAATTTGTTTCTATATCACCTGCCACAAACTTATCTTTACCGGAAATTGTAACGTATAACTTCTCCTCTTCAGAACCTTCAGTTATTACCATAGGCTTTAATCGGATTTGCTTCAAATTTAAAATTATATCAACCACATCCTCCACAACACCTTTAATGGTAGAAAACTCATGATCAACACCTGCAATTCTCACAGCTGAAATTGCATAACCTTCTAAAGATGAAAGTAGAACTCTTCTTAATGAATTACCAATAGTCTGCCCAAAACCAGGCTCAAGTGGTTTAAATTCAAAAATACCTTCAAATTCATCTGCCTTTTGTAGAAGAATCTTGTCTGGTTTTTGAAAATTTAGAATACTCATTATGATATTTTTTCTTAATATATTAAAAAAGGATAGGCTACCCATGTTGGATAGCCATATTTATTACTTAGAATACAATTCTACAATCAACTGTTCGTTTATGTTTTCAGGAATCTTCTCTCGTTCAGGATGAGCTAAATACCTCCCTTCCATCTTATCACCATTCCATTCAATCCAGCCATAAGATTTAGTTCCATCTCTCTTTGCTGTTACATTTGTCTTGATAATATCAATATTTCTAGACTTTCCTCTTACTGAAACGACAGCTCCTGGTTTAAGTAGCATTGAAGGAATATTACAAAGAATACCATCTACCAAAATGTGCCCATGCGATACTAATTGTCTTGCAGAACGTCGAGTTTTAGCAACACCCATACGATAAACAACATTATCTAACCTAGACTCTAATAATTGTAAAAGTATTTCACCCGTGACACCAGATTTCGCAGCTGCCTTTTCGAAAAGGTTACGAAATTGCTTTTCTAATACACCATAAGTATATTTTGCCTTCTGCTTTTCTAATAATTCCAAAGCATAGTCAGTTCTCTGCTTACGCTTCTTCATAGAACCATGCTGTCCAGGAGGATATTTTCTTTTTTCGTATGATTTATCGTAGCCAAAAATAGGCTCGCCAAATGCTCTTGCCTTCTTAGTAGTAGGACCTGTATATCTTGCCATTTTAAATGGATTTTTTAACTAAATTAAACTCTTCTTTTCTTTGGAGGTCTGCACCCATTATGTGGAACAGGCGTCATATCTTTTATTCTAATGACTTTAATTCCTGACGAATCTATAGCTCTGATAGCAGACTCCCTACCAGCCCCAGGACCTTTCACAAAAACTTCAACAGATCTTAAACCAGCTTCATGAGCAGTAATTGCAGCACCACCCGCTGCCATTTGCGCAGCATAAGGAGTATTCTTCTTACTTCCCCTAAAACCTGACTTACCAGCAGAACCCCAAGAGATCACTTGACCAGATCTATTGGTCAGTGAAACAATTATATTATTGAAAGAAGCATGAATAAATGCTAAACCTTCTGATTCAACTTTTACTACTCGCTTTTTACTTACTTTTTTACCTTTGGCCATAATATTATTTATTAACTATTATTTAGTTACTTTCTTTTTATTTGCTACAGTCTTCTTTTTACCTTTACGAGTTCGAGCATTAGTCTTAGTGCTTTGTCCTCTAACAGGAAGCCCTTTACGATGCCTTAAACCACGGTAACAAGCTATATCCATCAGACGCTTAATACTTAATTGGATTTCACTCCTTAATTCACCCTCTACTCTAAACTCATCTTGAATGTATTTAGAAATGAATTTAATGTTTTCATCATTCCAATCTTGCACCTTTGTATCTTCAGAAACGTCCGCTGCAGCCAAAATATTTTTCGCCAAACTAGGACCAATCCCGTAAATATAGGTTAGAGCAATAACGCCTCTTTTATTTCTTGGTAAATCTACACCAGCAATACGTGCCATAATATTAATATTAACCTTGTCTTTGTTTAAATTTAGGATTCTTCTTATTTATGATATAAAGTTTCCCTTTTCTTCTTACAATCTTACAATCAACTGATCGTTTCTTAATTGATGCCTGTACTTTCATTATATAAAGTATTTAAAATCTTTTATTTATAACGGTAATTTATCCTACCCCTTGACAAATCATACGGAGACATTTCAACAGCTACCTTATCTCCAGGTAAAATTCTAATATAATGCATACGCATCTTTCCAGAAATTGTAGCTGTAATAAGATGACCACTTTCTAATCTCACACGAAACATCGCATTTGAAAGCGCTTCTTCTATGATTCCATCTAACTTTATTAAGTCTTGTTTTGCCATTTTTTAATTTGGAGCGCAAATATCTAAATATTTATTGAAATATCTACTATTTCTGTATTAATTTTAATTGCATTTTCTATAAATGAGTGATCTGACAAAATATCAGGTCCATTTTTCCTAACTGCAACACTATGTTCAAAATGTGCTGATGGCTTACCATCTTTGGTTAATATTGTCCACCCATCACTCAATTGCTTAACACCTTTATTCCCCATATTGACCATAGGTTCAATGGCAATAACAATACCCTCCTTCAGCATGGGTCCTTTTCCCTTTAATCCAAAATTAGGAACTTCAGGATCCTCATGTAAATTTTTACCGACACCATGCCCTACTAATTCTCTTACTATTCCATAACCATGAACTTTCTCACAATAATGTTGGATAGCATAACTTATATCTCCAATTCGATTACCAACAGTAACAAGTTCAATGCCCTTATAAAGTGACTCTCTTGTAACTTTTAATAATTTTATAACTGAATCGTTGATGTCAAAAAAACCGAAAGTAAAGGCTGCATCCCCATAAAACCCATTTAGTATAACACCACAATCTATAGAAACAACATCTGTACTAATAAACTCTCTATTTGATGGAATACCGTGTACGACTGCATCATTTACTGACATACACAATGTAGAAGGAAACCCACGGTAACCTTTGAAACCAGGTACTCCTCCATTATCTCTTATAAACTCCTCTGCTGATTTGTCAATACTTTTTCCGGATATACCTACTTTTAGTAACCCACCTACATGCGCCAATGTCTTGCTAACGAGTAAATTACTCAACCTCATTAACTCTATCTCCTCATCCGTTTTATAATATATCATAAAGTTTACATGCCTGTACCAATAGTGATACCTTGGCTTGTTCGACCTTGAATTCTACCTGATTTTACCAAACCATCATACTTTCTCATCAATAGATAACTCTCAATCTGCTGTAAAGTATCTAAAACGACACCTACCAAAATTAACAAAGAAGTACCACCAAAAAAGTAAGCAAATGCAGTATTAACACCAGCAAAAGCTGCTAAAGCAGGAAGGACCGCTATTAGACCAATAAAAATCGCTCCTGGTAATGTAATCCTTGTTGTTAATGTATCTATATAATCAACGGTATCTTGACCCGGTTTTACACCTGGAATAAATGAATTCATCCTCTTTAGATACTCAGCATATTGCTGGGGATTCACTATCAGAGCTGTATAAACATAAGTAAAAATTACTATTAAAATAAAAAACACAATATTATAAGCTAATGACATTGGATCATTCATTGCAATAAGAAGATTGCTTTGCACACCAGCACTTCCTGTAGCCCATTGAGCAGCTGTTAAAGGTAAAAACATTATCGCCTGAGCAAATATTATTGGCATAACACCTGCTGCACTAAGTTTTAGGTTAATAAAATCGTTACCTGCAATACTACCTTCACCTGCAGACCTACCTACCATACGTTTAGCAGCTTGAATAGGTATCTTTCTAATACCTTGAACAACAAGAATCGTTGCAATTACAATAAAAAACAATATAACCATTTCAAGAATAAGAAGAATCCACCTATTCTCAGTAATTTGGCCAAGCACCTCAGCAATAAATGATTGTGGTAATCTCGCAATAATACCTACCATAATCAATAAAGAAATACCATTTCCAATACCCTTATCAGTTATTTTTTCACCTAACCACATCGCAAAAATTGTACCCGTAGCTAAGATAATCATATTGCTAAACCAAAAAACACCGGGATTTATTGACGAATCTACAGCTCCAGGAGTAGTATTCAACATTAATAAATAACCGCTACCTTGAACTAAGGTAATTAAAAGTGTTAAAAATCTTGTAATTTGATTAATTCTCTTTCTTCCAGATTCACCTTCCTTTTGCTGAAGCCGTTGAAAATATGGTACAGCGAAACCTAATAATTGCACTATAATAGATGCAGTAATATAAGGCATAATACCTAAAGCAAAGATAGAACCTTGATTAAAAGCCCCACCAGTAAAAGTATTTATTAATTGAAGTAAGTCATTAGCCTTTCTTCCTTCTGAAGCAGCAGAAAGTGCAAGTGCATTTACTCCGGGTAATACAATATAAGACCCTAATCTAAAGACTGCAAGAACTACTAAAGTAAAAAGAATCTTATCCTTTAATTCCTTAATACTCCATATATTTTTTAACGTTTCTAAAAACTTATTCATGTTTTTATTAATTAAGCATTTATTGTACCGCCAACAGCTTCGATCTTAGTCTTAGCTGTAGCTGAAAAAGCATCAACTATAATATTAAGTTTTACACTAAGTTCTCCATTACCTAATACCTTAATTTTGTCCCCTTTATTAATAATACCTTCATTATATAAAGCAACTTTTGATATTTCCGTTAAGCCATAATTGTCATGTATCTCTTGTAAACGAGAAACATTTATAGCAACATAAGTTACATTATTAATATTCTTAAACCCTCTTTTAGGTAAACGCATCTGAATTGGCATTTGACCCCCTTCAAAAGCCCTTTTACTCTTGTAACCAGTCCTTGCTTTAGCCCCTTTATGTCCTTTAGAAGCTGTACCACCAGAACCACTACCTTCACCACGGCCTAATCTGCCTTTCTCATTTTTAACTGACCCTAAAGCAGGTGTTAAATTATGTAACTTCATTTGAAAAAATTTACATTTTTATTTTAAATGGAGTAAATCTCCTTAACATTCTTCTACAATGACTAAATGTGCCACCTTTGCAACCATTCCCATAATTTGTGGAGTTACTTCCTTAACTACAGGATTGTGAAGTTTCTTTATTCCTAAAGCCACTATAGTGCCTTTCTGACGTTTACTTCTATCAATTGCACTCTTTATCTGAGTTATTTTTATGTTTCCCATTTTTTTTGGAATTTTATTAACCTTCGTAAACTTTATTAAGATTCACACCACGATTTTTTGCAACTTCATGCGCATTTCTCATTTTAGAAAGTGCATCAATAGTTGCTTTAACAACGTTATGTGGATTAGAAGAACCTTGAGATTTTGCTAATACATTATGAACTCCAGCCATCTCAAGAACAGCTCTCATCGCACCACCAGCAATCACTCCAGTACCATCTGCGGCTGGCTTTACTAAAACCTTTCCAGCACCATACTTTCCTTTTTGCTCATGAGGTACAGTTCCTTTATGTAATGAAACCTTAATCATGTTTTTCTTAGCATCTTGAACAGCTTTCTGAATAGACTCAGAAACATCCAATGCCTTACCAAGTCCGTGACCTACTGAACCGTTGCCATCACCGACAACTACTAGAGCTGAAAAACTAAAAGTCCTACCACCTTTAGTAACCTTAGCTACTCTAGCAAGATTAACAAGTTTTTCCTTAATTTCAGATTCACCCTGACTAACTTTAACTGGTGTTGACATGTTATTATTATTTTAAAAAATTAAGCCACCTTCCCTAGCACCATCAGCTAAAGACTTTACTCTACCATGATAAAGATAACCACCTCTATCAAACACAACATTATTTATTCCAGCCGCTTTAGCTTTAGAAGCTATAACTTTTCCAACTTCAGCAGCAATTGCCACTTTGTTTGCTGTCAAATTAATACCCTTAGATGATGCACTCCCAAGAGTTACGCCATTAATATCATCAATTAATTGACAATAAATCTCTTTATTACTACGAAACACAGACAACCTAGGTTTTGAGCTTGAGCCACTCACTTTTTTACGTATTCTGTATCTTACTCTAGTACGATTGTATAACTTACTATCCATCTTATTAAGCTTAGGATTTATTTATTATTTTTTACCTGATGTTTTACCAGCTTTTCTTCTTATGATCTCACCAACAAATTTAATACCTTTACCCTTATAAGGCTCTGGCTTTCTATAAGTTCTAATTTTAGCACATATTTGACCTAACAATTGCTTATCAAAACTTTCCAAAATAATAGTTGGGGCCTCCCCTTTATCCATTTTAGTAGTTAGCTTTACTTCTGCAGGAATCATGAAATAAATTGGATGTGAATACCCTATTATTAATTCAAGTAGATTGTCAGTATTACTAACCCTATACCCTACACCTATAAGTTCCATCCTCTTAACAAATCCTTCAGAAACACCATTTACCATGTTATTAATCAAAGACCTAGAAAGACCGTGTGCTTCTCTGTGTCTCTTTTGATCAGTAGGTCTCTCTACTGTCAACACACTATCTTCCATTTTTATTGTTAAATCAGAATTTATCTGCTCAGTTAGTGTACCCTTTGAACCTTTAACAGTAACGAGATTACCTTTAGAAATATCAACCGATACACCACTTGGAATACTAATTACAGCTTTGCCTATTCGTGACATGACTATAAATTTTTAATTAATTAATAAACGTAACAAATCAATTCACCGCCAATATTCTCTTTTCTAGCCTTTTTATCAGTCATAAGCCCTCTAGATGTTGAGATTATAGCAATTCCTAATCCATTAATAATTTTGGTAATTCCTGTGCGCCGGAATATTGTCTTAAACCAGAAGTAGATATTCTACCAAGTTCCCTAATTACAGGTTTTTTGACATTGGATCATATTTCAAAGCTATACTAATGATACCCTGCTTACCAGCAGCATCATCAAATTTATACTTTAAAATATATCCATATTCATACAATATCTCAGTTATTGCCTTCTTCATATTAGATGAAGGAATTTCAACCACTTTATGACCTGCCATTTGGGCATTCCTAATTCTGGTCAAATAATCTGCTATCGGATCTGTTACTATCATTTTAAAAAATACTAATCAATTAAATAAATATTACCAACTGGCTTTGGTTATTCCTGGTATTAAACCTTCATTAGCCATTTTCCTGAAAGTCACACGATTGATTCCAAACCTTCTCATATAACCCTTTGGACGTCCAGTCAATTTGCATCTATTATGCAACCTTACTTTAGATGAATTTTTTGGAAGCTTATCTAATGCTTCATAATCACCAGCATCCTTAAGTTTTTTACGAAGATCTGCATATTTTGCAACCAATCTTTCTCTTTTTGCTTCTCTTGCTATTACGGATTTTCTAGCCATTAGATATTAATTCTTTTGATTTTTAAATGGTAATCCTAATTCCTTTAGTAAAGCAATAGCCTCAACATCTGTCTTTGCAGATGTAACAAAGGTAATATCCATACCAGTAATTTTACTAACTTTATCAATATCGATCTCAGGAAAAATAATCTGTTCTTTTATACCTAACGAATAATTTCCCTTCCATCAAAACTTTTGTCATTAATACCTTTGAAGTCTCTAACTCTTGGCAAAGCGACCGTTACTAGTCTATCTAAAAACTCATACATCTGTCTATCTCTTAAGGTAACTCTTGCCCCAATCGGCATAAATTCCCTAAGCTTAAAATTTGAAATAGACTTTGATGCAATTGTCGTAACAGCTTTCTGACCAGTAATAGTAGTCATCTCATTTACAGCATTATCCACCAACTTTTTATCCTGAGTTGCATTTCCAACACCTTGATTTACACTAATTTTTAGTAATCTTGGTACTTGCATCACAGTCTTATAACCAAATTGCTCATTTAGTTTTGGAACTATTTCTTCGCGGTATCTTGTTTTAAGTCTAGGTACGTAACTCATTATTTAATAATTTCACCTGATTTTTTAGAATATCTTACTGATTTACCATCAACAATCTTTCTTCCTACTCTAGTAGGTAGACCTGTTTTGCATCAACAACCATAAGATTTGATATATGTATAGGAGACTCGATCTCATTTATTCCACCTGGGTTATCTTGCGTTGCTTTTGTATGCTTTTTTACAAGATTGAGCCCATCAACTATTGCCCTGTTCTCCTTTGGAAAAACCAATTTTACTTCGCCAGACTCTCCTTTGTTAGATCCAGCTATTACCATTACTTTGTCACCTTTTTTTATACTTAATTTAGGTGCGAAACGTTTTGTTGGCATGATAAAAAATTTAAATTAAAGCACTTCTGGTGCTAATGATACAATACGCATATAATCACGATCTCTCAATTCCCTTGCAACAGGTCCAAAAATACGTGAACCTCTTGGCTCATCTGAAGCATTTAATAAGACTACAGCATTATCATCAAATCTAATATATGAACCATCCTTTCTTCTTATTTCCTTGGAAGTTCTAACAATAACCGCTTTAGTTACAGTACCCTTTTTAATACCTGTTGGCGTTGCAGATTTTACAGCAACAACTATTTTATCGCCAACTGAAGCATATCTTCTTCTAGTACCACCAAGTACTCGAATACATAATACTTCCTTTGCGCCACTATTATCTGCTACTTTTAACCTTGATTCTTGTTGGATCATAACTACTAAATTTATATAATTATTTCGCTTTTTCTAAAACTTCTACTAATCTCCAACTCTTATTTTTACTAAGAGGTCTAGTTTCAGTTATTTTTACTGTATCACCTTCGTTACAAACGTTATTTTCATCATGTACAAGAAATTTTTTAGATTTCTTAACGAACTTTCCGTAAATAGGGTGTTTCAATTTTCTTTCAATCAAAACAGTAATTGATTTATCCATTTTATTGCTGGATACTACCCCTATTCTTATCTTATTTAATAAACTGTCAGTCATTGGAATATAACTTTTATGGTGATTACTTTCTTCTCAATCTAATTTTAGAACGTCCAGCTAATTCCACTGGAGTCATAACTTTAATTTCTCTTGCTCTTAACTCAGTATTTAAACGAGCTATATCTCTTTTAAGATCCTTCATTGCCTTAGTATCCTGAAGCCCTTTTGAGCCATGATCAAACCTCATCCTATTAAGGTCAGCTTCTGCTTGATTCAATTCTTGAAGAATCGAATCTGCCGTCATATTTTGAAGTTCTAAAAATTTCTTTGATGCCATATCAGCTATATTTAATATTATTCGCTAAAATCTGTTCTAATTACAGTCTTTGTAAGCACAGGCAACTTTTGAGCTGCTAACCTAAGTGCTTCAACTGCAATTGCAGATGGCACACCATCTATTTCAAACATTATTTTACCTGGTTTTACAACTGCTACCCAATGATCTAAAGCACCTTTACCTTTACCCATACGCACTTCCTGAGGCTTCTTAGTAATAGGCTTATCTGGAAATATTCTAATCCAGACTTTACCTTCTCTTTTCATATACCTTGTCATAGCAATCCTAGCAGACTCCAATTGTCTGTTAGTGATTCTACCTATTTCCAAAGACTTAAGTGCAAACGAACCGAATGAAATAGTACCGCCTTTAAATGCAATACCTTTAGTTTTCATTTTATGCTGCTTTCTGTACTTCGTTCTTTTTGGTTGTAACATATCTTGTTGTCATTTAATAAATTACCTTTTTAACAAAAGAGCCACAAAGGTAATATAAATTTATTAATAATGATTATCTTTTTTTATTTGCTCCTCCTTCTCTCCTATCATTTCCTCTCCTATCATTTCCACCTCTTCTATCATTTCCACCTCGATCATTTCTATCACCACTTCTTCTCTCTCTATTATCTGAATAATTATTGCCTTCAGTATTTGATTTTCCAGCTGTAGCATTTGGAGAAAGATCTCTCTTCTCAAGTACTTCACCTTTACAAATCCACGTCTTAATGCCTATCTTACCATATACAGTTAAAGCTTCTTTAATAGAATAATCGATATCAGCTCTAAAAGTGTGCAAAGGTGTTCGACCATCTTTAAATTCCTCACTTCTAGCCATTTCAGCACCATTCAATCTACCACTCACTCTCACTTTAATCCCTTCAGCACCCGCTCTCATAGCAGACTGAATAGCCATTTTAATAGCTCTTTTATAATTAATTCTAGATTCGATTTGCTTAGCTATGGTTTCACCAACTATAGCAGAATCAATCTCAGGCTTTCTGATTTCTATTATATTAATCTGAACATCTTTGCCAGTTAATTTTTTCAATTCTTCCTTCACACGATCAACTTCTTGACCACCTTTACCAATAATAATTCCTGGTCTGCTTGTGTGAATAGTCACGGTAACTCTCTTAAGAGTTCTTTCAATTACTATTTTTGAAATACCCCCTTTTTGAATTCTAGCATTTAAATAAACTCTAATTTGCTCGTCTTCTACTACCTTCTGACCAAACTCTTTTCCCCCAAACCAACTAGAATCCCATCCTCTGATGATACCTAGTCTGTTACCGATTGGATTTGTCTTTTGACCCATGAAATTGACTTTTTAAAAATTATTTATTCTTCAATTTTAACTTTATTCTCAACCACAATTGTAACGTGGTTCATACGTTTTCTTATTCTGTTAGCCCTTCCATGAGGGGCAGGTCTAAAACGTTTTAAAACAGGTCCTCCGTCAACAAATGCTGTCTTCACAAACAATTTATAATCCTCAGGACTTGATTCATCAGCTTTATTTGCCCAGTTTGAAACAGCCGATAAAACAAGCTTTTCTAACCAAACTGCCGCTTCTTTATTAGTAAACTTTAATAAATTTAAAGCATCATCCACTGATTTACCCCTAATATTGTCAACAACCAGTCTCATTTTACGAGCTGACATCGGACAATTTTTTAATTTCGCAAGTGCCTCCATTATATATATTTTTATGCGATTGCTAACTTAATAATATTACTTTTTACCACCATGACCTTTGAAAGTCCTTGTTGGTGAAAATTCACCAAGTTTGTGACCAACCATGTTCTCTGTCACGAATACTGGAATAAAAGTCTTGCCATTATGAACAGCAATTGTTTGCCCTATCATATCAGGAATTATCATAGACGCACGTGACCACGTCTTAATTACTGATTTTTTATTAGATTCATTTGCCTTCACCACTTTTTCAAGCAATTTAAAATGAATATAAGGACCTTTTTTTATTGATCTAGCCATCTGATGATCTTATTTCTTACGTTTAGATATAATTAATTTTGATGAAGCCTTATTAACACTTCTAGTTTTCTGACCTTTTGCCATAATACCAGTCCTTGATCTAGGATGACCACCAGAAGCCCTACCTTCACCACCACCCATTGGGTGATCCACAGGATTCATCGCAACACCTCTTACTCTTGATCTTTTACCTAACCATCTTGACTTACCAGCTTTACCAAGAACTTCTTGACCATGATCTGGATTAGAAGCCCTACCAATAACAGCTTTACATGTTAATAAAACTCTTCGAACTTCACCTGATGGGAACTTAACAATCGCATATTTACCGGCTTTACCCATCATGGTAGCATAAGTACCAGCGCTTCTTGCAAGAGCAGCTCCCTTCCCAGGTGCCATTTCTATAGAATGAATATCAGTACCTAAGGGAATAGCTGCAAAATACATAGCATGCCCAACTTCTGGTAAGGCTTTATCACCAGATAATATAACATCTCCAACTTTTATTTTATCTGGAGCAATAATATATCTTTTTTCACCATCAGCATAAACAACAAGAGCGATAAAAGATGTTCTATTTGGATCATACTCAATAGTCGATATTTTACCAGGAATATTTTCTTTATCCCTTTTAAAGTCAATTATACGATATTTTCTTTTTGCCCCACCACCAATTTGACGCATTGTCATCTTACCATCATGATTCCTACCACCAGACTTATGTATCCCAGTTGTAAGACTCTTTTCTGGCCTGTCTGTTGTCAATTCCGCGAAATCGACAGAAACTTTCTGTCTTAGTCCCGGAGTGATTGGATTAAATTTCTTAATTCCCATTGCTTTTTGCTATTAATTAGTTAAGCTATTATTCTTCTGAACTACCATAAATATCCAACTCTTCTCCTTCTGCGAGAGTAACATAAGCTTTCTTATATGCACTTATACTCCCTCTTACCACTCCACTTCGTGTGTTTCGTGATTTAAGTTTCGCTGGAACAATAACTGTATTTACTGCAACAACATTTGTTGTAAACATACTTTCTACAGCCTTCTTGATTTCAAGTTTGTTGGCCTTTTTATCGACAACAAAAGTATATTGGTTTCCCTTACTTGTCAATTTCTCTGATTTCTCAGAAATTATCGGTTTTATTAAAATACTTCTTGACATCTTACGGTATTATTTATTGTTGTTCGTAAGCAGCTGCTAGCTGTTTTACTGAATTTTCTGAAATTATAACCACATCTGACTTTATTATTTCAAATGTGTTTGTATCTTTAACAGCTTGTATAACTACTTTAGGAAGATTTCTCCCTGAAAGATAAACATTTTCATTGTGGTCAGCTGTCAAAATTAATGATTTACCAGTTACTTGCAAACTTGATAAAATGTTTTTAAACTCTTTTGTGCTAGGCGTTGCAATATTGAAATCTTCAATAATTATCAACCCACCAGTTGCCAACTTATCAGAATATGCAGAATTTCTGGCTAACTCTTTGACTTTTTTATTCAATTTAAATGAATAATTGCGTGGTTTTGGACCAAAAGCTCTACCACCACCTCTAAAAACTGGTGATTTCATAGATCCTGCTCTTGCAGTTCCTGTACCTTTTTGCCTTTTTAATTTCTTAGTGGTCCTTGCTATCTCCCAACGCTCTTTAGCTTTGTGTGTGCCTTGTCTCTGTGCAGCATTATATTGCTTTACTGCTAAATAAACTGCATGTGGGTTAGGCTCAATACCGAATACATTTTCAGGTAATTCAATACTTCGACCTGTGCTTTTACCTTGAATATTTAATACATCGAGTTTCATATTCCTTACTTTTCAATGATTACAAAAGAACCTTTATGACCTGGCACCGAACCTTTGATAAGGATCAAATTTGCTTCTGGTAAAAGCTTCACGATTTTCAAATTTTTTGTTTTTACTCTTTCATTACCCATACGGCCGGCCATTCTTAAACCTTTGAATACTCTAGAAGGCCAAGCTGATGCTCCTACAGACCCTGGTGCTCTCAATCTATTATGTTGTCCATGTGTAGATTGACCAACCCCTGCGAAATTGTGTCTCTTTACAACACCTTGGAAACCTTTTCCCTTGGATGTTCCGATAGCACTCACTTTTTCACCTTCTGTAAATATATCAGTTAAAACAACTTCTTCTCCTAATTTTTTGTCTAGAGGATAATTTCTAAACTCAACCGACTTTTGTTTTGGAGTAGTACCTGCCTTTGCAAAGTGTCCTTGAAGTGCTTTAGATGTATTTTTAACTTTCGCTTCACCATACGCCAACTGGATGGAATCATATCCATCTGTTTCAATAGTCTTTACCTGAGTAACGACATTTGGTTGAGCTTCGATAACAGTGCAAGATATGTTCTTACCACTGGCATCGAAAATACTGGTCATACCAATCTTCTTTCCGATTAATCCGTTCATGATTAAATTTTTAAACTAAAATCTAGGAAACTACCTACGATTTTATTACTCCAGAATCTAAAAATAAAATAAAAATCCAGCGCTTATGTAAGCTTAACTTGGATGTCTACACCACTTGGAAGTTCTAACTTCGAAAGTGCATCTACTGTCTTCTGAGTAGGTGTAAAAATCTCGATTACGCGTTTGTGGGTCCTTAGCTGGAACTGCTCACGAGATTTTTTATTTACGTGCGGGGAACGCAATACCGTAAAAACTTCTTTCTCTGTTGGCAGCGGAATCGGACCGGAAATAACAGCACCGCTGTTTTTAACCGTTTTTACAATCTTTTCAGTACTTTTATCTACCAAATTGTGATCATAAGAACGGAGTTTTATCCTGATTTTTTGATTCATAACCTAATGTTAAATTTATCTCTATTTTTTTAGAGGCCGCAAAGATAGCACTCTTTTTTAAAATAAAAAATTAAATTAATAAAATTTTTAAAAAATATTTACATTTAAAGAATAAAGTCACCAAATCGGTATTCAGTGACTTCATTTATACGATTTAAGCTTTAGCACCTTTGGCTTTTTCAATAACTGCATCAGCTATACCTTTAGGTGCAGGCGCAAAATGACTAAACTCCATGCTACTTGAAGCCCTACCAGAAGTAATTGTTCTAAGTTGCGTTACATAACCAAACATCTCTGCTAATGGCACTTCAGCTTGAATTCCAACAGCACCGCCAGATCTTGACTCTTGGCCTTTTGGCAACCCTCTTCTTCTATTTAAGTCTCCGATTACTGATCCTACATATTCATCAGGTGAAACTACCTCAATTTTCATAATTGGTTCCAATAATACCGGATTACACATTCTTGCTGCTTCTTTAAAGCCTTCTTTTGCACACAATTCGAAAGCTAATGGTTTAGAATCCACTGCGTGAGTCTGACCATCATACAATCTTACTTTCATGCTATCTATATGGTATCCAGCTAAGATCCCATTATCCATCATAGAAGTAAATCCTTTTACGATAGATGCAAAGTATTCTTTAGGTACTGATCCACCAAAGATATCATTCACAAATTGAAGCTTAGTTTTACCTGATTTAAACTCTTCAGATTCGAGGAATTTTTCATCAGCAGGCCCTAATTCAAATGACATTTGAGCAAATAATCCTGAACCACCTGATTGCTTTTTCAATCTTTCGGTGTGCTCGACACTAGATGTCAATGCTTCTTTATAATTTACTTGAGGAGCACCTTCGTTTACCTCAACTTTAAATTCTCTTCTTAATCTATCTACTATAATCTCTAAGTGAAGCTCACCCATACCGCTAATAACAGTTTGGTTTGTTTCCTCATCGTATTTTACTCTAAATGTTGGATCTTCTTCAGACAACTTATTTAGAGCCATACCAAGTTTATCTAAATCTTTTTGAGTTTTAGGCTCAATAGCTAAACCAATAACAGGCTCAGGGAATACCATACTTTCCAAAACAATTGGGTGTGCTTCGTCACACAAAGTATCCCCAGTTCTAATATCTTTGAAACCTACTCCTGCAGCTATATCTCCTGCTTCAACACGATCAATGGCATTTTGCTTATTAGCATGCATTTGATACAATCTTGATATTCTCTCCTTATTGTTAGACCTTGTATTCAGTACATAAGAACCTGCATCCAATCCACCAGAATAAACTCTCATAAAGGCCAATCTACCTACATAAGGGTCTGTTGCAATCTTGAAAGCAAGTGCTGCAAAAGGCTCACTAACCGATGGTTTTCTAAGTTCTTCTTTTTCTGTCTTAGGATTAGTACCAGTAATACCCTCTACATCCAATGGACATGGTAAAAATGCACATACTGCATCCAATACAGCCTGAACACCTTTATTTTTGAAAGCAGATCCACACATTACGGGTGTAAAAGCCAAATCCATAACTGCTGCACGGACTGCTGCATTAATTTCTGGCACAGTAATAGAATCGGGATCTTCAAAAAACTTCTCCATTAACTCAACATCGTATTCAGCTACTGCTTCTATCAGTTTTGCTCTATATTCAGCAACTGTATCTGCAATATCAGCAGGGATATCGATTACTTTATAAGTCATACCTTGATCTTCCTCATTCCATACCATGGCAATATTTGTGATCAAGTCAACAGCACCTTTAAATTTTTCTTCCGCTCCGATAGGAACTTGCAATGGAATAGCATTCGCACCTAACTTTTCTTTAATATCATTAACAACATTAAAAAAATCAGCACCTGATCTATCCATTTTATTTACAAACGCAATACTAGGTACTCTGTATCTTTCAGCCAATCTCCAGTTAGTTTCAGACTGAGGCTCCACGCCATCTACCGCACTAAATAAAAATACAAGACCGTCCAACACTCTAAGTGATCTATTTACTTCAACTGTGAAGTCAACGTGACCTGGAGTATCGATAATATTGAAGTGATATTGTTTTGTATCCTCAATTGCCTGCCCTTGAGTAGTTGGATAATTCCAATTACACGTGGTAGCTGCAGAAGTAATGGTAATACCTCTTTCTTGTTCTTGTTCCATCCAGTCCATAGTAGCTGCACCATCATGTACTTCCCCTATTTTATGGCTGATACCTGTATAGTACAGAATTCTTTCTGTCGTGGTGGTTTTACCTGCATCAATGTGAGCAGCAATACCAATGTTTCTTGTATATTTAAGATCTTTTGCCATGATATATGGTTATAAAGATTATGTTTCTTTAATTAAAAAATAAAAACAAAATGAGAATAGGTTACGCTTTAAAATGTGCGAAAGCTCTATTGGCTTCAGCCATTCTATGAGTGTCTTCTCTTCTTTTAACGGCAGCCCCTTCATTTTTGCTTGCAGCAATAATTTCTGCTGATAGCTTTTCAGCCATGCCTTTACCACTTCTTGCTCTAGAAAATCTGATTAACCATTTCATTCCAATAGATAACCTTCTGGCTGGTCTAATTTCTGTAGGTATTTGAAATGTTGCTCCTCCTATTCTTTTACTTCTGACCTCTACAGCGGGCATCACATTTTCTAATGCTTTTTTCCACATTTCGTGTGGATTTTCACTAGTTCTTGATTCTACTTTATCCATTGCATCATAGAAGATAGTATAAGCAACACTTTTTTTGCCTTCCCACATTAGGTTATTGACAAACTGAGTAACCATAGCATCTCCATAACGTGGATCTTGAGCTATTACTCTCTTTTTTGGCTTTCTTTTTCTCATCTTTCGATAAAATTATTATGATCTAAACGATTATTATTTTTTAGGAGCTTTAGCACCATATTTTGAACGACTTTGAAGCCTTTTAGCAACACCTGCTGTATCCAAAGCACCTCTTACGATGGTATATCTTACCCCTGGTAAATCTTTTACCCTACCTCCTCTAACTAATACTATAGAGTGCTCTTGTAGGTTATGACCTTCTCCTGGTATGTAGCATATCACTTCGATACCATTAGTCATTCTCACTTTTGCTACTTTTCTAAGTGCTGAGTTCGGTTTCTTAGGTGTAGTGGTATATACTCTAGTACATACACCTCTTTTTTGAGGGCAAGAATCTAAAGCTCTTGACTTACTAGCCATTACCACTTTTTCTCTACCTTTTCTTACTAACTGATTAATAGTTGGCATAACTGAAAAATTTATAAAATTTTGATTTTTTACCGAAGAAATTAGTTCCTTCTTCAAAAAGAGACGCAAAGGTAAAATTATTTTGATTACAGAGTATAGATTTTTTGAATATTTTTTTAATAAAATGTTGAAATTTAATACGTTCCGAATTTTAAGGGTTTTATACATTGCTAAATATATTAATAAATCAGTGTAATTTATGTTTTTTTAAATATGTAAATGATTTTCTATTAACTATAAAGCAAAAATTGGATTGGAAATGAAACCAAATTTTCCTACCATTACAATTCTTTTAAACGCGTCACTTTGGGAAATACAAATTTCAAAAATTAAAATAAAAAAATCACCAAACTATGATATACGGAATATTTAATTCAAAACTACCATTAATTGATTTTAAATGAATCATATAAAATCCCGCTAATTGGTCACTTATGTCGATGTCTAGTCTATTTTGACCATTTTCCACATTATAGTTTGATAAAAATATAGTTTGCCCAAAAATGTTTTTTATATCAACAATAAATATATTTTGATTGCTAGTATTTATTTTTATGAAAAATGTACCCTGGCTTGGATTTGGAAATATTTGAATTTTTCCAGGCAATTGGTCATCAACAACATTACTAAGTAAAGCTTTGCATGCTAGGTCAATATTATTGCAATAAGCCCTTGATACTAAGGAGCAATCCAACACATAGGGGTTTAACTTGTCTCCTTGATATTTGGCAATTTTCTGATTTCGATCCCATTCCTTTTGGTCCACAGGGTCTGCATAATGCCAATTGCATAGATCATTTTTCATAGACTGAAAAAAAGCTGGACCTTGTGCATCTGCATGAGACTTATACATGGTATAAAAATAAAATATTGATCTTGCGATGTTACCTTTTACAGATTCTCGAGGTTCAAACTTTCCATTGTTGCCACGAATGCCTTCCGAATATAGATCCCTATTTACTGAAGGTGGGCTATTTGTTTCTGAAGTTTTATAATACCAAGTCTGCGTCTGACTGTCAGGGATCTCTCCAAAAGGAAAATTCCCTCTGTCTGAGTTTGCCTTAGTTCTAGTGGGATATAAATGGTGCATATCGCTTTGTGCTAAACCAATAGCTCCTAATCCCTGTGGCCATGTATGTTCGTTATTGATACCATTTGGCAACCCATTTAGGTAAACTGCTTCTGTTGGATCCTGACTCGGTGGCATATACAGTTTCATACCTGTATAAATACACTCCAAAGAATCCTGAACACCATCAATTTTTGAAAAAAGCGTATCTCTTGCAATGCTGTAGTCAAGAACAATTGTTGTTTTATATTCGGCAACTAATGCAGAAAGCAATTCTTCTCCTTTAAGATTGGGAAATACATTGATATGTCCGCTTTGCCCAAAACTCTGAACCCAAACAAAAATAAAAACCGTCAAACAAAATATATACTTTCTCAATGAAGTGTGATTTAGCGCAAAAGTAATGAAACAAATAAAGAATTGCTAAAGTTTTGGACTATTTGAGACCTAATATGTTTTAGAAATCTATCATTCTAAATGTCGAGTAAGGTCCGAAAAGTATAATTTTGCCACAAAGGAACAAAAACACAAAAAATCCCAAATTCCATATAGTTAATAATCAATACTTTATAAACCTTAGAGACTTAGTGGTATTTCATCATTTTTGACTTTTAGGAGTGGACTCAATATTACATCTTTGATATCATCAAAGAAAAACTGTCTTTTCTAATAAAACCAACATAGATATTTATTTAATAACTAAAGTTTCGGGGCAAATTTTGCACAATAACTACTCTCATAACCTTGAATCAAATTCAATTGTGCTCTTTGGGGCTAATGATTATACTATAGGTTTGGCATTGTCGCTCGAGCCGCGACTGGCTTTAACTTTTTTGCATTGCCAAAAAAAGTAAACAAAAAACGCTAGTTCCGCTAAATCGCTCCGCGTACCGGAACAGGCTCCCCAAGGAGGTACACCTTGGTATTACTACATCTCCCAAAGCAATATGTTGACGTCATATTTCTAAATTTCCTTTTAAATTGTTTTAAAGTATTGATTATCAGTATTGCAAAGTAAATTCTTATATAATTAGGGTCTGCTGACTATGGTGCAACCAATTGATAAATAATAAATTATGTCTATAATAAACAAATTAAATGCAAACCTCCCGTTTCACGGTTCACTCCGTCAAAGGCTTGCCGCCTTTGGTGCTTTGCACTTCACTGCGTTCATTTTCTCTATTGCTTGTTTTTTGAACGATAATCTCCGTTAAACTATTTACCAAAAATAATAGCTGACTTTTTCAGCAGCCCCTAATTATTAAATATGTAATTAATTAGTTGACATTAATCCATTTATAAACTCCGAAACTTCAGTTGTTAAATATTTGTATTAACATAATTATCAAATAAATATATAGTGAATAGTAATTGAATTGTGAAAATTGTAAATTTTAAAGCAATGAAAATGTATCTCTTAAAATCATATAATTTTGCAATCCAATTTACCACAGGTAAAAAAATTGCTCAGTGGGATCTAGTGGGAACTCAGTGGGAACTAGTGGGAACTCGGTGGGAACTCAGTGGGAACTCACTGGGAATGTGGTGGGATTATATACGGAACGTGTACGGAGCATGTACGGAGTTGATACGGAGTTGGTATGGAGGTATGGAGTTGGTATGGAGTATCTAATGAGCTGAAGCGGAGCTTAATGGATCAATTAAGTCATTATTTTAATTATTCCACCGTTTGTCACTTTTTCGTCGTAGCTTCCGAGCTATGATGCAGTATTATTAGGCATTCTTGCCTGAGTGTATCATAGCTTCGTTACAACAGCTAGGTTTTTCAGACTGGCTAGAAGCCAAAAGCTATGGTATCTTAGCAGGAAGGAAACAAACCCAGATTCTGCATAACTAACAAGCTTTATCTGCGGAATGTGGGTAAAAAACTATAGATTCCGCAGAATTAATGAAGTGTAGCGATCATTCAAATAACATGTCGATAGTCAAAACATTGTCAATAAGACTTAATGTGTTCTTGTTTTGATGCATTTCGCAAGTAGCTAATGTATAAATAAATATTTTAAATTTCAGTAAGCTCCGAAAAGTATAATTTTGCCACAAAACACAAAAAACTCAATATTGCAAACAACTGATTATTATTTTTATATAGTCTTAGATCTTGTTTTATTAAATTGTTTATCTTTGTAGTTGAAAGTATTTTAAACACACAACTCTATGCGTTCAACTAAATTATTGCTTTTCCTAGTAATTTCATTGCTTTTTTCAGATGCTGTTAATGGACAATGCAAGTTTTCTATAATATATCTTAAAACACAGCAAGATGTAGATAATTTTCCAAAAAATTATCCATGTTCGGTCATTGAAGCAGAAATTTCATTCATTAATTCAACCCAAATCAACAATACAGACAGCTTATACAAATTAACGCAAATAATAGGCAATTTAAATTTACAGAATGCCGATAACTTGCAATCACTGGCAGGGCTAAGAAATTTGACAAAAATTACAGGTAAATTAAATATAAGTTTCAATGCCTTGCTTGAAAATTTAGAAGGCTTGGAAAATCTAAATAGCGTGGGCGAACTAAGCATCATATATAACGAGTCACTCAAATCTTATGATGGATTGTCAGGGTTAAGAACTGTCACAGGACAAATTATCCAATTTAATAATAGTGCCTTGACATCCATGAATGCTTTAAATGGATTGGTAAATGTTGGTGGCACTTTTCAGATAAGCAATTGTCCTGAACTAAGAAATTTTCCTAAGTTAAATAATCTCAAGTCAATAGGTGGTTGGTTTTCTGTATATGAAATGGCAAATCTTGAAACGTTGGATGTTATGCCAGAATTAACTAATATCGCAAAATTTATTAATATCTATAAGAGTCCCAAACTTACAAAGATATCAGGATTCAATAAAGTCACAACGATAGGTGAAAGTCTGTCTTTTCATGACTTAGAACTATTAACCGAGTTGTCAGGTTTTCAAAATACCATCAATATCAACAAGAGTTTTAGTCTATACAATTGTTTTGCTTTAAAGGAGTTGAATATATTGAAGAAGTTAAATAAAATTCAAGGTGCCATAACCATTCAAGACAATAATTCACTCCAAAGAATCAAAGGCTTTTCCCTATTAAAAGATATGACTAACAATACTTTGACTATCAAAAACAATGTAAACCTCACGTCAATCATAGGGCTTGCCAATATACTAGCAAATACATTTTCAGGGATTGAAATAAAAGGTAATAGCAAGTTGGACACATGCCACATTAAAAGTATTTGCGATTTTGTAAAAGTACCTGCGAATAATTCTAAAATTATAATTGAAGCCAATGAAGCATCATGTACAGACATAAATACTGTAAAACTAAAATGTAGTGTGCCTGTGTTGACAGAAAATTATTTTGATTCCCAATTGATCAACATTTTCCCCATGCCTATATATGATAAATTAAGTATAAATTCGCCATATCAATTTGTCAGATATGAGGTTAAAGACATATCAGGCAAATTGATGTCAAATAGTAATTTGCAACCCGATAATAACATATCCTTAGGACATCTACACAGTGGTTTATTTATTCTAACATTGTACGATAAATCAGGGCGGGCATTCAATACAAAAATAGTTCGTAACTAAGTTCTGCCGCAGACCTAATGAACGGATAGTAAGTATGTGCATGATTGGTTTGTGGTCATATAATTAAGATTTTGAAATCATTGGTTTCGTAATCTTTTTAGCTTTTCATATCACAAAACTCGACGATCTCGTCCACCAAAACATCCATATCCACCTTTTCCAACGGATGTGGCGCACCATCTATCTCTTCATAAGTCCCGTTTTTCAACCAAGCAGCTACTTCCTTTGACGATTCAGCAGTCACCATCTTATCTTCAGATCCGCGCAAGATCAAAACATCTGTCTCTATCTTCCTGAAATCTTCCTCCACCAATCCACCACCATGACCCAGATCAAGCATCAACGATGCTGTGTTTCTTACCACATTCATCCAGTTATTTTCACCAAATATAACCTGCAACTTCGCCACATAAGAAGGCACTTTTTCTGCCATCATCTCAGGATCGAGCATAGCCACTTCTTTGGCAGATGATGTAGGATTCCAGTCCCACTTGGTACCCAAGGTCATAATTTTGCCCAGTTTTTTGGGTTGAGATGTAGCATAAGACACGGCAGCATATCCACCCATCGAGTATCCAAAGATATGACACGTTTCGCTATCCACCTGCTGTATATAGCGCGCTATATCCCCGACCAAAACCTTTATATCCAGCTTACCATCATAAAGCGCTTGACTATGGCCACTAAAATCTAAAGTATAAACATCAAAAAATGACTCTAGCTTTTCAGAAAGCAAGGTGAACTGATCAGAAGTGTTTAGGGCGCCGTGGAGGAGTAGGATGGTGGGTTTCATTTGGTGTGGGTTTTAGGTTAAACTTTGTTGATCTTTATTTTCCGAGACACTGTTTCGGAAAATTGATTATCCGATATTCGAAACAATGTATTTTCTTATAAATTAAAAACCGCAGACACTGTTTGCGGTATTTGAAAATCTTCTTTCTAAATTTTTACTTTGGAATGGTTTTTGAAGAATCTCGACACTGATTTTCGGTTTAATAATTTTGCAAATATTATGGTTCAAAGTTAGATATTTTAAAAAATTATTCCTATTTTTGTAACATAAATTTAACTGATAAATTAAGAAAAAATGACAAATACTTTAGTAGATAAATCAAGATTGGAAAGACACCCAAACTATAAAATAATGGATCTTAATCCGGAAGAATTAAACAACGAACTCAAGACATGGGAAAGATTAAGACTTATTGATTGGTTATGTTGGAATGATAAAAATGGCATTTATGATGACATAAACTCAATAAGGGAGTTTGGTCATATTTTACAAAAGGATGATGCTATTGAGATAATAATTAACCAAATACATTATTAGTCATAAATACTAAATATTTATTATTATTTCTTTAGAATTTCATTTCTATGATATTCAAGATATTGTTCTCGACCTGAAACAGGTAGATGGTTAATTATTTTATTATCAGAAATTCCAAGTTTTGAGTATGTCATGTTTGATAAAAATGGTGATAAGATTGTTCTTTTATCATCAGTGAATGATAAGAATCCTCTATCAAATAATCGGTCAAAAGTAGGTGTTAGCATAAACCATTTTCGGGTCCAATTTTTCAAATTCATTGGATAATGCCCAAGGTTTTATGTGGCAATAAGTAACCGGTCATCTGAAACTAGGGTTATTGGACAAAATGGACATTCCAACAATAATTTTGTTCGATATTCTCCTTGACCAATTCTTGCTCTTATTAATTGCTTTTTTCTTCTTGTGGTACATCACTTTCAATAATTTCTTCTTCCTCTTTTTCTAAAACATAAGGATGTTCTATTTCGCCAAAATAGTCAGCAAATAATCGGAAATAATATTTGAGTTTTCCAGTGTCGTCTAGCAACTTAACAACGGAAATAAATGTAATATTTGGTAGAAAGTTCTCTTATAATCTTGTAAGCATAGTCGTTAGAATTTACATAAACTCGCGGTCCAGCAATTTGTGTTTGTTCTACAACCTCAAAATCAATTCTCTCAGGTAATGCGTCAATTTTTTCTTTTCTCTCATTCCAAAGATTTGGCAAAATCTCTTTATTGACATAAGGTTGCTCAGGTCTTAAATATTCAACTTTTGTTTCTTCCAAGTATTGCAACAAGTCTTTTTTTAATAGGAAGCAAGGGATTGTGAAACCTGTATTTCCAAAAAAGCTCCTTACTTCAGGATTGTCATTGCCAACGTAAAGTTTTGCTTCGCCATTTCCACCACCGATTTTGTTTTGTCGAACAACAAAAGAGTCAGCTATCGTAATTTTTTCTTTGCATCAAGAACCTTAAAATCTTTATTCCCTATGTTGATATTCATATTTTTATGGTTGATTTGATTCTTCTTTTTGGTTAAAAATGGCTCTATGGTATTCTATGTATGTTTGGTTATTTTCATTGATAACAATGGATAATTCATCAATGTTGGGATATGCTTGTATTAATTTGTTTCTTGTGTCTTCATCTATTCTATTCTTAGACCAAACAATATTCCCATTTTCATTGAATGTGATTAGAAATTTATCAAATAATTTATCAAATGTAGGAGTTAATAAAATTCCATTATTTGGGTCGAGTCTTTCTTGATTATTAGAATCTTTCCAAGGTTTTATATGACTTGCAATCAATAAGTTTGGATTTGATATTCCTGTAACAAAACAGTTATTTCTTTCTGAGCTCAGTAAGTCATTTCTAAATTGGGATTGACCAATTCTAATCTTAGTTATAGCTTCTCTTATTGTTTCAATTAGGTCATTATGTACTGGAAGCTTTTCTATTGCTTTTGAAACCACAGCTTCAACATTGTCGGAAGTATACATTACTTGAATCGTATAAGATAATTCCCAAGTTGTATTAATTACTCCGTCATTATAATTATCTAACTCAAAATTTAAAAAGATTGATGTGGAATAAAAACTCCTGTACAATTTGAAATTATCTTGGGTGTCAGGATAATTAAAACCATTTAAAATACGGCTTAGCCCAATTTGCATCCCTGATAAAAACTAAGTCTGATTGGAATCT
Source organism: Saprospiraceae bacterium (assembly GCA_016714785.1). Lineage (GTDB taxonomy): Bacteria > Bacteroidota > Bacteroidia > Chitinophagales > Saprospiraceae > OLB9. Next base: position 108,854 of record JADKCC010000018.1, read on the forward strand.
AACAAATTCATTTTGAATGTTGTTAATTCTTTCACTTAGTTCAATTGTATTCAAGTTTACATTATGATATAAATTACCAAACTGTTCCAGATATGAATCTAAGAAAGGTAATAAAGATAATAACAAATCTTTACTTACTTTGTGATGTACTCTAATACCTTGGGTTCTTTGAATAGTTCTCGGATTAATATTCGGATTGTTAAAGTTCGTTTCACAAAGTTCTCTAACTTGAATTAATCTTTGACGTAAAGGATCTTGAAATTTATCAATGAATTGGACAGGTGTTCCCAAATAGAATAGATCATTACCACCAATAATTGGAGATTCAATTATTCTCCTATTATCGTTTTGAGCTCTCTTTACAACTTCATTAGCAATGCTAAAAGGAACAGGAAATATTTTCATTATTTTGAGAATTGTGTTATGTCCATTTGTCTGAGTAAAGCTATCAAAACATCGACAACTATGCTGTTTCCCGCTTGACGATACATTTGAGTGTCACTAACAACTTGCTTAAAATCATCACGAAATCCCATTAAGCGCAAACATTCTTTTGGTGTTAATTTTCTAATTTTCCTGTATGAGTGACATAATTATCTACCCTGCTCTATGCATTTTGTGCATACTTTGTAAAAGAGGGCGTGCAACTTCAAGGTCTGTTTTTATAGACGTTTTAAATGTTTTAGTTCCGCTACTTAAAACATAGTCACGTACCTTTTCAGATAAATAATATTTTTCTTCTACGTCATTTACATTAAAAATGAATTCATCGAATCTATTTTCAGTTTGTTCAAAAACGAAATCTCCATGCCAGTTGAATTGTTGATTTGCCTTTTGGCATAAGGCAATTTCTCCGTTTATTTGAGTGTAACGTTTGTTTCTGTTTTTTGAACTAGTTACAAATTTAATTCCTTTTTCTTTTAGATAATACTTACTGTCAATATAATCTTCTAAAAAATCTTGCATTTTATATTCCAAATCAATCGGTTCAGGAAACGTAAATTCTACTGTTTTGTCTTTAAAACCAACTACAAAAATTCTTTCTCTATGTTGTGGCATTCCATAATTTTTAGCATTTAAAACTTGATAAAAATATTTGTAACCTAACTCATCGAAGGTAGCTTTGATTGTCTCAAAAGTATTTCCGCTATCGTGGTTTATCAAGCCTTTAACATTTTCAAAAATGAAAACATTTGGTTGACTTTCTTGGACAACTCTTGCGAATTCATAAAACAAAGTACCTCTAGTATCATTAAAGCCTTTACGTTTTCCTACCATTGAGAAAGACTGACAAGGACTGCCTCCAACTAATAAATCCTAATTTTCCTTGTATTTTTTCCCGTCTATATTATTTACATCATTGTACCAATTACTTTACCAATTTCATAGTTTGCAAAATAACTTTGTTTGACAAAATTATCAATATCACTTGCAAATTGAATTTCTGTTTTAAGTTTAGCCTTTTAACGCGTATTCAATAGCACCAATTCCTGAAAAACATGGTACCAATTCTGATAATTGCATTTGGGTTTGAAAAATCTTTCTCCAATCTTTTCAAACTTTAAAACAGCCTGTTTATTAAAATATTGTGCTAATTGATCACTTGCAATACTTAAGACATCCTTATATTCAGAATAAAACTTGAGCTCATCAAAACTTTTTGTTGAATAATGATAATTCAAAAGAGTATTCCTATCAGTTTCAAAATTTGAGGGAAGCAACTTTACGAAGAGGATAACCCAATTTAGTTCTTTTTTGCTTAATATATTCACCAAAAGTGACTTCCATGATATCTATTTTTTTGTATCGGACAAAATTTGTCCAAAAGTATGGATTTTTTGAATATCTAACAATTTTAATTACATTATATTATAAAAAATTATAATTCCCACTTTAACGGTAATGACATAGTTTCACTTCGTTGCACACAAAGCACCTTATCCTTATCCAAAATCACACCACAAACCACTTCAATTACCATGATCTATCACTTCTAAATGTGCTACACTATAGTCAGATAAGACTTCGTCAAGCAATTCTTTAGTGAAATCACTCGATCCGATAAGTATTTGAGCGAACACTTCAATTCTATCGTCAGCACTTAATGTATTTAGGTACTCATCATCTCTAAAAAATGCCATAAAATCATCTCTTGTCATTTTTGTTATGTAATACTCTGATGAAAATTCAAAAGTACAGTTTTTTCCCAAACATCGATGAACTTGGATACCTTTTGTCTTTAATTTTAATTCCATTAATATTTCAGTCCTTGTGCCGCATTTTGGACAAGTTGTCGGTTGGTCCGATAAATCATAAATCTGATGAAAGTCAATCATATTTTTTTTGCACAAAGGTATAGTCAAGTTTTACTATTGTCAACGGACTATAAGCAACGTTTTATAATTTTTAAATACAACCTATTTATTCAAACTCCACCACATCATCGATCTGATATGCCTTGCCAATCGGAACGATCTTAAAATCTCGGTGGTAGGTAACATTCATATCGGGATCAGGAGTACCTATTTTTTTTCCGATTTTTACGGATATATCTTCCATTTTCACACACTTTACGCAAAGGCAAAGGTCAATAAATGTTGACTATAAACGTGCCGACTATAATCAGGTAAATGTTAATATAGGGAGTTCCAGTTTAAAAAAACTGACGTAGTTTAGGTCACATTCATGATCTTATCATTTCATTCAATGCTACAATCGAAGACTTCAATAACATACTAGAAACAAGAACACACACACTAAATACATATCAATTAATACCATAAGCACAATTTTTAAAGACTTTTTATTATTTTTATTAAATTATTTTTTACTTTCAACCCTTGAAAATCAACATTCAATAAATCATCTTAGACGCAATTCATTTTTTCATGAGAAAAATTCTTTTGTTTAGGTTGATTTTTGATACGAAATCTTCTAATTTTATGCTTAAAAAATAAAAAATCATGTGTTACTATACTTTAGAAATGAACTCAAAGTTAAGAACCTTCAATAGAAAATTACAAGTTTTCTTCTTTCTGATTTTTATTTTCATCTCCCACATACAAGCGCAGCGAATCTATCCTGAGACCTACGATGGAGACAGTATTTTTGCGTTAGGTAAAAAAGCTTTTGAAAACAATGAGTATGAGAAAGCAGGGAGTCATTTTAGTGCTATTTTTCGAAGTGATCCATTGTATGAAAGTGCAAGGTATGAAAGGATGCTTTCGTTGGCCTATATGGATAAAGGCGATGTCATCTTGAAAGAAATGGATTCTCTTTATGTAGCAGGCGAAATCAACAGCAATGCAGATATGCTCTTATTGTATGGTAGCTATTTGAGCAATGATTCAAATTATGTCAAAGCACTCGAGCTTTTTACAAAAGTAGAAAAAATGGTACCAAATTCTTCTGTATTGCTTTACAATATGGGACTTTTGCATTATCGTATGAAATCCTTACAAAAAAGTGTTGACTATCTAAAGTTGTCCATCACACATAATCCAAATCATATATCATCTCATTATATACTGGGTTTGATATGTCTGGAAGAGGGTAAAGTGGCTGAAGGTACCTTAGCCCTTCTTTCATGTCTATTAAACCAACCACAAAGTGCCATAGCAAGAGACATCATAGCCAAACTAAATGTAAAAATGTCACTTTACTACGATAACACACCTACGATTACCACATCTGAAGTCGGTGATGACTTCACTGAACTAACTACTATCTTGCAAAATCAACTAGCGCTTAACCCAAAATACAAACTCAAAGCATCGATAGATGATATTTTTACAAGGCAAGTACAAGCGGTGATCGAATATGCCGATTCTCATACTATGGGAGATGGTTTTTTTGAATACATGTATATACCGTGGATGAAGCAAATTGCGCTACGCAATCAAACTGAAGCACTTATTTATTTTTACCTTCAGGAATATAGAGAAACATTGGGCAAAAAATTGACATCTAAAGATAAGATGGTAGCTGCACTAAATGAAAATTATTTGGAAAATGATATTTGGTACTATTTTGGCAAACGAAAGCTGATGCATTTCGGAAAAAAGGAAGAGGTCATGATATTTTTGAAAGATAACTTTCCTTCAATGATTGGTAAAGTCGTTAATAACGAATATGATGGTCCATTTATAAAGATCAATAAACATGGGAAAAAATTAGGGGAATTTAACTACAAAAAAAATCAATTGCAAGGTCTTCAGAAATTTTATAACATTGATGGTCAACTGACTTCTGAAGCAATGTACAAAGATGATATGCTCAATGGCATAAAGATAACCTACTATCCGAATGGTCTGCTTCAAGAAGAAGAAACCTATCTCAATGACGAATTGGATGGTCTTAATACCACTTATCATATCAATGGTGGCATAAATTGTAAAAGCACCTATGTAAAAGGACAAATCGATGGTAAATTTACCTGCTATCATCCAGACGGAAGCATAAGAATCGAAACCACATTTAAGTCAGGAAAATTGGATGGTTCTCACAAGTCATATAATGAGGTTGGAGATATGATCAGTGATTTTAACTATATCGATGATAAACTGAATGGTACTTGTACAGAATATTACGATGGTAAAATTATAAAAAGCGTAGGTACCTATCATCAAGGTGAAAATAGTGGCCCAGTGAGCTATTATAATACAAACGGAACTATTGCGAACGAAACAAGGTATGTTGCAAATAAGATGACTGAATACCTTAGTTATAATATCCACGGAAAGCTTTCTAACCACAGACTTTATGATGACAAATCTAACTTAAAGTCGATCTCTTATTTTGATGGAAATGGAGATAAATATTACGAAGAGACTTACTCCAACGGTAATGTCAAAAATGCTTATCAATATACCAAAGGTCAAGCCAAGCCCGTAGAGGTAAAATTTAAAGATGATAATTACTTTTTCAAATCATATCACGGTATGGTAACTACACAAGGCCAATACTCCAAAGGTAAAATGAATGGGTTATGGAAATATTATCACTCTAATGGCAAATTGTATTTAGAGCAAACCTATGCAAACGATGTACTTAAAGGGACTACCAAAGAATATGACTATTCAGGCCAATTGGTTAGGAAAAATAGAAATGAAAATAGTGAAAATCATGGGATTAAAGAGATCTTTAGTAATGGTAAACTTACACAAATCAGTTACTTCCTACATGACAATCATACAGGGCCTTACATCAGTTTTTACCCAGATGGAAGCAAAAATTATGAAGGGTATGTTATAAATAATAGTCAATATTACACCACTAAATCTTACTATCGCAGTGGTCAACTTTACAGCCAAACGAAATATTACGATGACAAAGTAATGAGTCAAAAGTTATACAACTTGGATGGAAGTTTGAATTCAGATGATAATTATGGCAATCTGAATGGAGAAGTAAAGTCAAAAACCGAAAATGGACTTTTGAATGTCACAAATAACTTTAAAAACGGAATGAAACACGGACTTCAGCGTATCACTGATGATAGCGGCAAAGTGTTGGGAGAGTTTAATTATATCAATGGGAATCTACATGGTCCTGCGAAATCATATAATTCATCAGAAACCATATCTTCTGAAGTTTTATATTATAATGGTTTGAAAAATGGAATTGCCAAATATTACGATATGATGGGCATACTTAGGTTAGAATATACTTATACTTTTGATGTAGATAATGGCAAAACGACCAGATTTTACGTTGATGGGAGCAAAATGTATGAATATGAATCTATCTCTGATACCAAACATGGTGACATGATTTATTATAATATGCAAGGTAAAGTAATAGCACTTGTGGGCTATAGTTTTGGATATCCTTTATATTATAAAGTTTTGGATAATAATGAACAATTAGGAGAAAAAGTAGAAGTAAAGCCCAATTCGGATTTCAAAATCGAATCAAAATATATGAATGGCAAAAAAGCATTTGAAATTAATTTCAAATCGGGATATTGGGATGGGCCTATGGAGATATATGGTATGGATGGTAAGCAACAACAATTTTCAAACTTTAAAGACGATAAGTTACACAATGTCCGCAAAGAATATTATCCATCTGGCACCTTATACAAAAGTGAAAATTTTATAAATGGTGATTTTGATGGATTGCAGGAGTATTATGATAAAGATGGACAGCTGTTGATGAGTGTAATGTTCAAAGATGATGAGGAGCATGGTGATCTAAAGTTGTACAAAAATGGTAAACTCCAAAAAACAAAGAAATATGACACCAACATTCTGTACGAAATTATAAATCATTGATAATAATCACAATGCCAAAAATATTTATGTCCTTGAGGTATTTCACTTTTTTATCTTGGTTGACAATATGGTCATTCATTTTAAATGGCCAAAATATTGCAGATATTAAAGCCAAATATCCTGGACAAAATGAGTTAATTCTTAAAGATAAACAAACTTATCGTTTTAGCCTTTATAACGAAAAACCAAAAATCATTTCAGACAATTATTTCGAATCACTAATATTGTCAGAAGCAGGAATTCAGAATACTTCAGAAAGTTTTTCTTTTTCTGAGTTGGTACCATTGAAGTCATTTGATGCTTATACTATTGTAAATGCCAAGGGAAAAGAGAAGAAGATACCAATCAATCCACCCACTGAAAAATCTGCTGAAAGCAATTCTGTATTTTATAGTGATGTCAAAGAAAAAAAGCTGACGTTCAATAACTTAGAGATAGGTTCTAAAAAAGTATATACTTACCAGTCAGAATTTTTGGATCCTTATCTTTTGCACAGATTTATGTTTGCAAATAATCTACCTGTAGATGAAGCTGAACTAGAAGTAATTACAGATAATGACATCAAAATAGGGTATAAGATATTTAATGACCCCAATAATGAGATTAAACTTATCACAACAGAAGGTAGGAGTAAGACGACTTATAATTGGAAAAGAGTAGAGAATAAACCTATAAAATATGAACAAAATCATCCTGGCTACTTGCATATAGCGCCACACATAGTGGTTTATATTAAGCAATACAAATCAGGAAAAAACACTACAAATGTTTTAGGTGATACGGAGTTGTTATACAAATATTACAAAATTTTTACAGAATCTATCAATAAGACCGAAGACCCTGAACTCAAGGAAATAGCTTTGAATATTACCACATCTTTGGCAAGTGCTGAAGAAAAGATCAAGGCGATATTTTATTGGGTGAAGGACAATATAAAATATGTTGCTTTCGAAAATGGTTATGAAGGATTCATTCCACGTGATGCAAAGGTAGTCAATGCCCGGAGATTTGGAGACTGTAAAGATATGTCCAGTATTATCACCACAATGGCAAAATATGCTAAAATCCCCAATGTAAATCTTTGCTGGATAGGTACGCGCAGGATTCCGTATTCGTATCATGAAATAGCAACACCGGCCGTAGATGATCATATGATCGCAACTATAGATCTAGAAGGTAAGGTCATATTTTTGGATGCGACTGACAAGGAAGCAGTGTTCGGTCTTCCTACAGGTTTCATACAAGGCAAAGATGCCATGATACAGCGAGGAGATGGGTTTGAGATCGTAAAAGTACCCGTAGTAACACCATTGGAGAATCTCAGGAAAGAATCTATAAAACTTACTTTGGACAAAACTACAATAAAGGGCGATGGCAATCTTTCGCTCCATGGTATCAATAGAAGCGACTTTCTTAACAATATAGGTGACGCAGCCAAAAATAACAGACTGGAAATAATCAAGAGTTTAGTAATCAAGGGAAATAATAAATTTCAACTAAAAGAATATAAGGAGAAAAATGTCGAAGATAGAGATCTCCCTTATATAGTAGATTATAAATTTACCTTAGAAAATTATGTAGTTTCTGCGGCAAATGAATACTATCTATCGATGTTTTTTAGCAAACCTTTTGAACAAAATACAATCAAAAAGGATAGAGAAGCAAAGTACGAATTTGATTTTCTTTATCAAAAAGATTTTAGTGTTTCACTCGCATTACCGCCAGGAATGAAGGTTAAAAAATTGCCTAAAGACATTTCTGTAAACAATGCTTTAATGGCGTATAGTATAAAATACCGCTTGGAAGACGATGTGTTGAAACTTGATTTTATTATTGAAAATAAAAAATTGTTGCTTGAGCCATCTGATTTTGAACTTTGGAATACCAACATGCAGAATTTAAAATCTATTTATAACGAAAATATTGTTTTAACAGAATAAAAATTAAAAATGACCTTATCAAAACTTATTTTATTACCATTCTATTTATTGGTCACTGCAAATATCTTTGGTCAATACGAATTTAAAGACTATAAATTTTCAGACGAAAAAATAGAAGTACCTGAAAGTTATGCATCTGAAAATGAAATAGTATTGTTGCGAAACATAAAAACCGAATTACTTTCAAAAGAAAATGCGGTTTTGCAATTCTACTTACTCCATGAAAAAGTTTTAATCAATAGTGCGAATGCCATAGAGCGCAATAATAAAGTTTATATACCATTCAGAACAGAAGAAAAACTCTTGGTGAATAAGCTGAGAGTAATACAAAACAATGGAAAAGTAATAGAACTTAAATCAAGCGATATCAAAGAAGAAACCAATGAAGAGACTGGTGTAAAATACCAATATTATGCTGTGACAGGATTGGAAAAAGGGGCAATTATTGAAAAACTATTTATCTTGGAAGAACTACCAGAAATAAAAGGTGCTACCGTAGTATTACAAGATAACAGACCCATACTTTCTACACATTTCGAACTAATCTTCCCCAAACATTTACAATTTAAAACTAAATCATATAATGGCCTAGCTACCATGACAGAGGTCAAAGAAGCCTACAAAGATAAAAATAGCCTTAGTGTTTCTGCATTTAATCTTACAGCTTTACCTAGTGATGAAAAGTACGCAAATGTGCAAATTCATACTAAATCATTGCGTTATAAGCTGGAGTCAAATCTAATCTCTAATGCTAAAAATCTAAACAATTATAAAGAGTTTGCCACTAACGTATTTGAAAATCTAAATGCAGAACTGGATACAAAAATGAAAAAGGAGTTGGATAATTTTATAAAAAAAGTCCCTACATCTAAAGATCCTTTTACCCAAATAAGACTTATCGAACAGTATATCAAAACCAATATAGCTTATAACAGATATTATGGCGAAAACTCAAACTTTACGGCAGCACTGAAGAGCAAACAAGCCAATGAAGTAGAAATACTCAAACTTTACACTGCAGTCCTTAAACATTTCAATATAGAGCACCAATTCGTAGTGACTTCCATGAGGTTTAAGATGTTTTTTGACAAAGATTTTGATACTATTGAGCAGTTGACGGACATCATTTTTTATTTTCCTACATTAAGACAATATCTCGAGCCATGTGCATTTGAATACAGATTCCCTTTATTTAATTTTAATCTTGGCAATAATTACGGATTGTTTATAAAAGCAAAAGAATTTGGTGGTGTTATGATGGGTATAGGAGAAATAAAATTTATTGATATTCCCGGTGGAGATATAACGCATGATTTCACAGATATTACGATAGACCTACGGGGAGATATATATAACCCTGAAATAAATACCACGCATAAACAAGGTGGATATGCAGCAGCTGGATATCAATACATCAAAGATTTTGTATCTGGTGACCAATATCAGGATATCATAAAAAATATATCAGAAAACTATACTCAAAAGGCAGAAACCAAATCTCTTAAAATTGAAAATGATGGGTGTGATAATATCGGCTTGTTACCTTTTATTTTGAATGTAACATTTGATGGCAAGGACTTGGTACAGAAAGCTGGAGATAATTTATTGCTCAATGTTGGAGTATTGATAGGAAAACAAATGGAACTTTATCAAGTTGAAAACAGAGTATTGCCAGTGGAACTATATTACCCACACAGATATACCAGGACTATAAAGATTTTATTACCGCCTGGATATACTATTAAAAATCCCGAAGCTTTTGAAATGAATTTTGAGACCATTATCGAAGATAAAAAAGTGGCTCATTGGCATAGTTCTGCTACTATCAATGGCTCAGAACTGATCGTAAATAATACTGAGAATTATGACATTATAGATTACCCATTAAGTGCATTCGAATCTTATAAAAAAGTGGTAAATGCAGCGGCAGATTTTAATAAAATAGTGGTGGTGATATCAAAAATGTAAGGAAGTGTTTCTAAATTTTTCTCAAATATAATTGAGGAAGCTAAATTATTATCTTATTCACAAAGATCCATTAGATACATAATCATCTTCAATCAAACTTCACCACATCATCTATCTGATATGCTTTGCCTATTGGTACGATCTTAAAGTCGCGGTGGTAGGTGGCATTCATGTCCGGATCAGAGATGACCACTTCTAGAATGATGCTTTCAGCAGTGGTATATTTTTTGGGACACATTTGGCGACTTCTATTATGCTGTTTTGATTATTGAATTAACCTTTGGTCCATTTAAGGAATAGACATTTGTATCTTTAGCACTCTACTTTTGCAGTAGTCCTTATTTATAAAATCTTTCCAGCTTAAACTTCACAGGCAAAGTATATAATACCTTTACGGGTTTGCCATCTATTATGCCGGGATCCCAAGCAGGAAAACTTTTAACTACCCTAGTCACTTCGTCTTTTATACTTTGGCAGATGCCTCTTACCACATTTATATCTACGACGCTACCATCTGTGTCTATTACAAATTGGACTATTGCTGTTCCTTGTACGCCATAATCTCTAGCGATAATCGGATATTTCAATTTTTTCGTAATGTAGGTTAACATTGCGATATCAGAACAATTTTTCCTTTCATCATAATTCATTTGAGCACAGGACTTTGACTTCATCATAGGCATAATTTTTATTTTTTTTAATGGTCCTTCTGTAGTCTTTTCACTTATTACGGATTGAGAAAAGATAGTATCCGCTCTATAGATGCCTTTATTTACTATTTGACCAAGTGTATCATATATAATAAATTCACCATGCCTTATTCCATTGATATATTGATACACTGCTGAAAGTTGCCCTTTTTTGTTTGTCGCTATCCACTGGCCTTCTTTTTTACCTTGAAGGTATTTACCTTTACTTTCACCGTCTATCCACTGGCCTATTTCTTGATTATTTTTATAGTTTCCTTCACTTCTTAAAATACCATCATCGCTCCATCTGGCATATTTACCATTTTTTGTGTTTTTGTCAGATGCATAAGTTATTAACTCAGTAATCTGTTTTGTCTCAGGAAAAAATTGCCTAAAGACATAACTTCCATCAGACTTTTTAGAAAATATTGTATGATACTCTGTTTTTATTTCTGTTTCATCCTCTTCCAAAAAACTATTGTATTTCCCATTGAATTGCGATGTTTGATACAGATGGCAAGAAGAAAGCATAATAAGCACAATCCCAAAATAAATTGTATTTTTCATTATTCTTACATTTTAATACAAAGCTATGAATTTTATTGAGAATTTTATGCTTCTGAAATGGTATTTTCCCATACATTTTCAACTCATTCTTCAGAAGACTATGAGCAAACCAAAATTTTGTTTAAAGATACTTGAGTCCAATACTGAAAGTCTAAAAATCAATAACAAGCCCTGAAATGGTTGAATATCAATATATTAATCATTAAACCCTTATAGATTTTAGAATTTTTATCGTAACTATTCAGGTGTTTACTATTTCACTACAATTTTGTCACGATTTTTGCAACTTATAGGCAAAAATAGCGCCAAAATTAAGTTGGTTTTCCATTTTTACCGCGGATATATATCCGCGGTTATTAATATTCTACCCCTTTGGGGTTATAGCTGAACAGTTACTTTTTATCTATTAATTACCACCAGTTTCACCGATGGTTTATTAAATTTTATACCTATCGCGATAATCAATTTACTTTTCGAAGTGGACTCATACTTTAGATTTTTAGGTATTATATTTTTATAAAAAATTAATGCATTTGCATCCATTTTAAACACAATATAAAATTTCGTTATCTGTAGTTTGTTAAAGGCTAACCTTTGACCATGCTCTAAGATTTAGAATATTAAAAATATTGTAGAATAATAGCAAAATAAGTTGGCATGTTATTCGCATAAGTTATTATACACCTAATTTAATTTCTTTTTTAACCCGTTGTTTTATGTATAGAATTGTGATAATCTCAGCAATATATTTGCTGTTGATGGGGAAGACTACGTTACTTATCGGTCAATTAGGCACCGTAAAGCCTACTTTTTTTACTTGGGAAGGGGCCACTTCTGGCAACAGGGCCGTGTGGAAAGTTGATGACACACACAATGTGTATAGGGATCTTGATGGAGTAGATGTCACTATTCAATTGTTAGATCCGTTAAATCTAAATACAACCACTAAAAACCCTAGTGAATTTAATGATTTTACAAAGAGTAATACATTCTTTAATAGAGGAAATCTTGCTTTCCAAATCACTTCTTCTCAAAAAGCCCAAACAGCTTGCATGGAATTTGCATTTTCAAAGCCAGTATTCTTGAATCAGTACCAGATTTGGGATATTGATATGTTACAGTCTTCGCCACACAATGTCAGTACGTATCAAGACAGTGTAAGTTTTATGGCTACTAATAAAGCAGGCAATGTAGCTTTGTCGTTAGCACCATTGGATGAAAATCCAACTTTTACGATCACTAAACAATCAGCAAAAGCTAATTTTAGAGCTGGAGTGAATGGTGATGTGCAGCACAATGACAAAAAAGGAGCGATAGCTATTTCGTCTGATATTCCAATAGAGAAATTTACGCTCTGTTATGCCAATGCATCGGATGACGATGGCAGTAGTAATAGCCACGCCGTAAAAATACCAGAGTTTTCTTTTACAGAGCTTTTAGGAGGTATTTCTGGGCAAGTTATCGATGATAACACTGGCTTGCCTTTGGCGGGTTCAGTAGTAAGGCTATTGGACCAAAATGGTGAGTATGTATTAAATAAATTTGGCTGGTTTATGCAGACCATGACGGATGAAAGTGGACTATACAGTTTTGACCATTTAACGATGGGTACTTATACAATATTTCAAATCAACCCGCCAGGTTTTGATAGTATTAAAGATTTGGATGATGTAAATGATAATAAAATCACTGCTGAACTAGATGTTATCAGTCCGTTTTCCAATGGTAATAACTTTTATGAGATCATGCAAGCGCCTTTACCTGTAACTTTGGATTCATACCAGGCATTTATCAATGAAGATCATGCTATTGTAGCGCAGTGGCAAGTAGCTTCCGAAATCAATTGTTCACATTATGATATTGAAATCTTAAACACAAATAATGCCATACTATCCAAAGAACGTGTGGATATTTCATCAGATAAAGATGGACAATATTGTGTATTAATACCATATCAAGGGAATGACAAAAAACTATATGTAAATCTAATACAATACGATTTTGATGGAAAACGTAGCCATTTAGGAACAAAGGTTATTAATCTTAAAAATCCACAACAAGACATTAAATTTTATCCTAACCCTACCAATGGAATTATTATTTTAGAAAACACCTCTGATGTATCCATTTTAAAAACTGAAATAGTAGATATTAATGGAAAACAAATCTTAACCAAAGAAGGAGAAATTGACCAAATAGATCTTTCTATGTTGGCTAAGGGCTTATATTTAGTAAGATGTTTTACAACTTCAGGAGTTGTTGTACAAAAAGTAATAAAAGAATAATTTCAGAAATTTTAAAATCTGGCAAGACGTTCCAGGTTTTTGGAGTATTCGTGATTCAATTCCCATTTAAAGATAAACTAATTTTACTTTTTGCAAATTAGCATTTTCAGTAATTTATCTCTAAAATTGAGCCCACTCTGAAAAGTCAAAAACGTCAGATTGCCACTAAGACTCCAAGACTAAAATATATATAAATAATTGATTATTAGGTATTTGAAATTTTAAATTCTTTGTATTTTCTCGCCTTTGTGACAAAATTATACTTTTAGGAGTGGACTCAAAATTGGAATTTCTCATTGCTACGGTGGACGTTTAAGCTTTCAAGAAATGACATTTTAATTGTATTTTTTTTAAAGGATGGGAAAGGAGTTTTGCAAGTCTAACTCCTTTTCCATCTGCATTTTATGTTCAAACATTGCCTTTGCGGACTTCAGATAGGTGAGAAATCTTAATATGATAAAGTGGAATTATTTGTACTTTATTGTATCGAATTTTTGTTTCATTTAATCTCATAAAAAAAGGGATGCGCAACCACTGCTACACATCCCTTATATTTTTTAAGTTAAAGTGCTTTATCTTAATTCACGCCTAATTTGGTTTTTAGGATTGGCATAAGATTTTCGCTTTCTGCGGCGTGCAAAATCATACCTGCACTTGAATCAAAAATCATAGTGTATCCACCTTCTTTACCCAATTTTTCTATTTCTGCTTTAACTTTATCCAAAACAGGTTTGTAAAGTTCTTCTCTTTTCAACCCTATTTTTTGTTGAATATCTGCTTCGTATTTTTTGATTTCGTCTTGTTTTCCTACCAATACTTCTTCTTTTTGTTGCATTTGAACTTTAGAAAGCGTACCACCATTGGCTTCATTCATATAAGCTTTATAATCAGCTTCAAATTTGATAACCATTTCTTCGCCTTTCGCAATTAGTTCATTTTGTAATGCTTGGACTTGATTGTCAGCCAATTTCATTTCTGACATATTCGCTAATAACTCCTGGGTATTGATGTAACCAAATTTTTGCGCATTTACATTTATCGTTGTCAATGCCATAAAGAAAATTCCTAAAAAAGTGTGCTTCATTTTTGCTTGATTTGTTTTAAAAAATTTATTAACTAAACTAAAGTTGATTGAAAATAATTACAGAATTTGTAAAACTTAACTAAACATTAATACTTTCTATTCTGGCTCAAAACCTAGAACAATATTGAATTTGCCATATCCATTGTTACCTGTGAGCACTTTGTCAAATCCCCAGCCGTAATCAAATCCCAAAAGACCAAACATAGGAAGGAAGACTCTAGCTCCAAAACCAGCGGATCTTTTTAGATCAAAAGGATTGTAATCATTAAAGCTTTTGTAAGCATTACCACCTTGTACCCAACTGGTGACAAATATTGTAGAGTTGGGATTGAGCGAGAGTGGATATCTCATTTCTAATGTAAATTTATTGAATATCGGAGCGCCTTCAAAACCGCCACTAGATGTTCGGTCACCATTTCCGGTAATGTCTGTATTTTCGTATCCTCTTAGTGCTAATATTTCTTTACCTTGGAGACCTGCATTCTGATTGTTGATACCATCACCACCCAATTCGTATCGCTCAAATGGCGAGATGCCGATTTCATTATTGTAAGCACCCAAAAT
Organism: Saprospiraceae bacterium; assembly: GCA_016714785.1. Classification (GTDB taxonomy): domain Bacteria; phylum Bacteroidota; class Bacteroidia; order Chitinophagales; family Saprospiraceae; genus OLB9. The sequence continues at coordinate 124,226 of JADKCC010000018.1, forward strand.
ACCGATCTTGGCTGTTGCAGCAAATACCAACTTGTCAAAAATATTATAATACCACTCTGATGTAACTCTCCATTTATGATATTCAAGCCATTTAAAGGTATTGGCTTCTTTCAATTCATTTATTTTGGCGTCAATATCTGCTTGCGTTAGCGGCATTGCAGGCCCTTTTTCAAACTCCAATTCTTTTATAATTTCTTGTCTCTGAGCTTCCGTAGGTGTAAATACCGCATTTTTTCTGAATAAAGAATAGGGTGGTGTCACCTGTATAGCCAATGAAACTTTGGAGCCACGTCTAGGGAATAGCGGATCGCTGATGCTGCTTCTTGTAAAAAGTCTGCTTGATACTGAAGTTATTGAACTTACCTTTGGTAATAGCAAATCCACCTGATCTAAAGTTGTCCAAATTGATCTGTTCTATATTTAGTGTAGTATTAGACGAGAAGAAGTCATCAGGCCATTTTAATTGTGATCCAAGTCCAATAAAGCCTCTAGTGATTTTAAGCTTACCTGATCCCTGCAAAGAATAGTCAAAAGCAGTCTGTACAGCACCGATTGTAAATGATCTAGGTTTTTTGCCTCCAAGCCACGGTTCCGTAAATGAAAAATTGTAAGATTTGAAAAATCGGCTATTGGATTGTAATCTAATTGAAAGCTTTTGGCCATCACCTTGTGGTAAAGGGCTCCATGTAGATCTATCTTTTACATTAGCCAATGAAAAATTATTGAATACTACTCCCAATGTACCAATTAGACCTGAAAAACCGCCATAACCTGCAGATAATTCGAGCTGATCAGAAGGTTTTTCTTCCAGTTGATATTCTATATTTACTGTACCTCTAGCTTGATTGACTGGATTTTCGATTCCCAAAGACTCAGGATTAAAATATCCAAGGTTGATGATTTCTCTTTGAGACCTAATGATGTCTGATCGACTGAATTTTGCACCAGGCCTAGTTCTGATTTCTCTCCTTACGATGTGCTCATTGGTTCTGTCATTGCCTTTGATGACGATATTATCAACTGTAAACTGTGGTCCCTCAAAGATCCTCATTTCTATATCTACAGAGTCCTTATCTACGGCTATTTCTACAGGTGTAATATCAAATGCCAAGTATCCGTCATCTAGATATAATGAAGATATATCTCTACCGTCCAAGCTGAATTTCAGTCTGTTTTGAAGTAATTTCTGGATTGTATATATCTCCTTTTGCAATACCGAGTATAGTATATAAATAATCATTGGTATAAAGGGTATTTCCTTTCCACTTGATATCACGGAAGTAATGTCTATTGCCTTCATCTATCTTAATATTGACCATCACATTACCATCTTTATTGATATAGGTGGTATCCTGTGTGATAGACATATTCTTGAACCCTTCTTTTTGATAGAATTTTGTTAAACTTTTGATGTCTTCTTGATATTCTTTTTCAATATATTTTGATTTTTTCAGTAGCGTTCCTTTTCTTTTGGTTTTGTCAAGTTGTTTCCGTAGTTTTCTAGAAGAAAAAGATTTATTGCCTTCAAAAACGATATCTTCAACCTTTACTCTATTCTTAGGGTCCACAATAAATTCAAGTCTGACACTAGGGTTTTTACTTTCTTCTGCTATTTCGTTGACCTTTACAGTAACATTCAATTTTCCTTTTTCGATGTAAAATTCTTTAATTTTAGTTTTGGCAAGGTCTTTTTGGTCATCAGTAACAATGCCACCTTTGGTAAGGATGTTCTTTATTACATCATTAAGATCTTCTTGTTGTGAACTCTTAACACCTTTATATGACCATCGAGATAAGATGGGTCTTTCTACCAAAATGATTTTTAAAAATACGATGTTTCCTTCAGTTTTGACTTGATAAATCTGTACATCGTCAAACAATCTCAATTTAAGTAGCGATTTAATAGCTGCAGGTATAGCAGGTCCTGGAATTTGTACTTTACCACCTTCCTTGAGGTTAGCAATAGATTTTATAGCATTTCTATCGCGTGTTTCGGCACCAACTATTTCTATTCCACCAATCTCGTAGCTTTTTTTGTCTGTATAATTGATGATACCTTGATCTTGCGCTGAAAGATCTGGAGTAAGTCTGAAAGCCATTGCTACAAGCACTAAAATATATGTCAGGATATTAATCTTCATTTGTATTGTATATATTTATTATGCAGTCATTAACGAAAGGTATGATGTTACTGCTGTTTTTATTATTTCTTTTAACGTTTTCTTAATTAAATTAAGTGATTTCTGATAGCTGTTCGCTTGTTTTGCCAAATCTTCTCTCTCTATTTTGAAAATCCAAAATGGCCAAGTAAAAATCATCTTTCCTAAAATCAGGCCAAAGTACATTAGTAAAGTATAATTCGGAATAAGCTGCTTGCCACAATAAATAATTGCTGATACGGTGCTCACCACTTGTCCTGATCAATAATTCGGGATCAGGGATATTTTTGGTGGTAAGATTATTAGAAAAAACACCATTGTCTATCTGATCTATTGCCAATTCGCCATTCAATACTTGAGCTGCTATTTTTTTTGCCGCTTCTACTATTTCCCACCTCGAAGAGTAATTTAAAGCCAAAACCAATGTCATGCGGGAATTGTTTTTGGTCATTTCTATGCCTTCAAGTAGTGCTAATCTAGTTTTCTCTGGCAATCTAGATAAGTCTCCTATGGCTTGTAATCTAATATTATTTTTGTTGAGTGTGGAGAGCTCTCTTTTTACAGTTTCTACCAATAAAGTCATCAATGCATTAACTTCGATAGTAGGACGTGACCAATTTTCTGTAGAAAAAGCATAAAGTGTGAGGAATTCTACACCAATTTCTGCAGCCGCTTCTGTCACTTCACGCACAGAGGTAACACCATTTTTATGCCCAAAAACACGAGGTTTACCTTGTGTTTTGGCCCACCTTCCATTACCATCCATAATAATGGCGATATGTTTTGGCAGTTTGTCAATATTAATATTATCCTTGAGTGAATGCATCAGGTATATAAAATCATCTTAAAGTGGCGCAAATGTATAAAAAATATAGATTTAACACCTTTTTTTGATGATAAATCTTTGAAATACTTACAAATACACAAATTTCCGAATCTTAAATTATTGCCACCTTATGCCAATGTTGCTATAACAGTTTCGCAGTCTTCATCCCAGTGGAGTAGTTTTACTTCAGCGATCGTATTGATAAGTGATTCGTCCTTGGGTAATGATACTTTTATGTAGTTATCGGTAAATCCATGCATGACGTTTTCATCTTTCGCCTGTTCAAATAATACTTTTCTGACTGTACCTAGATAAGGTTCTGTAAAAGCCATTTTTTTCTTTTGTGAAAGAATTCGTAACATTTCATTTCGTTCTCTACGGATATCCATAGATAATACATCAAGCATTTCTGCAGCTGGTGTATTGGCTCTTTCAGAGTAAGTAAATACATGTAGATAGGAGATATCTAATTCATTGATAAAATGATAGGTATCCATAAAATCTTCTTGAGTCTCACCTGGAAATCCTACTATGACATCGACACCTATGCAGCAGTGATGCATTTGATTTTTTATCCATTCTACCCTTTGGCTGTACAGCTCACGCAAATAGCGCCTGCGCATAGCTTTTAGTATCTTATTACTGCCTGACTGTAGTGGTACGTGAAAATGTGGGACAAACTTATCTGACCTAGCTACAAATGATATGATTTCTTCTGTCAAAAGATTGGGTTCAATGGAGGATATGCGATATCGGTCTATGCCTTCTACTTTGTCCAATTCATGGATAAGATCTGAAAAAAGTGCTTCCTTTTTGGGTTTGTCTCCTTCTATGACTTCAGTACCATTACCAAAATCACCCAAATTAACGCCAGTAAGTACAATTTCTTTGACACCTAGTTCCGCAATTTTGTTAGCATTGGCGATGACATTTTCTACAGTATCACTTCTAGAGCTACCTCGAGCTTGTGGAATAGTACAAAAGGTACATTTGTAGTCACAACCATCTTGTACTTTGAGAAATGATCGCGTCCTATCTCCAAATGAAAACGCATCTACAAAGGAATTAGCTTCTTTTACTTCACCAGCGACAACCATGCCTTTGCCTGAAGTACCTGAAATCCCATCGATGTACTTTAATATGTTGAATTTTTCAGCAGCACCTAGTACGAGATCTACGCCTGGTATATCTGCTATTTCTTGTGGTTTTAGTTGGGCATAACATCCCACCACGATGATCTTAGCATCTGGCGAATATTTTAATGCTCTTCTTACTTCGTATCTACATTTTTTGTCGGCAAAGTCAGTGACAGAGCAGGTATTCAATACATAGATATCAGCACCATGTTCAAAATCTACCGCACAGTACCCTTGATCTTCGAAGGATCTGCGGATACTGGATGTTTCAGAGAAATTGAGCTTGCAACCAAGTGTATGAAATGCTACTGTTTTTGGCGTGGCCATTATTTATTAGGTTTTCTATTATTTATCGATTACCTTTTTTCGGCGGATCTTTTGGTTTTTCTTCAGGCTTTTTCTTTTCTTGAGCCTTAGGATCTATTGGTTTAGGTGGTTCGGGTTTTTTCTCTTCCGGCACTGTGCCATTTTCTTCTATTACACCACCAGCTTCACCATCAGATGGAGCTACGTCTTCTGTAGCTTCTTCCGGAAACATTTCTTCTACCAATCCTCGCAATCCTCTAAAACCTGTGCGTAACATCGAATCTTTAAGTACTGTATCTCTCATGATGGCATAATACTTCTCTGGTGAAAAGCCCAATTGCATCGGACAATTCATCTCTGCGATGATCTTTTCATTCTTGACAAATAGTTCTTGAGTGAGCTTTGCAAATTTAGGATCAATGGATAACTTATACCAAAAATTACCTACAATGGGTAATGCCAATGCTGCACCACTACCATAATTCATACTGCGGAAACGTACAGCTGGACTTGGCCCGCCAACCCATACGCCTGTCACCAATTTAGGATTGTATCCAATAAACCAACCATCAGAGTGATTTTGTGTGGTACCAGTTTTGCCTGCAAAATCACAATGCCTACAGAATTGACTTCTCAAGGTATTGGCTGTACCATAAATGACAACATGCTGCATCATTCGGGTCATGATGTATGATGTTGTGGAGTCTATGACTTGTATTCGTTGCTCTTCTTCCATCATTTTTTCGTAATCATAGATAACATTACCATAACGATCTTCTATTTTTACTACAGCAATGGGTTCTGTTTTGTAACCATTGTTTGCAATGGTACTATATACTTTCATCATATCAAAGAGTGATACTTCTGCTGCACCAAGACTGATACCAAATTCTCTTGGAAGGGTAGCAGTAACGCCTAGTTTGTAGCCATATCTATGGTTTTTTGGATACCTACTTTTTCTATGATTTGAGCAGCGATTACATTTTCAGAATATGCCAATCCGCCAGTCATAGAGTAATAACCACCATATCTATTGTCAGAGTTTTTTGGTGACCAATCTTCTATTGTAACTTCTATATTATGAAAATATTTACAAGGACTGATGCCATCTGCCACAGCTGCTGTATATACGATGGGCTTGAAAGTAGATCCAACTTGTCTTTTACTTAGATTGTGGTCAAATTTGAAATGCATAAAATCTATACCACCGACCCATGCTTTGATATAGCCATTAGAATGGTCCATGGCCATAAATCCTGTATTTAACATGGTAAAATAATACCGTACGCTATCCAAAGGTGTCAACATTGTATCTCTAACTACAGGTTTATCTGTCCATGTTAAAACTTGCATTGGGGCAGGTACTTTAAAAATTGAATCTATTTGAGTTTGACTCATGCCTGCCTCTGACAGATTTTTATATCGCTCGCTACGTTTTACTTGTTCATCTATCCATTTATCATCGCCCCATGGTTTTTCTTCTTTGTAACCTTTCCAGTGTTTGTAAAACTCTTTTTGTATATAAGACATGTGTTTGAATACAGCATCATCAGCATGTTTTTGCATACGTGTGTCAAGCGTCGTATATATCTTTAATCCATCAGTGTAGATATTGTAATTACTACCATCTTCTTTGGTAATGTTTTTAAGTATTTTTGGCAATTCTTTGGTTCGTAGATATTCTCTAAAATAGGTACCTAACCCTTCATTATTGCCTATGTCCTCGTGGATGGATGCACCTATAGGCTTGGCGATGAGTGCTTTGTAATTTTCATCTGTGATGGCACCATTATTTATCATTTTGGATATGGTGGACATCTCCTCATTGTCAAATCTGAAATCCTTATTTTTCAGCATTTGGCTGAGTACTAAATTCCTTCTTTTTTCAGAATTTTTAGGATTTCTAGTAGGATCTAACGCTGTGGTTGCCTTGAGCATGCCTATTAAGGTTGCAGCTTGGTCTGCCGTAAGTTGTCGTGGTCTCTTATTGAAAAAGTATCTAGCAGCTTCTTGTATGCCATACCTATTCCCACCAAATGGGACAGTATTTAGATACATTGTCAAAAGCTCCTCTTTGTTATATAGCTTCTCTAATTTAATAGAAATAATATTTTCCTTGACCTTATTGATGAAAATACTGAAACCAGGGATTCCGTAATTTTTACGTGGATAAAGGTTTTTGGCCAATTGTTGACTAAGCGTAGATCCTCCACCTAAACCTGATGTATTGGTAGCTAGACCTTTAAATACACGCAGCCATGAGCGCAAATCTATACCACTGTGCTCAAAAAAACGTTTGTCTTCTATTGCGAGTAACGCCGTAATAAGATAAGGCGATATGCTATCCAATGCGATTGTTGTTCGATTTTCTGTATAGTATTTACCAATCATTAGTCCATCAGAACTATAGATCTCTGAAGCATTGGCTGTTTCTATCTGTTTTATCTCTTCAGTGGATGGTAATTTGCCAAAAGCTCCAGTCCAAATCAATAAAACTGAAAAAGCTATGATGTAAAATGTCCACTTAAATAATCTAAATGCCCAAGAAATAATCTTTGATTCAGTAGGATTTTTCTGACTATATACTTCCCAACCATGTGTCAATGGGTAAAAAAAATGATCCCACTTAGCCTTATATGGAGCAATAGCTTCACTAATAGGTGTAGTTATTGGGCTTAATAGATTCCCTATAAAGCCTTTTGTTTTTTGTTTTGTATCTCTATTATTGTCCATCAAACATTCTGATTCGGAGGGCAAAAATATGATAATTTAATGAAATAAAGAAAAAGGAAATTTTATACCCGTTTATAAAATAGCCGCAACCTAACGAAATAGGTTACGGCTAACAAAAAAACTGAACTTTCCTTAAACTGCGAATTATTGTTTAACTAACTTCTTTATGCTTAGATTATCTTTAGTTTTTACTTCTATAAAATATAAACCGGAGTTCAATGTACTTAAATCTAGTACTTCACCAGAAGTAATAGCTGTTGCAAAAACATGTTGACCATTGAGGGTGGAAATAGTGACTTGTGCTGGCTCATTTATTATCAGATCTAATTCAATAGTGAGTTTGTCTGTCACTGGGTTCGGATAGATATTTAGTGTATTGTCTATCAAATAATCTGTGCTAGCACTTGGGAAAAACAACAAAAATAAAATATTTTTTTTAATTAAACCCCCCCTCTTTCCTTTAATCCAAAAAAAAAAAATTTAAAAAAAAAAAAAAAAAAAAAAAAAAAAAAAAAAAAAAAAAAAAAAAAAAAAAAAAAAAAAAAAAAAATAAAAAAAAAAAAAAAAAAAAAAATTTTTTAAAAAAAAAAAAAAAAAAAAAAAAAAAAAAAAAAATTCCCCCCCCCCGAAAAAAGGCCAAAAAAAGAAAGAAAAAAGAAAAAAAAAAAAAAAACAAAAAAAAAAAAAAAAAAAACCCCAAAAAAAACAAAACCCCTAAAAAAAAATTTCCAAAAAGGAGAGATGGGCAACTGGTGGCAATAATACAGCATCAATGACGTGGACTACACCATTGTCAGCTACTATATCAGCCACAGTTACCTTCGTATCATTTATAAATACACCATCCGCATTGATCGTAACCGTGATGTCAGAACCATTAAGTGTGGTGATCACTTGGCCATCTGAAAGGGATGTAGAAAGTGCATTGGCACCCACAACGTGATAAGTCAATATAGCTGTCAAAGCAGGAATATCGGCCAATAAAGCATCCACTGTTCCATCGGGTAAAGCTGCAAAAGCCGCATCTGTAGGTGCGAAAACTGTAAAAGGTCCTTCACCTGATAAAGTACCAGCCAATCCTGCGGCAATCACTGCTGCTTCGAGAGTATTGTGGTCAGGAGAATTGACGATGATATCTACTACAGTATTGGGTGCAACTGGTGGCAATAGTACAGCATCGATGACATGGACTACACCATTGTCAGCTACTATATCAGCCACAGTTACCTTCGCATCATTAATAAAAACTCCATTTGCAGCGATCGTAACCGTAATGTCAAAACCATTAAGTGTAGTGATCACTTGGCCATCTGAGAGGGATGTAGAAAGTGCATTGGCACCCACAACGTGATAAGTCAATATAGCTGTCAAAGCAGGAATATCGGCCAATAAAGCATCCACTGTTCCATCAGGTAAAGCAGCAAAAGCATCATCTGTAGGTGCAAATACAGTGAATGGACCTGCACCATTTAAAGTATTCACCAAACCAGCAGCGCCTACAGCTGCTTCGAGTGTGTTATGATTAGGTGAGTTGACAATGATGTCAACGACGGTCTGAGCTTGAACTAATCTCAAACAAAAAATTAAAAATACCAAGAGTAAAAATTTCAGTTTCATAAAATTGATTTTTGTATTAAAATAAAAATAACTATACAATCAATAGTGATGTAAAAGCCAAAAGGGTTGCCTAGAAAATCAATTTTGTTTAATAATATTACGCAAAAACTTAAACAAGATGTATTTGTTAGTGCAGGCAACTATTTTATAGGTATTGTCACTTTTAAATATAGGATGATGGATATTCAAAAAATAAAACTTTGTATAGATGGCAATTGGTTGGCCCAAAAAGAATTGTATGAAGCATACAAAGTCAATCTTTTTGTTTTGTGCCAAAGATATTTTTCTGACCTGGAAGATGCAAAAGATGCGCTACAAGAAGGTTTTGTGAAAGTTTTTAGGGATTTGCATCAATATGACGAAGAAAAAGGGCATTTAGCGAGTTGGATAAAAAAAGTATTTATTAATACATGCCTTGAAAAATTAAGAAAAAATAAAATTGATTTCCAACAAATCACCGATTTTGATCTAAGTTTTGTGTACGACCAAGATATACTCTCTGAATTAAATTTAAAAGATTTGACCAAAATAATACAAAAGCTACCTACGGGATATCGAACAGTATTTAACTTATACGTAATAGAAGGCTACAATCATCAAGAAATAGCCGACCAATTAGGTATAAGTGAAAGTACCTCCAAAACACAGTTAATGAAGGCAAAAAATATGTTGCGCCTTATGTTTGAAGATATTTTAAAATAAGAAAAATGGACGATAAGAATAATAATTTAGAAAAATTTTTCCGCCAAAAGTTTAATCAAAAAATTGAACCACAAGATTGGAATTTACCTGACAATGATGTGTGGGACAATATCGCTGCGCAGATTCCAACGGATAAAAAGAAGCGTAGGATAGGTATGCTACCATTGTTTATTTTTGGTGGAGGTTTATTGGTGGCAACCTTGTTATTGGGTTATGATAACTATTTAAAAACAAATGAAATTACAGTTTTACAACAAGAACTTAAAGATTGTGCTAATTTAGCAATTGCAAACGATAACACTGAGATCAATGAACCTAAACCTAAAAACATTGACCAAGTACAGGATGATATAAGTGTAAAAGAAACCAAATTGGCATACGAAGGAACAAAATCAGAATTTCAGCATAGTCTTGCTAAAAAGAAAATCACAAGGTCATTATTTTTGAATAGTAGTAATCAGCTCAATAGTCAAGAAAATGAAGTCATGAAAACGCCTCTCAATCATTCAGACATTAATGATAGAAATATGGTTGAAAAACTTGAAGAGGAACAAAAGACATTTACCACCATTACATTTCCAGGAAAATTGTATAAATATCCTTTATCACCCATAGTTTCAAAGTTTGCAAAAGATAAATCTGCGTTAAATTTGTTTATAACTCCAATAAATCCAAAACCAAACAAGTCGCATCCGTTTTTGGTTGGTCCAAATGTAGGTTATATCGCTTGGCAAGATAGAATCCAAGGAACTTTTGACAATCCACTTTCTGAGCTTTTAGTCAAAGAAGTAACAGGGCCATCGGTGAGTTATGGACTTTCATTAAGTAAGGTGCTGAACAAACGTGTTGTCTTTAATACAGGCATTAACTATTACGAAAGAAATCAGCTGTCGCAATACGCGATCAATCTTCCATATTCTACGGTGGATGAAATAGCCGTTGGTGCAGAGTTTGAAAATAGATTTCAACATAGCTTGCCTACAGGATTAGGCAGTATCAATACCAATCTTGTTTTGTCTAGGAGTGCGAGTAGTATTGTGCAAAATAATGAAAATGTATATCTAGATTTTGCTTTGAGCAATCATATCAAAGCGATTTCGATCCCACTTACGCTGTCATATTTTGTAAAAGAAGAGGGTAATGGTCTATTTTTACAAGGTGGACTCACACATGAATGGATCGTTCAAAATAGGATAAAAGAAGTAGAGACCGAAAGTCATCACCAATTTGTAAAAGACAAATCAATCATTGTGGATTATAATGACGCTCAGATCAATCGATTGAATACCAGTGTCTTGGCAGGTATTGGATATCAAAAATCACTAACCGCTAATCTTGGTATTACCATTTCGGCTCAATATGGATTTGCCTTAAATAACACTTATCAGTCCAATGCTTATCAACATAAAATAGATCAACTGAACGCACAAATACGGTTGTTGAAATCTTGGTAAGTAGTCAATGTATTTATAATTGGTCCGAAGTATTTTCTAAAATTTGAATATCATTCATACATTTAAAATGACCTTTGGGGCACTTATCAAAACCCAATTTGGAGCAAGGACGACAGGAGAGACCTTCAACTTGTAGGTTATTATGTTTAGGTGTATTTTTATATCCATAGAAAGGATACATACCAAATTCTGGAATGGTATTACCCCAAAAAACCGTAATATGTTTTTGTAATGCTGCAGCAATATGCATCAGTCCTGTATCACCAGTCACAACTTTTTGTGCATGTTTTACGATACCAGCACTAACTCCCAAACCAATTTTTCCACAAAAATTAACTACTTTTTCAGGAAACATTGCAGATAACTCTTCAGAAAGATCGGCCACATCTTTCCCTCCAATTAATACTGTCTGGTGATCGCACAAAGCAATAACATCAACACATTTTTCTTTAGGTATCCGTTTTGTAAAATAAGTTGCACCTAAGACTAATACTTGATATTGCATGCCTTTAACCAATTCTTGTGCATCGTACTCATCTTCAGGCATAATAAAATAATCGAGTCCATGTCCATCATCTACGATTCCCAAAGGTTGGAGGGCATCAAAATATCTATCAACTAAGTGTTTGTTTTCTGGTAAAGTTTTCATTTTGAGTCTTACTGCCAACCATTTTCTTATATTGAGCTTTTCAAATCGCACGGTTCTAGCTGGTATTTCTCTCGCTATTCTAAATGAGTTAAGATTTTTTTGTAAATCTATCACCAAATCAAAGTTTTGAAGTTTTAGTTTTTTTATGGTGTCATTGATATTGTCATCCAAGTGATGTATTTGATCAATATAAGTATTTTCATGAATGACATGTGCAAATGTGGGCTTGATCAAATAATGAATCTCAGCGCCTGTTTGTTGTTTGATACAGCGGACAATAGGAGTAGTAAGGACTACATCTCCAATGGAAGAAAATCGTATAATCAACACTTTTTGAACGGTCATTATTTTCTATTTGTGCAAAAATATGACTTTTATACCCAAAACATCATTTCTTAACCTGCAAAACGATTTAAACACTACTTTTTTCTTTGTTCAAATAGCCAATGTAACAATTCAGGATCTCTAATTGCGGTATTCCACACATCATGGCCACCTTCAAGATATTCGGTATATTTAGGTGTAGCACCCAGGGCTTTCAAAACATCAATCAGATCTCTAGATAATTTGGCGGGCACGACTGTATCTTTGGCGCCATGGAATATCCATAGTGGTACATTTTTATAATTGGCTGCTTTTTCCAGATCTGCACCACCACAAATAGGGATAGCTGCGGCAAACCATTCTGGTTTTCGACCCAACAAATCGAGTGTACCAAATCCACCCATAGACAATCCACCTATATACACTCTATTTTTATCAATTTTCGGATCTTTGAGTATCGTTTCTAATAATGCTATAAGATTGGCCATCGGAGGCGTGACTTCACCACCATTAATGATGCTCCATTCAAATCTTTTTACAGGTGCCCAATAAGCTTCTTTTGGACATTGCGGAGCTAATATGACACTAGGAAATTTGCTTTGTATTATGTCAGAACCAAGATAAGGTACAATATGGATCAACTGACTCACATTGTCATCACCTCGCTCACCAGCGCCGTGTAGCCATATAAAAAGTGGAATTTTAGCATCTTTGACATAATATTCGTCAGGGTATATAATATTATAAGGTAGCGTTGATTTATTCGCTTTGTTATTATAAATATCTGCCTGTACTCCAGATTGTTTGACTGAACCACAACTGATCAAGTACAATCCTAAAAATATAAAAAATAAATGCTTCATGAATTTAATTTGAGTTTTGATATGATGGTCCAATTGAAAAGACTTTGCAATATTAAATCAAATTTGTGTAACTGAAAATTTTTCCTTCAAAAACATCTTATATCTGACATTTTGACATTTATATAGTTGTGGCACAGACTTTGACTATATCGATTGTAACCAAAAAGTAATTTTAATTATGTCAAAAGGTAATATATCAGTACAAGCGGAAAATATTTTTCCTATCATCAAAAAGTTTCTATACTCAGATCACGAGATCTTCTTGCGCGAATTAGTGTCAAATGCAGTTGACGCTACCACAAAAATAAAAACTTTAGCCCAAAAAGGAGAAGTGAAAGGCGATTTAGGCGATACTAAAATCGAAATCAAAATAGATAAAGAAGCCAAAACGCTGCATATCATTGATAAAGGTATCGGTATGTCAGAAGACGAGGTCAATAAGTACCTCAATCAAATGGCTTTTTCATCAGCGGAAGAATTCTTATCTAAATACAAAGATGATGCAACAATCATCGGTCATTTTGGATTAGGTTTTTACTCAGCTTTCATGGTAGCCGACAAGGTAGAAGTCATCACAAAATCTTATAAAGAAGATGCACCAGCTGTAAAATGGGAATGTGATGGAAATCCAGAATATACCATTGAGCCAAATGACAAAACGGCTAGAGGTACAGAAATCATTTTATATATCAATGAAGAAAATAATGAGTATCTAGAAGAGCATCGGATTAGAGAATTGCTTACTAAATATTGTAAATTTCTTCCAGTAGAAATAAAATTTGGTACTAAAACAGAAAGTACTTGGGAAGGCGAAGGTGATGACAAACAAGAAATCAAAACCGAAGTCGATGATATCATCAATAATCCGAATCCGATTTGGAAGAAAAAGCCAGCGGATCTAACAGATGATGATTACAAAAACTTCTACCAAGAATTACATCCGTTCAGTCAGCCACCACTTTTCTGGATACATCTTAATATCGACTATCCTTTCAATTTGACAGGGATTTTGTACTTTCCTAAGATGAATAATAGTTTTGAAGTACAAAAGAACAAAATTCAACTCTATAGCAATCAAGTTTTTATCACGGATGATGTCAAAGAGATCGTACCAGAATTTTTGATGTTGCTCCATGGAGTAATAGATTCACCTGATATCCCACTGAATGTATCTAGAAGTTATTTACAATCCGACTCCAATGTCAAAAAAATCAATACATACATTTCTAAAAAAGTAGCTGAAAAACTTCAGTCACTATTCAATACGGATAGACCAGGATATGAAGATAAATGGAAAGAAATCAGCACTTTTGTAAAATATGGTATGATCTCCGATGATAAATTTAATGAAAAGGCAATGTCATTTGCATTGTTAAGAAATCTAGAAAATCAAGCATTTACTCTAGAAGAATACAAAGAAAAAGTCAAAGCCAACCAAACAGACAAACACAATAAACTCATCTATCTATATGCCAATGATGCAAAGGCACAACACAGTTACATCAAAGCAGCAAAAGATTATGGGTATGATGTGTTAGAAATGGACACGATCATTGATAATCACTTCATGCAGCACATCGAGTACAAAGGCAGTGAAGTCACTTTTGTCCGTGTGGACTCTGAAACACCTGACAATTTGGTCCAAAAAGAAGAAACCAAAGAATCTGTGTTGAGCCAAGCGGATCAAGATAAAGTAAAAGACATCTTTACTACATCGGTCAAAAATCTTGGGTTAGGTCAAATAGAGTTGAAACCATTGTCACCTACTGATCATCCTGTCACGATCACCAAACCAGAATTTATGCGTAGGATGAAGGAAATGCAAGCTATGCAAGGCATGGATATGAATATGTTTCCTGATAGTCATAACGTAGTCATCAATACCAATCATCCACTCATCGCTGACAAATTGGTAAAGATGAAAAGTGAAGAGAAGAAAGCAGATTTTGCAAGCTATCTACATGATTTAGCATTATTGAATCAAAACATGCTGAAAGGTGAAGAATTGTCTGCTTTCATCAGTAGAAGTTTAGAGTTTGTGAAGTAATATATTTACATTGAATATTACAAGCTGCATCTGATTAATCTAAGGTGCAGCTTTTTTTATCTTATGTGACGAAAAGAAAAGCTGCCACTTCTAAAAATGACAGCTTTTAAAATTTTAGATAAGACTAAGGCATTTCATAACCTTGTACTGTGATTAATATCTCAAACCACTGCTCATTAGATAACTCAACATCAAGCAAATCTACCGTTTCCTTGATCTTGTCAGCCTTTGCATAATTTACTACAGGTAGGATGCCAGCAGGATGATGCATAAGGAATAACAAAGCCATTTCAGAAAGCGTCCAACCATATTTATCTGCATGTTTTTGAAGTCGTTGTTCTAATTTTTTACCTGTTTTGGTATTGGTATAAATAGACCCTCCACCAAGCGGTGACCAAGACATAGGCACCATATCATAAGCCATACACGTATCAATAGTACCATCCATCAATGGTGTTAGGTGAGTAAATGAAACCTCAGCCTGATGAGATGTAATAGGATAAAACCTATTCATAGCTCTTATCTGGTCTGGTGTAAAATTTACTACCCCAAAATCTTTAACTTTACCTGATTCTTTCAGGATGTGAAAAGCTTCACCCATTTCTTCATAATTCATGATGGGGCTTGGTCTGTTGATCATCAATACATCAATATACTCTGTATTGAGATTTTCCAAAGACTGATCTACTGACTCTAGAATATGTCTTTTGGAAGTGTTGTAATGAGAAATCTGAAAACCAGGCTTCTCTGAACATGGTTTTATGATGCCACACTTGGTAATGAGCTGCACTTGATCTCGCGGTACACCACTCAATATCAAAGCGTCACCAAACTCACGTTCTGTAGTATAATTTCCATAGATGTCAGCGTGGTCAAACGTGGTTACACCCAATTCGACACATGAGTTGATCAAAGACGCCATTTTGGAAGAAGAAAGTTTGGATCCCCAACTTCCCCATCTAATGACACCTGCAACTACTTTAGAAAAATTACTCATCTTTAGAAAAATTTGTGATTAATTAATTTGGTTTTTTAAAGCGGAAAGTGCGTCTTGCACTTTTTTATCTTTGTTGTTTAAATTAAATGCTGATTCATAATCTTTAAGGGCTGCTGTTATATCACCCTTCTTTTCATTTACAATGCCCCTCATATAGAAACCCTTGAAGTAGGTAGGAGCCACTCCAGTAAGCAGGTCAAATTGTTCGTAAGCTCTATCTATAGAGTCCATTTCTAAGTACAATAGTCCAGAATTTAAGTATGCATCCGTATAACTTTTGTCGGTAGTAATTATACTTCTGTACAAGCGTTGAGCACCTGGGATATCGTCATGATTTTGTAAATAAAATGCCTTAGCATGCAAAGCTTGCATAGATTTAGGATCGCTCAATATGGCACTCTCATAGTATTTTAAAGCTTTTGAGTCGTTTTTCTCTTCATATATTTCGCCTAAAGAAATCCAAGCATCAGTCAGGCCACTATCCATCTCAACAGCTGTCTGAAATGCATTGATGGCTCTCAAAGTATCATTAAGTGTCCTGAAATTCATGCCTAACATAAGGTACCCTTCTCCATTTTGTGGGTCTAATCGGGCTACTTCATTGAGTGTAAGGATGGATCCGTCAAAATCTTCCAATATATACTTTAACTCTGCCATTTTCAGCAAAGAAGGGACACGCTCTGGATACAGACTCAAAACTTTTAGCATAGCATTCATGGCTTCTTTACTATTGAAGTAGTCTAGATATGCATCAGATATCAGATGGTAATAATTTGGATTTATAGAATCAATACTTATTGCCTTTTGCATATCTAATATAGCTCGATCATAAGTCGATATGTCCATGTATTTTTGAGCTCTCTGAAAATACAAATCTGCATTGTCGGGTTTCTCGTTGATCTGTTGCGTCAATGCATCTATAGCAGGATCGCCAGTTGATTCGACCTTAGTAGATGCGTCTGATTTACAGCCAAGTATCAAAAAATTAAGTCCCAATACAATCATCCAAGCATATCTAATAATAATAGGAGTAGTGATCATTAAGTAATTAGATTTTAGTGTTTAGAAAATACATAATTAAAATATTTCAGGTTAAATTTGGATAGTTGCCCCAAGTCTGATAGAAGCACTTTTGGAATCCATTGGTTTAAAAATACTTATAATATTGTCAGTCGCCATATAAGCTGAAAATGGTCCTAGTCTTATCTTACCGTAAATACCTAAACCAGTGAAGTTGTTTTTTGATATTGTATATTGGGCACCCAAATCAAATATAGCTACTTGTCTCACCGCCGACAATGATAAGGAATGATTTCTAAACCCAAAACGATTGCGCATTTGATATAATATATTCCCATTCCATTTTTTGTATTTATAAGTACTTCCAACCGAAAATGTACTATTCAAAGGCGTACTATATGTTTCTAGTTCTGAAGTCACATTGATCAAATCCAATAAAGTATCCTTTACTGACAGCGTACTATCAGTCAAATAGTCCACTAAATCTACACCATCAAAGGAAAACGAACCCTTACTGCTGTATTTTCTTGGAAAAAAGTCCCATTTTATTGTCCCAATATCCAAGGCACTTGCGTGTATATTCCAATGATCAGTGACTTGGAAATGTACTCCTAAATCTATACCCAAACCTTTATTATTGTAAAAAAAATTGTCAAAAGTAAAGTTGGAATAATTGACGGTAATGCTATCTAAGCTATTATACCTTAGTAAACTACTACTACGAATGGTGTAATCATTATTGAATTCCAATTGGTAGTATTCAGCATTGGTTGTAAATTGTAAACGGGATGACTCGGTACTAATATTAGATGCACCATAAAGAAGTTTGGCTTTAAGTCCTAGCGTAAATTTGCCTGATGTCTTTTGGACTCCTAGATAGACTTCATTAAAGGATATCACATCTATGGTTGGACCAATTTCTAAGGTTTGCCCAATATAATTTGCATTGCCGAAAGCTAATAGGCCTACTAAATCTTTGGTATATTTTAAATTGGAAGAGGATCGAAATCCATGTCCAGCTAATAGCGAAAACTTACCAAAACTGAATCCAATATCCAAAGTGCGTATATCGTAATTTAAAAAAATATCATTCGTAACATCTACATTATTTTGGAGTTTGGTAAAATCCAAAAATCGTTGTCCATCTATGTTTTTACTTGTGATATCATTGACAGCAGGGCCATTAGTACCTCCAGAAACAGATATAGCACCAAGTGAAGCGTTTATTTTTTTGTCCAACGGTATCGCTGGATTTAATAATGTGGCTGGCATATATCCTTTGAGATGCATTAAGGAGATGTCTTGACCAAATGAGATGCCTGAAAAGATAAAAAGACTAATAATAATTGATGTTATCCTCATGTCAATCTCTTTTAAGCTTTAATATAGCACCAAGTTTCAAGCCAATACCATACGTACTGTAAATCCACAAGGCTGTCTTTTGATCACTACCAGTAGTAGTGACATAACCAAAAACAACTAATCTCTTAACTTTTTTAATTTTATCAAATCTTGATTTGTCAAAAGTTATAATATCTACTTTTTCATCTCCGGGCGTTGTTTTACCATTGGGAAGTAATGCGGCCGCATTCATTTTTATACCATCTCCATCGAAAAGTTGATCTATTTGCATTCCATTTTCATCCACAAAAAATGCTTGAATTTTTATATTCGCAGGAAAATCGTTGGTCGATATAGCTTTGAATTCAGCTGCATTTACATTGTCCAAATCGCCCAAATCAATGTCGAAAGTATCTGATATCACTAATTGATTTACTGAACCTTTTAATGGTATTTCAGCAGCAACATTCACCACAAAATAGCTATCGCCAGTGATAAACCCACGTATAGTTGTATCTTTTTCGGGATTTACTAATGCAGACATGTTGTAAGAAATGGTTTTGGTTTTTTCATTAAAAATCTCTCGGATATTGGAATTATTTCGATTGAAATCAAAAAAAGTTGTCTTTATTTGGCCAAGTTCTGAAAAAGTAGGGTATGCGAAGTCAATGCCATTATCAACAAAAGGGCTCTGAAGATTGACCGTTTTTCCCGTTATGGATGTGAGTTCCATTTTATTTACTTTGGATCGTACTGGAAGTCCAAAAGCATTGTCCACACTAAGTGTAATCTTAGGATTTTCGAAATCAAAACTGCCACTCAACCAACTATCAAACAATCCAATATCAATAATACTACCATCAATAGGGAAATCATGAAATCCCAAATACCCATCAATGTAAGAAAACTTAATCACATCAAAATTCATAAGTGCCCGATCAAATATTACTTTAGTTCCATCAGTAGCTACTGCTTCATACTGGAAAGTCATTGAATTAGTATTGGTCTCTATTGTCCACCCATCTACAGAGATTTCTTCGGTCTGGTATTTTAAAGGTGATGCACTATTATATTTGGCTGTAAATTCCTTTTCAAATCTCTTGCCATTTTTAGATAATTCAAGAATACGCATTTTAACCTTAATGTCTTGCGTAATGTTGGCGGATTCTACATAGAAATTTATCTTTGTATCTTCAAAAATTGCTTTTTTAATATTATACTTATTCCCAGGTAAAAGACTGACATTAGTAAATGTATCAATAATAGGAAAAGGAATGATGCCCGGGAAAGGAGGAAAGATAGCGGCTGAATTTTTTCGTAATACTTCCCCATTATACACTACCGTTACTTTTCCATCAGCGTCAATTTTTATTCCTGTATCGCCTTTTGACTCGGCAGCCAATCGACCTACAGTAACTTTTGAATTGATCAAAGGAATGGCTACTTCATAATCATGATCACCTAATCCAAAATTAGATTCTTGCTCTGTATCAATACAAGCAAAAAGCATCAATGCCAACACCGGAAATATAGTTTTAATTTGGTGGAAAACCTGCATAGATAAATAGATTGTGATCAATAAAATATACCCGTCAGTAAATTTTAGCGCAAGGTATTACTTAAAAATATATTTCAAACAAATTTGATTGTCTTTTTTATGTAAAAAATACTTATAAAAGTAGTGGGTAGTTAAATTAATCTTAAAAGGGCATTTTAAAATTTACTTTTTGAGAGGATTACGGTCTTACCATTATACATTTCATAACCCATTAAAATATTAAAAATGAGAAAGTTAGCTTTATTAACTCTAGTCGTAATGATTGCATTCGTTACTGTAAGTATTGGTCAAAGGAATGATCGAAATGCTTATACTGAACACAGAAGTGAAAACCGAAAAGAAATGCGTGATGGTAAAACAAAATGCCATAAAGGAAAAAAATACCATAAAAGGAAAATGCGCAAAATGGCAGCGGCAGATGGTAAAATAACTCCTAGAGAAAGGAGAATGCTTAGAAAGGACAGACGTAATATCCATTAATGAAGGTGTGGGATGACAGATTAGGTTTTTGAAAAAACTGGTAAACTGTCATCCTACTTTATTTTTCCCCTAATAAAAGTTGATACTGATCCACCTTGTTTTGATTGCCTAAATTTTGGTAAGCCATGATCACATTTTTGGCATAATCTGGTGTTGGATTCAGCTTGTAAGCATTCTCAAAATGTTCGGCAGCCAGCAGGTGATTTCCCGAGATTCCGTGACTTACGCCTATTAAAAACCAAGTTTCCGCATCTTTATCATTTAGGCCAAGAGATTTTTTAAGTAATTCTTGTGATTTCTCAATATTTTGTTCTTTCTCGCCTGCATTTCTCCCTAATTCTCTAAATGCGAGCGCTTTATTTGCACTTACAATACTTTGCAAATCATTGACTTGATCATAATATTGAATGGCTTCATCGTACCTTTTTTGTTTTAATCGTATATTACCCAAAGTTAAAAATGCAGTAGGAACTGGTTTGACTTTCATTATCTGATGACAAAAAGCCTCTGCTTGAGCAAATATTTGGTTTCTCTCAGTTTCATCTAGTATAAGATCTACTGTCTTCAATACTTCCTCTGCTGCCCCATTATTAAGTCTTACACTTTGTGGATAAGTTGCGGCATCTGTAGTAAAAAGTGTCAAATTATTAACCCATGCTGCTGATCTATTAAAAGTTAAAACTGAAAAAAGGAACAATATCACTGTCATTGCTGCAATCAATAATTTATTGGCTTTCCAGATGTTTTCACCATCTTTGAAGTATTGGGACAACAAGAAAATAAATCCTACTATTGACCAGAAAGAAGCTAAATACACTAATCGCTCTCCGAACATAGTGCCGATAACTATGGGTATTTGACTAAATAGGGATATAGCCATCAAATAACCTAATATGCATAAAGACAGAAAATTTCTCTCTTTAATGTTTAAAACAGCAAAAACAACCGCTCCTAAATGAATAAGTAAACTTATCCATACTGCGATATTTCCGAAATCTGCCATTGGTATCACCCTGTAACTATAATCCGATGATAATGGGTTAGGATAGACTAAAAGCTTGAAATATTTTAACAGGATCACCATAGATGTGGATAATCTTTGAGCAAAACCATCAGCAAGCACAATAGGATTGTCCATCATATCTACCTTAGGTACTTCCATATCTCCAAATAGGGATTGTCTAATAATTAGCAATACAATCACGGGTATTAAAAATATCACTCCTTTGACAAATGAAAATTTGACATCTTTAGCATAAATATACCATGCCAATAATCCAAAAATAGGAAACATGGTGATGGCAGACTCTTTGGATAATAATGCTAAAAAGTAGAGAGAAACAGCTATTACTTGCCACATTAGCTTACCATTTTTAATAAATTGATGCCAAGATAACAAAGCTACCAAAATAAAGAAAAGGGACATAATTTCATCTCTTGACTTGATATTGGCAATTACTTCGGTGTGGATGGGATGCGCTGCAAAAAGAAGTGCTGTAAATATGGAAATTAATATACTCTTATTGGGAAACCAATTTGTGACTACTAAAAAAATCAATCCTATCGTCAAACTATACCACACCACATTAAAAAAATGATGGATGAAAGGGCTATTGGGAGTTATTTGCCATTCTATAGCAAACTGTATTAGTGAAATTGGACGATAAAGTTGCCCGCCAAAATTATTCTCTCTGTAGCTTCCTGTGATAATATCACCTATTCCTGATATTCCAGCAGTAACATTTGTATTTAAAGCGAGAGACAATGGGTCGTCCAATACAAACCCATGACCTAAGGTATTGGCATATAATAAAAATGTGAAAATCAACAGTCCTGCTACCCAAATATAGTTTGATACGTACTTTGGAGTATTTATAGATATTGTAGGTGATTCTTTGGATGATTTATTTGATTTGGCCATATCGAATATATATTATCGGACAAATATATGTAATAAGTTTTTATTAAAGTTTAGAAATCATTACCTGTTGAATATATAGGACTTGACATCTCTCTCTAAGTAAGGATAGATTATTTTTGTCAAATGTAATCCTTGAGGAAAAGCCAATGTCCTATATCTTAGTTGTTGGTTTCCTGTATTGATATCTTCAAACTGTGTCAAGGTGATTTTTCCTTCGCCAAGGGCCAATAATCTTGAAACAATAATTCTGATCATGGATTTCAAAAACCGATTGGCTGTAAAGCTGAAACACAAACGCAACCCATCCTCACTCACCGTTAAGTCTGCTTGATACATCTTGCACAAGGTATTTTTGAATCTATCGGGCGTCAAACAAAGATGTCTAAAATCTTCAATTTCACGAATCCTATCCAAACCTGAGCGCATCGCTGCAATATCTAGTTCTTCCAGCATATAATAAGCACTAAATGGAGCTAAAAAAGGATTGGGCTGTAAATGTAGATGATATTCATAACTTCTTTTGATGGCATCATAGCGTGTATGTGCTCTTTCGTGCACAGGGATCATCTCATAGATGGACACATCTTGGGGCAACATTCGATTAAGGCGCTCTACAGGATCGTAAGACCAACTTTCATCACAGTCAAAATGGGCAAAATATTGCATCGCATGCACACCTGAATCTGTTCGTCCACAACCCATAATGGTGATCGGTTGACCTGTCATTTTTTCCAATGTATTTTCTAGTAAAGCCTGAATGCTTTTTTCGGTATTGCTTTGTCGTTGCCAACCACTGAAAGCTGTGCCCCGATACGCTAGATGCATAAAGTATCTCATAATGGGTAATGATGTTTACTAATGGTAATAATGTATCATTGGATTAAAAAACAAGTTACACAATTATAAGTTTCTTAAATATCAGACCTACACTCTACTATTATTTACTCAACCTTCCACTATCTGCAACTTAGCAAACTGCAGCATGATTCTTTTTTCTGGTGTATCCGTCAATCCGTCAAAGACGATGGTTGCGACCAATCGTTCATCTACGGCGATGACTTTGCCCTGACCAAACTTCAAATGGATGACTTCCATATCTGGTTTGATATCATTGGGATTGGCAGCTACAAAATCATCTGGATTGACAGAAATCATAGGTTTTCGTGCACCCAAAGGTTTGAAATTGCCCAATATTTTTGGCTCTGGAAATTCAGGTTTTTTGGTGATTGATATGATAGAATCAAGATTACTTTCAGATATCTCTTCTAAAAAGCGGCTTGGATCATTGTACCGCATTTGACCGTATTGGTAGCGACTATTGGCAAAAGTTAAAGACAAAAATTCTTCGGCTCTTGTGATCGCCACGTAAAACAATCGTCTCTCTTCGTCCACATCATTACTCTCAGACAGTGCCATATAACTTGGAAAAAGATTTTCTTCCAGTCCGACTACAAATACGGACCTAAACTCCAATCCTTTGGCAGAATGCACCGACATTAGCGTCACATTATCTGGATTTTCTTCCTTCTGATCTGCATCCGTCATCAGTGAAATCGTCTGTAGGTAAGCCGAGAGACTGCGATCTGTAGAGCCCTCCTCTCCTATTTCTAGCTCATCATCTTGTACAAACTCCTGAATACCATCCAATAAAGATGTGATATTTTCCAGTCTTCCTTGTCCTTCTGGTGATTTATCTTCCTTGAGCAGTGTCTGAATACCACTGAATCTTGCGATATAATCCGCTATTTCATAAGCATTGGATTTGGCTGCTTTAGCTTTGAATGCTCTAATCAACTCAACAAACTCACCTAGGCTTTTTCTCGCTCTATTGGTAAACTCTATTTTGGTCAATACTTCCCACATGCTCATGTCATTGTCGTCAGCAAGTTGTGATATTTGTTCTATCGTAGTCTCACCGATGCCACGTCGAGGGAAGTTGATGACTCTTTTGAGTGCTTCGTCGTCTTTATCATTGATCGTCAGTCGCATATAAGCTATGATATCTTTTATTTCCTTTCGGGAATAAAATGACAAGCCACCATAGACTCTATAAGGAATATTGTATCTTCGCAATTGCTCTTCAAATACCCTAGACTGACCATTGGTACGGTAAAGGATAGCAATATCTTTATTGGCAAGATTATGTCTATTTTTTTGCTCTATGATGGTGTCCGCAACTCTTTTTCCTTCTTCGGTCTCCGTCATGGTTTTGATGACTTTGATCTTATGGCCTTCTACACGGTCTGTCCATATCTTTTTTTGAATCTGCCTTTTATTGTGATTGATGACCTCATTGGCGGCAGCTACTATAAACTGTGTAGAACGGTAATTTTGCTCCAATTTGTAGGTCCGTAACTCTGGAAAATCATTTTCGAACTGCAAGATATTTTCTATGGTAGCGCCACGAAAAGAGTAAATACTCTGCGCATCATCTCCAACGATACAAATATTGTGGTTACTACTTGGATAGACTGTGAGCAACTTCATGATTTCGTACTGAAGATAGTTGGTATCTTGAAACTCATCCACCATGACATATTGAAATTGTCTTTGGTATTTCTCTCTGATATTGTCTGGATTTTGATACAGCAATCTATACATCTGTAACAAAAGATCATCAAAATCCATCGCACCAGCCCTTTTGCACCTAGCAGCATATTTTTCGTAGATGACATGAATCATAGGTCTCCTATTCATCCGATCATAAGCCATCAATTCATCATTGGCCACATAAAGTTTGGGTGTGATTAGATTACTTTTAGCTGCGGAGATACGTCCACGAACGATACCGGGCGCATATACCTTTTTGTCAAGATTCATTTGTGTGATGATCTCTGACACTACACTTTTGGTATCATCAGTATCATAGATGGTAAAATCATTGGGATATCCGATGCGATGTGCTTCGACCCTGAGGATACGTGCAAAAAGCGAGTGGAAAGTACCTGCCCATACACGCTGTGCTTTCGGCCCTACTACGCGCTCTATACGATCTTTCATTTCCCTAGCTGCCTTGTTGGTAAAGGTAAGGGCGAGTATCTGTCCTGGTGGAACTCCAGAATGAATCATGTGAGCTATCCTGTACGTGAGTACACGTGTTTTGCCTGATCCAGGACCTGCTATTACCATGACGGGACCATCGATACAAGCAGCTGCCTGCCTTTGTATATCATTCAGCTCGTCTAAATATGATTTTCCTACTTCTTGCATAAGGATGCAAAGGTCATGATTTTTTATAGATTTTTTAGAATGTAGCTTTATAATTTTTCTGATATAAAAAAGAGTGAAAGCAAAATACTGCGTTCACCCTTCATTTTATTAAAGCATATTTTAATTTCCGCCTTCTTCTTCCTCTCCGTTTTCCTTCTCTTCTTTCGCTTTCATTTTAGCATCATACTCTTCCAACTTCATTTCAGCTTTTGATTTTTTCTCCATTGCTTTGGCTACCATTTTTTCAGCCTTTTCTTTGTTTTTATTGGCCAAAGCGAGTGCTTTTTCTGCGTTTAGCATATTGGTACGTGCATTGGCCTTTTTACCTTCTTCAAATGCAATATTGGCTTTATCCAGCTTTTTTTCAGCCACTTCTACTGCTTTTTCTGCTTTTTGGAGCTCCTTTTCAGCTGTCTTCACTTCTTTTTCGGCCATTTTAAGCTTCGCTTCTGGCGCTTGTGCTGAAAGATTATGAGTAGAGAAGATAATTACAAACATGCTTACAATAAACAAAAATGACTTTTTCATGAACTATTAAAATTTATGGTTAATAATGATATTACTTAATCTAGACGACAAAAATAGTTAAAAGTAAACTAATAAACGTTGTTTTAAATTTTATAGTATAAATTTTATGTGTTCCTTTACTTATTCACTTGTGGTGGTATCAAATAATACAATACTGGTGTAACCAATCTACTAAGAAGCGTGCTGCTGATCAATCCACCTATCAATACAATGGCCAATGGACTTATCAATGGTGAATTCTCAAGGGCCAAAGGTGTCAATCCACCGATGGCTGTCATAGATGTCAGTAAGATGGGCAAAAACCTAGTTTCAGCGCCATCCATTACGGCATCATACAGTCCCATGCCCTGTTCGCGCAGACCATTGGTATAGTCCACCATTAAGATGGAGTTTTTGATCTCGATGCCCATCAATGCGATAATACCTACTGTCGCCACAAATGACAATGACTCTCCTGAAACGTACAAGGCTACCAATGCACCGATGATGCCCATAGGGATTACACTTAGGACGATAATGGTGGATTTGAAGGTTCTAAACTCTAGAATGAGTATGGCCAATAATCCGAAAACAGTCAAAATGATGATGGTACCAAGTCCACCAAATGACTCCTGAGAAGACTCGCGTTCTCCGGCAGCAATCACCCGATATCCATCAGGCATTTTTACATTGGTTGAAATATCAGCAAGTATATCATCTGTCAGTTGGCTAATATTGACACCATTTTGTGCAAAACAACTCACCAAAGCATATCTTTCTTTATTAAAATGACGGATGATAGATGCGGATGGGCGTAATGACAATTCTGCAATACTTTTTAAAGGAACCAATGCGCCGCTCATACTAGTGACAAAGACCTTATCAAACATTTCTAAAGCATTTTCCGTATTTTGGCTAAGTGATATTTTCATTTTAAATTCGTCGCCTTCAGTATTGCTTATTTCCCCTACATCTAGACCTGCTATTGCTAGTCTTACCGTTTTTGCTATTTCTGCACTATTGATACCATATAATCCTGCTTTTTCATTATCTACTTCTACGATGATGTCAGATTTGACATATTTTAAGTCATTGCGCACGTACATAGTACCTTGTCTAGCCTTAACCAAATTTTCGATTTTAGTACTCAATTGATCCAAAGTATCTAGATTATTGCCCAAAATACGCATTTCTACAGGTGCCGTAATAGGTGGACCTTGTTGGAATCTTTTAACTTCTATCCTCACACCAGGGATATTTGCCAACTCTTTTCTCGCTTTTTCTGCAAATTGAATGATTTCAGGAACTTTAGTTTTCTCATGAAGATAAACCACAATTTGCCCAAAGTTGGGAGAATTTTGTTTTTGGAATTCATTGTAATAAATCCGAGGATTACCTTTACCAGCATTCGCGCTAATATGATCTATCTCTGGAAATGCCAATAATTGTTGCTCTACCTTGCGCACCACTCTGTCTGTGTAACTAAGATTGGAACCTGGTTCTGTCTCTATGTCGATGGTAATGATGGGTTTTTCTGATTCGGGAAATAAGCTAAAACCTAAAGCTGGCACTAGTAATAAAGATAACATAAAAATGGCAGCTGCCAATACCAATGTGGCCAACTTATGGCTCATACACCACACCAATAATTTTTGGTAAGGATTATTTACATATTTTTTAAATGCATTATAGAAAAAATTACCTTCACCACTTGCTGCATTTTCATGAGGTTTTAGTATGATAGATGATAAAAAAGGAATGATGGTTACCGAAACAAATAAAGAAGCCAATACGGTAAGCATGACTGCCATCGGCAATGAACGGATGAAATCACCTGAACCTTCTGGCAAATTGGCCAATGGTAAAAATGCTAGTAATAATGTAGCGGTACATCCCAAAATAGCCACCATGATATGATTGGTAGCAGATACCGCTGCTTCGCGAGCTGAAATGCCCTTGCGCATATATCGTTCTATATTTTCGACCACGACAATACTATCATCAACCAATAATCCTAAAGCGACAACCATCCCGACTATGCTCAACTGATTGAGCGTATAACCCAATAAATCCAACATAAAAAGACCAATACTCAAGGATAATGGGATGGAGATCATCACCACTAAAGATGCACGAGTACCCAAAGGCAGTAAGGTAAGTAAAACCAAAAATATGGCAATGGCAAAATCTCTACCCAATCCCGACAATCGGTGTTTTACGCCCTTTTCTTGGTCAAAGGCATTTTCTAAAGTAATACCGGGTGGTAATTTTTCTTTAAATGCGGTGATTACTGTTTCCAATTCTTCACGAACGGAGATGATGTTTTTTTTGTCTTTCATGGCAGTATTCACCCAAATAGCTCTACGATTATTGTGTCTAGCTATGTGGTCTGTAGTTTCTTCTGTAAAATAAACTTCAGCAATTTGCGCTAAATGGACTGTTTTTCCTTGCGGTGTCACTTGGACTATGGTTGACTTTATGTCATCAATATTTTTATATTCTGACGTAGTTTTGATATTGTATTTCTTTTTACCTAAGTCGATGTCGCCGCCTGGTATATTTATATTATTGGCTTGCATCAAACCGATCACTTGATTTAGTCCCAGTTTCATGGCGGCCATCCTATCTAGGTCCAAGTCTATATGAATTTCTTTATCTGGAGCTGCTTGTGTTTCTACCCATTTTATATCTTTAATCCGTTCTATATCCTTTTCAAGTTTTTCTGCATAATCTTGCATCATTTGCATGGATGCTGTGTCAGACACCAAAGCCGATTGCAATATTACCACATCACTGGAAGCCGCCTTTTTAATATCCAATAAAACGATACCATCGGGTAGTTCTGCACGAATCTTATTGATTTCTCGAATGACATCGTTGTTTTTAGCTTCCACATCTACACCAAAATTGAACTCAGCCAACATGACTATCAGTCCATCATTGATGGTCGTATTGATTTTTTTTACATCAGAAAGTTGATACAATTCTTCTTCTATTGGGTCAGCGATCAATTTTTCCATATCAGCTGGATTGGTGCCTGGATACACCACTACTATAGAAAAAATCGGTGCACCAAAAGGTGGATCTTCACCTCTAGGCATATTTAGTAATGCATTGATACCCAATACCATTACAGCAGTAAAAATAACCAATGTAAACTGCCAGTTTTTTACAAAAAAATTATTGAAACCCATCTTTTTATATTTTATGATCTTGTGATCAGTGATTGAGTGATGAAATAGCTTGATATCTTAACAATCAGTACTTGATGTTCTCTCCATCTTCTAGATACATAGCACCAATAGTAATGACATTGGTGACGCCTTCTAAACCTGACGTGACCGCTACTTTGTCACCGAGTAATTTGGCAATACTGATTTTGATAAGTTTGGCTTTCCCATTATCAGCAGTAAATACGAAAGCAGTTTTCCCATTAGATTTGATCAACGACTCTATAGGTATGACTGTATATTTTTCTTTATTAGCTGATGCAATAGAGAGATTAGCTATTAGACCTGCGGCTAGATTTTGTGGTTGCTGGTCAAATCTTACATGTACATCAAATGTACCACTTGCATTGCCACCGACAGAAGACTTTTCAGAGATGATACCAGTATAGGATTGGCCCGGATAAGCGTCTAAACTGATCTTTACTTTATCATTTTTATTGACCCTTGCCCAGTCTCTGTCTGTAAGTCCTGCTTTGATAACCCAATCCCCTTTTCCAACACCTAAAATGGCATAAATGGGATTTCCTGGTCCAGTTACTTCTCCACTGTACATGATTTGTTTGATGACTTTGCCTGCAATAGGAGACCGTATTTCTGAATATTTTTTGTTAAATGCTGCTATTTCAGCAGTGCGTTTGGCAACTTCGAATGCCGTATTTACATTTTGGAATTGCTCCAATGTTGCTACACTGTCTTTGTACAAATTGGCCACTCTATTTTTATCCCTAAGTGCTTTTTGCATCCCTTCTTCTGCTTGTTGAACTTGCGCATTGATTTCGTCCATCTCTAGTGTGGCGAGGAGCTGACCTTTCGCGACCATATCGCCTTCTTTGAAGTAAGTTTTTTTGATTACGCCTCCAGTTTTGAACGATGGTCTTGCTTCTGATTCGCTCATGACGATACCTAATACTTGAATAGCATTGGACTCATCGATGTTTTCTATGTTGTGGGTTTTGACAAAAGTCTCTGTAATCTTGGCACCCGATTCTTGGGTTACCTGTTCTGATTTACAGGCAAAAAAACAAATTCCTATGATGGCGATGAGGATGTTTAAGGTTTTCATTGTGATGGTATTTTAGAAAATGAAAATTTTATTATTGGATAGGATAAAGTGCTGCTGCATATACATATTCTGCCCACTTCATCCAAGCATTATTTTGAGCGAGCAAATGTTGTAGCCGAATGTGCGTATATTGTGTTTGTGCATCAATCAGCTCTATGTATCCGACGCTTCCTTCTTTATATTTGATAAAAACTTCATCATATATTTTTTTGGTCGCCTTTATTCTAGACTCAAAAACATTGGCTTGTATGATGGCCGCATTTAGGTTTTCTTCAGTTACTCTTTGCTGCAGCGTGAGTTGGTTTTCTGCTTGTGTATACTGCGCTTCAGTAGCTAAAATATCTGCTTTGGCTGCTTGTTTTCGATGATGATGTTTTTTACTATCATAAATATTCATATCTACATTGATGCCCAATAATGCATAAGGTTGCCACCCAAAATTGAAGTCTTGACTGCCTGCATCAAGTTGTGCACCAATACGTGGCAAGTAGTGATTTTCTTCTTTTTGTACAGCCAAAGATTGAAGTTTTACTGCTTGTCGCAATTGCAGCAATTCTTCGCGCCTACCCATTATTTCCAGTGGTTTTGTTGGAATTGTTGTCATATCTTTCAATATTGGCAATGGTTGCTTATCATCTATCGAAAGTAAAAATCTAAGATATTTTTCTGCATTTTTATAATTGGCCATGGCTTCTGTTTTGTTAGAAAGTAACTCAGCAGATTGATTCTCTAATCTTGACATAGCTGTTGGCAATGCGATACCGTTTTTGATCATGCTTTGGGTAGTTCGCTTAGCTTCAGTCAGCAATGTGTCGGCCGATTGATAGATGTCTATTACATGACCAGATGATATGTATTGAAAATAAGATTGCATGATGTCCTTACCTATCCATCGCTTGAATGCCTTGATTTCCAAATTTTTCTGTTCTATGATTTCTGTTTTTAGTTTTTTATTAATGGCCAAATCAGGATAATAAATCGGTTGTGTAACCCTAAATCTTGCATCATAGAAATTATTGGGCAAAAACTGTTCATTGACATTGGATATTTGCGGAAATGCATTGGTTTGTGTGAGTTGATTGAGCGTACTATAGACGGGATTAAGTAAGTCACCTACCGGCAATGCGATACTTCTACCACCAGCTGCCAAAGTATATTGAATGCCAAATTTGACTTCAGGTCCGAAAAGTGCTTTGGATTCGAGTAAGGATTGTGTAGCACTTTCGATTTGAAAATTTTTGGCTTTAAGTTCTTGATTGTTTTCCCAAGCCATGTTTATTAGTGGAGAAAAATCTTGTGCTATAATTAAGTTTTGCACTGAGAAAAACAAGAATATTTGAAATAATTTGGACATATTACTTGTGTATATTAAATGATTATTGATATGATTTTAAAACCTACTATTTCCTAAAGATGGTTTTTATAATGGCATCTAAAGTTTTTCCAATCAATTCGTGACTACTATTGCGCTGAACGATTTCTAGTCTTTCAGTAAGAGAAAGATTGACCAATCCATGAACGCTACTCCACAGGTGTAAAGCCAAAATGTGATCTTCAACGTTTTCGATTTTTAATTGCTCAATGGCCTCTTTACAGGTTTGTGTCAAAAAAGCAAACATGGCCATACCTTGATCCCAATCTTCACAACACTTTTCGATATGTTTCATAGGTTTGTCCGAGTTAAACATTAACTCATACCAATCTTTATTTTCTAGCCCAAATAGGATATATGCGTGGCCAATGCTGTGTATTCGTTTGATTGGATCTTTTTCTTTGAATGAGTCTTTCATATACTCATTCATGACACCAAAGCCCATCTCCATCAATTCGTGAAGTATGGCGTCTTTATCTGCGAAGTAAAGATAAATTGTAGCCGGGCTATATTCTATTTCGTCGGCTATTTTCCTAATAGACAATCCATCTTGTCCGTGAGCAAGCAACATTTTACGCGCTGCATCGAGTATTAGATTTTTGAGCTCCAACTTTTCTCTTTCCTTCCTTTCTGAGAGTCCCATTATTTATTTACTTTTGATTAACGGCACAAATATAATGAACACTGTTTAGTAAATGGTCAGTGTATAGATAAAATGTTGATTTTTTTCGACGAATGTAAAAGTGGGGACTAATTCTTATTTTACAAAGTGATTATTAACGTGTGTATAACAAATTGCACAAATTTGGCTAAATCTTAAATGACTTGCTGGAAAAATAATATAAAGTTATAATGTTAATACATTGAGATTCCTTACATACGTTCGGAATGGCGGGTCGGCAATGGGTTATGGGAGAAATCTCAAACCCCAATTTGTTATCCACTTGTTATTAACCTTTTCAAAACGAATGGCATATTTCACGGAAATACAAAATAATATTTTGTTTAAACTTATACAATTTAACTTTAAGAGTATAATATTTTGTTAAATTTCAGTTAACAATACTTTTGGTAGTAATATTTACTTTACCTTTGCGCTATCAATTGAGAAATTTAAATAGTAAAATAAAGATTTTATGCGAAGTTTATTAAATGTATTAATGCCCGATCCAATTAAGGGACTTGTAAAAAGTGTGACAGAAACAAAAGGCGGACAATGGGTACAAAAGAAAGAACTTAGAATGATAGAGTCGGAAATCAAAAAGAGCCGAAGTCTTCATCCAAGAGCTACAACTGCAAGATTTTATTGATCTTGATTGGTGAAAATATAAAGGTGATTTGTTAGTTAATAGAAAGGCGATTCCTTAGCACGGTTCGCCTTTTTTATTCTAATAACTAAAGTTTCGGAGCATTTTTTTCACAATAACTACTCTCATAACCTTGAATCAAATTCAATTGTACTCTTTAGGGCTAATAATTGTACTATAGGTTTGGCATTGTCGTTCGAGCCGCGACTGGCTTTAACTTTTTTGCATCTTTTGTTCACGCTTATTCCTTTGGAATGCAAACCCAGAAAAAAAGTAAACAAAAAAGTCTAGTTCAAAAAAGGCAATTGAGTAGCACCGTTCTTTTTCGAATCAAAATGCTTTTTCTATTGCCATAAGTATTTCATATTTAATCCTTTGTGCTTTTTATGGCAATAGACACACTTTTCCTGCCCCGCCAGCGGTTCACAACGTCAAAGGCTTACCGCCTTTGGTGCTTTGCACTACACCCACCCACCCGTTTCACGGTTCACTTCGTCAAAGGCTTGCCGCCATTGGTGCTTTGCATTATACTGCGTTCATTTTCTCTATTGCTTGTCTTTTAAACGATAGTCTCCGTTAAACTAACAACCAAAATTAACAGCTGAGTTTTTCAGCAGCCACTAATTAATTAAATAAATAATCCTACAATAACTTTACACTATACAAAAAAATCCTAAAAAAACTTTACGCAACAATTTTTGTGTTTGATGGCTAATAAAATATCAAAGCAATATTCCCTTGTCCAAAAAAATGCTTTATATAAAAGCTAGACTATTTTAAAAACAATCTATTTCAATGATTATCAGAACTAAATATTATAGTTCTTTAATGTTGCCATGATTTATAGAATTATTATCATTAAGTAAGTAGGTTCAGACTCCAAGACTTCAGTTATTATAACAAAGATTGACATTGTAATATATCACCTACATTTATAGACATCCTTTATTCTTCAGAAATATTTTCATCCAAATATGTAGCAATTTCAGATATCTTTGGATTGACCATTAAAATCCGACCTTCGGGACTGATAAAATATTTGGTTGGAATCTCTTTTACTCTATAGAGCGTTGCAATAGGACTTTTAAATCGTTCAAACTCGCCAATCTGATATTTCCAAGACAATCCGTCTGATTTTATGGCTTTCTCCCAACTTTCTTTTTTGGTTTCAATGGCAACACTTACTATCTCAAACCCACCAGCACTTTTGAAATCTCTATTATTATAAGTATTATACAATGCAGCTAATTCAGGATTTTCTACTCGACATGGCCCACACCAAGATCCCCAAAAATCTAACAGTACATATTTGCCATGCAAATCATATAGTTTAAATGATTGACCATCTATGAGCGTTGCATTGAAGTCTTTGGACATCTCTCCACTTTTATAAATTGGTTGTTTGTAAAAGTAATATATGATATAACCGATTACAATTACTATTAATAAGCTGTTGAGTGCTTTGTTGATCATTGCCCAATTCATGTTGATTATTTATTATTACATATTCAACAAAAAAAAATCCAATCCTGTTTAGAATTACGTCCCAATTTATAGAAGCAAACCAATACTTTGTATCTTTACGACAAAATAATATTTAGTACATAACCATAATCATCCATTATGCGCATTAACAGCCACGCACATTTACTTCCATATCCTCATCAGATCCCAAGGTTTATGAAGGAAAGAGAGATTTTTT
The DNA here is from genome assembly GCA_016714785.1 of Saprospiraceae bacterium. GTDB lineage: Bacteria > Bacteroidota > Bacteroidia > Chitinophagales > Saprospiraceae > OLB9. Next base: position 158,750 of record JADKCC010000018.1, read on the forward strand.
GGGTAGAAGATGACTGCTCATTTATGTGTCAAGGTAAGTGGCGAAGGCCTGTGACTGACCCAAGTTTTTTCTTAGATAAAAAATTGGAATGGATGGCAAACAATCAAATAGACAAAGAAGTAATTCTTAATCTTTCTCAACTCTATTGTAATGGTTATAATCGCTATGATACCAATGACGTCATCAGATTTCAGAACGACTACAATGCATCCATTCAAGAACAATATCCAGACAAATTTATTTCAGGTTTTGTAATCCAGCCGTTGTATCTAGATGATGCGCTTACGGAAATAAGACGATGTGTAGAAGAATTGAAATTACCACTTTTGTGTTTACCCTCGCACTTTCTGAATGCGGACAAACAATGGACAGCCATTGCAGATGAAGTTACTATTCCTATATTTGAATTGGCCAATCATTATAAAATAGCTATAGAAATACATCCTTACAATGCAGAGGAGATAGTACAGTTGCAGGACAAATTTTGGAGATTTCATCTGATATGGATGTGTGCTCAAACAGCTGATGCATGGCATTTTTTTAGCTTGATGGATTTCCCTGATCGTTTTCCAGATGTTAGGACGTGTTTTGCTCATGGTAACCAGTTCGGTCAGATGGGTTATGGAAGACGCCTGCAAGGTTATAAAGGCAGACCTGATCTTTTTGAAGGTACTAGAAATCCAGTTGAAAACCAAAACAATAGAAATGTCTTTTTTGACACATTGGTTCATGATGTTTTATCTTTTGATTTGATGGTCAAACGTGTAGGTTCAGCACAAATTATCGCTGGATTGGATGATCCATATCCCTTGGGAGAGATGGAGAGTGTAGAAGGTTCTTATCCTGGCAAAGTCATAGATGAAGCTGTAGAAAACAAAGTAATTACCGAAGGTGAAAGAAATCAAATTTGGTGTGATAATGTCTTAAAATGGCTCTATTTCTAATAAAGCAGATGTTAAATACTCAATCCTTTCTTTATCTTTGCACAATAAAATACACGACCATTGAACACTTCAATACAATATGCCCAACTTCAAGATCAAAATGATGAACTTGCATCCTTCAGGTATCGTTTTCATATTCCCAAAATAAGTGATGGAAAAGATAGTATCTACCTGTGTGGTAATAGTTTAGGTTTAATGCCTAAATCAGCATCTGAATACATCAATCAAGAACTCGAAGACTGGAAAAATCTCGGTGTAGAAGGTCACTTTCATGCTAAAAATCCATGGATGCCCTATCACGAATATTTGTCTAAAAATATGGCACAGATCGTAGGTGCATTTCCTTCAGAAGTAGTAGTAATGAATAGTCTTACTGTAAATCTACACCTCTTGATGGTAAGTTTCTATCGACCCACCAAAAATAGATATAAGATACTTTTTGACTACTCACCATTTCCATCGGATAGATATGCCATTTCCAGTCAGGTAAATTTCCATGGTTTTGATCCAGCAGAAGCAATGATAGAATTGAAGCCAGACAATGGAGAAGAGATCATAACTATTGAAAATATCCATAAAATCCTAGAAATGCATGGTGATGAAATAGCATTAATACTTATAGGAGGTGTCAATTATTATACAGGACAGGCTTATGATATCAAAACCATTACAGATATGGGTCATGCTCAAGGTTGTGTAGTTGGCTTTGATCTTGCACATGCAGCAGGCAATCTCCTTTTGAATTTACATGATGATGGGCCTGATTTTGCGACATGGTGTAGTTACAAATATCTCAATGCTGGCCCGGGCAGTTTATCAGGTTGTTTTGTGCACGAAAGACACCATTCCGCTGATTTACCAAGATTTGCAGGTTGGTGGGGCCATGACAAAGCAACTCGTTTTTTGATGGGAGATGAATTTCATCCAATACCTACCGCCGAAGGATGGCAACTTAGTAATCCACCTATATTGTCTATGGCAGCGATTAGAGCATCTTTAGATTTATTTGCTGAAGCAGGCATGAACAGACTGAGAAGAAAATCAGAGCAACTTACAGCTTATCTTGAGTACCTAATCTCACAAGCTAATGATGTAAACATAAAGATAATTACGCCTTCGGAAACCCAGCAGAGAGGCTGCCAAATATCTATTCAAATGAAAAATCCTAATAAAAACCTTTTCCAATATCTTACTGAAAATGGTGTAATAGCTGACTGGCGCGAACCCGATGTCATCAGAGTTGCCCCAGTGCCATTATATAATACCTTCGAGGATGTGTGGCAATTTAATAGGATACTACACGAAGGGCTATCAAAATTATAGAATTAGATATTTCCAATCAATTCTTGTAAATTAGATTTGTACTCAGAATGTATTATACCATCTGCTTTGCTAAAGTTTTTATCGAATTCTGGCAATGAAAATGTACCAACAATATTTGCTCCATGGAATGGAAGTCTTGTTTTAGCAGCTTCCAATACACTGATGCCTCCTCGTGGACCTGGTGAAGTAGCCATCAATAATACCTTTTTGTCTTGAAAAACTTTTCCATTTACTCGCGATGTCCAATCAAATATATTTTTGAAAGCGGTAGTATAACTTCCATTATGCTCAGCAAATGATATAATTATTAAATCTGCTGCTCTAATATGCTCTACAAACTTAATGGCTAGTGAAGGATGTCCATTTTCTATTTCATTGTCTATAGAAAAAATAGGCATCTCAAAGTCATTGAGATCGACAATCTGAATGTCTGCATTATTGAAGAAGGTAGTTGCATAAATTGCCAATTTCTTATTAATAGAATTCTTACTACTACTCGCTCCGAAGGCTAATATATTCATAAATGAGATTAAGGTTGTGAAAAAGGTTAAGAATAATTGATCTCTCTATACTGACATAGGTACTTCCATCAATAAAATTTCTGTATTAGTATCAGCGACAAGACTTAATTGATCGGTATTCCATACTCCTAAACCATCTCGGGAAGATAAAGTTTGACCATCTACGGTAATTTTCCCATTGATGACAAAGGCATAAAGACCATTTACCTTTTTCTTAAAGGTATAATTTTGTTTATTTCCTTTACCCAGTGATCCTAAATGAAACCAAGCATCTTGATGTATCCAAACTCCTCCATCATTTGCATTTGGGCTCAAGATTTGCTGTAGTCTATTGTGACGCTCTTCAGACTTAAGTACCAACTGGTCATATCTTGGCTCTACATTTTTTTTAATGGGGAAAATCCAAATTTGCAAGAATTTTACGGTCTTGTCTCTATTTTTATTCTTTTCACTATGTTGGATACCTGTACCTGCACTCATAACTTGAATATCACCATTTTTTATGATTGCTACATTTCCCATGCTGTCTTTATGCTCCAGATCCCCTTCGAGTGGAAAAGAGATAATCTCCATATTGTCATGAGGATGTGTATTAAATCCCATACCACCACTTACGATGTCATCATTCAATACTCTCAGAACACCAAAGTGCATCCGATCAGGATTATAATAATTAGCAAAACTAAATGTATGGTATGAGTTTAACCAACCATGACCCTGCGTGGCCTCTAGTATTTGCTTTGTGGAGCACTTTATTGTCCATAATATTTAGGTAATAAATGCTTTTCGATCCACACCCCAATATATTTGTTACAACAAACAAACGGAATGTGCTGCAATTTGTTCAAACATGAAAGATAATAACATGCACATTTATGCGATATTTTTTTTTAAATTTACAACAGAAAAATATCTCTTTTAAGATATTTACAGCTTTTTGGGAGTCCGTTAACCGTTGATTTATTCTTAAAAAGGGAAAGCCCAAAATTTGAGCTTTCCTTTAGTTGATGATTATTTTTTAACTTTTCCTGCATTAAGAAAGTCCTGTAACTTTTGAAGATCATCCCATCTTCCATCAGCGGCCATTCCTGCTTGTTCGGGCCATGTACTAGGGTTAGCCAAGGCAAATCTAGGTCCTGCATTTGTAAGTATCTCTTGAATACGACTGACTGAAGTTTCTGAAAGTGTACGCCATGTTTTAATATCTTCTGCATGGAGTAATTGTTCTATTTTAGGACCAATGCCTTCCACTGCTTTTAAGTCATCTTGAGCCCATCGTCTCAAGACCCCAATTTTGATCAACCATTTTTCCAGTTTTGAATCTGTCTCACCTACTGTAGCTGTATCACTCCTACCTGTATCCAAGGACTTTTGAAGTGCGATCAATTCATTCCAACTTCTCGTATCCGCTAATGCTGCTTGTTGAGGCCATGTATTAGGGTCTATGATCCTATATTTGTCTCCATATTTATTTAGAATGTCCCTTAATGATTCTTTTGATGTTTTTGCTAAAATCGAAAAATTAGTAATGCCATTTTCTTTTAATACCTCCTCCATTTTTGGGCCTATACCTTCTATAATTTGGAGTTTGTCAGTACCTATGGCTAGAAACCATTTGTCATCTATGTTTACAGATTCCACTGGTTCCATTTTTTGTTCATGAGCATCAGTATTTGACATTTTGGATGTAAGCGATGCGGATGCTTTGACATTTCCTGATTCTGCATTAATGACTGATCCTGCGCCTGCAATTTCTATTTCTCGAAGACGTCCTTTAAGAAGCGAAAGATTTCCTTCCGTCTCAAGACGTGCTTTTTTGCAAATCAAGAGGTCAGCTTCTAGAGCTACAATTTTCATTTTAAATCCATTTATTTGTTCATTAAGGTTAATAATTATGGCTTTATATTTTGCCCATAATAAATATCCCAAACCTAATCCTAGCAAAAACGGTAATAACCAAGTCAGCCACCAAGGTATATCACAAAAAGTAAATAAAACTAACATATTTATATTTCTTTATAAGGTTATTTAATGATTTTTAATTCTGTCCTTCGATTTTTAGCACGCCCATTTTCTGTACTATTATCTGCAATTGGGCTTGATTCGCCTACTGACTTAGACTGAATTTTATCAGGTGGTACACCTAATTTTTCTAAATATTGCTTTATGATGTTCGCTCGTTGTTGGCCCAAAATTATATTGGATGCATCAGATCCAATAAAGTCTGTGTGACCTGTCAAAAGGATAGATTCACCGGAGTTGATTACTCGGCGGGCTACATCTTGTAAATACACTTCAACTTCTACATTATCCAATTTTTTGGTAGAGTTGAATGGGAAGTAAATAAGTGTCCTATCATCTATTTCTTTAATATTATCAGTGCGTATCTTTGATGCAAAGGAAGCCGATATATCATTTTTAATTAAGCGGTTGCTATCACATAATACATTTTTGGAAATTAAAATGATACGTTCATCAGGAATTTCTGCAAACAATCTTCTAATGGCGGTTGCTCTAGAAATACCGATACTTTCAGTTTCTGGAGGATTGAAATTCGTACAATACCATCCTGAAATTTCCAATGAAGTGCTATCTGATGCAAGTAGAGTGAGGGAGTCGCGCATTTTCAGCCAGCCATCACCGAGTATAGGCAGTTCACTGTTATAAGCGAAAAGTAAAGGCCCTGATTTTTTAGTAATGACAGGTAAAGCCGATACATCATCCTCTCCTTTACAACAACTACTATGATCACGGTAAAATAGCCAACCCAAGACGAGCCACAGCAAAAGTAAAAATGCTATTAAAAATGCTCTCATATTAAAGTTGGTTTAAATATGTAATAAAATAAAGGTGAAATTTAGTATAAATTCTTTAATTACCAATACTTTTCCCAATTATTATACTACTAAATATTAAAATTAAGAATTTAATGATGTATTTCACCCAAATGGAAGGGAAGAATATGTAAATATTATTTATACCATATATTCAATACATCAATAATCTGATGTCAAAATAGTCGCATTATTTATCTAACAAAACAGTTTAATTTTTATATTTTCAGAACGTTAACCTACTGATTAACAACTTAGAATTTTTTCAAACACACCTTAAATAACTGCTTTTTAAATTTGCATTTAGGCAATTGTTTAAAAATTAAAGTTTATACAGTTAAACTATTAAGACAATATATTTATATTTACGTCACCTAACCAAATAACATTAAAATGCTAAACAAAATCGTTACCCTTGATGAGTTTATCATCAGATCAGAAAAACAAAATCCTAACTCTTCAGGAAGTTTCAGCAGATTGCTAAGAGACATAGGAATAGCCGCCAAAATCGTCAATAGAGAAGTAAACAAAGCTGGCCTAGTAAACATCCTCGGTGTAGAAGGCAGCACCAATTCGACTGGCGATGATGTACAAAAACTAGATGTCTTTGCCAATGAAAAATTTATTGAAACACTTTCATATAGTGGGGAAGTTTGCGGAATTGCTTCGGAAGAGAATCAAGATTTCATCCCTATAAAATCTGACCTAGACAAGACTGCTCAATATGTGGTAGTTATGGATCCACTAGATGGGTCGTCCAATATCGATGTCAATGTTTCAGTAGGCACAATCTTCGGTATTTATAAGCGAAAAAGTCCTGAAAATGGCCCTTGCCAAATAGAAGATTTCCTACAAACGGGTCAAGATATGGTTGCCGCTGGTTATGTTTTGTATGGAACTTCCACGTTACTGGTTTATTCTACTGGCAACGGTGTGAATGGATTTACGCTTGATCCGAGTATAGGAGAGTTTTGTCTCTCTCATAGGAATATTCAAATGCCTGCATCTGGCAATTATTATTCAGTCAACCAAGGCTACTACCTCAAATTTGATTTAGAAATGCGAAGATATATCGATCATTGCTCTGACCTTAATTATAGATTAAGATATATCGGCAGTATGGTTTCTGATATACACAGGATTATGTTTCAGGGTGGTATATTCTTATACCCGAATACACGAAAATATCCGAAAGGGAAACTTAGACTTTTGTACGAATGTTATCCTATGGCCTATCTAATAGAGCAAGCTGGAGGCACTGCACTCACTTGCAAATTGGAACGTATTATGGACATAGAAATCCATGCCCTACACCAGACTTCATCTATAGTAATGGGCTCAAGAGATATGGTTAAGGATATGAAAGAATTTGTTGAGAAATATGGCGCTGTGATCCAATAATATCTTCATGATGAATAAGTATTTTTCAGTTATTCTTTATCTGCTAATTCATTATGCATCATTTGGTCAATTGACCATTAGAGTGACTTCAATACCAACTAATACGCCTGTATCTGACCATATATATATAGCAGGTACAATGAATAATTGGAATCCTGGTTCAGCAACTTATCAATTGATTAAAGATAATGAAGGCAACTTTGTGGTCACTTTTACACCAACTATAGGTATTGTTAAATTTAAGTTTACTCGAGGATCATGGGACAAAGTGGAAGGTACCACTCAAGGTAATTTCATACCAGATAGAACGGTGTCTTATAACGGTATGGCTAAAACGATAGATCTTACTATTTATGGTTGGGAAGGAAACGGTAATCAGATTTCGACTGCATCATCGCAAGTATCCATACTAAGCGATACTTTTTATATGCCTCAATTAAATAAAAGGCGAAAAATATGGCTATATTTACCTAAAGATTACCAATCATCTTCCAAGGATTATCCTGTCCTTTATATGCATGATGGACAAAATTTATTTGACAAAACGACTAGTTTTTCTGGAGAATGGAATGTGGATGAGGCTTTAGATAGTATGATTATGACTGGTGATCATGGCTGTATCGTAGTAGCCATAGACAATGGCAGCAGTAGCAGGCTCGATGAGTACTCTCCATGGATCAATCCACAATATGGTGGTGGACAAGGAGATCAATATGTGGAATTTATAGTAAACACTCTTAAACCATTCATTGACCAAAACTATCGAACAAAACCCGATGCACCTAATACTGGTATCATGGGTAGTTCTATGGGTGGTTTGATTTCAATGTATGCAGGTATCAAATATCCAAGTGTTTTTGGTAAAGTAGGGGCTCTATCATCGTCATATTGGTTTTCCACATCATCGTTTGATTACGTAGCCAAATCAAAAGTTAATGATAATAGCTATTTTTACTTGATAGCGGGCGATAAGGAAGGTGGCAATCAAGTATTGGATATGGCCACAATGTATCAAATATTGGTAGATGCTGGTGGCAATACTGCACAAATATTTAAAGAAATTCACGCTGACGGACAACATAGTGAATGGTATTGGAGACGTGAATTTCCTAATGCATACAAATGGTTGTTTGAAAAAAAAACTTCGGCAATAAATGAATCTCCTACAAAAAGACCAATAAAAATATATCAGCAAGACGACTGGTTGAAAATAGAAGGCCCCACCATTCTTCCTAATCAAAAAGTATCAATATTTAACTTTATGGGTTGCCTTGTTAACGAATCATACTTAACCAATGATAGCACGATAAATATAAATAACATGAAAGAAACATGTGGTTTTTACATTATAAAAGTGGGGAATTTCTCCCAAATTATATTTATACCTTAGCACACTACTTTTTTCTAATCACCTCTCCAATAGCTAAGGTATCAGCAAAAAGCATGATTTTTACATTAATATTTCTTCCAACACAATCTATAGCTTCATTGAGCAAAGCTACAATTTTTTCAGATTTAGAAATATCAATTATAGAAGCCATTTTTGTAGCTGTTTCCAGTTCTTTTTGTGTCAAACTCACCAAATCACTTTTTGTAAGATTTCGAAAATTAAATTGCCTGAAAAAATGCAAGCCATACTCAAAAAAGTTTTTTTGTTCATCTTTACTTAAGTTACTCAGTGTGTTTATCCACTTATTTATTTCTACAGGATCGGACTTAAATGCTACTCTCAGCCAAGATATCAACATCTCAGAGTAATCACTTGCCTCATTTTTGCCTATGTTTATTGCCAAATTGATATTCCCATCAGATAGATTGGCTATTTGTAGTGCCTTGTCAGTAGGAATATTCAAATGTTCATTTAGATATAAACTTATTTCTAAATTCTCAAAATCTGGAATTTTGATCAATTGGCATCTACTAAGAATGGTTTGGAGTATCAAATCCTGATTTTCAGCCACTAATATGATAAATGTATTATCTGTAGGCTCTTCGATCAACTTTAATAGGCGATTTCCCTCAGCACCCAAATACTCAGGAAGCCACATGATCAGTATTTTATTTTCAGATTCATAAGACATCATATTGAGTTTGTGCATGATATCATTACACTCCTTCACATTGATATTTGGCAATTTATCATCCGCATCAATATGTTCCAACCATTCACCTGTTCCCATGTATGGATTACTATGTAATATCTGTCTCCATTTAGGTAAAAAATCATCGCTTGAGATATGCTCCCTTTTTTTATCCCCATATTTCACAACTGGGAATGAAAAGTGAATATCGGGATGTATGTATTTATGTGATTTGCTACATTGATTACATTGACCACAACTATCTCCATCTTTTTTGTTTTCGCACATGATGTATGATGCAAAAGCCAAAGCCATAGCCAAATTTCCACTTCCTTCTTTACCCAAAAATATCTGAGCATGAGGTATTCTTCCCTTTTCTACCGTAGCGACCAATCTATTTTTGACATCTACTTTTCCAGAAATATTTTTAAAAAACATATAAAATTGATAGGATCGTTTAAAGGAAATCTCTACTAATATTATCTATACATCTGGATTGCAAACCTATACAAGAAAGATAATAGTATTCGCAAAGTTACTTTTTAATTTTGAAATGGTTTGAATAAATGCAACAAAAAACTAAATACTACTGTTAGTCCGCAAATAAGCAATATCATGAGAGTAGCCGTTTACAGGAAAGCACATTTTAATGCCGCACATAGATTGAATAATCCACTATGGTCTGATGAAAAAAATAAAGAAGTCTTCGGTCTTTGCAATAACAATAATTATCATGGACACAATTACGAATTAGAAGTAAAAGTGGTAGGGGAAGTAGATCCAGAAACTGGATATGTCTTGGATATGAAGATATTGGCTGACTTGATCAAAGCGGAAGTTGAAGATCGTTTTGATCACAAGAATCTTAATTTGGATACCAAAGAATTTAAGAATTTGATACCAAGTGCTGAGCACATAGCCTATATTATTTATAATATTTTGAGAGAAAAAATTGACTCAAAATATGATGTAAGCATAAAACTGTGGGAAACTCCAAGAAATTATGTAAAATACCCTGCATAAAAAAAGCCTTTCATCTTAAGACAAAAGGCTTCTAAGTACTAATTACTACTTTGTATTATGCTCATGATGATACTTTATTAAGCTTTACAGTTTTTATACTTCTATTTTTTTCATCAAACAATTGTAAGAAATACATGCCAGATTTTAGATCTCCAATAATGTGTTGGGCATTTTTGAAATGAATAAATGTTTTAACTTCCCTTCCAGAAATATCAAACAATCTTAATTTGTCCACATTATCATCATTATCTAATTGAAAATATTCATTAGCTGGATTAGGATAAACTTTTACTTGACTTCCTAATACTATATTTTGGGTGGTAGATGATAGACAACCGTTGATATCTATTTTTACCCTATAAATTTCTTCTGAAAAGCGACTGTCACCATAAAGTACTAACTCAACTACTGTACACCCTGCTTTAGCATAAGGCCTAAAGTGGAATTGAAAAAGATGCTCCCCTTTACCCATTTCATTTTCAGCTGAATTATAATCTCTATTTTCTCCATAACAAAGAACTTTGTCACAAACATAAGTTGCCCAAGGAGCCATCCATGTGTTTGGGTCTTTAAATACCTTCCAATACACTGTGTAAGTGGTATCTTTTTCGACATTAAAAATGATGTCGACGTGTGTATCACTACTATCTATAGGTAATGGAGAATTCAACTTTATCTGTTCAGGTTTGTGCGAAATATCTTTTACACAACCATTGATATCTATTTTTACCCTATAAATTTCTTCTGAAAAACGACTATCTCCATACAGTACTAACTCCACTACTGTACACCCTTCTTTAGCATACGGCTTAAAGTGAAAATTAAATGTATGTTCACCTTTACCCATTTTATTTTCAACTGTATTCTGATCTCTATTGTCTCCATAACAAAGCTCTGTGTCACAGACATAAGTTGCCCAAGGAGCCATCCATGTATTAGGATCTTTAATTACCTTCCAATACACAGTATAGGTCGTATCTTTTTCAACATTAAAAATGATGTCAATGTGGGTATCACTGCTGTCTATAGGCAATGGAGAATTCAACTTTAATGTGCTTGGCCTGTGTGTAATTTGTGCAGTAATTGCCAAACTAAAGAAAGCCAAAAAAAGCGTATAAAATATCTTCATTCTTTCGATTGTGTTTATTTGCAAAATTAAACGCCTGAGTAGTTCTTATTTAGCTTGACAGACTTGATCACCTTATTACGTTCGTCCATCATTTTGACGATATACATTCCAGTTTTCAGATCATTTACATCGTGTTGCGCATTGTTGTAATGGAAAAAAGATTTTACTTCTTTCCCAAACATATTATACACGACTACTTTTTTGATATTCAAACTATTGGAAATTTGAAAGAAATCTGTAGTAGGATTTGGAAAAACCTTTATATCAACCAATGATATTTCAGCAGCGTTATTACTACCAAGTACGCTTGATTGGGCTTTCAAGGTATCTTGAGATCCCAAGAAGACACAAACAAAAAATATGAGAAAAAGTAAATGTTTACCCATCAGAAAAATATTTATTGTGCAAATATATATAGTTTATTGTTTTCTTGTGCTTAAAAAAGTGTTAAAGTTTTATTTTTATTTAAATTTGTCTTAATTTAGATATTTTAGGACCTTAATTGTATATGTTTTCTTAGATATATATATGTGATATTTATTTAATGTAATAATTTTATTTTACAAAGATGGTTGTTAGCACAGAAAATTTTGGCACATACAATAATGAGGAAATTACTCTTATAACTGTACTAAACGAAAACGGAAATAAAATACAAATTACTAACTTTGGCGGAATAGTTCACACTTGGTATTGTCTCGATGTGCGAGGTGAAACAAAAGATGTATTGCTTGGTTGCCCCAATTTGAATGGCTATATCGAACGGCATCCGTACTTTGGAGCCATCACTGGACGTTATGCCAACAGGATTTCCAATGGTAGATTTACTATAGACGATGTGGAATATCAAGTTTCAATCAATCTGCCTCCACATCATCTGCATGGTGGTTTTTCGGGGTTAGACCGTAAAATTTGGCGTCTTAACATCAAGGAAGTTAGAGACCACGTTGTCATAACGTTAGACACTATAAGCCCTGATATGGAAGAAGGTTTTCCTGGAAATCTTTCGATTACTGTTAAATATACTTATACAGCTCAAAATGTACTAATAATTGAATATTTTGCATATACAGACCAACCAACTCCTATTAACTTAACTAATCATTGTTACTTCAATCTTTCAGGTGATCAAAAAGGAAATATATTAGATCATAATGTCTGGATAAATTCTAGTCAAATTACATCTGTAGATCAGACACTTATACCTACGGGTGACTTAATGTCTTTACAAAGTACCATTTTGGATTTTCAAAATTTTAAGATTATCGGCGATCATATTTTTGCGGATGACTTATTACTTAAACATGCCAAAGGATACGACCATAATTTTGTTCTAAAAGAACATGAAAAAAATCACCCTATAGCTATTGCTATCCACGAACCAACAGGTAGGAGACTTCAAGTTTATACCGACCAACCAGCTGTTCAATTATATACAGGCAACCACTTGGGCGGAGTAAACGGCAAAAATGGTAAATACAAAGATTATGCAGGATTATGTTTAGAAACACAGCACTTTCCTGATTCTCCCAATCATTCTAATTTTCCCAATACTATTCTAAGGCCTGGTGACCAGTTTTATTCTAAGACGATGTACAAAATTGATACACTTATCTAATCGCTACGCCTGATGCCAAAAATTTCAATTCTGTTTTTGGCTCAGTGATCTTAGCAATTTCCTCAGGTGTCAACCCTTCATCCTCAGCAAAATGGCGTAGGTCTTCGACAGATGTTTCTTCTCTAAAAGCTTTACCTTTCATGACTACTTCTTTACCAGCAAGGTCTTTGGGCATAAAAAATCCATAATCTTTAAACTCCACAAACATTTCAGTATTACTGGTATCAATATCTGAGATTATATTCATCCAGCAACCTTTAGTCTGACAAACACCAGAAACCTTCCCGAATACTTTTACGTCTAAAGAATCAGATTGGGCCATCTGAGCTAGCAAATTTTCGTAAGATATCATACCGACTGTATCAATGACTTCACCAAAATGTACACCATCACCTTCAGGCTTGGCATCGTTAGATGATGTGGTCGTATTTTTACATGCAATAAGTGCAAAAATTACTATTGATAATAATAATGTTAACTTGTTCATAAAATTCATTTTTCAAATAATAAAATAGATAATAAAATTGTTTTATATAAAAATCATCAAAAAATTTGAATACAGCCTTACCTTTACACTTTTTAATTCACAGAAAAACAAGTCAAAGTATGTCAAGAGTGATGGTCAAAATATCGTTATGTTTTTCTATTATATTACTAACTCTAAACCTTCAGGCCACTTGCATAAGCGGCAATTGCTCTACCGGCAAAGGTACGTTTTTATTTAAAGATGGCTCCAAATATACTGGGTATTTTTATAATGGCAAAGCGCATGGTCAGGGTACTTATTACCATAAAGACGGAACTTTGTACACGGGAGCGTTTGTGAATGGTGTCAAACATGGTATCGGCAAATTATCATTCGTTAGCAAAGAATGGTATTCTGGCAACTTTGTAAATGGTGTCATCAATGGCAAAGGAAAAATGACTTATCGAAACGGTGATATTTACACAGGCGATTGGGTCAACGGTAAATCATCTGGAACGGGAAAATATATCTTTGCCGACGGTGATGTTTATGAAGGAGACTTTATCAATGGATTATTTAGCGGTCAGGGAAAATTGACAAGAACTGATGGTTCTTATTACGAAGGAGAATGGCAAAATAGCAAAAAAAATGGTGAAGGATTCTCATTTGCAAAAGGCAAAAAAATGAAGGTCTATTATGACAATAACACACTATTAAGAGAAGAAACCATCTCCAATCAAGCAATTGTAACAGCTGCTAAAACTGAACCAAATACTACTACAAAAATACTAGATTGTAATAAAGAATATTGTCATAATACACTTGGAAGTCTGAGGTATAAAGATGGTTCAGTCTATACTGGCGATTTTGTAAATGGTATAGGAGAAGGAAATGGTAAATGTAAGTATGCTAATGGCGATAGATATGAAGGTGGATGGAAAAATCATGCACCACACGGTCAAGGTATTATGCATTTCTCTAAAGGAACGACTTATGCAGCTATTTGGGATAATGGCGTACCAAAACAAAAAATAAACCCGAACATGTCTCCTGTTATCGCACAAGACACTAAACCTAAACCGACCCAAAAATCAGATAATACAACAAAAATTTACGCACTTATAGCTGGTGTAGCTTCATACAGTCACATGCCATCTCTTAAATATACTGATGATGATGCTTACCAACTTTATGCTTTCCTTAAAAGTCCAGAAGGTGGCGCTATTCCTGATGACCATATCAAGATCATAATTGATGATGCCGTCACTCGTAAGTCTTTGTTGCAAGAATTGCATAACATTTCAGCCAAAGCTGATGCAGACGATGTAGTATTGATATATCTATCAGGCCATGGCTTAGATGGCGCTTATGTGCCAAGTGATTTTGATGGTTACAAAAATCAAGTCTCTTATGAAGATATCTTAGAAACCCTAGACAATTCTGCAGCAAAACACAAATTATTTATTACAGATGCTTGCCATTCTGGATCGATGTTGGCCACAGCACGGACGCCTTATAATGTAGCTTTAGAAAATTTTTATACGGCCTATAGTTCGATAGAAGGCGGTACAGCCATCATGATGTCGTCCAAAAAAGAAGAAGTTTCCCTCGAATATGGAGGATTGCGCCAAGGAGTTTTTTCTCATTTTCTAATCAAAGGCCTTAAAGGTCAAGCAGATTTGGATAGCGACAAACTGATTACCATCTCTGAATTGTATAATTATGTATCCACCAATGTTAAGTCCTATACAGCTAATGCTCAAAACCCAGCCATCATGGGCGATTTTGATAAAGATATGCCAGTAGGTTGGGTACGGCAATTTTGACCTTAGATAAAGTAAAACAACATAAATCACAAATGGTATGAAAAGGCGTATCTTTAATAAATTTATGGCAATTAGTCCTCTATCATTTGGATTAGTCTCAAGTGCATCCATAGCAGATGAAGGATATATATTACATCCAAAATGTGTCAAGCCCAAAGCTCTCAAGAAAGGAGATACAGTAGCGCTCATTGCTCCCGGAAGCCCTATTAAACCCGAAAAATTTCAAAATGCTATTACAAATCTTGAAAACCTAGGTTTAATACCTAAATATACACAAACAGTATTCAAAAAACATGGGTATTTAGCGGGTACTGATGAAGAGCGATTGGCAGATTTTCATCTAATGATTGAAGATCCTGAAGTAAAGGCGATTTGGTGTCTTCGAGGAGGCTATGGTTGTACCAGGCTATTAGATAGCATAGATTACAAACTTATCAGCAAAAATCCAAAAATCATCATAGGATATAGCGATATCACTGCATTATTATTGGCCATATATCAAAAAACTGGCATAATAGGATTTCATGGACCTGTAGCTATATCAGAAGTTTTTAGTTCATATACATCAAGTCAAGTTTCTACTATCTTATTTGGGAATGGAAATGAACAACATGATATACCAATGCAAATACAGAGTCAAGAAAAATATACCATTGGAAACGAGCCTTACTTAATCACAAGTGGTATGGCTACAGGTGCATTTACAGGTGGTAATTTGTCTTTATTGGTCAATCTACCAAATACAAAATACGCCCCAAGTTATAAAGACAAATTGGTATTTATTGAGGATGTAGGCGAAAAACCATATCGGATAGATCGGATGCTTACTTTTTTGATTCAAGCTACTGATCTAAGTCGGGCTTCAGGTATCATCTTAGGAGTATTTAATGATTGCGAATCCAAAGATGATGATACTTTAACACTAAAACAGGTACTTATAGACCGATTGCAACCTTTAGGAATACCATGTTTTTATGGATTTACCTTCGGGCACGTAGGAGATATTTGTACATTCCCCATTGGTATCAAAGCCAAAATGGATGCAGACAATATGAAAGTTACCCTCCAAGAATTTGCCGTGAAGGTGTAACAAACATACAAAATATCAACGTGCAAGGGTACATTTATTTAATATTTACGATAATTTTTGAAACGGTAGCCATTTTACTGATGAAACTAGCAGATGGTGCCACACATAAAATATATTTAATTACAGGTGGAATATGTTATGCAACCACTTTTTTTCTACTTACTATGGCGTTGAAATATTTACCAATGGGTTACACCAATGCTGTTTGGGCTGGTGCTAGTACTTTTTTAGTCTATGTAATTGGTGCAATGTATTTTCGTGACAAGACATCATTGTTAGAATTTTTTTTTATCTTATGTATATTGATCGGTCTTATTGGATTGAATTTTATTCAAAAAGTAAAATGACTATTTAAAAAGTTTTGTAAGGATAGAGTAGCAACCCAAGATATTGCATAATAGTAAGGGTGATAAAATGTCGCTTTCAAGTTAAAAGTGCAATTTATAGTGACAAAAGCATTAAAATAACGTTAAAATGGTAGATTTGCAGCAGCGTTTGGTGTTAATAATCAGTCTATTGATTAAACTCTTATTTGCCAATCTGCGTTATTTATAATAAAGACGATCCATGAAGTACCAAAATAGTCAATTAATCCCTAAAATATGTGCTGTGTGGGCCATTATGACATTTGCCATTTTGGGCCTACAAGGACAGGTACTCAATGATGAGTGTAGATTTGCTATACCACTACCTACTTCAGACAATTATTGTTCTGATGATGGTGCATTTACCAATGTAGGAGCGAAGCCGGATCCTTCTTTTTCAAACACTTGTGTTAGTTTGCTATGGAAAAACGGCGTTTGGTTTTCTTTTGTACCCAGAGAACCTGCAGCATTGATAAGGGTATTTGGCACAGGTAAAGGTGGTACCTTAAGAAATCCAAAAATTGTTGTCTTTAGTCAATGCGGCACTTACTTACAATGCTCTCCAGGAAAGACAGTAGGTAATGACGAAATGCTCATTGATAATTTAACAATTGGGCAGAATTATTTCATTATGATTGAATCAGCTCCTGGAGGTGAAGGTACATTCAAACTCTGTGTAGATGATTTTATACCTGTGCCTTCCCCTGAATCAGATTGCAGGGATGGAGTAGTGCTATGTGATAAATCCCCTTTCAAGGTAGAAAGTTTGACAGGAGTAGGTAGTGATAGAAATGAAATAGAATCTGGAAACTGTATTGAAATAGAATCTCAATCTGCATGGTACAAATGGACATGTGATTCTGCTGGAACATTGGCTTTTACATTAACTCCTAATGATTTTAGGGATAGAAATAATATTTCTGATGACTTGGATTTTGCAGTCTATGAATTGCCTAATGGAATAGATAATTGTACTGGAAAACGATTGGTTAGGTGTATGGCTTCAGGAGCCAATGGCATAGGTGGCGTAACAGACCCATTACCAACTTGGATAAACTGTAACGGTCCTACTGGATTAATGCTAGGAGACCCTGATATTACAGAATCTCCTGGATGTCAGGTTGGCAATAACAATTTTGTACGTGCCTTAGATATGGAAGTTGGAAAATCTTATGTATTAATTATAAATAATTATTCTAGGTCAGGTCTTGGTTTCGCCATCGAATTCGGTGGTACGGGTACATTCCTTGGACCCAAACCAGACTTCGAAATTAATGCTAATCAAGCTTTTGAATGTGATAAATCAGTGGTATTTACCAATAAATCTACTTCTGAAACCGACCCAATAATAAGTTATACATGGAACTTTGGAGACAGGGCTGTGCCTGATAGAGCTTCCGGACTTGGGCCTTATGACGTCACCTATCAATCTTTTGGCGATAAAATCGCTGCATTGACAATTGAGAGTACTCGTGGATGTACTGTAACCAAAATACTTGACTTTTACGTAGATGCATGTTGTAAAGACACAAGTACACTGGCTTTAATAGCCGATAAATTAGATCTTAAGTGTTTTGAAATCCCTGAAGGATTGATACTTGCACAGGGAATAAGTGGAGCACCAGAGTATAGTTATAGTTTAAATGGAGCACCATATAGACCAAATCCTCAGTACGGAAATCTCGCTGCAGGTACTTATGACCTAGCTGTACAAGACATCAAAGGCTGCAAAGATACTATAGAAGTGCCCATCAATCAACCTCCGCCTATCATAGTCGATGCGGGTCCAGACAAAGTAATAGACCTAGGTGATACAACATTGATTAAAATCAATTATACACCTATTAAAGATAAAGATACCATCTTGTGGAATCCCAATCTCACTTGGTTAGGAAATTTAGACTTTTCAGGGAGGCCTTTCGTGACCACTGATTATACTGTCACAGTCGTAGATAGCAATGGTTGTGTAGGCACTGACATCGTGCAAGTGAGAGTTGTTAAAAATCTAAATCTACATGCCCCAAACGTTTTCACGCCGCTAAATAAAGACAACAACAATGATTTTTTCAATGTTTGGGTTACTAAAGGTGTGGATAGAATCGAATTGCTAGAGATTTACGATCGCTGGGGCAATCTTATATATCAGGGAGTAGATGGTGTCAATTTCAACAGAAACGATCACAGTAGCGGTTGGGATGGAACTTTCAAAGGCAGTGAAGTCAATCCAGGTGTCTTTGTATGGCGTGCTGGCGTGAGATGGTTGGATGGGACTTTTAGTAATTATGCTGGTGATGTGACTGTACTCAGATGATCTATAGAATAGTTATTATATTTTTTATTGGGATGGTGATGGCTTCTTGCTCTAATAAAATGGAAGATATAGACGAGCTACTAGCTGAAGGATTGGATGCCAAAGTTGAAAGAGGTAAAAACGTGAGAATTATTTATAGTGACTCTGCTGTGATAAAACTAGTTGTGCATGCTCCGGTAATGGAAAGATTTGTAGATTATAATAACTCCAAAGATGTATTTCCTAAGGGAATCCTCTTGGAGTTTATGGATGAAAACAAAACGGTCAATAGTTGGCTGAAAGCAGAAACTGCAATAAGAGAAGAACGAACTCAAAAAATAACTGCCAAAGGAAATGTAGTATTTTATAATGATAAGAATCAAAAAATAGAAACACCGGAACTGATTTGGGATGAAAAAGAACGAATAGTATATACAGAAAAATTGGTAAGAATCACTCAAGCCGAAAAAGGAGATACCACCTATGGCTTTGGATTTAAGGCCAATCAAGAATTTACACGATTTGAAATTAAAAAGAAAGTGCAAGGCAAAATAAATGTTTCCGACTTGGTTACCGAATTTTGATTAATTTTGCGGCGCAATCTGACATTATGCTTGTTACAATATTATTAGTTATATTTACTATTTTACTTTCAGCTTTCTTTTCAGGAAGTGAAATTGCTTATCTTTCAGCCAATAAGCTAAGTGTAGAAGTACTAAAAAACAAAGGATCAAAACGAGGGCAAATGCTTACATCGTTATATAAAGATCCAAAAACATTCCTTAGTACCATGTTGGTTGGCAACAATATTGTATTGGTCATTTATACTATTTTGTTTAGTAGTATAGTGACACCATTATTTGAGATGCTTTTACCTGCCGGCAGTTTGGCTATTTCCTTGGTGACAACCGTTATTTTAACATTAGTATTATTGGTGTTTGGAGAGTTTTTGCCCAAAACTGTATTCAGACTGTATGCCAATGAATTAATATTTAGACTTGCTCCATTGTTAAATTTTTTTAAATGGCTTTTGGTCATTCCCAGTTGGCTGCTTACTAAAACTTCCAACTTAGTGATTAGAATGATATTTGGTAAAATAGAATCTTCTGATGACAACAACATTACGAAATTGGACTTAGAACACTACATTCAGTCCAACGTTAATGAAGAAAAAAATAGACAAAGAAATACCTCACCAACTATCAATCTTAATTAATTAAAAAGTTCGAGATTGCATGATACTCTCGAAAGTAATCGTTTTTATTGACAAAAAATGATGATATTGTAAAAAGTGAAAAGACATTTATTTCGTCAAAACACTCTAGGCTTATAGTGGCTGATGGAGAAGTAGAAAATGTAGTGGGTTATTTTCATCATCAACAATTGTTTAAAAATATCACATCTGTCAAACGCAATATCATGGATATTGACTTTGTACCTGATGTGATGAATGTCCAAGATTTGATATAAATCGTTACATAAAAGATAGTTCTAATATTAATAAGCATAATAATAATAATAATAATAATAATAATAATAATAGTAATAATAATAATAATAATAATATAATAATAATAATAATAATAAGAAGAAATTTTTGGAGAAATAGCCGATGAGCATGATGATGAAGATTATATAGAAAAGGTAATTTCAGCTAATGAATTTATATTTTCTGGAAGATTAGAACTTGCTTATCTTAATAGTAAATATGAAAACTTAGACTTACCAGAAGAAGATTATGTAACACTTTCAGGCTATATAGTCATGACACATGGCAGCATCCCAAATGAAGGAGATGAAATCCAGTTGGAAAAC
>JADKCC010000019.1 GCA_016714785.1 Saprospiraceae bacterium
TTGATATAAATCTATAAAAAATATGTAAACGAATATTAAACAACCAAATATCTAACAAAATAAGATTACGGTGATTTTAGTATAAAAATTATGAATTAATATTTGCATATATATGATTTTAAGCCCTACTTTTGCGCCCGAATGATTCTTAATTAAACAAAATAATTAAAATGAACAAAGGAGATCTAATCAGTGCAGTGGCAGGGCTGCTGGAATTACAAAAAGTCAAGCAGGTAGTGCTGTAGATGCAGTTTTCGGTAGATGAAGCTAGCCTTAAGGCAGGTGACAAAGCTGCTTTGTTGGATTCGGTACTTTCTCAACAGCTCAAACCAGCCAGAGAAGGAAGAAACCCATCAACCTGGGAAAACAATCGCTACCGCAGCAGCAAAACTTCTGTAGTTTTAAAGCTGGTAAGTCATTGACTGACGCAGTAAACTAATTTTTGTAATATACTATTTTTATATAGGTTCAGACGTTAACATTAAAAGGCGGTCTTCTTCAATATTGAAAAGATCGCTTTTTTTTTTGGATGAAGTGGCGCATCCCGGTTAAACAAAAAATTACTAATTCTGCTTTATAGATTATCCAAAAATTATATCCACGTTTGGAAATACAAACATCTGCTTATACTGGTTAAAATATTAGGACAACGACAACAAACCACTAAACATACTCTGTATTTCTAGGTTTTTCAAAAGGAGATTTTCACCAAAGAGATAAAGCTGATGGAGTAATGTCTATTTACTTAGCAAGTAAAAATTAGAGCATTCCGATTGGCCTTGGGAAAGTTTTAGAGATACCTTTTATATGGTAGAAGATGAACATGGTAATAATGAACTCATGACCATCTAATAGGTGGTATGGCTCATAAAATGCGTAATACAAAATTTGATGTATTTGCTGCTTATGATTTTGATGTAGAACATGTGGCATTCCTTCACGAATATTTTAGAATTCCGAGCATGGGTGAGACTGACAGCTAGATATTTTAGGGATAAACTAGCTATGCATTATCAAAGCACAATCAAGAAGGTGTCCCGGTGCCACAATTTTCGCCTTAATTCACGATTCGGATATTCACCAATTTACTGCCAATGTTCCAGCCCCTTGGTTAGTTAAACCTAGAATGCAAGCATCCGCTCAGGTATCAAAAAATCCACAACGGTTCAACTTTGGGACATCTAAATTACCTAGGGGCGAAACGACATGAATATTTGATTGAAAAATTTGCACGGTGCAGTTTACATGTTGATGCCCTGACTACTGATGGTAAAGTAGTATTTTCTAGAGTCAGTCAATACTTGATACACCATTTGAAGTAGCACATGGAGGTGGTATATTCCGATCCATGACCATAGAACTAGGCTGTGAAGAAGACAACGCACTTCAGAAACTCAATGCTGATGTCACAGGGCATTCGGCTGCAATATAGTGCATCACACACCGAGTTTTAAAATGTAATAGAAGATGGCAAATACTATTTTCACAAAACTGCTTCCCGTGTCGGAGGTGCCAATCTTGCCGAAATGGTGGAAAATGCATCAGGTATCAATCTATGGAGTGAATGGGCAAGAATAGAATGTGCCGCTTGCAGAGGACAAAAATATAAGTTGCCTAAAGTACGGACGGATCATGGTGGCATTATTGTTTCTCTTAGTAGATATGAACATCCTGATACTTCATCATTTGAAGATAAGGAAATCGTATGGCGAATGAAAAAGAGCACCACATCGGTCTCATTTACAATCCAAACAGAAATAAAATCGGACTTTTTATTAGATAAATATGCAGAGCGTGTACAAAATGAGTTTCATGAGTGCACCAGCCAAAGAAAAGTTGGTGGGTGAGTAATTAGGGATTAACAACATACAAATAAATAGTGCCGTGATCAAGAAGTGATATTATACCTACCTAGTGTTAGAAATACTGTAGGGCAACCTAATGGAATATTTTGAGCGTTAAATCTTCAGTTTTAGATCATTGACAATCTTGTAGGCTCTTACATATAAACAAAAAATAAATGGACTAACATAAACGATTGTTATGTACATCTTCGTTACTTTGCAACTGAATATAAGTAATGGACAAAAAACCGATAGAAAATACATCTTGGGCAATCCTTTTATTTTTGAGCCTTGTTTGGGGATGCTCCTTCATTTTGATAAAAAAATCATTGCTGGCTTTTGATCCTGTTCAACTTGCCTGTCTAAGATTAGGTATATCTTCATTGGCTTTTGCACCCATAGTCTTTTGGCATCGACGTGATATTGACTGGGCGCAGTGGCCCAAAATTTGTAGCAGTGGGACTAACAGGAAGTGGCATTCCTGCCTTCTTATTTTCATTGCCCAAACTCAAATAAGTAGTTCAGTAAGGCCTGCTCAATAGTCTTACGCCTATTTGGACATTGATCATTGGTATATTTATTTTTAGATTATCTTTCAATAAAATAAAATTACTGGGAGTAATACTTGGATTTGTTGGTGCGGCATCATTAATATTATTAGGCAATGAAACATCTCTTGGAGAAATCCAATATATAGTATCTTGATAGTAATAGCTACGGTTTGTTATGCATCGAGTGTCAATATGGTGCAATCATTTTTTAGCCATACAAAACCCATTATCATCAGTAGTATGTCTTTTTTTCTTATAGGGCCACCCGCATTGGTTTTACGTATTTTTTACTGACTTCACTACCGTGATGCGTACACATGATGATGCTTTGTTCTCATTAGGATCAGTCACATTACTATCATTGATGGGTACGGTTATGGCAAGTATTTTATTTTATGTCCTTGTCCAAAAACAAGTGCTGTTTTTGCCAGTACAGTTACGTATCTCATGCCAATAGTAGCTTTGATATGGGGACTGTTAGACAATGAACCTGTTACTCTACTACATATAGCTGGAATGAGTACTATCTTAGTAGGCGTCTATCACCAAAAAGGATAATCATGCATCAAATTCAGATTGTTTACAGCACATACAGCCGAAAAGGTAGAGGTGTATTTACTTCTATAGATATAAATGCGGAGACACGATAGAAGTATGCCCTGTAATCATCATACAAAATCGCAATTGCCTATCATCCATAAAACTGTACTCCACGATTATTATTTCCTTTGGGGAGAAGAAATGGATGAATGTGCTACTGCCCTAGGTTTTGGGAGTTTGTATAATCACGCTATACATCCGAATGCCAATTTCATACTCGATTTAGAAAATAATACCATAGATGTAGAAGCGATCAAGGATATATCTGCTGGTGCAGAAATCACCTTAAACTATCATGGTGAGCTGGAGATGAAGGTGCTTATGGTTTTAGAAGCTTGGGTTTTAAAACCATCTACAAAATCAACTCTATTGGACTAACAATCTTAGATTGCAAGATAATTTATAGGTTGCATTTGAAGAATTCAACGCCAGCAGATGCATCACTTCTTTACCACTTTTTGCATCTTTCCTAATTTCCTTCCTAATTGCATAAAAACTATTCATATTTCTCAAAAAATCTTATCTTTGCCACCCAAAATAAAAAAGTATGAGTCTTTTATCAACGGAACTGACTGCAAGATGTGGAGAGCCTGTGAAATTTGTGGCGCGGAAACTACCCTTACACCATATATTGTCGCACCTAAAACTGGAAATAGTGTAGATGAACAAGTGGCTCTATGCACTACTTGTAATGATCAAGTACAAAGCCCTGAAAATGCTGATACAGAACACTGGAGAGATGTCTCAATGACAGCATGTGGAGTCCGTAGCAGCTGTGCAAGTACTGTCTTATAGGATGTTAAATAACCTGAGCGATCAGCAATGGGCTCAAGATTTGTTGGGTATGATGTACCTAGACGAGAAACTCAAGAATGGGCTGATGCGCTTTAGCAGCAGTGATGTACACCGTGATAGCAACGGAAATATATTGCAAACAGGAGACACCGTTGTACTAATCAAAGATCTGGATGTAAAAGGGGCTAATTTTACAGCCAAAAGAGGTACGGCAGTAAGACGAATTACTCTAGTCCGTGAAAATACGGATCAAATAGAAGGCAAAGTGAATGACCAACACATCGTTATTTTGACCAAATTTGTAAGGAAATCACTGTAATGGATTTGCTAAAATCGCTTATGTGGTTGATTTGCTAAGTTGTGAATATCCCTGAGTTTCCAATGTATTCATTTGATCATTTATTCTGTCAATATTCTTTTTAGTTACAACTAGAAGGCTTTTAATGGATTTGTGTAATTCAAATTATTAGACCTCAATTGCTTTGGCAAGGGCATTTTTTATTGCAATCTTCTAGTGTCTCAAATGGAACAACGCCATCACAGCCTCCCCAAAAGAAAACTTTACATTTTTGTTCAGTATTATCAAAATAGTATTTCTTAAAAGAGCCTTTGCAATTGCCCACTTCAGGGGATAATGCACAATCTTGATGATTGTTTTCTTTGTTACAGGATAATAGAAATATGAATAGAACAAAGATACTTACATAGAAATATTGATACATGATTAAAAATTTAGTTGATGATTACAAAATCTTTACCCGACAACTTGACCACATGACAACAATCATGACCAATGATATATTGTTCATTGACAATCAGCCGATTACTTTCGTCATATCCTTTGAAAGTGACTTTAGAGCCGTCTTTTTTTAAGTCTTTTTTGGATAAGTCATCGACAATAACATAGTTGTCAAATAATAAAGTAAAATCTGTTTTTGTAAGGATTGTGTCATTGCCTTCTATTTCTGTGGTAGTCTTTGTGAGTTGGATGGTTTCGCCTTTTACATCCTTTATCTTGACTATGATGGATACAAAAACTTCCGTACACGCTAGATCGTCAGGGCATTCTATCGTTTCTTTTTTTGTACATAGAATAACAACATTATGGATAAATAAATGAAGGGGCTGTAAAAATTAGTTCTCATTATTTTAGGTTTTATTTTGAAACTATTTCACCTTCTCCAAAGCAGTAATTTCTATCTCTCCATCGGACGCAACACAAGTTTCAGCCAAATGGTGATAATTAATTTTTACTTTTAAAGGGAAAACATCATTTTCATTTACATCAAATTTCTGATTTTTTTGATACCATTGATAAGTGTCCCCATTGGCATCAGAAGGTTTTACAATCAATCCACCACAACAGGCACATAATCTCAAATCATATCCTTCTATTGTGGCCGTGACCATATCATCTGAAGAATCGCTACAAGCAAAACCAGTAAATAAGAATAAATAGCACACTATACGTTAAAATTTTCATACTTTTTTGCATTTACTCGTTGATCAAATAATAGAATCATGTATCTTTTGCATAAAATCATGTAGGTATTCAGGTACATCATTCGGGTTACTATCTAGTATCCACGATCTAATAGTACCTTGTTTCCTGCTGCACTATATAACCACCTTGATCATAGCAATCAGGACAACCGAATACCTTTTTTGGGCTCGTTCCATAGTTGGCTAGGAATATGATCGGTGATGTCCTTTACCTTTTGTATTTGTCCACAACAATGCCACAAAATCAAAATCATCAAAGACCTATAATTATCTTTGGTATCTTCGTAAAGAGAATTGGCTTTGATTTGAAGGTCTCAATACATGTTTCGCCATGACAAAATCCATGAAATTTACCAAAAATCAAGTAGTCGTTTTCTGCAAAAACATCTGCCTCCTTATTTTCTTTGTCGCAAGAAATGAAGCTTAATGAAACTAGAGATATGAAAATGATTTTTATTAATATCTGCATAATCAATGTATTTATCTTATTAAGACGTTTTTCAGGACGAATTCGTTGGTTGAAAATGAAAAATAAATTATTTCCTTCCAATAATTAAAAAATTAATTGTCTAATGCTATAAATTTGCTCCGATTTAAAATCATAAATGCGAATAGGAGTTAATGTAAGGGTATTATTAGGTGAGAATATGGAAGGTATTCCTAGATACATCTATGAAACTACACTCCAAATGGCCAATGAGCATCCCGAAGACGAGTTTGTACTTTTTTTGATCGCAAAGTGCAAGCGGATTTCTGGATTTCCTCCTAATGTAAAATCTGTTATAGTTCCATGGCATGCTAGGCATCCGATTCTATGGCTGTGGTGGTTTGAAGTCATGATGCCTCTTTATTTATGGTGGTGCAAGGTAGATGTATTTTATTCAGGTGATGGCTATCTCAGTTTGCGTAGTAAGATACCAACTTTATTGGTTATACATGATATTGCATACTTACACTATCCGATTATGTAGGAAAAACATCTTTGGGTTATTATAGAAAATATGTTCCCAAATATCTCAAAAGAGCAAATCACATAGTAACCGTATCAGAATTTGTAAAAAAAGACATTATTACACACCTTAATATACCGACAGAAAAAATAAGCGTGGCTTATAATGCGGTATCTCCACCGATAAATGTTGATGATATCAAATTGCCTGCAACTTTTATCAAAGCCATAGACAATAAACTATTTCCTTTATGTAGGCGCAATACAACCTAGAAAAACATTTTAAAACTTATAGAAGGTTTTTGGCTTTTAATAGGCAAAGCGATGTAAAATATAAACTGGTGTTAGCAGGAAGATTTGCGTGGGATACGAATGAAATACAAAAGCCATCGAATCTTCCACTGACATATTTCATGCAGGTATGGTATCAGAATCTATCAAATATAAATTGATAAAAGATGCCGTAGCTTTGACCTATATCTGTATTTGAAGGTTTTGGCATACCACTACTCAAGCTATGAAAATGGGGTACACCTGTCATCACTTCCAATGTGACCTCACTACCCGAAGTAGCTGGCGATGCGCAATATTGGTCGATCCAGATGATGTAAAAGATATTACCAAAGCCCTGATAACCATAACATCTCAAACTGGATTGAGAGATTTATTGGCAAAAAAAGGACTTGAACGTTATCAAACTTTTAGTTGGGAAGAAAGTGCACAAGTTATTTATCATGCTTTGCTAGATATGGTAAAGTCAAAAGCCAAATAAATTTAATTACTTTTGTGGCATCAAACACATTTTGCATCCTATGACCCTTGCTATTGATATCGGCAATTCCAACATCGTCATTGCACTTTATAAATCAGGTGCATGGACCAATACGTTTAGATATGAAACCAAGGAGACGCAACCAGAGTTTTATTATGAAAATGCGCTCGAAACATATTGCTAGAATGGAATATTTCGTCTATTGATATTTCAAAATGTATCATCAGTAGTGTAGTACCTGATCTCAATGATGTAATCCGTCAAGCAGTAAATTTTACGACAGGCTTGAATCCACTTTTTATTACCGCGGATGTGATCAAAAGCTTAGACTTACCCATTCCTCATCCTTATGAAATTGGGTCAGACTTAGTTGCCAATGCGTATGCTGCCATTCAACTCCATGGTAATCACTGTATCATTGTAGATTTTGGCACTGCATTGAGCTTTACAGTCGTCAACAAAACGGAAGGACTTATAGGTGTGACGATTGCGCCGGGTTTAAAGACAGCATTACATTCACTTTCTGACAAAACGGCTCAGTTGCCTGTAGTGCCCTTGAGTTGCCCGATTCTGTAATCGGTTTTGACAATGTCACGGCCATTCAAGCTGGTGTACTTTGGGGATATGTGGGTTTGGTCAAGGAGGCTATTTTACGCATGCAAACAGAATTGCATATCCCTTACAAAATCATTGCTACTGGTGGCCTTTCGTCCATTCTTCACCCATTAGAGTCATCTTTTGATGTAGTAGATAAGATGTTGACATTAGATGGAATGCGCCTTATTCATGATTATTATCAAAACCAAACATAAGAAATAAGAATATGCTTTCAAATAATGATATACTCAAAAAACTAAGGGTCGCATTGCAGCTCAAAGATGAAGATATTTTAGAGATACTTTCATTGGTCGATTTTAAGATCACCAAAGGTGCACTTAATGATATGTTTGCAAAGAAGACCATCCAAGCTATGTAGAAGCTGGTGATCAAATATTACGTAACTTTCTCAATGGACTCGTCATCTAAAAGAGGAAAAAAGGAAGATCCAAAGAAATAACGGTTATTTAATATCTAAATTCTTTTACTCAACTTACCTTATTCATAACATTTCACGACTATAATCGAAAAAAGCATAACTATTTTGGATTACGATCGCAAAATGTTAACAATTAGCGCAAATACTAGCAATTCGGAGAATTTTAATACTATAATATATTATCGAAAAGCAAACAAAAAAGTAGCGTAATTTGCTACATTTTATCGGTAAGATTTTATAAATTATTACTCAACCATAACATTTCACGAATATAATCGAAAAAAAGTATAACTATTTTGGATTACGATCGCAAAATATCATATATTTGCAATATGATAGGAAGATTAGTTATAAACAGGATAGAAAATATTTTGGCATCTGGGAAGTCAGTATTGCTTCTTGGTCCACGACAAGTGGGCAAGACTACAGTATTAATGCATCTTCAGGAAAGTTACTCTGGCTCAGTGTTTCTTGACTGTGACGAACCAGATGTCCGAAGTCTATTAACGGATGCATCATCTAGTACGCTCAGAAATTTTTTAGGCTCTCAAAAAATCGTGATCATTGATGAAGCCCAAAGAGTAAAAAATATCGGCTTAACGATTAAACTCATTATTGATAAGTTGAAGGATATTAAAGTCATCGTATCAGGATCATCAGCATTAGAGTTATCGTCAGACATCAATGAGCCTTTGACGGGAAGAAAAATAGAAATGGTCATGAGTGGCATTTCCTACCAAGAAATGTGTGATCATCATGGGATGATGGAAGAGAGAGCTTTAGAAACTAGACTAAGATATGGGATGTATCCAGAAGTCATTACCCACCCAGAAAGATCGGAAATATTATTGCGTGAGTTGACAACCGGTTATCTATATAAGGATGTATTCAATTACCAAGATGTAAGAAAACCTGAACTACTTCATAATCTTACGGAAGCATTGGCAAGGCAAGTTGGCAGTGAAGTAAGTTACAATGAATTGGCACAACTTTTGGCTTCTGATCCAGCAACAATAGGCAGATATATTGACCTCCTGGAAAAAAGTATGGTGGTGTTTAGATTGAGATCATTTAGTAGAAATCTTAGAAATGAACTCAAAAAAAGCAGAAAAATTTATTTTTATGACAATGGTATCAGAAATGCCATTATAGGTGATTTCAGACCTTTGAGCCTAAGGAATGATGCTGGTGTGTTGTGGGAAAACTATATGGTCAAAGGAAAGAATAAAAATGAATTCAAATCTTGGTCTATTTTGCAATCAATATTTTTGGCGTACTAGGCAACAACAAGAAATTGACTATATCGAAGACTCCAACGGATCACTTCAAGCTTTCGAGTTTAAATATTCTAAAACTAAACCTGCTTATTTTAGCAAAACCTTTACAGAACAATATCATCCCACCATTACTGTCACTATAAATACAGAAAACTACCATGACTTTATAAACAAATCATAACATTTCACGACTATAATCGAAAAAAAGCATAACTATTTTGGATTACGATCGCAAAATGTCATAAAATAAAAAAGACAAACACCTACATTAACGAGTGTTTGTCTTTTATATATTTGGAGGAAAAATCTAAAACTACGATCTCTTTGTTAATGTAGCCTTTAGTAGATTTTCATTGCCATCTCTGATGTATCTTACTTTGATACTTTCTCCCGGATTAAATGGACTCAAAGCTTTTAGCAAACCATCTGATGTGAAGATATATTTATCATTAATCTTCAATATAGTGTCTCCTCTTCTAAGACCTGCTTTGGCAGCTGCAGAATCATCTACGATGTCAGTAATCACCACACCTTCTTGTGTATCATCTATAGATACTCCGAGTGAAGCTTTATTACTGTTCATATTGTCTCTGTACATAAACTTTCGCTCCCTCTCAGGAAAATACATTCTGTCAGAATCTTCCCGACGGATCATCTTCATTTTTCTATTTTTGGGCTTTCCCTCTGTTAAATCCTTCGGTTGATCATCGCTTTCAGCATCAATGGTGATCGTCATATTATCTCCATCTACGACTTTATTGATATTTATGTTCTTAAGTTCCTTCGCCATTTCTTCAGGCATGTCACCATCGCCTTTCCATTCCATTTCATTCACATTATCACCATCTATTTTGATGATTTTTATGTTGGTATCTTCATCCTTCCCATCTTTTGACGTTGTTTTTGAAGTGGATTTTGTGATGGAAATTGTCTTTGTACCACCTTCGGTATCGATATTTATATTGTCGATACCATCGGCCTTCATTTCCTCTATCAGCTTGTCAGCATCATCGCCTTCAGCTTCCTTTCGGGTCTCCGTGATTTTACCATTATCATTGGTTTTATTGATGATGACTACTTTTTGTTTGGCTTCTGGTCTTGAGCTTGTACAAAACTCAATCCACCAAATATCAATGTTAAAACTAAAAATTTCTTGACCATAATGATTGTTTTATAATGTTAAAAATAAAAAGATAAATAATTAATAAACTCGATACTTGCGTTTAGCTTCCTTACCTTCAAATGTAAACTGAAGTTTAGAGTTTTTTTCTAATGTAGTACCTGATTGTTCTTCAAAAATCCTTCTATATTTTTGATAGATATTATTAGGTTGTTTTTCCCCATTTATTTTCAAATGTTTGCCTGTCAACTCTACTTTATTGGATTGGTTAGGGATGAGTAAGCCATCTCGATTGAGCGCATTGCCAATGGCATCACTAAAATTGTTTTCTCCGTCAGAGATATCTAGGTTTGGCATATCATCGGGGAAGCGACCAAAAGGTTGTGCAAATGAATCACCGTTGCCAAAATCAAATCCACCTTTGAACTGTTCCATTTCAGGAAATGTAAAATCAAAATTAAATCCATCCAATCCATTAATATTCATACTATCCAATCCTTTGAAATCAAATTGCATTTTACCCAATTGTTCTTGGAGATTTTTCATTTGTTCGTTAAAGTTACTCATATCAAATCCATCCATTCCTTTAAACTCAAATCTTTTGAAAATGGAGTCTGAAAACAGCTTACCATCATTTCCTAAGTCAAACTCAAAAGACTGTGGCTCTCCGTCACCAAAGAAAAACATCTGGGCATTTCCCTTAGTACTGCTTTTAGGTTTTGATTGAGCAATGATATCTTCATATTTGTCATAATCAGCTTCATCTATCTTTTTGCCGTCTATCTCTAGTTCAGTAACTTTTCCATCTTCCATGGATATTTTGATATCCTGGTCGTTGGTACGTTTTTGGATCCTGATGGACTCCCTACTTGTTGGCAACGAATCGGTATGAACCTGCATTATTATCTGCTTTTGGTTGGTTGGTTGATTCATCGATGTTTCAAGTGCAGCTTGACTTCCAGTCAAATTTTTGGTAGAAAATATGACTAAAATGGCTAATACTACCGTTGTGATGATTTTTTCTTTTAAAAAATTTCTTGTTTGTGCCATGTTTAAAATACGTTTTATACGGTTAGAAAAAAAACTATTTTTATGATTAAAATTGAGAGCTAATGTCGGTCCGTTAACCTGAATTTCTTGCATTTTGACCAATGTCTTTGCATATTGAATATTGTCTCCAAGATAGCCTATCGCCATCTCATCACAACAATTTTCACGCTCCACACGTATATTGGCTGATATCCACCAAATAGCTGGGTGATAGTATAAGATGGCTTCAATCATAGTCTGTATCACATTGATATAGATATCTTTACGCACAAAATGTGCCAATTCATGTGCCAATATGGCATCCACTTCAGCAGTTTCTAATTGATTGATCATACCGATAGGAAAAAGAATAACAGGCTTAATCAAACCCAAAATCATGGGTGAACTGATGTGCTTACTCTCCCCGATGCGAATATTATCATTTATACCAAAATGCCGTGTCATTTGCATAAAAGTCTTAAAT
This sequence comes from Saprospiraceae bacterium, assembly GCA_016714785.1. Classification (GTDB taxonomy): domain Bacteria; phylum Bacteroidota; class Bacteroidia; order Chitinophagales; family Saprospiraceae; genus OLB9. The sequence continues at coordinate 11,961 of JADKCC010000019.1, forward strand.
ACATTTTGGTGATAAATAGGTGACATCGACTTGACCAAATACTCTACATAACATAATGCACCTATCAATCTCAAACCAAATAAAGTAACGCCTAGTACCCAAGTCAAAAATATAGGTTTTTGGTATAAAGCGATCCATGTATTCAGTCGGTCCCAAAATGATGTTTGTGCAATAATCGAACTGACTTCATGAATCTTACTGTCGGGGAAAAGGGTGGCTTCTCCATTTCCATCAGTATAAAAATAGAAAAACGTAAGAACAAATGTCACCAATGCTACAGCCATACTAGCCAATGATATATAATATCTTACATCCGACTTATGGTTTTGATACATTTTTAACAACACCGACATGCCTAATGCTATCACTACGAATTGCCAGAAAGAATGAAGTATCGTCCAAACTAAAGCTTCGGCAAAGGGACCATCAGAAAAATTCATCCAAGCCATATTAAGATTTATTTTCGAGTTTGGAAATAAGAGATTTCAGCTCACTCAGTTCGTCTTTGGAAGATTTAGTATTGCCAAGTGCTTGCATAACAAGATTCATAGCCGATCCTTGAAAAGCTAGGTTGACAAAATCAGATATGAGATTGTTTTTGGTATCGTTTTCTATTGCTACAGCACTGTAGATATGTGATCGTGATGCAGTATCCCTAAGTACTAGCCCTTTATCATTCATGATTTGCATAAGTTTCAATGTTGTGGTATATCCCACATCTCTGCGTTCATTGAGTATATCATTGATCTCTCTGACAGACGCTGCACCTTTCTCCCATAATATCTGAAGAATTTCCATCTCTGAATCTGTAGGCTTAAATTGTTCATATTACATTACTTTACTTATCCAATTCCTTACACTAAACATAAGGTTTTATAAAAATCAATACAAAGATATACGAAACAATTCGTAGTTGCAAGATATAGTACGAAAAATTTCGTAGTTTTAAGAAAAATTTAACGATTTTCATATTTCACCAACCCATTCCAACAAACAATATTTCCTGCTCTTTGCTTCGTTTCTAGTTGTACCATACCCGTCTGTATCGCCGTTTGATTATAATTTTCACTATGATGCAAATGGTATTGAATGGCAGCAAATCGGATGGAGTAAAGCTTCAATCCTGAAGCAAGCAAGCGCCACTCAATATCAACATCTTCCCCAACACCTGCAGTCTGATAGTCTTCGTCAAATCCATTGACAGCCAATAATTTATCTTTAGCGACACACCAATTATGTCCCCATATTCCCTTTTCTCTTTCTTGGCGGATAAAAGGTAAGTAAAGACCATATTTCAGTCTTTTAGAGTCAGATTTCAAAGATTTTCCATGACAATAATAACAAATCTTTTCTTTGATATAGTTTCGAAGTAGTTTTAGGGCCAAGCATCACTCTCCTACCGAAACAAATGATATCTTCTTGCATCCATCTCGCATAAGCTTTTACAAAATTTCGATGTGGTATGCAATCACCATCTACAAAAATGATATACCTACCTTCAGCTACTTTGAGTGCTTTATTGAGCGTTGCATTTTTTGTAAATCCTTTATCAAAGGATTGAGATACATGTTTGATTGAAAAAGATGATTGGGAAATGAATGGGAAAACGCTTGGTGTATCATCTTCAGCTATGATGACTTCAAAATCCTGTAACGATTGTAGTTCCAGTGCTTTCAATATCAATTCAAGCGCACTGGGATTTTTATAATAAGCAATAATTATTGAAAAATTTTTCAATATATTTCTAATGTTTGACATTCATTAATAATTAACTTTCAAAACATCAAAGATATTGCAATAGTTCAACCTATCCGACCATAGAATTTATAAACACCTATACACACCATAATAAATAAAACTGACATCTTTAAAGTAATACACAAAATAAAATTTACTGAAGCTTCTTTTATATTTAGACTTGTGTTGTGTTTTTTTATTTTTTCCATTAAAATAAATATCAACATGGCATCAAAACGTAGATTGACCAATGAGATCAATGCAGGCTCAATGGCGGATATAGCTTTCTTTACTTATATTTTTCCTAGTGACGACAACCATTTCTGAAGATAAGGGTATTTTAGTAAAATTACCACATTATACACAGGAGCCACCACCCATTATGGATTACCATGAAAGAAATGTATTCAGTGTCTTTATCAATGCCAATAATGAATTGCTTGTAAGAAACCAATTATTATCCAAAGATAAACTTAAGCAGCAGGCAAAATTATTTATTAGCAATCCCTACAATGATAGTAAATTGGCCGAAAACCCAGCCAAAGCAGTCATTTCACTTAAAAATGACAGGAGTACAAACTACAGTGCATATATTATGATATAAAATGAGTTAAAAACAGCTTACAATGAACTCTGGGAGGAGACATCTCTCACCAGATACAACAAAAGCCAATCATAAAGTCAGTTAATGGGAAGTCTCCTGAAATGGGACAAGAATGTTATATTGCCGAAAATGCAACGATCGTTGGTGATGTCCAAATGGGTAATCAGTGTAGTGTATGGTTCAATGCTGTAATCAGAGGCGATGTAAATTTCATCAAAATGGGCAATAAAGTTAATGTACAAGATGGCGCAGTAATACATTGTACTTATCAAAACATCCAACACAGATTGGAAATAATGTTTCAATAGGCCATAATGCCATTGTACATGGATGTACTGTGCGCGACAACGTTCTCATCGGTATGGGAGTAATAGTTATGGACAATTGTGTCATTGAAAGCAATTCTATCATAGCAGCTGGCGCAGTAGTAACTCAAAATACCCATGTAGAATCAGGCACTATTTATGCAGGCGTACCAGCTAAAAAAGTGAAAGATATCAGCCAAGATCTCATATCAGGCGAAATAGATAGGATTGCCAATAATTACATTATGTACTCGGGGTGGTTTAAGGAGTAGTTTTGAAAAATTAAACTACAAGTAGTTAAAATATAAAGATAACTACTTGTAGTCGATCAATCTATACTATTCGTTAAATTTTGCTAATTTAAGCTGGCCACACAAGTGTCTCACCATCTTCTTCAACATCTGGCAATATCTGAACTTCTATTACCTCATCGTTTTCAAACCATACCATGATACCTTCATCATCAGATTCTATCAATTCCAATTCAGGATTTTCTTCATCTGAGACATCTTCAACATTGGATATTTCTATGGTATGTTCTGCAAAAGGTCCATGACTTCTTGTTTTTCCATTCCAACGATCGACTTGCCGTGAAATGTAAAATATGGATCACTCACCGCAATAGACACCAATCTCCAGTCATAATCTGCATCAAAAACCAATGAAAATTCATGCTCATCGTAATGCCAAGACTCCAATTCATCATTAACCTCTTCTTCAAATCCTGGAAGATTTTCTACATCATCGGGTTTTCCTGCTATTTTCTTAACCTCATCTCTGGTCATTCCAAACTTCAAAGCACCCAATCCAACACCAGGTATGATTTCTTTAATATTATTTTGCATAATGTTTTTATTTACGCAAAGGTAAGGACTATATATATGTAAGATATAAAAATTCATACAAAAAAGGTAATAAAATTTTCAAGTAAGGAAATGAAGTGATATTTTGCACTAAATTTTGATCAATATGGATACATTATGGGGCATTGATTTAGGTGGAACCAAGATAGAAGGCATAATTTTAGATAAACATAACCTGAGAACCATCTCCAGATTAAGAGTACCAACAGGAAGGTGACCAAGGATACCAGCATGTATTAAGCCAAATCAATAAGCTTATCGACATGGCAAAGAAGATAGTGGTATCCAACCATTTAAAATAGGAATGGGTACACCTGGTACACTCGACCCTATTCTAAACGTTATGAAAAATTGCAACAGTACCTCTCTAAATGGTAAAAATCTTAAAGCTGACCTCGAGACTCAAATAGGTATAACCTTTAACTTAAGCAATGACGCCAATTGTTTTGCTGTAGCGGAAACTAAGATGGGTATCATACCTGATAAAATGGTAGGTGCTGAAGTGGTTTTTGGTGTGATCATGGGGACAGGTGTAGGGTGGTGGATTAGTGGTAAATGGTAAAGTCATAGGTGGTCGGCAAGGTATTGGTGGTGAATGGGGACACAATTTTTTGGATGAATCAGGAGGACTTTGTTATTGTGGAAAAGTAGGGTGTGTAGAGACCATCATCTCAGGACCGTCACTAGAAAGGTATTACAAAAGTATCAGTGGAGAAGCATTAAAACTCAAAGAAATAACTATGCGATACAGAGAAGGTAATGACAACTTTGCAATAGAAACAATGGAAAGATTGTTTCACTATTTTGGTAAAGCGATATCAGTAGTTATTAATATAATTGATCCGGATGCAATAGTAATCGGTGGATGTGTAGGGAAATATTGACGAAATATACACAAATGGCATAGAAGAAGTTAAAAACATGTTTTCAATCACAGATTGGATACACAGTTCTTTAAGCCTAAATTAGGAGATTCGGCTGGAGTATTCGGGGCTGCCTTTTATAAAAATTAAGAATAAGTTAAAAATGTTATTTTTATTTTGAAAATAAAACAGAATTAGCTTTTTCACGTTTAGTCTTAAGATATATCATTATGAAGTCTTTGATCATTTTATTTTCGTTCATGAGTTGGTGGGTAAGTTGGCCAGAAGGTCACCCTACTTCTGATCAACAAAAACTAATGATTGATTCCGTCAACAAGATACGTCAAAAAGGCTGCTACTGTGGAAAGAGATTTATGAAACCAGTACAAAAATAGAATGGAACGATAAATTGTACCAAAGTGCCCATGTGCAGGCTTCAGAAATGTATCAACATAATTTTTTGCACATTTTTCAAAAGAAGGACTGAATATAGGAGAAAGGCTGGAAAAAGCAGGCTATATTTGGATGGTGGCTGGAGAAAATCTTGGTGAAGGTCACAAATCATTTGAAGAAGTACTCAATGACTGGCTAGCTAGTTATTCTCATTGTACCATGCTCATGCATCCAAAGGTCGAAGAGATGGCCGTAGCTAAAGTGGATAAGTATTGGGTGCAACATTTTGGCAAACAAATGCCTCTAAAAAATTAAAAACACATATATTTCGGACATCACGCTCTTATTCAAAATTGATAAGTACTTGATTTTTATCAACTGTGCTGCCTTTCATTACGGTTATAGATTTGACGATGCCATCTCCAGGAGACTTAAGTATATTTTCCATTTTCATAGCCTCTAGACTTAAAAGCTTGGCTCGCCATCATTTACTTGTTGTCCTATCTCCGCGAAGACAGTCACAACCCAAGCCGGCATTGGAGAGCGTATTTCTTTAATAGAATGTTTACTTACCGACAATCCCAAATCTTTGACCAAGTGGTCTATCGATTCATTAATCTTGATTTGATAATGATATCCATCTATATTAATCCTTGCACTTATCTTCGTTTCTGCATCAAAACTCTTAAAGCTGCAAACAAAAACCTTATTATTAAATAAAAGTTTGAACTTATCACCTTCTTGAGCAATAATTCGTACTTCAGCATTTTCAGCATAGGATCATCAAAAGATGCAAAATGTTCAATATCAAAGGTTGTAACTAGAGTTGATGTTGTCATATTATTTTTAAGGTTTTCATCTGCCAATCATTACCATAAACCAAGTCTCAAAATAGTAAATGTAAGATATATACTCAAGAATGGTATGATAAATTTACCATCAGGTGGCTGATTTATTTCTTTGTAAATTAGTAACAGCATGATAGAACATACCATCTTAACTAATTTTATTTGTCAATGTGATGGAGATAAATAGTTGCTTATTGGTACTTTTAATGACTTAGTAAGAAATACAAATAATAAAATACTCAAAACACCAAACATAACTACTCCATAATAAGATATATCAACGTAATTTTTTGATCTTCAAAGGTATAAATATAAAACAAGACAGGAAACAAAACCACAAGAGCTGCTATTAAACCTTTAATGTAATATTTCATTTGGTATCTATCAGTTCTTTGTACAACTTGTACATAAATCCACCAAAAAAAACACGACCAGGAGCAATGTAAAAATGGGTTTTAGTCCTATCCATTTTATTATCCAGCCATTTTCCGCGAATATAGCAACAAAATCAATGCAGCAAACTGAAATCCCAAGTCCCGAATACTTTAAGTATGAATTTCGTTTTTCTCGAAGGCTGGGAAGATGGATCCATTTCAGAATATTACAAAAAGTTGTTATCCTTTGGCTTGTTGCTGACTTTGTACTAAAGGTTTAAGCTTTTGGCCTCTCCCATACTACAAGTACCATTAAATACTGCTCCAGTTTGCATAAATATTTAACACAGATGAATATCTCCATTTATCACACCCGTTTCTTTGACTTTGTCAGCAATTCTTAACTATAAGATTGCCAGTATGAGTACCTTCTAAAATGGCATTTTGCACAAGTTATATCACCTTCTATTTTGCCCTTAGTGGCTATTATGACTCTACCTTTGCAGTCTAGTTTTTCCTACAAGGATACCATCTATTCTAATATCATTGGAAGCTATAATGTTGCCTGTAATCGTAGTGCCTTCTACTATACTATTGCTTACATTGGCAGATGGAGCAGGGATTATTATTACTTTGTTTTTCATTCTTATTTCCGAACATAACTTAAACGGTTTTTTGATAGAAGACTTTAATAATCTTTACAAATAAATTCACTTAAAATCTTGCAACAATATAAATTTCTTTTAGCTAGATACTATATATAGCATAAACTAAAATAGTGATAGATTGTGATCTTGTATATATTTTTAGGGGAAAACATACGTGACCTGGCTTGCTATTCTTAAACAATTAAAATCTAGGACAGAAAGACACTCACGACTTTCTGGCCCACATATATTTATACAACAATGAAAAACTCAAATGCGCCGTTGGCAGGCGATGCTTCTTTTGTCTAAGACCTGAAACGTTTATTATCGTAACTAAAGCCTATACCAAAGTTTTCATAATTAAATCTAGAAGAAAGTATGACGCATCTGAGTGAAGACCAGACTCACCCCTTATTTCCAACTCCATACCAAATACCTATCTCCCAAGACTGGTTGGTAGTAATGACGGACCCATAGCAAATCTAAGGTTGGCTCCAGCATTGAGTGATCTATGTGGACCTTGAGCCATATAACACCGAAAGGCAATAGATATTTTACGTTGCAACTCAAACTGCAGACCTGCATGCATGGTATATCTACTATATAAATCTACCACATCACCAAGAAAGACACACTAGGTCTATTTAAATGGTGAATTGCTGCACCAAAATACCAATTAGTATTGTTGTCGGCAATACTGAACCAAAGTAATCCTGCTAAGACATCTGCATATACAAGAAGTCAAGGTCTTGAAGTTTAGCCACTAGATGCCAAATTAAATCCATTGACATCTATTTGAGTAGGCCATCTCAAATCTTTATCTTCGATACCTCTATTAGTCAATGCCTGCTCCAGCACCTATCACGGGATAACTAGCTTTCTTTCTATATCCTGCCATTTTTTACTGTATGAC
>JADKCC010000020.1 GCA_016714785.1 Saprospiraceae bacterium
GCTCCCCTTTTTAGTACGATTCAAGAGTGAGGAATTTATTATTCATTAGTGCGAGTTTCTTGTAGTCCCTTATGGGCGTATTGGAGCGAAAGCGTAGCCGAAGCGGGACAGAGCCCATAAAGACATTTCGACCACTGCATTTTTTCTCAATAGGCCACTGGAGACATTCCTTTAAGGGCATCGTGCGGCCTTAAGTAGGTTATAATCAAATACCCATTCTTCTGTCACTTCTCTTACTTCTTCTATTCTATCAAATAAATATGAATCGTAGGACCCTTCTCTGTAACTCTTATTAAATCGTTCAATGGACATTTTGAGTTAGTTTTTCTGGCTCTATATATTTGAACTCGATTTCCAAACATCTCGCTAAATTCTCCCGCTATTTTCGCAATAAATTCGGGCCATTATCCATCCGGATTTTCGCCGGTTTGCCGTGTTTATGGATTAAATGACGTAGTACCCAAATTACTCTCTAGATTTAGATTGAATAATCAACTTCCAATAAATAAAATTTCGCGATTGAAATCATCAATTACGTTAAACGATCTAAACTTACTTCCCGTTGATAAGGCATCACTCATAAAATCAATACTCAAGTATGTATAAAATGGGACGGCACTTCCAGAGCCTCCTTTACTCGTTGAGGTAGGCCGCTTCTTAGCCTTTCTACGTAACGATAACCCCAAATTTCTATATACTCTATACAAGCACGCTTATGATTCGTTTTATCCTCCCTGATTTCGTAACCTAAAACTAACACTTCAAAACCCTCGCGAGGAAGTCTTTCCCTAATTGGCGGCAATTGTTCTTCCAAATACTTATCATCCTTGACGGACTGGTAAGTTAGAGAACTCTATTCATCTTCAAAGTGAAACCCTTGCTGATGTCTTTCGGTCGTTTCCTTAATATCACTTAGTATATCTTGCTTCATACAAGGCTTTAAAACTTTTTCAATAATGTATTTTTGCAACATCTAGTTCCATCGCAAATTGGCAACATGCCTTTTAAATGAGCATTTTCCCTCTTCAATTCCATTACTCGCTTGCAACACTCTACCCGTACCTCAGCCGCCTTGCTTAACCAATCACCGACCAACTTTTTCTGTCTTTGAAACTAGATTCGCTCAACCCAAACCAATTGTTCGAGGGAATAGCCTTGAGTGGCACCGGATTTGCCTTCTACATTTAATTACTTGGAGTAAAGTTACTTGAGTGTACTCTGAAACTTACACTTCTTCATATAATTATATGGGGGCTTGAAGATTAATTAACAGAATAGTTTAGAATTAGAATACCGCTGCTTGGGAAGAAAGCTTGAGCATCTTTAAATATTTTGGAAAAAGACTTTCCGGTGGCTTCGTCATGCTTATTTTTCGTTTGCAAAATTCCGTTGCGGATAGAATTTAAAAGGATTTTCTCGGCATAAACATGAGGCATGTTATTCCAATTCCTCCTTTGAAATTATATCTGTTCGCAACAGGTCACGAGGCAAACAAAAAAATAGCTCATGACAAACACAGCGAACATCCCATTATTCAGCCTGAAGAAGGAACATTCAGAATTTCCAAGACAACGAATTACATCTTCACGCCAGGCTTACGAATTCATTAAGCGATTCTATTCAGATGATATCGAAATTTATGAAAGCTTCTTTATACTACTGCTCAACCAAGGTAACTTTACCATTGGCTTCGCAAAGATTAGTCAAGGTGGTATAGCCGGCACTGTAGTTGACACCAGAATGGTTGCAAAAATAGCATTAGAGAGTTTAGCAGTTAACATTATCCTGGCACACAACCACCCTTCAGGTAACTTAAATCCAAGCGCACAAGATAAAGCCTTAACAGAGCGTATCACGAATGGATTAAAACTACTTGATATCAATGTAGCTGATCACATCATTCTAACTGCTGAGTCTTATTTTAGCTTTAGAGATGAAGGTATCATTTAGAGCAACAAGCTGCTTTAGGAATGACACACAAAGTGTGTCATTCTTTTTTTGAATATTTTGTAGATGGCATTTTCCTACGCACTGGGCTTGTATCAATCTCATTCATTCAGCCTCCGTTACGCCATAGCCACGCTCCGGCACTTTGGCACTTGGCTCACTTCGCTTCATTCATTTCGATTCAAACAAGCCGCCTAATACACGCCATGTAATACTGCTAGCCTAAAGGCATACGCACAATTACATGGCTGATGTATGCAAGACTATCATGAAGCATGATAGACATGCATACATTGTAATTGGTACTCGTAGGAGAAACTCCAACGAGTGCTTCATAAGGGCGCGCGCTCATATATCCTATGCCTTTAACGTGCGCACTCCCCGAGCGCATGGCGTGGGCGTCGGTATTCAGCAACACAGAACGATTTTTGTAAAAAATCATTCTGTGTAAATAGTTGAAAGTGTTGAGTTTAGGCACTTGCAGCGTAAAAAATTAACAAAAAAGTTATGAAATTTGTGTGAAAAAGGTTTTGCAAAGTCAAAACTTTTTCGTATATTTAAGTATTCTTAAACCTAAACAGGAGCACTAACCTGTATAAACTCTAGTAAATTTTTTATGTATTTAGACAGATTAAAAAAAGACGACATTTTTGTAAAAAATGAAGTTGTCAAACTCGAAAGCCTGACAGGAATCCCAACCCGCAAAGGACTAGAAAACGCCATCATTTCAGAAGGTCAGATTGTAAATGTAGTTTCTAACAAGTACGCACATTTAACCAATGAAAATTTTTTCCTTGAAGTGGAAAGAGCATTGATTGAATCTGATATTAATTATGTGACTCAAAGCATTAACAGAGGAAACCGCAGTTTTGCAGTAGACTACATTTTACAAGATGAAAATTTTGTAGTGAACGTAAAAACAGGAGCGGACGAAATTTTGCCCATGCTGAGATTTACAAACGGTTATGATGGAAGCACAGCCCCAAGCGGAAGATTTGGATTTTTCCGTAAGGTTTGCTCAAATGGTTTGCACGTGGCAGAAACCAAAGTAGGATTTAAGTTAAAGCACAGAGGTAATATTGAAAGTATCGTAATACCCCGCATTAATGAAATGGTGCAAATGTTTATGAAAAATGAGTATTACGACATCAAACGCAAATTTGATGTATTAGCGGAAACCCCAATACAAGACCTTAGCAAATTTGTGCAGGTGGTTTGCAACGATACCAATATTTTCAAGTTTGAGAAATCCGACAAAAACCCCGAGCCAAGCAAATTGGCGCAGATGGTGATTGATACCATCACAAACGAAAGTTTGATTTTAAACTATGACCCGAATTTATGGATTGGGTACAATGCTTTTAATGAGGTACTACACAAGGAAATGAAAAAGACCTTTGAAAATCAACGTCAATTTGATAACCGCATTTTAGAAAGTGTAATGACACTTTCGTAAGATTTTTTTTTAACCAACCGAGGCGCACTACCTCTATAAAAACTAGTAAATTAAATTATGGCAACAGCCGAAGCAAAAAAGCCCTTATTACAGGCACCGACAAACGGAGTGAAAACACATACTCCCACAGCCAACAGCACCGAAGTAAAAAAGGAAGCGCAGGAGGAAAAACCGCAAAACGGCATCCCGACACACGTACCGGAAAAAAGTTTGAATCTGACTTTAAAACGTATTCGGGAACTCAATTTGATTGCTGACAAGCGCGCAAAGCTGATTGAGATACAAGACAATTTAAACGGCTTCAAATTATCTTCAAATAAGACAGCGGATAAATTGCTTTTAACTGACAGTTTCGGAAATAAATTTGAATCAAGCAATACAACAGTAATTGCAGATGTCCTGGCATTACTGAAATCTTCTATTCAAACTGTTATAGATGAAACTGAAATGATGTTAACCCTTTAGCATTCACAGCGCACCCAGAAAATTTTGGGTGCGCTTTTTTTTTACCTCAAAAAATATTCCCATGCTTTACACTCATAAAAGCCCAAATTATAAAATGATAGTACAGACCGAAACTATAAACCAACTCACTAAACTTTCATGTTCACAGTACTACAACGGAAATTTGTTTGACAGATTTTACAGCCACTTTGTAAAAATGGGCATGAAGCCTGTTTCCTCATTAGCGGCTGAAATAGCGGACAAAATTTTGCGCAGCTCCCCACCTCTGCCAACGTTAGAAGACGAAATTTAGAAAGACTATAGCAATATATCCACTACTTGAGAGCGTATAAATACGCTCTTTTTTTATAAAAATCTCCTTTTTTTCGCGAAAAAAAGGAGCAAAAAAAGGCTAGCGGCCGTAGAGTTTTTTGTTTGTGGCTCCGCCTGTCCTTTTTGCAGTTGGGAATGAAGAAGTAATACATCAGAAATTGCGGATTACTTGAAATTATAATTATTACAGAATGGTGGAAGGACAATGTGACCCGTGCCCAATAATCAAAAGTAGTAATGTTTCAAATATGTTGATATACAAATGCCGGCGTTTGCAGTTGGGAATGAAGAAGTAATACATCAGAAATTGTGGATTACTTGAAATTATATCGATTACAGAATAATGGAAGAACAATGTGGGCTCGGGTCACAGACGCCGCGCCAGCCATACTGCTTATGGGATGCGGGAGCTAGTGGGGATTATACATTTCATTCGATTTATTTATTCTATCCTTAATTTGATTAATAAATTTAATTGGTGCTATAACTTTGACAGATTCTCCATAGGATAGTATTAACCTTTCAAATTCATAGTTAATGATAAGTTCGAGTCGTAATTCCAGAGTTTCTTTATCGAGCCATTTATCCTTTTGCGAACCATGTAAAGGTTTAGTCAGAATATAATGCCCCGTCCGTCCATAGACATGCAAGGTAATTTTTTCGATATCACCTTTATCAGGTTTGGTAACACCTATAATATCGTCAAAATATTCATTCCAGTTAATCATCGTGTTATCCAGATACTTGCCTCTGATTTCCTTTATGCTTTGAATACGGTCAATCGCCAGGTTCCAATCATATTTTTCATTTTCGGGATTATACCCAAATAGAAACCATCGATTATTGTATTGTTTTAAAAAATAGGGATGTAATATTATTTCATCTGCTGATTCATTCTCAAAAGGCTGATATTGAAATTTAAGTATTTTCTTGTAGAAAATGGCATCATAGAGAATTCCGATATTTTCGATACCTCTCAAGTACTGATTACTGTCAAAGTCCATAATATGAGTGTTGTTTTCTTCAATGGTAATACCTTCTTTCAATTTGGGAATCATTTCATTGATCCATTCAAATTGCGGCATACCTTTAAATTGTGAGAGTATACCCAAAGCAGATTTCAATTTGTTTATCTCCATTTCATTTAAGGGCATATTATTGATTGAAAAGCCTTCAACAGCATATCTGTAGATCTTTTTCTTGCCTTCTTTTAAGTCAGCTAATTCTATTTCCCATCCCTCCTTACTGCGCATGAAAGCGATATCGTCTCGCACCTGCCGCAGACTAATACCATCTGAACTGGAGTCCATCTCAGAAAGTACTTTATTGCATTCTTCTATCAAGTCTTCAATGAAATAATTCTTTCCGAAATTTCGGAAGCACTGATCTAAAATTTTATAGCGAATAAGTGCATTTTTATTAATTGCCATTTGACTTGTTTTTGAGTGAAGCTAGACTGCACAGATGGTTTGTTCTTTTGTATTCAAGTTAAGGAAAAATGTGAAGTTAATTTAATTTTACTATTTTGTGCAGATTCACTGCGCAGGTGATTAATTCCTTTGCTAAAGTTCTTTGAATACCTGCCACACGATTTTGATTTTGCTTACTGGTACATTTATGTACAACAATCGGTAAGTGGTTATGGAAGTAATTCCATAACTGAATGTTAGGGTTGTTATGAGATGTTATATTGCAGAGATGTTGTCTGGAATATGGCCTGGAATATAATGGAGAATTATTATTTTCTATTTTTCCTGTCAAACCCCCTTTAATTTTTGATATTGAATTGCATACACAAAGAAAAATACCGGCAGGTATTCAGGAGCTTTTATTTAAATTATGAAAATAGAGAACCTACATATTGAATTTATTAAGCAAGCATTTGCAACTATGAAATCAAATAGTGATTTTCTGAAATTGATGAATTATGCAAAGAGCCTATTATATGGTGAGAAGGCTTATCCATTTAAATTCGCGAACATCAATTATTATCTCAGTATGAGAGCTGTTCAAAAAGATGATGCAGGAAGTGAGAAAAGTAAAATCGCTCAACTGCTTGATTTGCTGGAACAAAGTGGTGTTAAGGTATATAGTAGAACAGCATACCATAAATTTACAATTGGAAAGAAAACTGGCGGGGTCAGGGTAATACATGCTCCCAAGAATGGACTTAAGGAAATCCAAAAGTGCTTAAATATTATCTTACAAGCTGTCTATACTCCGCATGAAGCGGCGACTGGTTTCGTAGAAGGAAAGTCAATTGTTGATAATGCAAGTATTCATTGCAAGCAGAATTATGTCTATAATATTGATTTAAAAGATTTTTTCTCGGCAGTTGACCAGGCGCGTTTCTGGAAAAGACTGCAGTATCCGCCATTTAATTTAATGCCAGACATCAGTGAAACTGAATTCGCACGAATTTTTTTGGCAAAAGGGCTATTAGTCGCTGAGAAGGCAAAAGTCAAGAAGACTCATTTTAGCAAATACCATTGCTTCGCTTTGTTTCACCGAGATGGAAGTAGAAAGAAAGAATGAGAAGGGAGAATGGACAAAAGTGAATAAGAATGTTTTGCCACAAGGTGCACCTACCTCACCTACAATTACAAACATAATTTGTGAGCGCCTAGACCGTCGGTTATCAGGTTTAGCAAAAAGATTTGGTCTTAAGTATAGCCGTTACGCTGATGATATTACTTTTAGTTCAATGCATTTCGAATATTCTAAGGATGGGGAGTTCATAAAAGAATTAAATCGAATAATTACAGACCAGAACTTTGATATTAAAGATTCAAAAACCAGATTGCAAAAGCAAGGCTATAAGCAAGAAGTGACAGGATTGGTTGTAAATGAACAAGTTAATGTGAATGAACGGTACATAAAGGAACTGAGGATGTGGCTTTATACATGGGAGAAATACGGTTATGAAAAAGCATATAACTATTTCTTGCTTAGGTATAAGACTGACAAGGGCCACATAAAGAAAGGGAAACCGGATATGGCAAATGTTATTGCCGGAAAGCTGGATTATCTGAAAATGGTAAAGGGCTCTGATAACCAGTTGTATTCGAAGCTGAAAGGTAGGTTCAATTTACTTATTAAAGTAAAACCGACTTCTGAAGACGCAATCAAAACAGAATCTGACAGTAATCAGGTCAGGATTACTTTGGAGGTATTTCAGTTTCCTAAAATGAATGAAAAGTTGAAGAACTCAATAAACATCCCTAAGGACACAGTTTTACCAAGTACGATTATTATCCCAAATTCAATAGAGGAAATTGAAGAATTTGGGGAAGTTCAGGAAGAAAATAAGTCTAATATGTTATTTCCTCATAATCCAATGTACACAATTGCTTTTTTAAAGAAATTCAAAATGGGTGATGGTACCGGGTTTAAAGAATTAGTACATGATGTCATTTTATCAGATGAAACTATGCTTGATATACTCAATAAAGTAAAAAGCCATCCGAATTTTATATCTCATTACAAAGGGGAAAAAGTAGCAAATGTTTCCTTTCTTAATCGAGGAATAGTTATGTCTGTAAGGCAGCTTATTAATCTTTTTGAAACCGAAGGTATTCCATTTTATAAAAATGGTCATAAGCACCCTTTCAATAATGATAGTAAGTACACAAGTTATGCTACGCAATTTAAAAAGAAATACAGATATGGTAGTGGCAGTGAATACAGCAAATTGCAATCTGATATTATAAATATTTTCAAAGATCAACGGGTGCCAGTAAGCTCGTTGTCATTTATGCCGGATGAACGAAAGTTTAATATTAGGTCTTCTTTCTTTACATGGCAGCCTTCAATCTATAATGGCATTAGATATATTGTTCAAGGTATTAGTGACCATTCAAATATTAATGGAGCGCGTCCATTTAATCCAGCTGCAAAAAATGTATTAGTTGAAGTTGAAAGAATACAAGCAGAATCTCTATCCTTTGTTGAGCTTAGAATATTTGACTGTATGAGTATAGCAAAAATTGATAGTAATACACTCTTGAATTTTCTCCAAGGTTCTGCACCTTTTATATTTGATTTTAGAAACCTGTGTGATTGGATTGTCGAGTGTGATTTTCTTGAAGAATCATCAAAGAGAATAAATCTGCTAACTGCACCTGAATATTCACAATCAGCCCAGGAAATAGAAGATTTGTCTTTTACTGTTGGTGGTTTTAAACATAAACTTAGATTTTATGACGTTAAATAAGATAATAATTTTAGATGATAAAGCACATAGTGAAGACTTTAGTACTTCGCAGGTTCTTTCCAAATTAACAGTTATAGAGCAATCATTTGTTGAATATTATGAAAATACCGAAAGGCTATGGTTAGAAAGAGATAACGATGATGATATTGATTTGATGAAAGATTTTTCAAATTATCCGTTCATTTTTATTCATGACAGTTTCGAGAATCCTTTAGTTAGGGATGGGCTTAAAGCTGTCTTGCTTGAAAAACTTTCTAAGACTTCAAAAGTTGTGCTGTTTTCAGGAAGCAGAACCGAAAGTGAGAATCCGGTCGAAAGGATTTGATGATGAAAAGATATCAAAAGATTCTTCTTGCTATGAAATATTGAGGCGTCAATACTACAATAATTTAAAAAACTTTGTTGATAGCTACTTGGTAACCGGTAAATACCAAATTAAGTATTTGTATAATCCATATATCAATCCTAAAAAAGATAAGGCATACACAATGCTTGAAAAAATTAAAACCGATTTGGAGGAATCAATCCGAAGTGCAATTGAATCAAATTCATTTAATGAATTACTTTCTTTATATGGGTATAAAAATACCTCTGAAATTTCAAATAGGTTTTTGAAAATGACAGACGATGAATTTGTTGAAAACCTTGAAGACTTTATTGAAAACAATTAAACCCAGATAGCCATGTACATTTTAATTCATAATTCGAAAGGTTCTTTTTCAATCGAATTATCTGAAACTTTTAAACAAGTAAATATTGCTAGCTTCTATTCCATGCAAGAAGAATGCGATTATTTATATAAAAGCAATCAGGAGGAGTTTTTTTTAAATGCTGTGTCTGAATCATTAGATAACATTTCAAATAGCGACGTAAAAGCAATAGTAGTTGATAAGAATTTAGGTGGTTCAGGTTGGTCAAGAGCAATTTGTTTAGCGGGCCATAGCCTGTACTGATTACTCAAATGTACGTTAAATAAACTTCCTATTATTTTAACCGATTGGACTGATATAGATTTAGAAGATTCGTCATTAAAAGGCACCGAATCAACAATATATTTCAAACTGTTGTTCTATTTTAGAAAATATGAAGCTATATTTTCCTTGAAACCTGATACAATATCCGGCCAAATGTTATGCTATAGAGGGAGAACTTAAAAATTTAAACCTATTGAAATAGAAAATTAATATTAATAGTCCATATGACAATAGACATCAGACTACTAATGAATGGGGGCAATGCGACTAGCTTCCAATTTTGGCATTTTTGAATTTATAAAGTTTAACTATCTCAAGCATCTATATTTTAAGTATTTGTCAAGATTTATAAAGAAAATCACATATCCCAGGATAAAAGTCTTATAGTTTGTTCAAGAGAATATGCTAATTGACGATAACGGATTGCGGGTGGATAGAATTGTTGGAGAATATACATAACTGTTCGGTTGATAAAAGAGTTTCGACAACAGAAGTTTTATCCTGGCAAAATAAAACACCGGAAAAATTTGATCAATATGATTTGATTTATTTGGATCTATATCTTGAAAAAGGGAAAGTTGATAGCACAATTGCACTTTCAGCATTAAAATTTATCAAAGGTAATTACCCACATATCCCAGTGATTATCTTTACCGCATCTGATAAAGCTTGGAACTTAGATGAGGTGCTTGAGAAAGGGGCAGATGCGATGTATGTTAAGGAATCACCACTCTACTACCGTAACGAAGATTATTCTTTGAGGAATTATAAGGATTTTACGACCACAATTAAGTATGTGCATGAAAAGTATAAAGTACTAAGGCCGTATTGGAAAGCAGTTCAAGAAATACTTGCTGATAATACATTTCTCAATATTCGGGAAAGTGGCATCTCGAAATTCAAGGAGCGCATTAAAGAACGATTGGAAATGTTTTATGGGTTATTGAAAAGAGGACTTGAACAAACTGAATTTAACGAACTGCGATTCCATTTCTCAGACCATGAATTAGCATTTGTAACTTTATGGAGTATCTTGAATGAAATCTCTGAAGCTAACTTTTTTAAGACACAACCAAACATTAGTATTATTAATTCAAGCGGGGTTCAACAATCACTACATCCCGGAGGGGGGGATATTGCTTATAGTTCGAATCATTATAAATGGGGAATAAAGGGTCAAAACGATGTTTTTATAGAATATAATTATAATTTTATTTTGGATTCATTAGGGAACAGTTTAACAAATAGAACCGGTCGTTTCTTTAAATTAATTCATGAACAGAAATCTTGTTTTGAGTTTTCAAATAATCTATTTCAAATTATTCCTCTTACTAAAACAAAAACTAATTACGAAACCACCTTATTCCTTCAAATAGCTTATCTGCTAGAAAAGAAACAGAATCTTTCTACTAGTATTAATAAAATCAATTTTCAACAAACTATAGTTCGATTAAATGAAATTCGAAATCACTTGTACTTAACACATGGTTCTGATATTTCTACTGGCTTTTATGACCAAACCGAAAAGAATAAAAGATCTACACACAGTATAAAACCTGAAAGAGATATTAAGAGTTTATTTGAGTTGATTTCTTTTATGTTGACCGGAAAAGAAAATAGCGTTAATATTTGACTGTGCTAACATACCGCGCAATCGCACAGAACATTAGTAAATAAAAAGAAATGAACATATTTAATTACTTCAAGCATATTGATCTTAGTACAGACCAAGAGTTAGCACTCGCTAAATTGGACAATTTTTTGAACGGTTCAGCTCAAGTATTTCTGCTTAAAGGTTACGCAGGCACCGGGAAAACGACATTGATTAAGGGCATTATGGAGTATTTAAAAGACAAGAAAAAGAAGGTCAAACTGATGGCACCAACCGGAAGAGCCGCAAAAATATTAAGAGATAAAACAGGAGAAGGCACTACTATTCATAAAGGTATCTATAATTTTGAACGCTTAGAAACGATAAACGACGATTCTAATGATGAGGCGGAAAAATCATTGCATTATTATTTTCCGATAGGTGGATTGGCAGAAGAAACGATAATAATTGTTGATGAATCGTCAATGATTTCAAGCAAGGAATCTAAAAACGATTTGTTTAGCTTTGGTACTGATATCCTCTTAGATGATTTGTTAACTTTTGCCCGATTGAAAGTAAGCAATAATAAAATTATTTTTGTTGGAGATCCTGCTCAGTTGCCACCTGTAGGTGACAATACTTCCTGGGCACTTGAAAGTAGTTATTTTAAGGGGCTAGAATTGAACTACGATGAAATAGAACTGACAACTGTAAAACGGCAAGGGGATAACTTAATACTCGAAAATGCCACACGGCTAAGAAATGCAATTAACCAACTTACACCAGGTAAATTAGTTTTTGAATATGATAAGGATTCATTCGTAAAACTTAATCCGGTTGAGATTGTAGAGAAGTTTACAGAATTATTTCCTACCCCTGAGATAGGAAATGGTGTTATAATTAATTTTTCAAATGGTCAATGTTATCATTTGAATAAGGCAATAAGGCAAGTCATTTTCCCGAATCAACCCGATATTACTGCCGGAGATGTTGTGTTGATTAATAATAATAATTATCATACATATGGTACTGAGTTGTATAATGGTGACTTTGCAAAGGTTATTGAGACGTGTTCAGAATGTATTGAGCAAGCAGCTCCTGTTTATGTCGATTTTGGTGGAAGGAAAACTAGAATTACAATAAAATTGAGTTTCAGGAAGATAACAATAAGAGTGCCGTCGTATCCAGATGATATTCATTGTTACATTATTGACAGTTTATTAAATTCAATTGACAGAGATCTTGGTATTGACGAAATGAAAGCGTTGTACATAAATTTTGTTATGAGATTTAATGAACTACAGACTAAAAATAAGCAAAAGGGAATGGCAGTGTGTAAAGTAGGTTCGGAGGAATTTAAGCTGGCGCTCAAAGCGGATCCCTTCTACAATGCATTAAGAGTGAAATATGGCTATTCTATAACTTGCCATAAAGCACAAGGTGGTGAATGGAAGAGCGTAATTGTTGATTATGATGGGAGAGTAAGTTCAAGAAAGGATCCCTTAAGATGGAGTTATACCGCAACAACTCGAGGAGTACAAACGGTATATGCGGTAAATGCTCCTCACTTTGGTTTGCTAAATAAATTTAGATTCACCGCAGTAGGCAAAATTGGTACCTTGCCGTTGAAAGCACTGGAGTTTAGCGGGGTGGCGCTTTCTCCATTTCATCAAGTATCGCAACATCTATGCAAAAGCCATAAATATTGGCAAGTTAAAGAAAATTTGGAATCTATAAACTGTACTATTGTATCGGTTCAGTCTTTTGAATATCTTGAGCGATATAATGTGGGATATAATGATACCCTTATCATATTGGAAGGTCATCATAAGGGATCCGGGCATTTCGCCGATGGATTTCATGTTCTTAATCCTCAAAATAATGATACTGAAAATCAGATAGCGGAAGCTTTAATACATTCAGAAATTTTAAATACAATTATTTTTTTACACAGGAAGTTGAATCTTTGGTATTTCTGCGAAATACAATTGAATATTTGTATTGAGTTGGAGATAACGATTACAAATATTGTTTTAGAAAATTCATTTATAAATTTTTATTTTATAACAGACAGTATTTGCAGTTACATTCAATTCTACTTTAATAGTCAAAATCAATTAACAACAGCGATGCCTAAAACATATAACTGCGATCATGATATCAAATTAATTTACTCATTCAAAAATTAATCGACTATGCCAGCAAAGGAAATTAAAGAATTACGCTTATCAGGTAAGCTAGCTGAAGCATTAGCCATGGCAGAAATGGAGCTAATGGAAGCTCCAGATAATATATGGGGAAAACGTAACTTGTCGTGGGTGTATTATGCGTACGCAAAACTGCATGAGGAGCAAGGTAGTTTCGATTTGTATGTTGAACAAATTGAGAAAATCAAGGGTTTCAATTTTTCTATTGATGAAGTTTTTTTGTTTGATAGTTTAACCTGGTTAAACGGCAAAATGTGTTTTCATTTATTAAAAATGCAGGATTATGAGATCAGTAAAATGGTGAGACTTTGGCATACGGTCAAAGATTTGCATTACACAAAACCATCAGAATCCTATAGCTTCTTTTATAAAGGGTTTCATAAGGCTTTTAAGGATACTATCTACTTTTTAGAGTTCGCGGATTGGTGGAATTTTGAAAACTTTATTGAAAGAGATTTCCAAAAGGAGGCCTTGCCCAATGGAAAAGAAGTCATGGCGCTGGTAGAACAGGCTTATATCTCTTATGCAAAGCAACTATTGCCAAAACAGGAGCCAGATGGTTCAATTACTTTTGATAAAGCAAAAACAAGTGCGTTTATGCCGAAATTAGAATCTATCGTTGAAAAGTACCCAAAGTACCAATATCCCGGTTATTTTCAGGCTAAACTATTACTCGCTCTCGGGGAGGACAAAGAACAGTTATTGTCTATTTTGCTTCCCTTCGTAAAGAGAAAACGGAATGATTTTTGGGCGTGGGATGTGTTGAGTGAAGTATTTAAGGATGATAATGAAATCGTATTGGCTTGTTACTGCAAAGCGCTGAGCCTGAATAGCCCTGAAGAGATGCTGGTAAACCTACGGCAGCGTATGGCGGCGATTTTAATTGACATGAAACTGTATAATGAAGCAAAACAGAAATTGAAAAATTGCTGGCTGCACGACAAGCAAATAAATGGCCTGTACCAAATATCGTAAGGTTATGGCAGGACCAAGGGTGGTATGCAGCTGCAATTTCAGGTAATTCAAATTACGATTTTTACGCACAGTATTTAGAAACAGCCGACGGCTTGTTGTTTAGCGATATTCCTGAAGAGAAAATTTTTGTAGATTTTGTAAATAAGGATAAGAAAATGCTCAACTTTATTGCCAGCGATCAGAAATTTGGGTTTTTAAAGTATGAAAGATTTTTGAAAAAGGTGAATGTGGGTGATGTTTTGTTAGTGAGATTTGATAAGAATAATTCTGAATCACTTTACAAGATATATACAGCAAAGAAGATCGAAGATTTAGCATTTTCTTCCCGATTTCTAAAACATATCGAAGGTATCCTTGTCATCAAGGAAGGAAAGACATTTGGTTTTGTAAACGATATATTTGTCAATCCCGCATTTATCTCAAAACACAATTTACAAAAGGAATGCAACTTAAAGGAACTGCAATCAAATCATATAATAAGGACAAAAAGGAATGGAGCTGGAAAGTAAATAGTGTTGAATGATATTTCATTTTAATAAGCTTTTAAGCAAGAAATGCTATAAAGCATGCATTCAGTAAAAGATTCAAGAGGCTGTTCTCCGTTGGCGAGAATAAGGCTGTTATTCTATTGCATTAGTTTCTCCTGCTTTGAGAATATTCTTGTATTCTGCAATTTCTTTTTGAGTAGTAAGTATAAATTTCATTCCTGGGTATACAAGTCTTTTTCTTTTAATGGAAATCTCAAGGACACAAAGCATCGAGTCTACCGCGGTTCATTAAGTGTAAATGCAGCAGCTCTTTACACCAATTGAATTCTGTCTCATTCTGTCGTTAGAGCAAAATAGAAAGGTTTGTGAAGATAGGTTTACCGCGAATGCAAAGCCGACCGAATAGGTATCTCAGTACTGATACCTTTTAAGCATTTCTCAAGTAATGCAAATATATTCTCGGTCAGTCTCAAGGCACAAAGTATGTTGTAAAGTCTGGATATCAGTAGGGTTAGAGCTTTCTATCTGTTAAACAGTATTTTATTGAACATGAGCTGTATGTCGTTTGAAATCGTTTCCAGCATTTTTTCGAGCTGCTCATCGCCCGGAAAGTTCCAGGTAAGGATGTGTTTACCCAGAACGCCTCCGTCATAAATATATTCTATCGAAAGGCCATTGTTGCTGTTTTCCCGGATATTGTATGTCCACACGGTTCCCTTTTTAACTGATCTGATCTGTACTTCCCGTTTTCCTGATTTGGTAATTTTTGCAGAGGATTCTTTTGCTAAATATGAAATGAGGTGTTCATATCTGCTGATCAGCAATTCATTCGCCGGTATATTCTTTTGATTATTCCTGTAGAACAGAAAGATTACAAAGATGAGGATGAAGAGGGATGTGATGATGATGACGAGGGGCATGAGAAAATTGGTTTATGTAAGAGTAATTGATATATAATATTTTACCTTATTTACCACCGAAATTGTAATCACTGTAAATTACTTTCGGGAAAATGTTGATGAAAGTTTTACTACTCATATTTAGTGAATTACCTATAATATTAATATTTGTGTTTGAAATTATGAATCTGTCATGTTTCGCTTTTTTGGTAAATTCAACTTCAATTG
The DNA here is from genome assembly GCA_016714785.1 of Saprospiraceae bacterium. Lineage (GTDB taxonomy): Bacteria > Bacteroidota > Bacteroidia > Chitinophagales > Saprospiraceae > OLB9. The sequence goes on from JADKCC010000020.1 coordinate 15,756, forward strand.
AACAATCTCTATTATAAGTATTGTGATTCTTTACGTGACTATCAAAAAGCGCGGTTCTCTTTTCAAATTCATTAAGCGGAAATTTATCTATAAGGTCAGCATTAATTTTTAACTGAACTTTCCCTAATTCATTCTTTTTTACGCGGGCAATAAACTCAGTATTTTTACTGCAGGTTTCAATGACAGATGAATTGTCCAAAAAATAGGGGTCAAATATCTCAAGTGCATTATAATTAAACTTATTTAGTTCACTGAAAAGAGCAGATTTTGTATCACTTAAACTTTTTAATGTTACCGAGCGGTAGTGCATTGGAACTTTCATCCTTTTCAACGAAAAACAATTGATACCAAAGCCAGTCTCAATTTTCTTACATATTTCTTCGCTTACGTCATCTAATAGTAAAAAGCAAGGAAGTTGATGCGGATCCACATTATGGTCCTGATTTCGAAGTTTTTGATATAAATCGGGAGTTCCCGATACTTTATTATTTTGATATGTTGATAGGAATTTGCTAATATTTTTTTCATCTTCCTCCAACCTACTATTAGCTTTTAACCTTAAAAGTTCTTCTTCTGATATGTCGATATGTAAAATAGTCTTGTTGCCTCTTATAATATCTTTAAAAAACAAAAAACTCTCAATATCAGTTTGCTTATCCGATTCAAAATCACTAACTGTATACGAATTATAATGGTAAAATATTTTTTCAATAAAAGCTTTTGATGCCAATACAGTTACCATGGTTCTTAGTTTTTTCTTGATTGAGTCATCTGGTAAAGTAATAAATCCAGATTACCAGCCTCATCAAAAAAACCTTTTCCAAAGTTTTTACTTAAGCTACCATCTTCAAGGATATTGATGGGGTAAATCTGATTTTCACCTTCAGGCACTTCTTCCGGTGGGTAGAAATAATAGATTTGTGTGTCTTCAGTACTAATTTCTTTTTTCGCAGTTAGGTACTGTAGCTTTCTGATAAGGTATTCGCTATGGGTTTCTACGATTAATTGAATATTAAACTTCTGAATAGCCTCCATAAACATATCCGCCATTTTGCTCTGCAGTGCTGGATGCAGATTTGCTTCAGGTTCCTCAATAATGAATACTGAGTTTTCGAATAAAGCTATTTGCAATATTATTGGGAGCAATTGAGTAACGCCATACCCTACCTGATATAGCGATTTTTCTTTGCTTAGTTTGATGGACATCCCATAACCTTCAATAAGATTAAATTGTAAGTCCTCAATATTTGAAATGATTTTAAACTCATCAATAAGCCACTTCTGCAAAAACCCATTGACAGGAAATAAATTGCTTTGTTCTGAATTTATTTTATATTCTTCATTCTTATATCGGTCAAATTGAATTTGAACTTCGTGTAGTAAAGGATAGTCCTGAAAAGAAAAACAATCTCTTGATTAGCTCTCACCCCTGGTATGTAGTGAATGCTATTAAATCTTTGATTAAAAAGACTGAATTCGAAGTCTTCAAATTCAACTTTCTCAATTAGATCTGCTAATTTAATATTTTGAATTGATGGTGGTATTTTCATAATAATCTGATCATTCAAAAAATCTTTTAATGTGGAGTTATCACTTACAGCGTTAAAATATTTATGTGTTTTGCCGTTATCGTCTGTATACAAACTTTCTGACCCCTGTCCGATCGAATTTATACCATCAACTATACTTTTGTAAAATTCAAATATATCGCAGTGGTTTAAAATCCCGCTCCTCAAAGCGATGTCCTGTTGAATTGCTACAGATGTAATAGATCAAATCTGAAAAAAGTTCATCATCCAATTCTTTTTTCATTTTTTCGTACAGATCATCATTAAAGGATATACTTTTAGGAGTAATATTCCAGGTTAATTTTCGAGTGTCGTCATCTATGTCAAAGTAGGGTTCAAAATCATATTTATTTTCAAAAATATTACAATTGTTTTTTTTGTAAATTGATTCAAATAATTTTGAATTTTGATATAATAAGTTCAAGGTATAGTTATTAATCTCGTCATTTGTATCAAGAGAAAAAGAAATATTTTTCTTTTTTATTATTGCCAGAAAAGTCAATTTCAACCTGCATTATATCATTGCCACTGTCTGTATGTAAGTTTTGACTAAAAGTTCCTAGCTTGAGTTTTGTTTTGTTAAAGTCTAAGTTAAATAATTTGCTGTCTATCATTGATTCCTTTAATAACATCATTGCTTTTGTCAAACTACTTTTGCCGCTACTGTTTGTTCCTGTAAGTATAGTGAGGGGAGCAAATTGGAATTCCTGGTATTCTCTGAATACCCTGAAATTTCCTACGCCAAATTTGTTGATGTGTGTCATATATTGCAATTATAGATTATTTAGTTAAATAAGCGATTTGTGAATTTAGTATTTTGCCATTTATGTTGAACTCCTCTTATATACTCGCAGTGTTGCTAATTTTTTTCTTAATGTCATCCAATTGGCTCCTATTGGTTGTATAATTCATGGAAATCTTAACAGGATCATTTTCAACTGCAAAAAAATTCTGGTTAAAATTTGTTTTTTTATTTTCAAAGGGATGCCCTATTGTAATAGATGTATAATTCGTAAAAATATTCCGATCACGTTCACAGTCTTTTTTGTTTAATGTGACTATTTGAATTGCCAAATTATCAATTTTACTTAATTCTTCAAACCCTTTTTTTACTTTGTAGATGTTTTCTGTTCTGGTTAGAATACTTAAGTGGAAAGGAATATCTATACAATTTGCCTTGATTAGGTTTATAAATTCTCTCACTTTGCCTATTTTGATATCTAATGGTTCGTCAAATATATAAGGGTCACTGATAATCATAGCATTTGCAGGAGGAATAAATTGCTTCAGATCGCCAATGCTACCATTGAAAGAATAAACAGAAACAGAGCAATCTTCATAAAAATATTTGAAATCATACTTTTCGTCTTTTACGATTACATTGTTTTCTTCTGGAAAATGGTTCTTTAAAAAGTAAAAGCCATTGTAATCCTTCACCCTGTCTATCGACTTTACACTGTTTAATTGTTGTTTTTTTAGTGATTGAGATATAACCACATCCTTTAGTGAAGCATACTCTTTATTACCAGCAAGTCCCTTTGCATATTTTATAATTTCATTTTTTGATACTGTGGTGTGTATTTTTAGAGCGGAAAGTAGGTTAAATATCGCTCTTAGATTATTTCCGGAGGTGGAAAAGAAATTTCCCTTTTCTGCATCAAATTGTTTTTCTATAACATCAAAGAACTCAGCATCAATATATACGTTCATAAAATTTAGTTACTTTGATGGTGCTTTAAAAAAAATAATTCCAACGCAATATTATCTGCCTCATCAAAAAAACCTTTTCCGAAGTTTTTACTTAAACTTCCATCTTCCTGTATATTAATTGGATAAATCTGATTTTCACCTTCAGGTACATCATTAGGCGGGTAGAAGTAATAGATTTGCGTCTCTTCAGGGCTTATTTCTTTTTTTGCAGTTAGGTATTGCAGTTTACGAATGAGGTACTCACTATGGGTTTCTACAATGATTTGAATTTCAAATTCCTTAATAGCATCCATAAACATATCGGCCAATTTGCTCTGTAGTGCTGGATGCAGGTTTGCTTCTGGCTCTTCAATGATGAATATAGCTTTGTCCTTTAATGCCAGCTGTAAAATAATTGGCAATAACTTGGTTACTCCATAGCCAACCTGATAAAGCGAGAGGTCATCGCCTAGTTGGATGGTGATACCATATCCTTCTATCAAATTAAATTTCAAATCTTCAATTTTCGTAATTATTTTAAATTCATCAACTAACCACTTCTTTAGAAAGGGAATTATCTTGAAAGAACCTTTTTGTGAAGGTACATACCACTCGATTCTACCTTCCTCAGATTTCATTTTTTTAAACAAAGCAATAAATTCTGGATAATCTTTGAGAGTATAAACTATTTCCTGATTTATGTTTCCTTTGATGTGATGGATACCTTTCAATTTATCGGTTAATAGTTTGGCATCAAATTCTTGCGGTGAAAATCCAGAGATTAAATCGCTGATTTTAATATTGTATAACTCACCACCCAAAATACTTTCCCATTTCGGGTCTATAAATTCATTAAGCTCCATTTCTTCGCCTCTCTGCGCAGAATCTATATAATCATCAGAATTTCGAAATTCGATATAGATATTTGAATCACCAATAGATGTAAGACTCTCTATAATATTCTTATAAAATGAAAAAACATTAATTTCATAAAGGCTACTTTCATAATAAAATACATCCTCCTGGAATTTCTTTATTATTTCCGATTTCAATTTCGTAAATTTTTTCATACCAATAATAGTTGAAATGGTTTCAAAATATTCGGTAAATTCAATACTATTTAAAACAATTTCCCATGTAACTTGTTTTTCATTCTGTTTCCGTTTTTTTGCATTTTTCCAATCGTTTTGCCATCCAAATACCTTCGAATCATTTTTTGAATACTTTATTCTTGTAAGAGTTGATTCATAATAATCCAAATCCCAAACGTAGGTATTATTTCCATAATTAATCCGACCTCCCAAGCTGTCATTTATTCTATGTGTAAAGTCAGGTGTCTCAATTTTGAATTTCATTGTATCAGCCACTCCACAATTACTTAAATTTTGTGTGAATGAACCAAGTTTGATTTCTGAATCATCAAAGTCTAACTGAGCTAGTTCATTTTTAATCATTGATTCCTTCAATAACATCAACGCTTTTGTTAAACTACTTTTTCCACTACTATTTGCACCAGTGAGGATAGTAATGGGAGCCAGCTCAAAATTTGTCATTTCCTTAAATACCCTGAAATTTTCGACCCCAAAACTTTTTATATGTGTTTTCATCTTTTACTTCCTTTTTTCTGTAATTCAAAAATACTTTAAAATAATGATTAATTCCGATAGAATGATTAATTCAAAATATTGAATTTGTCATAGATTTTCATATTGTCATAAACAGCACGTTGACCATTATTCATCGATGTATAGTATTGCGATTTTTCCAAGATTCGTTTACGTTTATTTTCAATCAGTTGTTCTTGAGCTTCAAGATCTTTTTCATACTGAGAAGTGGAGGATGTCAGCTTAATGATCAATGGAATAATCTCAAGCAGTATGCCAATAAGCAATACAATTAGATAAAAGGCTATTTCAAAATTACTTTCTGACAAAATTTCAAACAATTTTTCATGTCTATATACAATCGTATTTGTTCCTAGGGTATTCATCATAGACCGGTACTGCGGATGTGAAGGGTCTGAAATGATGTTTTTTGCTGATTCGAAATTAGCAGAAGCCAAATCGCGTTGTGCTTTCAAATCCGTGAGCTGCTTTTCAATTGATTTTGAAGCATGGTGATACCCTTTCATACGTGTACCGCCTTTTCCAAACATTTCGTTGTGCAACTCCGTACTTTTCGTATTAACCAATGCAGATTTTGCCTGCACATCAGATTCCCCTTTTGCCAGCAATTCTGATTTAATTTTATAATCAATATCATCTTGGTATATTATCAAATCAAGCATACTTGAGCCTATAAATGCGAAAAGGATTCCTAAAAACGATCTAAAGAAAATGCCCCAACTACTTACTTTTTTGGACATCACAATAGTTCGCTCCACAATCAAAATGATGGCTGAACAAAATACAGCTACAAAAAGTGAGATTAGGAATGATTTACCCAAAATAATATATGAAGTAATGAATGCAGTTGCAAACCACATCAAGGTGGGTAATAATGCTGCATAGCCCAATTGAATGATCTTCTTTTGGCTAGTTACATCATATTTAACTAGCACAGCGGGGTTATCGCCAGTAATTCTGTACGGAAGTGTGTTAAAGAAATTTGCCATAGGTTATAAAATTTAAAGGTTAAGAATAAAATAGGAGTAATAAAAAATGAATAATGGGTGTGCTAAATACTACAGGACAGAAAAATCTGAGAAATTCTTCTCTTGAAAGTAATCCTGCATACCCAGGCGATACCCCTTGGTAAATGAATGCACAGCAGGTGCTACCAACCCTTCGTCATCAACAGCTAGGATTTTTTGCATTCGCATTTCTTCAATATTGCTTTGTAGGAAATTGATGCGTAACTCAAGGCTCTGTTTCATACTTAGGATTGATTCCCCAATTTCATTTTTTTGGGTTCTAAGGCCTAACAAATCGATTTCTGCAAGTTGAATCATGCGGTCCGAGGCCAACCTGAAACTAGTGCGAATATCAGATAGATAGATTGGCATCATATCATGCACATGACACTCATACCCAGCCATACGACCTTCCTGTTCGTACTTTCGATCCAAAAATTCCTTCACAGGTTTTTCAGATTTGACTACTGAGGATTGGCTACTCGCTGGCGAAGTATACTCTGCAAATAGATCCTGTGATGGAACAAATTCCTGAGTCGCAGTTGCCATAGGCATCGCTGTCAATGTTGCAGTGGATGAATCTGCTGTGTTTACATCTGCGTTTGAACGCTTTCCGAAGAATGATTTAAAAAAGTTTGTCATAAGTTATAAAATTTAAAGGTTAATAAGAAAATGTTTTGATTTGATAAAGTGAATGTCCTGCTCTGTGGCAATTGGCACAAAGTGCAACGAGAAGGTCATTCTTATATTTCCAGGGCAATACTTGCAACCCGGTTTTTGAATTTGCATGATACTGTCTATGATGAATATGTAAGTTTCCTTTTGTACCACACGATCTGCATTTGTTTCCATCACGCAGAAGAATCTCTTTCCGCTTTGTTCTCCACTGTGGCATTTGGAGTAGTTCGTTATATGTAGGTGTAGTCATTTATTAATCCTTCGTTTTAACAATGCAAACATAGTAGTCTATTTTTTATAATGAATTTAATCGCGTAATTTTACTACTCGAATATAATACTATGCCAAAATTGAAAAGCCCAAATACTCGTTTAAACCTTATTTATAACTTCATATGCGAAGGTTATGAGCCAGGAAAAAAGAAAATTCAACAACATCTCAAAGAAAGTGGCATTCAGGTGAGTGAAAAAACAATTGTGAATGACCTTAAGAAATTAAAAACACAAGATTTAATATACACGACGGGTGCTGGCAGATCCATTGAATACCTACCAAGAGACAAATTCAAGTCTCTACTATTTGACAAGGATATTTTAGATTACGATGATCTTTTCAGTTTGGAAATGGCACTGATAAGTCTGAATCAATTAAAGTTTTTCAATCTTAGCATGGATCTTAAAAATATCATTTTAAAAATTGAAAAGGAATTAAAGAAAGAACCTAGAACTAAAAAGGAATTTGTCACATTCCAAAATTCCTATCTAAAAATTAATCCACAACACTTTCAAACCATTTTTGAAGCTACAAGTCACGAAAAAGTTTTATTTCTAGAATACAAATCTTTTAAGAAAAAACCTACAATAGAGTTTAATTTCCATCCGTTTTTTTTAAAGCAATTTAATAATAGATGGTTTGTAATAGGGTATCGCGAAGACACACAACATATTGATCATTTAGGGATAGAACGTATTGAGAAAGTAAAAATTTTGAATAATGTACAATACAATACAATAAACTATATTTCTCCAGAAAAATATAGCCAACATCTATTTGGGGTAACAAAAGACAATCCCAAGCCTGAAAAAATAGAACTCCTTTTTAGTACAAATCGAGCACCTTATTTTATATCAAAACCAATGGTCGAAAAAAATTCAATTAAAACAGAAAAAACAGGGCAAATAAAAGCATCATTTACTTGTATCATCAATAAGGAATTAATCGCTGAATTATTAAGCTTTGGGTCTGATGTAATTGTTCTAGGTCCAACATCACTCAAAACTAGGATTCAAGATGAAATCAATCTATCTATAAGAAATTATAAAAAATGAGTTTCCTTCTTTTTCTTAGCCAGTCGTTAGGACAGTTTCCCCCTTCCCTGCTAGCCCGGCTCCAGCTAGGCAAGTGTATTTTAAGCAGTGTGGATGGCGCGGTGTCTGTGACCCGTTCCAATCCTATTAAAATATTAAAAAAATATTTTCATCGCTTTACATTGTAAAATGTTTTGTTAGATTTGTGTAAACATACGATACCAAAAACTTCGGTTATCAGCGTGGCATTGGTTGACGCCAGGTATAATTAAATAACTTAACTCAATTAAATTAATAATGACTCAAGAGGTACTTTGACTCCTGTTGTTTAAACATTTTTAAACTTAATCAAGACTAAGTTAGTTTCTAATTGTGAACCCCTTGAACCGGTCTGCGCCCTTTTTGAGCCCATTTTGAGCCCTTACTTTTCAGGATATACTGAGCCGACACCTGTCTGTCCAAGTTTTTCAAATAACACATATTGTTCAACTAATTCAGCCAAGTCACGAGTAGCGGTTGCTTTAGAAACTCCATAAAGTGCTTGAAAGTCTGAATTTGATATTTTCCCTTTTCCTTGTACAAAATCGATTGCTTTCACCTGCAGTTCATTAAGTTCAAGTTTGGCTAATTGTTCTTCGTTTAAATTGTCTTTGAAAAGCGTAACCAAAAAATCTTCCTGAAATTCCTTTATTTCCGGCTCGGGTAATCCGGCTTCTTTGCAGGCATCATAAATTTTCAAGGTTCCTCGTCCCCACTAATCAATATATCCTCCTTTAAAGCATATTTCCCGAATCTTATACAAATCAATACCCTTGTTGCTAATTTTTTGAACATTAGCTGTATTTACACAAATTCTTATTGCTGAAGTGCGACTTTAGTATACTGATACCAAATTCTATGTTTCTGTAAATTTCCTTTCTTTTCTTTTGAATGCTTTTGTATTTTCGTCAACTCAAATTAAACGCGGAGAAAAATAAGTTAGTGGCAACAAATAAACATGCAATAATAAGATACCATGCTTTGGACCAGTGTTTCAGTAACCCTGGGAAAAGATATTATATTGATGACCTTGTAGAGGTTTGTAATGATGCTTTGTATGAGTATACTCCCGAGTCTGATGGTGTGAAAAGGAGACAAATATTTGAGGATATAAAATTCATGGAAAGTGAGCAAGGATGGTCTGTACCCCTTGAACGAATAAAAGATGGCAAAAAGGTATTCTATCGTTACGATGATAAGTCCTTTTCTATAAAGAACCAACCAGTGAACGAATCTGAAGCTAATCAATTAAAAGAAACACTATCAATACTTACAAGGTTTAAAGGAATGCCTCAGTTTGAATGGATGGAAGAATTATTGGTGAGGGTTGAATCTGCTTTTAAACTAAAAGGAGGTAATAATGTGATTGTAGGATTTGAACAAAATCCATACTTAAAAGGTTTACATTATTTCACAGATATTTTCAACGCAATACACTATAAGAAAGTTATAAAAATAAATTATCAGGGCTTCAAACAGACAAAAGTTTCTAAGATTATACTTCATCCATATTATCTTAAACAATACAATAGTCGCTGGTTTCTTTTTGGACTGAATGAAGAGTTGAAAACAATTTCAAATCTGGCACTAGATAGAATAGCTGATCTACAAGAATTGAAAGAAGAATACATTAATAATACGGAAATAAATTTTGAAGAATACTTTGACGACGTGGTTGGTGTTACAGTACTGAAAAATCAACTTGTAAAAAAGGTCCTTCTCAAAGCGAGCACTTCAATTTGGCCTTACATACAAAGCAAGCCTTTACATGGCTCACAAAAAGTTATTTCAAAAGACAATGATTACATTATAATTGAATTAATGGTGCAGGTGAATTATGAACTTACTACCTTGCTTTTTTCCTATGGAGAAAGCTTAGATGTACTAGAACCTGAAGAA
>JADKCC010000021.1 GCA_016714785.1 Saprospiraceae bacterium
TTTATTCACCAAAAGAATATCAAAAAATCTGATGGTACTGAGTATAATGTTTATACTGACGGATTAAAATATACACTACCATAGATTCGACCTATCAGCAATATGCAGAGCAAGCAGTCTTTGAGCACATGAAAGCGAATCAAGAGCGTTTTGGCGAGTTTGGAAATCTAAAGATCCATGGGCCTATGAAACTGATGACTATCAAAAAAATTGCGCGCTGATATTCTCGAAAGTCAATGTAAGGATCTGAAAGATATTTGAGTATGCGCAATAAGTATTTAGGCAAGGCTTTAGTAGATGTAGAAGAAAAATATCCTGGATTACCGTTGTCGAACAATGTCATAAAATCTTGGACTCTATACAACAAAACCTGACGACTTGGCACAATGCGACCCCAAAATGCAAAATTGGACATAGTCTATCAGGATAGATACCATAGACTAATTAACAACGGAATCTGGCTTGATATCGTCTTTCAAGAATATAAAGACTTACAAAGAATTTAAGAAAGAGTTTGCCTATTCCTATCAAGATGAAGGTCTTTGATTATGAGTTGGAGAGAAAGAAGTAGAAATGTCGCCTTACGACTCTGTGAGGTATCACAGAATGTACCTGCAGGCTGGTATGCTTGCAGTGGAGCCTAATACTGGATTTGTCAAGGCATGGGTCGGTGGTATCAATCATAAGTATTTTAAGTACGATCACGCTTCTATGCGGAGATCAGTAGGATCCACAATCAAACCATTTGTATATTTGCAAGCAATGGCGGTTGCCAATATTGCACCTTGTGGAGCAGTATGAAGACATACAATACACGATATCTCCGGCTGATTCGGGATTTGATATGGTGGAAGAATGGTCACCTGCGAACGCAGAGGAAAAATTTTCAAAGAGAAAGTATAATCTTTTCCAAGGACTATCTGAATCAAAAATTCCATCAGTGTGAAATTGTTGAAGGAGATGGGCACGGTGGCACCAGTGAGAGACTTGCTTCATAATCTTGGGATTGATAAAAATCTGAGATTGCCCAATGGACAGCTAGCGGTACCGAAGTTGCCGTCCATCTGTCTTGGAGCAGTGGATCTTACACTAATAGAGATGTCTGGTGCTTATAGCGCTTTTAGTAATAATGGTACTTATGTGCAGCCAGTATTCATCTCTCGAATAGAAGACAAAAATGGTAAGGTCATTTATCAAAGGTATTCCCAATAGGAAATCAGCAGTAAATCCTTTATATAATGCCGTAATGTTGGCTATGTTACAAAATAATGTATCTGGAAATGTTAGGGTAAAATCACAAATAGGTGGTAAGACAGGCACTACCAATGACTTTGCAGATGGTTGGTTTATGGGTGTCACCACACTGGCCATAGGTGTTTGGACAGGTGGAGATGATAAATGGATAAGATTTCTTACGCTAGACGATGGTCAAGGTTCTGTGATGGCTAGACCTATCGTCCAGAAGTTTTTGCAAAAAATTGGAGTCTGATGAAACCTGTGGTTATGATGTGGGGGCCACTTTTCCCATACCACCTACTGGCTATGATGAAATGATAGATTGTGATCTATTTAGATCTGTCCGTTCATCTTCTGAGCGCTATCTTACTAGGAAAGCAAAGGCATCCAAGGAAGAATTTGATGATGAGTTCTGATTTTATTTAAGATTCGGTGATCGGGTGATCTTGTGATAAGGTGATCTGCGATCCGTTATTCAAAACCTTCAATTGTTCGTCATTCGATTGTTCGTCCTTCAGATTATTCGTTGTTCATCGTTCGGTTGCTCGTCATTCGGTTGTTCAAATCATTCAGCTGTTCAAATCCTTCGGTTGTTCAAATCATTCAGCTGTTCAAATCCTTCGGTTGTTAGTCGTTAGTTTCTCCCTTTCTAAACTCTATACTAGGTCATTTTGAAGGAGCTTTAGCGACTGAGAAACCCATATTTTTAGTCTCAAATTTTTAAAATATTAACTAAAGTTTCGGACCAAATTTTGCACAATAACTACTCTCATAACCTTGAATCAAATTAATTGTGCTCTTTGGGGCTAATGATTATACTATAGGTTTGGCATTGTCGCTCGAGCCGCGACTGGCTTTTACTTTTTGCATTGCCAAAAAAGTAAACAAAACGCTAGTTCCATAAATCTCCGCGTACCGGAACAGGCTCCCAAGGAGGCACACCCTTGGTATTACTACATCTCCCAAAACAATATGTTTACGTCGTATTTCTAAATCTCCTTGTAAATTGTTTTAAAGTATTGATTATCAGTATTATAAAGTAAGTTACTATTTAATTAATTAAAATGTAATTAGTTGACATTAATCCATTTATCAACTCCGAACTTCAGTCATTTACTTATTTCTTTTTATAAAGATGTCAGAGCTAACGCTCCTTATTGTCATTTACATATATCGCTTTATAAAGATGTCAGGGCTACGCCCCTTATTGTCATTTACTTATGTCTCTTTATAAAGATGTCAGAGCTAACGCTCCTTATTGTCATTTACTAAAGTTTCAGCAAATTTTTGCATAATAACTCTCATAACCTTGAATCAAATTCAATTGTGCTCTTGGGGGCTAATGATTATACTATGGTTGAATTGTCGTCGAGCCACGACTGGCTTTTACTTTTTGCATTGCCAAAAGTAAAGCAAAAAAACGCTAGTTCCGCTAAATGCTCGCGTACCGGAACACCCCCCCAAGGGGTACACCGGTATTATTACATCTCCCAAAACAATATGTTTACGTCGTATTTCTAAATCTCCTTGTAAATTGTTTTAAATTATTGATTATCAGTATTGTAAGTAAGTTGCTATTTAATTATTTAATCCATTTATAAACTCCGAAACATCAGATATTAATTTAACAAAGTAGCATTAATATGGAAAAATTAAAAAATATTATTCCGATCTACATTATATAATCAAGTCTATGCCAAAAATTTGTTTTACAAACAACAGAGATAATTTTTTGATAGGTAAATTTCTGTACTTATGTATCATATATGTAAAAATAAGTACTATATGTTAAAATTTGGATTTAGGCTTGACTTTTCGGATATTAGCCAGTATATTTGTAATATATTTTCAGAAATGTCCACTTGACTACCTCTTGGATTGAAGCATCATGTTTTAAATACTTGATTTGTAATTATTATGATGAGAATGATGAGAAGTGGGATATGATTATACCATTGAAATGTGGTGAATCATGTTGTAAAAGAGTAACACATTATATAAGAATCTCAGGAATAAATGGTTGAAAGGACCAACGGTTGTTACAGGTGATAATATCTGTACTAATGTTCCAATCGTCATAACTGATGTAGAAGAATGCTCAGCCCAACCAGGGACAATATTAGATATTTGTAATGTTGCTTGCGCAAGATTATAAAATTATTATCAATGTCGTTTAGTTAAACCTGTGTTTTGAAGTCCTTTCCTTTCAAGGGAATGATATAAGATAAGTAAAATCAACAAAATTATTTTAACTAAACGGCATTGAAATTATAATTATATACTATATTCATTTTAAATTTAACACCCAATTTCTTATGAAAATATTTTTATGTTTGTTTTTTCAGTTTATTGTTCTAAGTATTGTAATTGCGCAATATTCAACAGCACGTCCTTACGAGAAAATTAAATTTGAATCTATAAATCCCAAATACCATACACCATTTAATGACCCTAATTTTAAAGACTTTGGTAGCGATGGGTACAATTGTTTTGCTGATTTAAAAACTGTAGAACCATTGGTTTATAAAAATTATATTTTTACAATATACTATAATTATATATCATCACCAGGCCTTTTTGGAATTTATTATTTAACTTGTACCAATTTGATGATGGAAGTATTGTTTGGAGAAATGAGTTAAACAATGACAATGTTACAAATATTGAAATACCAAGGATTATGGAAATCAATGAGGATAACGAACTAGTAGTAATAGGTCATAAAAAAATCACAGTATAATGGTGAACAATTTGTATCAGATGGGCTAATATTCCAAAGAACTTATGAGATCGATAGTGGTAATTTAATTGACTTTAACCACAGAAATTTTAACGATACTTTAGCCTATGACACTGAATATTTATTATTTTACTCTTCTCTATTTTTTAAAGATAAAAGTAGTAATTTAAGGATAGTAGAAAGAATTAATTCTGCTGAAATTGTAGGCTTTAAAAGTTATCTTTTGGATAAAACGGGTAAATTATTAGGAAAACCAGATACAATCGTATATTCATATTTTGATGATTTTGTAAATAATGTAAATATTGCTGTGATTGGAGAAGACTCATTGGTCATGATAGAGATAGGTTTAGATGATGTAAACGCTTTTATCATACTAAGATATCTCACTTACGATTTAAAAGTGATCAATGAAGTGAAAATTATTTCTCCTGTTATAGATAATCTGCCATACATTAGGTTAATGGATGTATCACAAGAAAAAAAATCACTTCTCCTAAATATATGGCAATATGATAACATTACACATTCTGAGTATAATTTGAAATTAGTATTAAGTAGATCTGGTGATATAATAAATAAAATTTCTATTCCTTTGGATTACGAAGTTTTAAGATGGAGTAATACTAGAAATATCTTTTCTTATAACGTCCTTTTTAATTACGATATTGATCCTTCACAAAACAATCTTATTCAATTTATGTCCTGTGAAAGTGATTCAAATTGCAAATTATTGAAGGAACATAAAGTAACCGATCCATTAAGGTTTGCCTTTGTCACTAAGTACTTTGAATATAAAGATAAAGAAATTGTACTTTTAAATGAAGGTTCCTTGAAATTTCATACTTCCGGAATAAAGGTAAATGATGACTTTGCAATAGCAAAATCTATTGTAGCTTTTAAGAAAGGAGATTTTGCCTGAATTATTATTATCGCTTAAGTAATATTAGTGATGTAAATATCATCACCATCAAATCCTATCCCAACCCATCTTCTGGCCCACTCACCCTCAATATACGAGGCATCACAGGCAAAGCCGATGTACGTATCTATGATATGTTCGGGCACAATGTATATGTACAGGATGGCATCACAGAAGGAGAGACAACCATGGATTTGTCAGGTTTGGCTGCGGGAACTTATATCTATAAAATATATCAAGGTAGCAAGGAGATTGGCAGCGGTCAGTGGGTGAGGATTTAGAGATCGGGTGATATGGTCATCTTGTGATCTGCGATCCGTTATTCAAAACCTTCGATTGTTCGTCATTCGGTTGTTCGTCCTTCGGTTGCTCGTGATTCGGTTGTTCAGATCCTTCGTCGTTCGATTATCCCTTTATGAGCTTAATGTTGGAAAAAAAGTAAAAAAATATTAATCCGATCTACATTATTTAATCAAGTCTATGCCAAAAGATGTACCGACTATTTTACACAAACAGGAGATAATTTTTTGATAGGTAAATTTCTGTACTTTTGTATCATATATGTAGAATAAGTATTATATGTTAAAATTTGGATTTAGGCTTGACTTTTTGGAAACAATCCTGTATATTTGTAAAACATTTTCAGAATAGCTTTCATGACTACCCCTTCATCCGGCTCTTTCTGAAAGAGACTTATATGGAATTTTTAATTATTTTATAACTTTTTAAATTATGTTTTTATGAAAATTTTCAGTAATTTGCAAACTTGCAAACTTGCAAACTTGTATTTAACCCATTAATGGCCATGTCGCTTGCAGTATTTTTACTCGCTTCATGTGGAAAAGAGTCAAGTAAAGAACCAATCACTTTGTTTGAAAAGGATATAGCATTTGATGCCTATATTACTACTTTAAATAAACCTATGTCAAGTACTACTGCGATTTCTACTGGTTCTCGAGTGAGTAGTTGTGGACCATCAGATTATGGGCTCTTTTGTGCAGGGCCATCTTTTATAGTTACGGAAACGATTACAATACCTTCTACCGGTTGTCAGTTTTCTGTCAGGATGGAACTGACTGAGTGCACTTTGAATGGTGGGGGAAGTTACGTAACATTTAAATTTGTAGATTGGAATATTCTAAATGGGACTTCTACACCATGTTCTACGTATTGGGTTTATTTATTAGGTTTGCCATCACAACAATTTAATGATGAAGTTGACTTATTAGAGGCCGAATTGAGTGAGTTATATATTAATCAATTTATGACAGGCTATGTTACTAATAATCCTATAAGTGGGAATTGCCAAAATACTACATATTTTCATTCTGTATTTTTTAAGCCGTTGTGCACCATAAGGTGCGAAAGTAGAACTGAATCAAATTCATCTTATTACAATGTGGTTTGTTCTACAGATGGATGTTGTGTTGATGTGACACATTATTGTATTAAAAATGGTGTAGTAGAACCCGACGGTCCTTATAGTCAGCTATTATCAGAGTGTACAAATTTTATTCCAAGCCCTTGTCCACGAAAAGGTCAGCCTTTAAGTTTTTGCAAAACTGCCGTCTGTCTAAATTAACATTATGTTACTTGAAATCAAAATTTAGTTTTTAATTTAAATAAGCGATGAGTATGAGTAGAGATACTCATACTCATTATAACATATTTTCAGTCATGAATAGTAAATTATTACATAGCTCTATTATATCGACCCTAATTGTCTTAGTACTGACCCATGTAGTGCATGGGCAGAATTTGGAGTGCTTACCAACGACATTTGATAATTTTAATTTTGATTGGTATCATATTCCAAAGGACAGTACCTTTCCAGATACTATTAGTACTTGGTCTTTGGGAGAAACTCATTTTTACCATAATTATAGTAAACAGATTGAGCATAATGGATATCTATACATAGTTTACCCTACTTTTATTCGTTACGCTGAAGTAGAAGGATATATGATAGAAAAGATCAATATTAATTCAGGTAGTGTAGAGTGGCAGGAACACCTTGATCTTAGAAACAATGATAAGCAAGAGCAACCAGCATATTTAAGAATTAATAAAGTTGGACTTTTGGAAGTTTTTTCATATAGAAGAATTAAACCAAACGGTGCCACCTTTTTTCCATTTGGATTTACCAATGGGGAATTAGATCCATGTATCCTATCTAAACGAAGTTATGACCTTAATACAGGTCATCTTGTTTCTGCTATGCATCCTACACAAAACGATCCAGATGTCAAAATTATTTACAGGCCTTCATTATCAGGTTTGGCAGATGTTATGCCCATAAATGATAGTATTTTCATATATTGTAAAAGATCTTCACAAAACATATATTTGGATTATATAAATATAAAATCAGGACTTGTAGAAGATTCTTTTAGTGACACAATAAAGGTTGATAAACCTTATAACATGGCTGAACAAGGATTACAAGTGTATCAAAAAATGAAACTTATTACACAAGATTCCATAGTATTATTAAAGTTTGTCAGTAAGGGAAATAGTTTTGACACTTTAGACCATCAAGCTGTCATAGTGTTTTATAATGGAAAGCTTAAAAAAATAAAAACCTTTGATATTGAGTCGTATTTAGGAGATTTTAGGGACCTTTATCTTTATGGAGCAGACAAACGATATATATATTTATCCATAAATAGGACCAAAGGAACGATGGATAAAAATTTCACCGAATTTCTAATATTTGATTATGAAGGAAATTTGATATTAAATAAAGTGATTAAAGTGGATGATATACATATTTCATTTGTCCAAATTGCTCCATTACAGGAATATGGAAAATTTTTAGTTACCGGAAAATTAGGTTCAAATAATAGTGTTGCTTTCTTTACAATAGATAGAAATAGTACCCTATTAAAAAGAATAGAAATGTTCATTTCAAATGATGACTTGTCACTCATACCTACTAACCTGTTTAGTTTATCTTCTGGGGACTTGATTTTAAATGGCGCTTCGGGGTATTTTAATAATATTACATTTTATTCAAATTGCCACTATAATTTAATAAAATTAGATCTCAAAAAAATTGGAATTATAACTACATTAAATGACGAAGGGGAATATTTGACCAAATCCTTCCCAAACCCATCTTCTGGCCCACTCACCCTCAATATACGAGGCATCACAGGCAAAGCCGATGTACGTATCTATGATATGCTCGGGCGCAATGTTTATGTACAAGATGGCATCACAGAAGGAGAGACAACCATGGATTTGTCAGGTTTGGCTGCGGGAACTTATATCTATAAAATATATCAAGGTAGCAAGGAGATAGGCAGTGGTCAGTGGGTGAAGATGTAGAGATCTAGTGATCTAGTAATCCTGTGATTTCGTGATCTGCGATCAGTTAATCAAATCCTTCGTTTGTTCGACCTTCGGTTGCTCGTCATTCAGATTATTCGGTTACTCGTCCTTCGGTTGTTCAAATCATTCGTCGTTCACATCCTTCGTCGTTCAAATCCTTCGTCGTTCAAATCCTTCAGCTGTTCATCATTCAGATTATTCGGCTGTTCATCGTTCGATTGCTCGATAGCTTTTATCATTCGTTTGACCTAAGGACAAGTTATAGGCGATATATTAATCAATCCATTGATGATTTTGACGATATGACAATTTCCCTGATAATCTTTTAGGATAATACCTTTTTCTGGATTATCAATATACAATGAGCCATTTGAAAGATGCAATTCAGTTTTTGGATCATTGGTATTGATACCCATTTTGGGGAAAACTTCGCAAGCATCTCCTATATCGTTTTGATTTTGATCTATCTGAAATGGATTATATACAGCAAGGCAATTATCAACTCCATCATAGATACCGTCACAATCCTGATCAGGATCGTCGCAAAGGTCTCCAATGCCATTGTTGTTGCAATCGGCCTGATCTGGATTTGATATAGTAGGACAATTATCACATATATTGCCGATTCCATCATTATCTGTATCTTCTTGTAAAGGATTGGAATGATTGGGACAATTGTCACATAAACTACCTAGACCATCATTGTCAGGATCTAATTGATTAGCATTTTGAAAATTAATGCAGTTACAACGTCTCCTACTCCATCACCATCAGAATCTCCTTGAAGTGGGTTAGGTATGGTTGGACAATTATCAAGTTGGTTTGAAATATTGTCTCCATCAGTATCTATCATGACAGTAATGGTTTTACACAATGGTGGCGGATCACTAGATAATGATACACAAGCATTATGTGTGTCAACACAAAGTTGATAAGTTCCAACCGTATTCCAAGTCAAAGTTTTTATGGTGGTAGGGTCAGTACCATTAAATTGGGTAGCATCTCCTTGTTGTACTCCATCAATATACCAAGTGAATTCTAATCCACCAGAAGGGACTTCCACTTCATAATCATGGGTGGATCCAAGATTTACAGTTCCATCACCAATAATCATACCTTGCCACTGCCCTATTTCAGGTGGACAAGGTGTTGAAGTGACTGATATGGTTATATTACATGCTGAATTGCAACAGCCATCAACTACCATAGAGTATGTCTCTCCGATGGTTAATCCTGTCATATTTAAATTTATGGTATGATCCCATGGTGGACCTTGACTTTGATGGATACAGTCACAGACTTCACAAGTCACTGAATTATTGGGATCTTGCCAATTACATTCTGGGAAAACTGCTAACTGGATTCCCCTTGCATCACAATTGGTGATTCCTCCATGATTGCAGTTTGTGGCAGCTACAGCCAAATCGATATCTTCACACCAGGCGACAAATCTAAACCAAGTAGGATTATGGGAAGCAGTACTATTTCCTGCTCCAGCACACATAGGTGCCCCACCATTACCTGGACCATCCTGTGGGTGCAGAAAATTAGTCATCTGAAAATTATACCCATTTAATACATCCATGCTACAAAGTAATGGCGATGACTCGCACTGACAGGTGTTTTGAGACCCAGAAGTACATGGTACAGGTGGTGCGTTGATTTGACCCATTACATCATAATTGCACGAAAAAATAATATAAGTCAATAAGATCAAACTATATATCTCAATTTTATTTTGCCCTAAGATAGACTTATGCTTTTTCATGTTTTGTCTTTTTATTCGATGATTTAATGAGCTATAATAATTTTACCTGAATGCGAATAATATTCATCTTTATATTGATAAATATACAATCCTGATTTCCAGATTTTTGTATTTATATTAATGATTTGTCCATTGTTTAATGAGTGATACACTTGTAAACCATCACTATTAAAAATGGTTATGGTCCAATTAGTATGATTTGATCTATGTGATATGAGCAATACATCATCTGCTGGATTATTATACGTCAGTAAAGATTTAGATACATCATCAGTGGATACCGTATCAGGATCACAAGCATCACCTATAGTATCGTTGTCCATATCTTCTTGGTTAGGATTTGGATTGTTTGGGCAATTATCACAAGTATCTCCAACATCATCATTATCAGCATCTTCTTGCAAAGTATTTGTTTTCGTCGGACAGTTGTCGCAATTATCACCAATGTTGTCACCATCAGCGTCCAATTGAGTCGAATTTGCTACGTTTGGGCAATTATCACAAGCATCACCTACGTCATCATTATCAGCATCTTCTTGCAAAGTATTTGTTTTCGTCGGACAGTTGTCGCAATTATCACCAATATTATCACCATCAGCATCCAATTGTGTTGTATTTGCTACGTTTGGGCAATTATCACAAGCATCACCTACATCATCATTATCAGCATCTTCTTGCAAAGTATTTGTTTTCGTCGGACAGTTGTCGCAATTATCACCAATGTTATCACCATCAGCGTCCAATTGAGTCGAATTTGCTACGTTTGGGCAATTATCACAAGCATCACCCACTTCATCATTATCAGCATCTTCTTGCATTAGGTTTGACTTTGACGGACAGTTGTCGCATGTATCACCAATATTATCACCATCAGCATCCAATTGCGTTGTATTTGCTACGTTTGGGCAATTATCACAAGCATAACCTACATCATCATTATCAGCATCTTCCTGCATTGGGTTAGTTTTCGTCGGACAGTTGTCATTAATATCAAGAATACCGTCTCCATCTGTATCACCAGAAACATTTATTGTAATGCAATTTGGCAATGGATTTGAACTATATGGTAAGCAAATATTGGAAGCATCTACATAACTGAAACTCACCTATAGTATTCCATTGAATTGAAGTGGACGTATAATTATTTGGAGGATCAAATGATGTGGTGTCACCAGTAGTTACTCATTGATATACCACGCGAAATCGATTCCACCCGTTGGGATGGTCACGGTATAGTCATGCATTGAACCTTGTAAAACACTGGTCTCCCCATTAATCATGGCTGGCCAATCTTCAATCAAAGATGGGCAACTGGAAGAAGTAACTTCAAATGTAACAGAACATGCTGAATTACAGCAACCATCCAAGAGAATAGAATACACACTTCCCACGGTGAGTCCAGCCATGTTTAAATTTAAATTTTGTTCCCCAAGGAGCTACTGTTAAACAATTGTTCACTTCGCAAGCCACAGAATTATTAGGATTTTGCCATTGGCACTCCTGGAAATACTGCTACTTGGATGCCTCTTGCATTACAAAAGCCACTTGGATGATTGCAGTTTGATGCCTTGATTTTTAGATTTATACTGTCACAGGTTGCAATAAATCTTACCCAAGTTGGGTTATGGGCCGTGGTTCCAGATGCACCAGCGCACATGGGATTGCCTGGACCATCAGCAGGATGTAAATAATTCGTCATCTGCAATGAATACCCATTTAATATATCCAGAGAACAAAGGATGGGAGAATTTGCACAATTACAGGTATTTTGCGAACCAGTTGTACAAGGTTCAGGTGGTTCATTGATTTGCCCAATTGAAAAGTTTGAAAACCATAATGTAATAATAAAAACTACCAGTTTTCTCATGCTTTTTATTGGTTTTAAATTGCTTTTATATTATTCATAATTTGATTTAAATCGTATTTAACATCCATTTAGTATGGAAAATAATGTTGATTATTATATTAATCTAAAATCAAATACAATAAATTATCGAATCACAATCACCCAAGTCCTTCCCTACTTTAGTAAATGCTGCTACAGCTTTCATGATGTGTTCTGGTTCGTGTCCTGGACTGATCTGTACTCTGATTCTTGCTTTTTCTTTTGGTACCACAGGAAAAAGAATCCGATGACATAA
>JADKCC010000022.1 GCA_016714785.1 Saprospiraceae bacterium
CAATGAGTTTTTGCCTTGTGATATTATCATAACTATCTAATAGGTTATTAGCCAAAACTTCTATCTGTTTGCTCGTCTTAAGATGCTGTGTATCTATGAGTTCCCTAATTTCTGTTCGGAATTTTACATCTACTTCATATTGTTTGATCCTATTTTCCATACTTTCGTCCAATTTTGCTGAGATTGTCAGCAATGTATTGACATTGTTTTGAAACTTTAATTCAGGAGCTTTCCCACCTGTGATATTATTTTGAATGTAAGCACGTATATCATTAAAGCCAGAGATATCATGAAAGTCGGCCATTTCTAATTTTGCAGAAACCGCAAATACCTTTGGATCTTCTATACCTTTTTGTTTTGCATGGGCTACTACGCCATCAAAGTTTATCTTTAAGTCGGTTTCAGGAAGCAGGTCTTTTTGTTGTAATACAAAAATTATTTTGCGATGCCACTCTGCATTGATATAGTCGAAAAACTCCCAAGATGATTGTCTATATGGATTTTTAGCTTCGAAAACGAAAACGATGAGATCAGAATAGGGGATGAATCGTTCAGTTATTTCTTGATGATGTGCCACAATGGTATTTGTACCAGGAGTATCTACTATCGCAATTTCTTTTAATATTTCTACAGGCTGATGTATCTTTTTGAGATAAGGATTGATAGTTTCTACCCATTCGGTCTCACCATACACTATTTGCTGTATGGTGTCTGTCATAGGCATAGGAGCTACTTTACAGATCTCTTTGTCTGTATCTAATAGCGCATTGATAAAACTACTTTTGCCTGCCTTTACTTCGCCTACAATGACAAAGGTGAAAGGTGCTTCAAGTTGGTTTCTTAGTTCACCCAATGTTAATTCTAATTTTTCGTGGCCTATTTCTTTGGTGATATCTATCAATTTATCGACCGAAATGGCCAATTTAGTAATGTTATCGTTCAATATTTGGTGGGTTGATTGCATAAGTGTGATTATTTTTATGTGGCGGAAATCATCTTTTTTAAAACCTGCGATGCTTCCGGTCCTGTGCAAAATAAAAGGTCTAAGATACTCAAATTAGTGACGAAATCAAATTTATCATCCCAAACTTGCGTATATTTTATAATATTATAGGGTTTCGTTACTTTAGAATTTCGTAAATCTAATATCGATAGATCATTAATATATACCGTTTCATCCTTTTTTACAAATTCGTTTGTAAAGTTTAAATCTAAATCAAGTTTTATTTTCTTCAGGCACCATGTTGTAGTTTGAACATTTAAGTCAAAGAGATAATTAGGTTTCTTGGACAGCATTTTTTCTAATTCAGGGAAATAATATTCAAAATAGGGGCTTTTTCCATAAGCAGACCTAATGGTATGTAAGTGATTTTCTGTCCAGTTTTCGTCATAAGATATTTTTACATCTGTGATGGCTTGTTGGTTGTTTTTTCCTTTTGCGAGGGGAATGCTAAGCGTGACAACACCATTGGTAGTCAAAATAGTATATCGATTACGAAAGGAACGCTTTTGATAAGTTTCATATTTTTCAAATTTTAATTGATTGGCATGGATGTATTGACAATAATGACTTATTGGTCCAAATATTTGTGCTTCTTGAATGATAGATTTCATACCGCAAATGTAGTGAATTTAATAATAGGTGGAATTAAAATTCTCGTTAGTGTGCGTAATATTTTATTCCTATTGGAGTTATTGCATTGACTTTTTTCTTACTAAGATTATTTACTTTCTCCAATAAAAAAAGAGATAACTGATACTAGTTAAGGTGTTTTAAATTAGTGTTTTACGATTTTTTTAAGTACGCCTCCCGATGATTCTTTGATGGCACTTACAAAAATAAATGCTTTAGGGTCTATGTTATGTACCACATTCTTCAATCGGCGTAACTCTAATCTTGTGATGACTGTAAAAATGAGATCACAAGGTGTATGTACATCAAAATTGCCAGGGAGATATCCTCTTTCACCTTTATAAATGGTAATGCCTCTTCCCAATTTTTCAACTAAATGGTATTTTATTTCATCACTTAAACTTGATACTATGGTAACTCCTGAATATGCTTGAATGCCTTCCACAACATAATCAATAGTGCGGGTAGCACAAAAATATGTAAGAATAGAATACAGCGCAGTTTCAATACCAAAGTTAATTGCCGCGATGCTAAAAATGATAATATTTATACCTAATATGATTTCTGTTATACTGAATGATGTTTTCTTGAGTGTATAAAGCGCCAAAACTTCAATTCCATCTAATGCCGAACCTGCACGCATGATAAGTCCTACTCCCAAGCCCAAGAACACTCCGCCAAATATTGAAATCAGCAATTTATCAGAAGTCAATGCAATAGTCGGCATTAATACCAAACATATTCCTAACAAAACTACACTGCCAAACATTTTAAGTGAAAATGATTGTCCAATGGAAAAATAACTTATAATTACAAAAGGAATATTAAATAAAATGATCACATAAGCTAAATTTATATGGTATATTTCATGAAATAGTAGCGACATCCCTGTGACACCACCATCAAAAAAGTGATTAGGCACTAAAAACCCTTTTAATGCAAACGCTGATAATAGTACTCCAACAATATTGATAAAAGAGTCTGACATGAAGGCTGATATATTCCTATTATTTGCTGTTTGGGTCTTAAATTTTGATTTCAATTCATGAATGGTCTTCTTTTTATTAGTATCGCATTCATTCCTAGCCGTTTGTGTATAAAAAGTATGCTTCTCTAAAAAGTGTAGCTGCTTTTCTGCCCATTGTCTATCATCTAATGTTATTCCCAAGTTATTAAATTCTAGTAGTAGTTTTTTAGACCTTTCTGTATAATGAGAGGTACCCAAATAAAAGAGATCAGCATCACATAAGATGCGCGCAAGCTTATTGGATGGATTTTGAGGTATTTTAGTGGACAAAATCAATGCACAAATTGATGCAATATCTTCCTCAGTATAGTTGAAATTAGGCAAATGTTTTTTTGCTAATGCACAGGAATGGTCTTCATGATTTTCAGCATCCACTAAAAAACCAGTATCGTGAAATAATGCGGCTGTCTTAAGTAGTTTTATATCATGTTCGGACATAACATCTTCAGCCATGGCCAAGTGCTCCGCAGATGATATTACACTAATAGTATGTTCGGCATTATGATAGGTGTACAATGGAGATAAATCCTTTTCTAATTTCGGAAGTATGAAGTTATAAACTTGATTATATTGCATAACTAATTATGTGTTCTTTAATGGATTTATTGCTTAAAATTGCCTCGATATATCTCGAACCTAAGATATTTTGGTCTAAAATGTAAGTTTGTAAGTAAAAATAATTTCAGACCAAAAGAAGTAAACCACTCTATGGTGTTTTACAAACTAACATTGGCTTGAAATATTACTATAGCCATGAAATGAATAATTTCGACTGATATTACATACATAAAACAAATATACTGCAATATTACACAAAAATAAAATTATTGTATAAAAATAGTAGTATTATTTGGTTTTATAAAATGTATGGGTCTTCATGATGAAAAACTATTCCATTTCCATCATGTATTTAAGTCTTAGGTAAACAACATGATGCTATACTAGACATTGTCCCGTGCACATCACATAAAGAATTTCAAGTTTATTAGGTGAATTGGTTCAATTGTTATAATTTCGTACCTACAAAACAATATGAATGCAAATGAAATATATATTTTTCTTTGTTTTTGCTATGATTTACCTTGGTTGCAAAGAAGATGTAGCGTATGATATGGTTATCAAAAATGCTAACATATATGCAGTAGATACTACTTATGCTGGGGATGCCATAGCAATACTCGATGGTCGAATTATCAAAATAGCAAAATGGGAAGAATTTTCTGATAATATCACAGAAGGAGTAGAAGTACTGGATGCCGAAGGTAATTTTGTCATGCCAGGATTTATAGAAGGTCATGGCCATTATTCTGGTTTGGGGTATAGTTTGATTAATCTCAATTTTTTAACATCAAAAAGCTGGGAAGATATAGTCAGTAAAGTAGCAAAAAGAAGTAAAGAAGTTGAACCAGGAGATTGGATCATAGGCCGCGGATGGCATCAAGAAAAATGGGATAGTATCCCAACACAAAACATCTACAATTATCCGTATCATTATAGTCTCAGTGAAGTTTCTTCTCAAAATCCTGTAATGTTATATCATGCTTCTGGGCATTCGCTTTACGCCAATAAAAAGGCAATGGACCTAGTAGGCATTACCAAAGAAACACCTAATCCTGTAGGAGGTGAAATAGTAAGAAATAAGGATGGAGAGGCTATAGGTGTTTTTGAAGAGAGAGCTATGGGTATGTTTGGTAAAAAATACGATGAATACATAGCGTCATTAGATCAGCAAAAACTTGATTCTATATGGTACAGTGCCATCACAAAAGCAGAGACAGAATGCTTGAGCAAAGGCATTACGTCGTTTCAAGATGCGGGTAGTACTTTTGATGAGTTAAACAGATATGAAAAACTGGCTTTGAATGGTCAAATGTCAGTCAGACTATGGGCAATGGCAAGACATAGTGCACAAGAATTGGAAGGTAAAGTTGGGAAATATAAAAAAGTAAACATTGGCAATAATTTTTATACTTGCAATGCGATAAAATCTGAAGTGGATGGTGCGCTAGGTGCTTTTGGCGCTTGGTTATTAGATGCCTATAGCGACAAACCTGGATTCAAAGGTCAAAATACCACCGATATTTATGATGTTAAAAAGATTGCAGATATGGCTATAGCCAATGATATGCAGTTTTGCGTCCATGCTATTGGTGATAGAGCCAATAGGGTAGTGTTGGATGTTTTTGAAGGTGTGATGAGCCAACATCCAGAAAAAAAAGACTGGAGATGGCGTATTGAACATGCACAACATCTCAATACCAACGATATCCCAAGATTTGCAAAAAACAAAATTATAGCATCTATGCAGGGCATTCATTGTACATCTGATGCTCCTTTTGTAGTCAAAAGGCTCGGTGAAAACAGAGCGCGCACAGGGGCTTACGCCTGGAGATCATTATTGGATAAAGGTGTCATAGTAGCCAATGGTACTGATGCGCCTGTAGAAGATGTAGATCCCATCAAGAATTTTTATGCATCGGTAACTCGAAAACGAGAAGATTCGGGGCTTATATTTTATCCTGAACAAGCCATGACTAGAGAGGAGGCCATTTATTCATACACTTTGGGCAATGCGTATGCTGCATTTGAAGAAAACCTAAAAGGCTCTTTGCGACCTGGAAAATTGGCAGATATCGTCATCCTATCCCAAGATTTGGTCAAATGCACAGATAATGCAATATTAAAAACCAAGGTACTTTACACCATTTCTGATGGAAAGGTAAAGTACAAAGGAATGTAGTTTTAATTGAAAATTGTAATATTGGTTGTTTGTATTTATTTGAATAGCCATAATATCTTAATTTCTATAGGCGCAGCGTATGCATAGCACAATAGTATCTTAAACTGAATTAAAATTACAATTGCCTACCCAGTCTTAATGTTGAGTAGGCAATTGACATTTCATTGAGAAGAATTATTTATTGATCACAACTCTGTGAGGTACAGGACCTTCTATTTGGTTAGCATCAAAGGCATCCTTAACTAGTTCCAATGTTCCAAAATAAACATCCCAATAATCTTGTTGAGCACAATATGGTCTTAATGCTAGCGTGGTCATGCCATCGCCAATTTTTAATACTGAAACTTCTGGCGCTGGAGTCGATAGCACTTTTGGGTGTTGCAACATGGCTGCTATGGCTATTTTTCTGGCAGCTTCTATATCTTGGTCAAGTGCTATGGCCATATTCATATCTACTCGCAGATTGCCGTGGGTCGTATAATTTACTATAGTACCTGTTGATACTGCACCATTAGCTAGTATGATGGTTTTATTTTCAGGAGTGAGCAAAAAGGTATTAAATATACCCAAGTCAGTTACGGTACCTGTGTGTCCTTGGGTTTCTATAAGGTCGCCTACTTTAAATGGTCTGAAAAGCAACATCATAATACCTCCAGCAAAATTACCCAAAGTGCCATTTAGTGCTGCGCCTACACCTACAGCCAGACCAGCCAAAATCGCAGCAAAGGAAGTTAAATTGACACCCAACATCCCAAATACAGACAATAATAATAAAATATTGAGCATTACTTTGAGAAAAGAAATCAAAAAACTTTGTAATGACACATCTATTTTTTTTACGGAAAGCATCTTTGAAAAAATATTGCCAATCCATTTGATAATCATACTCCCTATCAGATAGACCAAAACGGCACCTGCCAGTTTTGGCATATAATCCATTGCTATTTGAGTAATGTGCGTAACAAAATCTACAGAAGTGGTAATTGGGGCATTGACTTGAAGATTCATTTTTTTTTCTTTTTAAGATTTGAAATTAATGATTGCTTTGTAAATTAGAGACTATTTATTTGAACAATAGTCACATTTTTATTTGCCAATAGCCTATAATTATTATCGTAAAAAATATCTTTAGTAAAAAAAATAAAACTCATTCTTTAGCACCTTGGTATAGTAACTTGGGCATTTCGTCTTTCAAATTGTAGTTGTTACGCTAAAACTACTTAACAAATCACAATAAAATCCATTATTAGATATATCTTTGCATCATCATAAAAAAATCGCAAGTGAGTATATTAATATTTCTAATTGTTTCTTATATTTTATTGAGCGTAAGCTTATATATGTTGTTTCCAAAAGCAGGTGTTGATGCGGTAAAGGGATTGATTCCTGGTGTCAATTTTGTAGAATGGTGCAAGATAATTGGGCAGAAACCCAGTCACGCATTATGGTTACTTTTCCCCATTGTCAATTTATTTATTTTTGCTGGTATGGCAGTGGATATGGTCAGGTCTTTCGGAAAGTTGGCTTTCAAGCATTCGGCAGCAGCTGTCATTTATGCACCCGCTGCATTTTTTAAGATTGCAACCAATACCAATGATAAATATGCAGGGCCCACATTGCAGAAAGAGGCAGCATATGCACAAAGTTTGGAAGAGGCAAAAGCTTCTGGTGATGCTTACAAATTAAAAAATCTGGATGAGAAAAATCCATACAAGAAAACAGTGGCTCGTGAATGGGTAGAATCCATCGTATTTGCAGTATTTGCTGCTTCTTTTATACGTATGTTTTTGATAGAAGCTTATGTGATTCCGACACCATCGATGGAAGGTTCGCTCAATGTAGGAGACTTTTTGTTTGTGTCAAAAGCGCATTATGGAATTCGTACTCCGATGACTGTAGCTATGTTGCCGCTCTTGCATAATCAAATTCCCATCATCAATAAAGAATCTTATCTTAATAGTCCAAGTTTACCATACAAAAGACTCCCAGCCATTGAGAAGATAGAAGCTGGCAAACCTATAGTATTTAACTGGCCTGTTGGAGATAGTGTGTATATTACTAGCTCAAGATCATATTTTGTTAGCCAAATAGCACGCCAACCTGAATATATGGACAGTGATAGAGAGTTGGTACAAAAAGTAAAAAATAAGGACTATGTCGTAAGACCGATAGATAAAAAAGATCACTACATCAAGCGTTGTGTAGCAGGTCCAGGTGATAGTTTGCAGATCATTGATAAACAATTATTTCTTAATGGGAAAGCAGTAAAAAATCCTAAAAATTTACAATATTTGTATCAAATTCAGCTCCCACCAAATGTAAGTGTAAATAGTAAAAAACTAGATGAATGGGGCATCGATTATGGTGACAATGCCTTAGGTAGTAAAGATTTATTTGTCAATGGTCAAGGCATTCTTTTCATAGATGGAGATCAGGTAGAGAAGTTAAAAGCTTTAGACCCAAATGTAATTATCCAACCTTATCCTCAACAAAGCGAGCCGTTGAAGTTGTTTCCTTTTGATACTATAGTAGGTTCTCAAAACTGGTCTGTGGACAATTATGGTCCAATCTGGATACCAAAAGCCGGCGCAACTACACCATTGACATTGATAAATCTCCCTTTTTATCGTAGGGTGATAGAAGTATATGAACACAATAAATTGGAAGTAAAGGGGCAGGATATTATGATCAATGGTCAAAAAGCCACCACTTATACTTTTAAACAAGATTATTATTGGGCGATGGGAGACAATAGGCATAATTCAGAAGACTCTCGTGCATGGGGATATGTACCTCACGATCACATCGTAGGAAAACCTTTGTTTATATGGTTTTCTACCAAGGAAGGAAGTATTGGTAATGGTATAAATTGGGATAGGATATTTACTTCAGCGAGTAAAGAGTAGGGATACTGTAATTTGTGCATCCTTCCATTATTTTTTTTAAATCATGCATTGGCGATAAAATAAATGAAGTATGAAAGCAAGTTGGTGTACATTACTAGTCGTTTTACATTTAGTTTTGCTCAAGGCTCAGTTGCCTAAAACGGATGTTTATTTGGCTGATTTTGATAGAATGGCAGACCAACCTGCATTACTTTCATTACAATATCTCAATGATTTTAATCCAAACGGATACAATAATCAAGCAAAATTTATAAACAAGGATGAACTTTTTCTTACAGTAGCATTAGAAACCCAACAAATTACAGATATTTATCATATTGACCTCCGAAAAGTACAATTTTATAAATTTACAGATACAAAATCAATAAGTGAGTTTTCACCAATCTTAGATCCCACCCAAAATAGATTGACCACAGTACGTATCGAAAGTGATGGTCAAGATCAAAGTCTTTGGTCATATCCTATTGATAGAAGTGATGCAGGATTTAGGCTCTTCACACAATTAAAAAATGTCGGATATTATACGTGGATTGATGATGTCCATGTAGCTATGTTTTTAGTAGGTAGTCCCCATAACTTGGCTGTTGGAAATACAAAATCAGGGGATGTTGTAATGATAATCGACAATATAGGTAGGTGTCTAAAATCAGATAGTAATGGACTTTTATATTTTGTACATAAAGTAAATCCAACATTTTGGGTTTTGAAAACCTATAATATAATGGACAAATCTATCACAAATATATGCCAAATGCCGTCCGACAAGGAGGATTTTGATTTGGTAGGCGATGGTGGAGTAATAACCGCTGATGGCAGCCAGCTGAAATTTTATGATTCTAAAAAGAATAAAAATTGGATTACTATTGCTGATTTTGTCTTTTTAGGTATAAAAAATATCAATAGACCTTCGGTTTTTAATAATCGTGTTGTTTTTATCAATAATAAATAAGGTTCAATACAAAATAATAGCCATGTATAATAATATATTTTTTGTTTTTGTATTATTAATATTAAGCTGTAGCACGGCCAAAAATGTACGAAACGATGACCAAAACTTAGTAGAATTTAGGAACACTTATAAAAACGGTTTTCTTCAAGATCCAAGGTCTCCCCTTACCAAAGACGATTTGCAATATTTAGACTTTTATGATGGGAATAAAGATTGGACTCTTACATGTGACTGCAAAAAAGTGGAAAAGGCCAAACCTTTTGAATTACCTACTTACAGTGGTGTGACCAGAACTTATATTGTCCATTCTGATTTATCTTGTCTTTACAAGGGGCAAACTATTTTACTGAAATTATACAAAAATATCACTCAGCCTATCAACCCTTTATATAAAAATAACTTGTTTTTGCCATTTAAAGACCATACCAATGGAGAGACTACTTATGGTGGTGGCAGATATATTAATTTGTATGAGACAGAGATACAAAATGAAAAGATCATTATTGATTTTAATAAGTGTTATAATCCTTGGTGTGCATATAGTGATGGATATAATTGTCCAATTCCACCTAAGGAAAATCACATAGAAATGGAAATACTAGCAGGCGAAAAAAAATATAAAGGTACATACAAAAATAGGTAATTTGACTATTTTAGACCCACTTGGCAATTCATTGAAATTCTCAAATACACCACAGAGAATCGTTTGCCTAGTGCCATCTTTGACTGAAACATTGGTTGATTTAGGATTAGCATCATTGTTAGTAGGAGTTACTAAATTTTGTATCCATCCAGCCGATATCAGAGCCACGGCAAAAATAATAGGAGGTACAAAAAATCCTAGAATTGTAGATATATTGGCCTTAAAACCTGATCTTATCATTGCCAATAAAGAAGAAAATCGCAAAGAAGATATCCAGGTACTCCAGCATCATATTATGGTTTATGTCACTGATATCAAAAATATTGCAGACATTATTGCTTTTATAAAAGTGATCTCTTTTCTTTTGGAAGTAGATTCCAAATTATTGGTTTCTGAATTGGAAAAGGTACATCTTTTTAAGACTAATGTTTCATTGCCTACGTGTTATATTATTTGGAAAAATCCATACATGACAGTTGGTCAAGATACTTTTATCCATTTCATGATGGAAAAATATGGCTTTTCCAATCTTTTTGCTAGTGCTGTGCGATACCCTGAAGTGACCGTTGATTCATTGCATCAAATCAAGCCCCAAATTATATTTCTTTCTTCTGAACCATTTCCATTCAATCAAAGTAATTTGGATGAATTACAGCTCCAATTACCTGAAAGTAAAATTGTTTTGGTCGATGGCGAAATGTTTTCTTGGTATGGATCAAGGATCATTTTGGCACATACTTATTTAAAAAATTTGGCGGATACTTTTTGAAAATTTAACCAGTTTAAATTAGTACCAAACAATAATTTTTTGGTCTAACACAATAAGATGGTGTACATTTGTAGTTAATTTGAGTAAAATGTCCAATTTATGAAGCAGTTTTTATGGTTTTTAATCCTGATTCCAACATTTTTGGTGTCCCAAAATACATTCTTTGATACCAAAGGTGTGATAGTCGTAACCGATGAACACAATATTAATGATATCGCTCAAAAGTATATTGAGTCGCGTAATTTTGGTAATTTACAAATTACGAATCTTGGTGAAGGTACGGAAACATATTTATTAACTGCAGAGATTGATGATATTACCTTATATCAATGGTGTTTAGATCAAAAAAATATAGCTGCTGCAGAGCTTAATTATAAACTTACACCACGTATCAAACCCAATGATGGCAGAGTAGGGGAGCAGTACTATCTTGATTTTATCAAGGCTTATGATGCTTGGAATATTACTACTGGCGGAAAAGACTTCAAAGGTCAAGATATTGTGATAGGTATAGTTGATGATGGATTTGATGTTGCTCATGAAGACCTAACAGCCAATATTTATCTAAATGCGAGCGAGATAGCTGGAGATAACAAAGATAATGATGGTAATGGCTATATAGACGATGTAAATGGATGGAATCAGCGAACTAAACGAGGCGTACACGATTTAAAAAGCCACGGCACTAATATTTTAGGTGTTATGGGAGCGCAAGGCAACAATCAAATGGGCATAGCTGGAGTCAATTGGAGTGTTAAATTGCTTCCTGTTACCACAGGAACTTATGTCAATGATGTGATAGAAAGTTATAATTATTTTGTTGCTTTGAAAAAACTTTATAATAATAGTAATGGCTCTAAAGGTGCCAATATACTAGTAGTGTCATATTCAGGAGGATTGCCCAAGGCTTTTGCTAAAGATCATCCAATATGGTGTAGTACTTATGACAAATTAGGGGCTGAAGGTATAATATCTGTGGCCGCCACAACCAATGAAAATGACAATGTGGAAGAAGTAGGGGACATGCCTTCTACTTGTACATCTCCATACTTATTGATCGTCAATAGTACTAATAAAAATGACGAAAAGGATACATCAACTGGTTTTGGGGCTATCAGTGTTGATATTGCTGCGCCTGGAGAGAGAATTCTAACAACCGATTTAGTAAGCAAAGGGACATATAAGACTGAAACTGGTACTTCCTTATCTACACCAATGGTGGCTGGTGCTGCGGCATTATTATATGCAATAAAGTGCGAATTATTTTATCAGTTTACAATTTCCAATAAAGCAGAATCTGTTCTGGCTATTAAAGATGCGCTGCTATCTGGTGTGGATGTCAAGACTTCTTTAAAGAATAAAACTGTATCGGGTGGAAGACTCAATATTTTAAACAGTATGAATATCATTTTAGAAAAATATTGTGGAAGAGGTCCTTTGGCGATAACATCTGTCACACTAAACAATAATGTAGTGACAGTCAATTACATTGCACCAAATAACGATGAAACCATACTCAAAATATATGATTCTACAGGGAGGGAGGTTTGTGAGCAACGATTTTTTCCACCTGTAAGCCCAGATAAAACCATAGTTGTAGATTTTGAAAAATATTATAGCGGATTGTATTACTTTGTGACATTGATTTCTGGAAAAGACATTGTGAGTAAAGGATTTACGGTTAAGGATAGCAGTAAATAAATATTTTTTAACCCAATAAAATATTTCTAAATTAGAAATTGTTTGGGACTTTGTGTCTAAATATTACTTTTCACAGTGAATTCATCATATACCTTTATGATAATTTTTGAATCTTATATCCATCTTTTTTGAGCAGTGCCAAGATACCTTTTCCACCAGGGAAATGTGCAGTACCAATGGCAAAAAAGCATGTTTTGTCTGATGAAAGTGCTTTGATACGTTCTTTCATGTTAACGTTCCTATCATATATCATTACCTTGCGAATGCGGCCCATACTTTTTTTTGAACTTTTGTACAGCTGCTCACACGCTCCTTTAGCGTAGAGTGTGTTTAAGTGATTGATATTCCTTCGAAATGTTGATAAGTTTTTTATAGAATCTTTGAGAGATTTTATTTGATAATCCATTGGTATTTGTTGTAAGATTCGCACTTGCTCATCAAATGATTCAACACCATCCATTTCTTTGCCGGCTGACATAGCAAATTCCCAAAGAAAATGATCTAATGCACCATTTTTAGTTTTTACTAATGATAATTCTGCCAAGAAGTTATGAATATAAAATGGCGTGAATTGATCTAAATGGGCAATGTCTTTGCCGTATGCCTTTAATATAATTTTTCTTGCCTTTTGGTATTGTTTGGGTCTAAAAAAGTCTTGAAATCTACTACCCTCACCCATTACAAAATAGGATGTCATATCATGTTGATACGAAACATTAAGATCCATTTCCCCAGCATATCTGGATGAAAGTAGGATGTATTTTTTAGCTAAATCCACATAAGTGTAAGCTTCTTCGGTTGCCAAATGCATTGTGCCAAACAGGTAATGGCAAACATCCGGATCATTTTTATAAAATTTCCACAACATAATATTGATTGTTCCACAAATAAAAAAAACCGCTTCCGACAAATCGAAAACGGCTTTTTATCATTTACTTAATTAACTTTACTGAAATTATTCCTCTGCATTATCGTAATCGTAAGGAAGTACTTTTTCTTTTTTCACTTTAGACAAAGTCATCAATGTCTTTAATCTTTCGATCTCTTCTATTTGTGACAAAGTTTTGAAAAGAAGCTTTTCGTAAGTAGGAATGTCCTTACAAACTATTTTTAACAAAAAGTCTGCATCACCAGTGATGATATAACATTCTGTAATCTCAGGAACAGCTTTAACTTTTGAAATGAAATTATCTAAAGCATTTGGTTTTTGCCAAGCCAATGACACCAATACAAAAGTTTTAACATTCAAACCAATCGCGGATGAATCTACTTTTGCATGATAACTTTGTATGATTCCAGATTGCTCCAGTTTTTTTACTCTCTCGAGGGTAGGAGCAGGAGACAAACCTATTTTTTTTGATAAATCAAGGTTGGTGATTTTACTGTTTTCTTGAAGCATCTTTACAATCTTCAAATCTATTTTGTCCATCTTGTAGTCTGCCATTGCAACTATTTTTAAAATTTTATTTGTATTTAATAAATTATTCGGGTGCAAAGAAAATAATATTTTATGAACTAAGCATAATTATTAACGTAATATTTTTATTTTTGTTTTATATTTGCATGAAATAATTAAATAAATTCTGCATTTGATGATTTATATCATCTTTCTGACATGTAAAAAAGCCGAAGACTTACATATCTTCGGCTCAAAACAATTAACTATGAAAACTACTTATATTTCCACCAGATTTACTTGATTAAAACAGGGATTGTATATGTTTTATTGTATTCCAATTCATTCATGGATACCTTCTTGTAATTCAAAGTGCTCTTTAATACATTATCCAAATTTTGATTATTGGTAGATACTACAATAATTTCATTTTGAGCATTGACAAAAAAAGTAATATTGATTTTTGTCTCCTTGGCCACAAACTTATCATAGTCTATACCTTTTAATAGTGATTGAATCTGAGTGCCAACAGGTTTGTTATTGTTAGGTACATTTGCGGCGGTTGCCAATTGTGAAATTGCAGCAAAAAAAACTACAGTTAAAAATTCTTAATGATTGTCATGATACTTAATATTTTAAATGTTTGAAAAATTATTATATGATTTACTAAATACTATACACCAATGACGAATATCGATGTGTTTTAGTTGCATGCTTCATACCAAATGCCGTAATTAATCTACTAAACTAATGTACATTTGGATTAAGGGTAATATTTTTAAGTTCATAAATATTGGTTTTCTTTACTAGTTTGGCAGAATATGTACTATTATTCTATCTTTGTCTTTAATTAAAAGAATATAGATGAAAATAGCCATTGTGGGTTGTGGTAATATGGGTTTAGCTTTTGCAAGATCATTTATTAAATATGACCTCGTTAAAAGAGATGAATTACTTTTGATAGAAAAGAGTATTGACCGCTGTGAAATATTATCCGATAATAAAGAAGGAGTTGTAGTTAATGTAATAAATGGCGATATATCAAAGTATGATTTGGTAATATTGGCTATCAAACCACAAGACTTTGCGAGCATGGCAGCTGATCTGAAACCTGTTCTTGCTGAGCATCAAGTGGTGTTATCTATCATGGCAGGCATTCCAATCAAAAAGATTCAAGCGTATCTCAACCATCCATTTGTGGTTAGGGCTATGCCCAACACACCAGCCATGTTGGGAATGGGTATCACAGGTTTTACTGCTGCAGAAGGTATTAGTATTGCCAAACTTTTTAAGGTGGAAAACTTGATCAATGCTACTGGTAGATCTGTGTATATAGAAGATGAATCCATGCTAGACGCAGTAACAGCATTGAGTGGAAGTGGACCTGCCTATTTTTATTATTTTGTAAAACAAATGGTGGAAGCAGGAAAGATGATGGGTTTTGACGAAAGTACGGCTCTACAATTTGTTAAACAAACTATGTTAGGCTCATACCATCTTATCAATAATGCAGAACTAAGTTTAGATAATCTTATCAAAGCGGTCGCATCTAAGGGAGGCACTACTGAAGCCGCTTTAAGCGTTTTTGAAGATATGAAATTAGATCAAACAATCAAAGCTGGAATTCTAGCTGCTGAAGTGAGAGCTAAGGAACTGTCAAATTAAAACTTATTGTGTTTAAACAATTATTCATGTATTTTCATACATAATTTTCAGACTTATTTTATACCTTTGTGCTCCTTATGACAGATACCGTTTCCAAATATTTCAGAGATGCAGACGCCTTGGATCAACTTAGTGTGACCGAAATAGAACTCTTAATTGCTGAAGCACCATCATCAACAGTATATAAATTGCTTTTGGCAAAAAAAATGTCTCATATTGACAATAATCAAATTCTATTGGGAAATCATGATAGAACAATGGTGCATTATTTGTTGAGAAGTGATAGCCATATACCATCAATTAAGGATGTAAATATTTATGACAATAAACCATTAGACGCAGGTACTACCTTACCTTGTGATGTGCATAGTGAAACACAATATGATGATGTATCAGATTTGCAAGCTACAAGTGAAAATGAATCAGATATAGGAAACGATACGAGAAATACTGAACCAAATATTGAAGAAAATGATCAGGTGATCATTGGGTCAATACCAAATATTATTAAACTCGATGATAATGATTTGTATTTTACTACAGATCTATTGCTACCTAAAAAGAGTAAGAAGAAGAAAAATAAGTTTAAACTGAACGAATATAGTGGGATTTCTAACTATTCTAAATGGTTGTTATCTTTCAAACAAGATGATGTAGAAAAGCAAATTAGGAAAGAAGAAAAAGCAGCTAAAAAACGAGCTTTTGAGCAAAGTGCCAAAAAATCTGTAACAAAATCACCTTCGATTATCTCTGAACCTTTGGCTGAGATATTAGCAAATCAAGGACATTTGGATGATGCAAAAAAAATGTATGAACAATTAATGCAGAAATATCCAGAAAAAAGTAGTTACTTTGCAGCCAAAATAAATCTTTTAATAAAAATATAGTTTTAAAATGACCACACTATTAACAATATTAATCGCAATCAATTGTGTACTTTTAATGGCTGTAGTACTAATCCAAAATCCTAAAGGTGGTGGAATAGATTCTACACTGGGAGGAACTGCAGCAAACCAAATGTTCGGTGCAGCTAAATCAACTGACTTCGTAGAGAAAGTTACTTGGGGACTTGCAGCAGCACTATTTGTACTTTGTATCATCACTGCGATGCTTGTTTCTGGCAGTACAGGCGGTAGTCTGATCCAGCCCGTACAATAATAAAACTCAAAACTCAATCTAATATTTCGGGCTTATCCACTCAAGGATAAGCCCTTTTTAATATTAATTTGTACTACATTATAATTCAAGGTTAATATATCAAATGATTATGAGTAGAATAGAAATAGGTACTTGCGCAGTATGTTTGTCAAAAGACATTACTTCTGTCATGGATGTGAAAGACCACTCTATATCTGGTGAAATGTTTACCATTGGACAGTGCAACCAATGTGGTTTTAGGTTTACAGAGAATCCGCCTAGTGAGGCATCTTGTGGTCCGTATTATCAGAGTGAAGATTATATTTCGCATTCAGATACATCTTCTGGGTTTGTATTTAAAGTATATCACATTGTCAGGAATCTGATGCTTGGTAGGAAATACCAACTATTGCAATCACTTAATACTACAAAAACTTTGCTAGATGTCGGATCTGGTACTGGCTATTTTCCGAATTATATGCAAGCTAAAGGCTATAAAGTTGTAGGCGTAGAGATAGACGACAAAGCCAGAAATTATAGTATTGAAAAGTTCGGTCTAACCATATATCAACCCGACGACCTTAAAAAAGGGCATATTCAAGAGAAATTTGGATATATTACCCTTTGGCATGTTTTAGAGCACCTATATAATCTGGATGATTATTTAAAACTATTTGCTCAGCACTTAAATCCAGATGGGTACTTAATTATTGCCTTACCAAATCATCATAGCTTCGACGCACAAATTTACAAGGATTATTGGGCAGCTTATGATGTACCAAGGCATTTGTGGCATTTCCATCCGCAAGCATTACAGAAACTTGCTAATCGCAATGGATTCGAAGTAGTGAGGAAGGAAAGTATGCCTTTTGACCCATTTTATAATGCTATGCTTAGTGAAAAATATAAAGGTAGCTTTTTAAGTTTTTTCAAAGCAATGTTTGTAGGTAAAATTGCACTATTCAAAGGTTGGTATAATGTTAATTACGCAAGCTCGGTGATTTACGTACTTCGCAAGGCTAAATAATTCCTTTTAATACCATTTAATTACTTCGTCTAATGCTTTACGATGTAATAAGGGGACTTGGGCATCATCAGCTGGAAAACCCA
Organism: Saprospiraceae bacterium; assembly: GCA_016714785.1. Classification (GTDB taxonomy): domain Bacteria; phylum Bacteroidota; class Bacteroidia; order Chitinophagales; family Saprospiraceae; genus OLB9. Next base: position 17,677 of record JADKCC010000022.1, read on the forward strand.
CAGGAAGTAAAAGGTAGGGACGTTCGTTTTCTGGTCTTTCCAATATATCTTGCAAAAAATTCATAGGACTTGGCGTATGTGTCAAAGTAACCAAACCTGTTAAGTGGATAGCTGCAATAAGAAATCCTGCTGCTATTCCTACTGATTCAGATACGTAATAGTTTTTAGACTTTAGTCCGTCATGAATGTCGTATGCTTTTTTAAATATGATGATCAAATATGGGGCTACTGTTAGAAATTCTTTTTCCCAGCTAGTATCAAATTTTTCTAAATCTTTGAGCCATTCTTCCGACATTCGCCCATGATAATTTTCATACTCTTCCTTTTCAGCGGCTGCTCTTATTTTTGCTTTTATTTGAGGATCACTCACTATACAAAATGTCCAAGGTTGTTTGTGTGCTCCGGAAGGTGCAGATGATGCTGTCATGATGATCGCTTCAATCACATCTTTTGAAACTGGCCTGTCTGAAAAATATCGAACAGAGCGACGGCTGTCCATTTGAGTTTTAATCGTTTGAGCTGCTGCTAGTATTTCATCTTCACTCGAGATTTCAAAAGCTAAAGGTATAAATATTGGTTGCTTCATATTAGTGACATTTAATAGTCAAAGGTATGAAGAAATTTGATAAAGTATCCTTTCATAATATATCTAACGCATAATTTTAATTGTTAAAGTCAAATCGAAAAAATTCACAATTTATGAAGTCAATGCAAAATACTTTTTTATTATAAGAATGTAGTTTGACACCCCTATATAGATGCGTTAGTAAATCATATAAAAAAAAATCTTACATTTGCAGCTTCATACAAAATATGTCATTTCAATTTTTAGCAAATTAATTTCTTCCATTTAATACTTTTGATACTAAAAGAAGTAATTAATAAGCTTCATTTGATATATTAACTTAATTATAACCCAATGTTTAGAATCTTTTATTCAGTTTTAATAATTGCGCTTGCCAATCTATATTCGTGCAAAGAATCAGAGACGCCGTACTATAAATTGAGTGGCGCTGCTCAAGGTACCACATACCATATTACCGTACAAACCAAGGATCCAAAATCCACTCAACAATCCGTTGATTCAATATTTGCAGATTTTAATTTATCCATGTCATTGTATATAGATTCTAGTACTTTGGTATATTTCAATAATGCTGACAGTGTCTTTTGTTACGATGGAAAGAAAGACAAATATTTTGAACCAATATTTATAAAGGCAAAAGAAGTATATGCCAAATCAGGAGGCGCTTTCAATCCCACCATTGCACCTTTGGTCAATTATTATGGTTTCGGCTACAAGGAGAAAAAGGAACTTAAGTCTTTAGATACTTTGAAAATAAAAGAGTTACTACAATTAATGGTCTTTGATTCTCTAAAGATAGTTCAATCAACTAACGATCAGTGGTGTATTACAAAGCCAAATAAAAATGTCATGTTGGATTTCAATTCGTTGTCTCCAGGGTATGCTGTGGATATTGTTGCCGCTTTTTTAGAAGCTAGTGGCATGCGTAATTATATGATAGAATTAGGTGGCGAGATCAGAGCACTCGGTGTCAATGATAAAAAACAAGAATGGGTCATTGGTATCAACCGTCCACAAGAAGGTGCCAATGAAACTGAAATCGAATTACCCTTGATGATCTCAAATAAATCATTGGCTACTAGCGGCAATTATCGTAATTCGTATGAGTCTAAAGGACAAAAATTTGCACACATCATCAATCCTTTTACAGGTATGAGTCAACCTACTGATATACTAAGTGCAACGGTGATAGCGGATGATTGTATCTCTGCTGACGCTTACGCTACCGCTTTTATGGTTTTGGGATTGGATAAATCTTTAGAGTTGATAGCACAGTTAAAAGGTATAGAAGCTTGTTTTATATATGATAATGAAGGTGACGGTATATTTGAGTTTAAAGTAAGTGAAGGATTTCCAAAATATTATTTACACAACGAACAAAAATAAAATTAATGATAGACCTTACTTTTAATTTAGAGAAGGATTTGGTTTTTTTTGATATAGAATCTACAGGATTAAATGTATTAAAGGATAGAATATTGCAAATAGCATTGATCAAATATTCGAAAGATCAAGCAGAGCCCAAGGAGCTTTTTATGCTTATTAATCCTGGTATTCCTATCTCTGATGAAGCTTTTGCTGTGCATGGTATTAGTAATGACATGATACGCAATAAACCTACTTTTGCTCAGGTAGGCAAAGAAATCTATGATTTTGTAGGTAATGCTGATTTGGCTGGGTACAATTCTGATAGGTTTGATGTGCCGATGTTGATGGAAGAACTACACCGTATTGGCTTAGAGTTAGATCTTACGAAACGCAGACTCTTAGATATTCAGAAGATATTTTATAAGATGGAGCCTAGAACTTTGAAAGCTGCTTATCGGCTGTATTGTGATGGTGATCTAAACGATGCGCATGATGCCCTAGCTGACGCTAAAGCTACAGTAGAAGTATTCAAAGGACAGATCAAGAGATATGAAAATGTAGATTACATAGATGGTGATGGTTTTACACATCCTGCTCCTATCAAAAATGATATTGCTGCGATTACTTCATTTATCAGAGACGATGCTGCACTCGATGTGACTCAAAGGCTCAAATATAATGCAAAGGGTGAAATTATATTTAATTTTGGAAAATACACTGGGCAAGTGGTAGCGCACGTATTTAAAATCGAACCTAATTATTATCATTGGATCATGGAAAAAGACTTTTCTGCTCAGGTAAAACAAATAGTTAAAAAGATATTTGATGAAATAAAAAAAAGCTAACTTATGGCAATAAAGTATTTAAGCATCGTTTTTATTATATTATCAATTGTATCTTGTTATGATAGAAAAGAAGGTTGCCTTGATATTCTAGCAGCCAATTATGATGTTACATCTGATGATGGCTGTGCAGATTGTTGTACTTATCCTATGCTTAGACTTAAAATTTCACAAATGGCTGGGGACAGTTTGTTTCGATTGTCTGATACACTGATTAATGATTTGGGGCAAAGCTACAAGATAGAAGATGTGAGGTTTTATCTTTCAGATTTTTCGCTTTTTCAAGACGAAGCTAACCTAAGAATTAGAGAAAATATCATGAACGAAAATAATTCTGTCAATATACCCAATGATATGAAAATCGTGCGTGGCACAGATATAGAAATCGAAATAGGCACGATCCGCTCTTATGGCGCATTTGATAGCCTTACATTTAATTTTGGATTGTCTTCAATTATAACAGAAAATATCTTCGTTAACCTTCCAACCAATCATGTATTACAAAAAAATTCTATGCTGAAGGATACCTTAAACCGTCTAGCACAGTTTACTATGCGATTCAAAAGAATATTTCCTATCAAAGATACGGTTGCGCAAACCATTTATGTAACTCAACGACCAGATTTCCCAAGGATCAGAAGAGATACCACTATTACGACAGTGAAAGGTTCACCTATTATTTTTCCAATAAAAACAGATTACGCTGTGTTGTTTAAAAATATTGATATGAATCTGACAACAGATACACTAAGTAAATTGATTGTTAAGAACTTAAATAAGATGATAATTGTTAAATAGGATAGGGGTTTATACCGTGACAATACCCATTTGTATAATTCTATAAAATGTCCAAAAAATGAAAAATAAGTTATTTATAATTTTCATCGCATTGATTGTGCTAACTAATATCAGTTGTAGCGATAAAGAAGGTAACTCTGGAATGGATCTTTCTCACATTCCTTATAGTCCAGAGAACTACGACTTGAAACTCCCTGCTCATTTCCCCAACATGTACATACCTACAGACAATCCAATTACAAAACAAGGTGTGACATTAGGAAGAAATTTGTTTTATGACCCTATTTTGTCAGCTGATAGTAGTATGTCTTGTGCTTCCTGTCATTTACCTGAGTTTAATTTTACAGATGGGAAATCTGTAAGTGTTGGAATAGATGGACTTCCAGGAAAGAGAAGTGCTATGAGTTTGATTAATATTGGATTTGTGCAGGCTGGACTTTTTTGGGATGGCAGGTCTAAAACATTGGAAGAACAAGCACTGCTACCAGTGGAAGATCCAATAGAACTGCACAATACTTGGCCAAATGTGGTAGAGAAACTGAAAGTGCATCCCAAATATCCTACCATGTTTAGAGAAGCATTTGGTATCAGTAATACTGAAAAAATAACTAAGGAACTGGCAGCAAAAGCCATAGCTCAATTTGAAAGAATAATTGTTTCCAAAGATTCGAAGTATGACAAAATACAAGATGGCAAAGCTTTTTATACGGATTTAGAATTGATAGGTTTTGGTTTGTTTTTTGATGATGATCCAGATTTACCAGATACAGAATGCGGACATTGCCATAATGTTCCTCTAGCTACATCTGATGATTTTTTAATAACGGACTGAATGCAGCATTAAGTTTGGATGATTTTCCAGATTTAGGCCGTGGTTTGGTTACAAAATCAAAGGCTGACAATGGCAAGTTTCGCGCACCTACACTTCGTAACATCAAATATTCTGCACCTTATATGCATGATGGAAGGTTTAAAAATTTGGACGAAGTATTTGACCATTACATATCAGGTGCAAAATCATCACCTAATAAAGATCCATTGCTACATAAACTTGAAATTAACGATTTTCACGTCAAAGCCCTTAAAGCATTTATTGAAACTTTTACAGATACCACCTTTTACAACAATCCTGATCTCAAAAACCCATTCAAATAAATAATTTATTGTTATCATAATATTTGGCAATACACTTTAGCTGAATTATATTTAGGTTATTTGTTAGCTTAGTATTAAATATCAGGACAAAACTAACCTTTTGTCATAGACTTATAAAAATATCTAATTGGACCAAATCACGATAAACTATTCAAAATCATTTCAGAAATATCTAAAACCATCACATCATCTTGTTTGTCTTTATCTTTCAGACCGTCGGTGATCATGGTTATACAAAAAGGACAGTTTGCAGCTACAATATTGGCACTAGTAGTCAATACTTCTTCAGCACGAGCTATATTGATTCGTTTATCGCCAGGTTCATCTTCTTTAAACATTTGAGCACCTCCTGCACCACAACAAAGACCATTAGTCTTGCATCGTTTCATTTCTATAAGGTCGGTTTCAAGTGCCGCTAATAACTTTCTAGGAGCTTCATATTCGCCATTGATGCGTCCAAGATAACAAGAATCATGATATGTGATTTTTGAACCAGCATACGAGCCACCTTCTACTTTCAATCGGCCATCTTGAAGCAATTGTAATAAAAACTGTGTATGATGCACCACTTCATAATGGCCACCGAGTGCTGGATACTCATTTTTGAGCGTATTAAAACAATGAGGACACGCAGTTACTATTTTTTTTACGCTATACATATTTAGCGTATTGATGTTTTGTAAAGCCAACATCTGAAATATAAATTCATTACCTGCTCTCCGTGCTGGATCACCGGTGCACATCTCTTCATTACCCAAAATGGCAAAAGATACACCAACTTTTTCTAATAATTGAGAAAATGCTTTAGTTACTCTTTGAGCTCGAGCATCAAAACTTCCTGCGCATCCCACCCAAAAGAGCACTTCTATGTCTATTCCTGATGCCGTCGTCTCGGCCATTGTTCTTACTGGCATAATGATTTTAGAATTTAGAGTAAAAGTATAAAAATCTACATTAATAACTGCATTGCATACCTTTTTTTACAATATTGCACCAATTTATTTACAGCTATTCAATACATTTTCTACATCAAGTATCGTTTGCTCTTTAAAGGGTGTATGCCAAGAGTGATTGACAAAATTAATAATATTTGCGACTTCGGTAGCACTGAGATGACTAAATGCGGGCATTTCTCTGACCAAATAAGAAGAGTCCTGACGTATTGTATCTCTTATTCCATTTTTTAAAATACAAGCAAAAGTAGCAGATCCTATTTTTTGTGAGGTGGCAAGTGGAGGAATAAGTTTGGCCAAACCACTGCCATCTTCCATGTGACAATTTTGACAATTTGCTGTGTACAACCTTTTACCTTGCATATACGGGGACTCATTGCAAGCCAAAATATTCAAACACATCACAAGAATATAAATAGATTTACGTAAGATCATTGAGCTGTTTTATTAACATTTGAATATTGACTGGAAAGTTTTTTGATATCTTCTATAAGCCTTGGCGTGGTCTCTGGATCTGTACCTTCACTAAACGACCTTACATGTCCATCTTTGTCAATTAATACTATTTTTCCAGAATGATCGAAACCACCTGGAGCATCTGGGTCTTCCAAAGCAGCTACAAAGTATGTATTGGCCAACTCTAGTGTAGCATCCTTATCTCCTGTCAGAAAATACCACCTATGGTGATCGATACCTAAATTGTTGGCATAAATTTTTAGTTTACTAGGTGTATCTCGCTTCGGATCTATAGAGAATGATACCAACTTCACTAAAGTATCACCCTTAATGGCATCATGAATCTTAAGCATTTCTTTGGCAACTCTTGGACATATCGATGGGCATGAAGTGAAAAAAAAGTCAGCCACATATATATAGTTTTTAAAATCAGCGTTAGTCATCACTACACTATCTTGATTATAATGGCTAAATTGCCCTACTTTATGATGGATTTCTTTACCATTCTCTAAATAAGTTTGACCTAAATAGGGTAGTGATGTAGGTTCTGGCTTACAACTTATTATAGTCAGGATGGTCAGGAAAGCGATAGTACTTTTAAATGTTTTCATACCTTATTTGATATTTTTTAAGGAATCAATCAAAGTTGCAGCTGCTTTCATAGCACCATACATTTGGTCGCTGACTCCTTGGATTTTAGCTTTTTCAGCTTTTAAATATTCATCTTCCTGCTTTTTATCTTCTGGTACATTAAATGCTGCCATCCATGTCATCATTGCTTCATCAGCATCATTCAATGCTTTTATATTGTCTAAAACAACAGCCTTATTGTCAGATGTTTCGATGGCTTTCAATTCTTTCTTTAGTTTATGGATGGTAGCCATTTCTGGCATTACTGCATCGTGTACTGCCATTACTTCATTGTAAAGTGGGGACTTAAGCTCGGCTGAATCGTGATTGTGATGCTGGTGCTTACAAGATGTGAATGCTATGATAAGAATGAAGATAAGATGCTTTAGCATAAGAAATAAATTTTTTTTTGCAAAGTTACATTTATCGATTGTCAGAACCAAGTTTTGGGAAAACATTTAGAATGTTTCTAATTACTAAAGTTTCGGGGCAAATTTTGCACAATAACTACACTCATAACCACTCATAACCTTGAATCAAATTCAATTGTGCTCTTTGGGGCTAATGATTATACTATAGGTTTGGCATTGTCGCTCGAGCCGCGACTGGCTTTTACTTTTTTGCATTGCCAAAAAAGTAAACAAAAAACGCTAGTTCCGCTAAATCGCTCCGCGTACCGGAACAGGCTTCCCAAGGAGGTAAACCTTGGTATTATTACATCTCCCAAAGCAATATGTAAACGTTGTATTTCTAAATCTCCATGTAAATTGTTTTAAAGTATTGATTATCAGTATTGTAAAGTAAGTTAATATTTAATTATTTAATATGTAATTAGTTGACATTAATCCATTTATAAACTCCGAAACTTCAGTAATTATATATATATATATATATATATTTTACAATAAGTTCGACTAGGTCACATCTCTGACTAAACTGCTGTTCGTATTTTATTCTATGTGAGATGAGATTTTTAATTATATTGTGATCTTTACGACCAGTTCCTTTTTTTGGATGACAAGTACTTGCATGAGATAATATTCAAAATTACCCTATTTTATATCCAGTAAAATTTTCTAAATACACAAAACAGTATGATATTTACATTTTAAATTAAATTTATAAATTTTAAGTAATATGGCAGGAAATAAACCTTCCAGAAAGAAAATTGCATTTCCAGTAAACGATGCGCTCAAGCAATACCTCCTCAGATATGGACGTATGACAAAACTGCCTTTACAATACAATGACATGATTCATTATATAGGAGCTACAACTTTATATAACAGTAAAGGCGAAGATACATATTGGGAAACCGTATTTTTTAATGAATATGATCAAAATATGTTGCATGATGGATTGTGTAGAATTTACGCATTATTAAAGACGGCTGGTGACTCAGAGAAGCTTGAGCATCTTGCTGTAAATAGGATTGATTATTGTATATTTGGCAATACTAAACCATTTCGTATTAGGATCATCAACAAATTAAATGACAATTATGACCATTTTTATATCAAGAAGACGGATGCATCTAGAATCTATGGGTTGGAATTGGAAGAGTTGCTGTCTCCCAATAGTTTGTCCTATTTGGTGGACGGTGATACTTTGATAGAAGAACATATTGCAGGTATTCCTGGAGATGATTTCATTACACATCATACCGATACAGATACATTTAATCAAATTAGGATAGCAAAAGAATTTATTAAATTTAATGAACGTTGTTTTGTACTATTATTAGGTGATATGCGATCTTACAATTACATTGTCAGCGTTACACCTGATATAGAAGGTTCACAATATAGAATCAAAGCGATTGACTTTGATCAGCAATCTTATGAAGGTAGAAAAAATTTTTATTTGCCTCAATATTTTAAAGAAAACAATGGAATATTGAATCTAGGTTTTAAGCATTTGACCCATGATTCGGTAAGACAATATCAGTTGGAAGAGCGATCACTCATAGCACGCAGAGTCAAAGTGTCAAGAGATAGACTAGCCAAGTTACTGAAATGTATGGTAGTGGATCAAATTTCAACCATAGAAAAAGTTAAACAATTGGGCAAGGAATTGGCTGAACACCATCAAAATAACGCATTTTTGGCTTGTAATACTATGGGGGAGATCGTCATGCTCAATATTCGATTGGTAGTTCAGAAAGAGTTTACACAAAGTGACTTTGATATGGAAGAAGTAGGCCTATAAATTTTTGTAAATATAATTTTTTTAAGCTTAATGTTGTATCAAAGATATAAATGAGTGAAAGGATGTAGGTGGAATATCGAATAGTTTGATACTAAGAAATCTATATTTTTACGGATCAATCTCTTCAATGAGCAAGTTACAGCCACGTATATCGGACTGTTCGAGCCGGCCTAAAATATCAAAACTACCATCGGCATAAACCCTTCCCATATCTTCTGTCTGTATAAATGCACAGCTATCAATGTTGGCAGTATCAGCAATGCACAAAATACCGCTTTTTCCTGTTTTTTCTATAGTTAGTGGGTCATTGATCTGATGGGTAGTGACTCGCATATTGACATTGGGTAAAAATAGATCGGCACCTTGAGTATAAGCTTGGCTAAGTAGCTCAGTCATTCCGTATTCCGAATATATTTTCTGAACCTTAAAGTGCTTAGAGATAATGTCATGTAGTTTTTGTTTGGGCATTTCTGCTCTTTTGCCTTTCATGCCTCCAGTTTCAATGATGATTAACTCTGGAAAAGATATTTCAAAATGTTCTATAAAATCCAATAAAGCATAAGGTACACCAAATAGCACCGTAGGTATGTTGTTTTTTTTGCAATGTATTAGTTTTATATACAAATCATCATGATTTCTCAAATAAAAACCACTCTCACTATAATGGGAGGCATGGATAAAATGGTGCACCATACTGATAAGCGATGACCCTTCACGATCTAAGTATCCTGGCAGCAAAGCTAAAAAGCAATATTCTGTTGTCGGGTTAAAATATTGCTTCCATATATTTGTGGCAGTTTCAACATAGTGATTAATATTGCGTACATGATGAAAGGACTTGGTGATTCCCGTAGTACCTGAGCTCACAAATACTTCTTCTGCATTAAATATTCCTGTTTTAACCTCGCAATGTTTGAATGCACTGATAGGTAGATAAGGTATTTTGTCTGGTTTATCAATATATACAGAGTTAATTCCGAGATTTTTACAATATTGTTGATATATATTGTTATATTTGTATTGAAATTGAAATAATTGTACAAGATATTTTGCTTGGTGAACTTGATTGTCGGCTTGGAGGGCAGAAAATTCTTTATATATTTGATTTCTATTCTGAACAAAAGATGTATCCGTCATGTCTAATCTAAATATCTTATATGGGTTGTTTAAAAAAGGTCAAAAGTACAATAAATTCAAGATTCTTTAAGACAATATACAATCAATACTTAGATTAAGGCAGTTGGAATTGGCATAATAAAAAAATATTTTGAGATAGATGAGAACTTTTATTTTATTGATTATAGTATTTCAGGTCATAGGTTGTGTAAAATCTAAAGAATATGCCGATACACCATATTTAGAGTTTAGAGGATGGTCAAAATCAACGATGAATCAAGGTCGCATAAAGGAAGATTCTGTAACAATAACACTTTTTTTTACAGATGGAGATGGGGATTTCGGAATTGCATCCAATAGCACTGGAGAAAATGTTTTTATCAAAGATCTACGTACCAATGAAATTTTACGACAATATAAAGCTCCATTTGTTCCAGAAGAAGGTGCAGGCAATGGTATCTCTGGAACGATTAAAATAAAAATGTACACCACATGTTGTATATTTCCGCCTTCATCAGGTATTGACCCATGCGAAAGACCATCGATGTTTCCTACCAATGATTTGCCACTTGAAATTTACATAACAGATAGAGCTGGAAATAAATCGAATGTTGTACAGGCAGATGTACTGACCTTAAATTGCAAATAAATCAAGTTGCAAATATTACTTTGGTAATGCTTGCTTTAATGCATCTACGGCATTTTTGTCATTTCCCACAATAATTTTATCGTCAATGATCGCAGCAGGTCGTTTCAAAAATGTGTATTCCTTCAAAATCAATTTTTTAAAATCCAAGTCTTCAACAGGCTTCAATTCTACTGGCATTTCTTTTAATTTTTGAGCACGCTTATTGAACAAAGCTTCATAACTTTTAGTGTGTTTTTTCATCACAGTGAGGTCTTCTTTATTTATATTCTGCTCTCTTAGATTGATAAGTTCTAGGCCTTCAGTATTGATTTGAGCCAAAATTTTACGACAGGTATCACAAGTAGAAAGATGATATATACGTCTCATAGGTTGGTTTTTACACTAAATTTAAGGGTTTAACATCCATTGGATTTAGAGTGGTTCCTTTTATTTTTGCTTCCGCTCGTAGCGAATATTCGGAAGAAACACCACGTACTTTTTTAGCCAATTTTACCAATCCTTTGGCAAAGAAATTATTATCTTCCATTTTATCCATTTCTGATCGGACATAAACAAAGTCCATCTCAAAGGGTATTTCGATGATGTCGTTTTTTGAAATGGTTATCATTTCTTTTTTGACCAATTCTCCCATAGGGTATTCATTGATGAGCTTACTATCTCCTCGCCCTCTGCTATATTTCTCTACCATTCTCAGTGTAATGCTTTCAAGTTGATTATTATCACTAAGCGATGTTAATTTCACTAAACCTGTTACGATACCAGCATCTTTACTTATTTTGTCTGCTACTACAAGTTCGAGCTTTACGCCTTCAATACCAAGAATCTTTTTTACTGTTCCGAACATCAATATTATTTTAGAAGTATCAACACTCAGGCAGTTATAAGAGTTCTACATTTACGACAAGTATCAGAAAAAATAGGATAAAAGTTGTTTAATTTTGTGTCTATAAAACAAAAACTAATCAATTAATGACATCAAAATGGTTTCAAGATCTTTATAAAGTGAAGTATTGTTAATTAATGGCAATCCAATTTTAATTTTGTAATTTGCATCATATATGTAATTGTCATCCAAAACCATATGCTTTAATGGAGTTTCACTTAACTCTGTAATTTGAAGAAGAGTGGGTAAATCATTTTTGGTTTTGATTTTTAGATCAGAGTAACGTTTGATTTCAGATTTTGCTTCAACATATTCGAATAAAGCCACTTCCTTTATGGGTATTGTGTAAATTGTATTAGTAATTTTTTTTTGATTAATTAATCCTTTTGAATTAATAACTATTAAAGTATCATTTTTATAGTTGAAATAACTAGAATGGGTTATATTTCCTTCATCAGTTATTTCCGTGATATTGAACTCTTTAGACATTTTTTCTAACTTATCAGATATGGATGCATCTTGGGTCCAGCAAAAAGAGTAAATAAATAGACCTAATACAGAAAATATAACTTTCATGATTAATTAATTAAATGTTAGTGTGAATAAGTGAATTAAGGGTATATGAAAATTAAAATATATTACATAAACCTTTTATGCCAACTCTCGGTGAGCTTAACTTTCCATTTGTTTTCAAAATCTATTTTGGTATTGACCAAATTGTTAAAAACAATGGTATCAGCATCGATCGAACCATCTTTTGCCAAAACACTCAGGTCGTTGATGTGGCATACATTTATTGATTCATCTTCATTAATAAATGCCACTGACATTCTTTCCAATAAGTTGAGACTAAACTTTTTTTCTATTGACTGAATAAAATGTGTCAATTTATCGATAGAACAACCACTCGCACTTACTTTGCTTTCATCTACTATTACAACAATAAATCTGTGATATAGTAATGCGCCATACGCATATAAATGCATGTCATGAGCAGTCCAATCTTGAAGGAAATATTGTAGCGCTGTCTTGATATCTAACGATTGACTGTCAGAAAGTTCAGTTTCAGATTGAAATATCCATACTCTTGATGTATCTGATAATGATTGGAATTGTACTAGCATCTTTTAGTCTAAAATTATTTATAGAGCTCAAAGATATGAAATTGTCTTTGCTTTTCTACCTATGAGATGAGATTTTAACAACATGATTACATAACTCTTTTAATGATCCTTAGTTTGTGGGTATATTTTCTTAAATCATGATTGTAAATGCCGTGATGATCAAGTTTGTCTATCCTCGCACAACCATGTACATGTAATACTTTTTTTTCGCCTATTATCACTCCAACGTGGGATATTTGACCATCAGCATCTTCACAATAAGCCAAATCTCCTTCTTGTGTCAGTTCAATAAAATCCACAATTTCGCCATGAAGGTATTGTTCGTTGGGGAAGCGGGGTAGATTTATTTCAAAAAATCTAAATAAATGTTGGATTAAAGCCCCCGCATCTATACCAAATGGGGATCTTCCACCTGGCAATTCGGGACTATAAAGGTATCGCCTTGCAATTTTTACTAGTATTTCAGGAGATTTTTCTAAACCGTCTGATTGGGCAGCTTGACCATTATACACGTACTTTGCATCGGGCATAATGCATGAAATTCCATCATAACAAGGCAAAGATGATCCTATAACTATAGATTTTGAAACATCCTCATTAAATACTTGATGACATATCTCTAAAGCAATTGCTGGATTATTACTCAGTTTTTGATAGATTAGTTCATCCATTAATTGTATTTGGATAGATCTTACCCAACCTAAAATATTGCAAGTCGTAGTCTGTATTTTAAACCAATGTTTGTTTTTTTTCTCAAGTATCACACAAGTTTCTCCAAAAAGCATTTGACTGATCATAGTTGCATCTTCCATAGGTTTATTAAACACTGGAATGATATTCAGATGGCATACTGCATGAAATAAATGCTTGGTTTCTACCTTTTTTTTTCTTGACATGTATCAATGCGCTATAATGTGTACCTGAGTATAGCGCTAATTTGGTATATTCCAAAAATCAGTCCACTTTTTAAATTTAAAAATGGAATAGTCAAAGTTAGTATCATGGGTAACTTTAAAGGATTGATTTTAAGCTTTTTGAGCTACCAAAGATTTTAAATGATTTTTTATATTACGCCAATTAAAAGGTAATAATAAGGTAAAAAAAGATATGAACACCACAAACTCGAGAGTAAATATATATTGAGGCCATGGACCTAGCAAATCGTAAAATGTTTTACCCGGAGGCTTGCCATTTAAGTACATATAGTTGGACCCAAACCATAGGTTGACAGGATAAATGATTGCTGCCAAAAAGTTTAAGACTATGATTGACTTCAGAGCATCTTGCCACCTTAAACGCCAGTCAAAGACATACCAACCATACAAGGCACCAAGAATTATGACTGCGTGAACAGCCCAATATCTTATAGCTTCATAATGTGGTAAGGATTCTGTTAGGGTAGGAGTGAAGATAGATTGTGCACATCCTGCCATAATCCAAAAAAATGTGATGGCCCATGCGTTTCGCCACCTATACAATAGTATAATAGGCATAACCAAAGTCATAATGTTGCATAGATGTAGAGGTAGGTCATTAGTCGGATCAAAGATACCAGCATAGGTTTTGTATATTACTTTGAAAATTTGTGTTAAAGCACCGAATAAGCATATAAGAGTTACGTATCTGCGTTTTTGATCTTCTTTCCAAAGATATTTACCACTATATAATACATAACATATAAATGCAATACAAGCCAAGAAGCAAATAGTATGTTCCAAACCATAGTTTGTAAAGTTGCCATTGTCATGAAGTAAAATGTCTATCATACCTTAAGAATTGAATTAATATGGTTCAAGAAAATTTATATTAAGTTGAAATCAACTTGACGATTTTAGAAAATTAAAAAGACCTTTCATATAAGTGTCTTGGTCATCATACATACACTTGTGACATTTTTTGCTTCCGATACCCAAAACTTAATATTGGCTTAATGTGAAAAAAAATAATATATGGTGTGTTCCATTGTTTAATAAATATTATTTGATAATATAAATAAAAACTCATCACTTAATAGTTGGATATTATAAAGTATGAAATTTGAGCAAATATATTATTTTAAATTATTAAATGAAGGATTAAATTTATGTTAATTTTAATCACTAGTACATTTTTTAAGACAAAACAGGAATTAATTATCAATTTTGATTTAGAAATTACTATTCTGTACGTAGATTGGAGGTATTGTATCGCCAAAATATCCAACCATAGTTCACTTCAATATTATTACATACATATCGAGTTAATTGTAGTAAATTTGTCAATAATATCAAAGCAGCTTATTAGCAGCCATTTAGTTTATTTTAAATACTGAAAAAATATTAATTAATGCTTGGTTAAACCATAGAAAATGAATCTCATTCTAGATATTTAGGTAATATGGTAATTGTGAGAAATACATATTAGTAGCCACCAAATTAGGTTTTCTTTTATATCCTAAATTATGGATAAAAAATGACAATATTGCGATCTATTAGTAATAAACAGGATAATCAATAATAATATTTGTAACTTTGCAGCATGAGACGCGAAAAGACAAATTTGCAAGGCCTTACGGTCATATACGAAGATAATCATATCATTGCTATTAACAAACCTGCTGGTTCTTTAGTGCATGGTGATGAAACTGGCGATAAAACGTTGGCTGATGCAGTAAAACAATACATTAAGATAAGGTATAATAAGCCTGGTGATGTCTTTTTAGGTGTCATACATAGATTGGATAGACCTGTGAGTGGTGTAGTCATCTTTGCAAGAACATCCAAAGCATTGATACGAATGAATAAGATGATGCAGGAAAAAGTAATTGCAAAAAAATATATTGCTATTGTCTCTGCAAGACCTGATGAACTTTCAGGAACTTTAACCCATCACATTTCTAAAGATGAAACCAAAAATACTGTTCGAGCATACGCAAGCAAAAAACCAGGTACAAAAGAAGCAGTATTAAATTATCAATTGAAAGGTGAGTTAGATGGAAAGATTCTTTTGGATGTTGAACCATTGACTGGAAGGCCACATCAGATAAGAGTGCAGCTGAGTAAAATCAATTGTCCGATTGTGGGAGACTTAAAGTATGGTGCCACTTACCCTTTGCAAGACAAATCAATTGCGCTCCATTGTATTCAGATGTCATTTCTACATCCTGTGGGTAATGAACCAGTTGTTATTAAAGCAGAGCCACCAAGAATTTTTCCATGGAATACCTTTTCTTTATAGTTTAGTTATTTGCTTTCACTAAGCTACGATCTGTGAGACTTATCAAAAATGCCTCCAAATCAGATTTTTCTTCAGGAGTAAACAAAATCGGTTTGAGTAGGGTAGTGTCCATATTGATAGGTTTCTTCACAAATTGATAAGGATCACTATAATACTCTATCACATCTTTAAGAGTTTTAAAACTACCATCGTGCATGTATGGGCCAGTTACTGCAACATTGCGCAAACCAGGTACCTTAAATTTACCCAAATCTTGTTTATTTTTTGTAACTTCAAAGCGACCTTTATCTTTATATTTATTTTCATTATAAAG
This sequence comes from Saprospiraceae bacterium, assembly GCA_016714785.1. Lineage (GTDB taxonomy): Bacteria > Bacteroidota > Bacteroidia > Chitinophagales > Saprospiraceae > OLB9. Next base: position 33,974 of record JADKCC010000022.1, read on the forward strand.
ACCAATATTCTTGAATTCGTCTCCTGTAAAATCTGGACTAAAATGACAATCAAAACATTTGGCCTTGTCACTCATAAACAACTCTCTGCCTCTGATCGCTGCAGCACTCATTTTATTTGGTTGGTCTATCATCCATGCATCAAATTCGGTATTGGCTGTTTCTAAAGACTCTTCAAAAGATGCAATGGCATCTGCAAGATTCACAGCATTTGGAGCTTCGTTATAAATATGTTGAAATGCTGCTTTGTATATCTTATGCTGTGACAATCTTTGTATAGCAATGTCATAGGCTAAATCCATTTCTAACGGGTCTTGGATTGGAAAATGGATTTGATCACGGAGGAGATAATGCCCTACCATCATAAAAAAACTCACTTCTCGCAGCCATATTCATGACGGATGGGGCATTTCTTCTTCCTATTTTACCTTCTACTCCGGGACTAATAGCCACATTATCAGCAAATGCAAATTCTGGCTTGTGGCAAGAACCACAGCTTAAAGTGCTATCTTTTGAAAGTATAGGATCGAAAAAAAGCGCTTCTCCAAGTTTCACTTTGGTAGTGGGATATTCTGAAGAATTCCAAAATGCCAAAAACCCAAAAGAGAAAAGAATGAATAAAGATTTTGTCATGTCATACGTTATAAATGATGGCACAAAAATACTATTTAAATTTAAGACTTATATGTGACAAAGGTTACATTTAACAAAGCTTTAAATCATCCTTTGCAACACTTTAGGATATTGATTGGTTGACATAGTGTAAATAATTAAATTTTGTTTACTTTATTAGATTTGTATGTCATAATAATAAAATTTTGTAATTTTGCTTCACCAATTTAAAATAGTTTAAAAAATGTCTGAAAACAGTGTAGAAAGAATTAAGTGTATAATAATAGGTGCAGGTCCTGCAGGATATACAGCGGCAATATATGCCTCCAGAGCCAACCTAGCACCAGTATTATACACAGGTAAAGAACCAGGAGGCCAATTGACAATCACTAATGATGTCGAAAATTATCCTGGGTATCCTGAGGGAATAATGGGGCCACAAATGATGGAAGATTTTAAAAATCAAGCATTACGTTTTGGTACAGATATCAGATATGAATTGATAGATAAAGTAGATTTTACTGGACCTGTACATAAGATATGGTCTGAAACTGGTCATGAGATACACGCAGATGCTGTTATAATAGCGACAGGAGCCAGTGCAAAATGGTTGGGATTGGAGTCAGAGCAGAGATTGATGAGTAAAGGTGTTTCTGCATGTGCAGTCTGTGACGGTTTCTTTTTTAGAGGCCAAGAAGTTGCCATTGTAGGAGCAGGTGATACAGCAGCAGAAGAAGCAACTTATCTAGCCAAACTTTGTAAGAAAGTTCATTTATTAGTGCGTAGAGATGAGATGCGAGCTTCAAAAATAATGCAAGAACGTGTGTTCAATACACCTAATCTGGAAGTGCATTGGAATACTGCAACTGAGGAAATACTTGGTGGTGAGCATGTAAATGGTGCACGTATAAAAAACCTTCTCACAGGAGAAACAACCATTTTGCCAGTGACAGGATTTTTTGTCGCCATTGGGCATAAGCCAAATACGGAGTTATTTGAAGGTTGGATTGATATGGAAGATAATAAATATATCAAAACAATACCAGGTAGATCGTTAACAAATATTGAAGGTGTGTTTGCGAGTGGTGATGCTCAAGATCACATCTACCGTCAAGCTGTAACAGCTGCGGGTACAGGATGTATGGCTGCATTGGACGCAGAAAGATATTTGTCCGAAAAAGGAATAATTTAATAACCACTTTTATAAAACAAAACAAAATGTCTTCAAGTAAATTCAGGCCTGGTGTATTATTCGGTGATGAAGTCACAGAATTGCTTAATTATGCCAATGAACAAAATTTTGCATTACCAGCTGTAAATGTGATAGGTACCAATACTGTCAATGCGGCATTAGAAACTGCTAAAGCTGTTAACTCACCTATTATAATTCAGTTTAGTAACGGTGGTGCTGCATTTTATGCGGGTAAAGGTTTGAGTAATGAAGGGCAAAAAGCTGCAATTTTAGGCGGAGTTTCTGGCGCTTTACATATTCATAATGTAGCGGAAGCATACGGTGTACCAGTCATTTTACATACCGATCATTGTGCTAAAAATCTACTTCCTTGGGTTGATGGATTACTGGATGCAAGCGAAAAACATTATGAAAAATATGGACATCCTTTGTATTCCAGTCACATGCTAGATTTATCGGAAGAACCAATCCATGAAAATATCGAGATCAGTGCCAATTATTTAACTAGAATGCTTGATTTAGGTATCACATTAGAGATAGAACTAGGCGTCACAGGTGGTGAAGAAGATGGTGTGGACAATAGCGATGTGGATAGCTCTCGACTTTATACCCAACCCGAAGAGGTGGCTTATGCCTACGAAGAGTTGATGAAAATCAGTGAAAAGTTTACCATAGCAGCAGCTTTTGGAAATGTGCATGGCGTTTACAAACCTGGTAATGTATCACTAAAGCCTGTAATCCTTAAAAATTCGCAAGATTACATCCAAAATAAGTTTGGTACAGGGCCTAATCCAGTCAACTTTGTGTTTCATGGAGGATCTGGAAGTAGTAGGGAAGAAATAAGAGAAGCCATAACTTATGGTGCGGTAAAAATGAATATTGACACAGATATGCAATGGGCATTTTGGGAAGGTATCAAGAATTTTTATGAAGCCAAAAAAGATTATTTGCAAGGTCAAATAGGTAATCCTGAAGGTGCAGATAAACCAAATAAGAAATTTTATGACCCAAGAGTATGGCTAAGAAGCGGGGAGGCTACTTTTGTAGAAAGAATGAAGCAAGCTTTTGAAGATTTGAATTGTATAAATAGAAATGCTTGATTTAATTTGATTCAAAATAATTAAATAACAAACGGCTTATCTTTAATACTAGGATAAGCCGTTTTGTATTTTAAGTAACTAATAAAGGCTGACATAGGCCAAGTAGAATGAGTCCAAATTATAAAGAAAATATTGCAATTGTCAAACTATTTTGATACTTGATAGGTTTTAATAGAAATGAAAATTTTCAAATATGATAGATTTAAGTGATAAAATGCAGGAAGCTATAAACAATCAAATAGCTTATGAGGGATATGCTTCCAATTTTTATTTAGCATTAGCCTATTGGTGTGATGATCAAGCTTTGGAAGGTTGTAAGAAGTTTTTTATGAGACAGTCAGACGAAGAAAGAATGCACATGCTAAAATTGTATGAATATTTGAGCGAATCTGGATTTTTGCCTGTGACACCAGGTATAGCCCAACCTCCAGTAAAGTATAATAGCGTTAAAGAAGCATTCCAAAAAGTTTTTGAACAGGAAAGGAAAGTTACAACATCAATTCACAATATGCTAAAATTGGCAACTGAAGAAAATGATTACAATACCCAGCATTTTCTACAATGGTATGTGGATGAACAAAGAGAAGAAGAAGCAGTTATCAGAACTATTCTAGATAGAATTAAGATCATTGGTGAAGGTGGCCAAAGTTTATATTATATTGACAAAGAAGTCGATAAAATAAATACACAGATTATGATGGCAGAATCCGCAGGGAGTGAATAGTTTATAGATTAATGTTACAATTATATTAGAGTACTTTCAATACTCCTTGACTAGAAATGGTATTTTTTGATAAGGAATTTAGCATAAAAAGAGAGTTCGGCTGGGCTGAAGTCCCTTTTTATTAAGTTCCTAAAATACTAAAGTGTAATTTTGTACTTAGGACTCACAGCTACTACAATTAACAAGATTATTTACCAATTCCTTAGAAACACTTTGACTTCTTTGGTAATAAAGTGTTTTGATACCTAATTTCCAAGCTTCAATGACTAGTTGATTAACACTTTTTACGGGCAAACTAGCTGGAATATTTAGATTTAAACTTTGTGCTTGATCTATATATTTTTGTCTAATAGCAGCCTGTTGAATGATTTCTAACTGACTTAATTCTTTAAACGTTTTAAAAACATCTTTTTCTTCATCCGTTAGTTCTTCTAAATGCATCACACTACCATGATTAAGCATAATGCTCCTCCAAATATCTTCATTATCTAGGCCTTTTTCGATCAATAAATTACGCAAGTACTTGTTTTTTCGCATGAAATTTCCTTTGGATAAACCTGCCTTGTAATAATTACTACTGAAAGGTTCAATACCTGGAGATGTTTGCCCTAAGATGGCTGATGAAGATGTAGTTGGTGCAATAGCCATTAAGGTGGTATTTCTCATACCATAACCTTTTAGCAATTCGGGTTCTCCATATATTCTTGCCAATTCTCTGGATGCTTTTTCTGCTTTTTTCGCTGATGTCTTTAAAAATAGTAGTTGTCAGCATTTTGGCTTGCATACCTTCGAAAGGTATCATATTACGTTGTAGGTAAGAATGCCATCCAAGTACTCCTAATCCAAGTGCTCTATGCCTTTTGGCAAATCTATTGGCAGATGATAAATAATAATTGTCTTCTGTTTTTACAATGAATTCTTGAAGAACTGCATCTAAAAAGAAAATGGCCATTTTGACTGCTTCAGTATCTTTCCACTCATCGTAGAGTTCTAAATTCATTGAAGACAAGCAACAAATAAATGACTCATCTATGGTAGAAGGTAATGCTATTTCTGAACATAAATTACTTGCATGAATAGTCAGTGACTTATCTTTATAGACTTGAGGTTTGTGCCTGTTTACATTATCAGAAAAAAATATATATGGCAACCCTTTTTGTTGTCTGCTTTCTAAAAGCTTAGCCCAAATCTCCCTTTTTTTTCTATCACCATCTATCATTTCCTGCATCCAATAGTCAGGAACACATACACCATTGAAAAGATTTTGGATTGGGCTTCCTATACTTTTTATAGTCAAAAATTCTTCAATATCTGGATGGTCAATATCTAAATATGCAGCAAAAGCACCACGTCTCACACCTCCTTGAGATATAGTATCCATGGCAGTATCAAAAAGTCTCATAAAACTTACAGCGCCAGAACTTTTACCATTATCAGATACTGCACTTCCTCGCTCTCTAAGTTCTCCAAAATAACCTGATGTACCACCACCTATTTTGGTCTGCATGATGACTTCGCCAAGTTTATGAGTAATCCCTTCAACAGAATCAGGTACATGCACATTGAAGCATGAGATAGGCAATCCTCGTTCGGTACCCATATTGGCCCAAATAGGAGAACTCAAACTCATCCAGCCTCTCGAAATCATTTCTATAAATGCTTCTTTGAGTTCAGGTTTGTAAAGTCTCTGACAAGCAGCTGTAGTGATGCGATCTATGGCACCTTCAACTGTTTCTCCTTTGAGGAGATAACCACGATTGAGTACTTGCTCACTCTCATCGTTAACCCACCAGAATCTTTCTTCCATGCTTATTATATTTTAAAAAAGGTCATCAGCAGTTATACTTTTGTCATGTTTAGTATATTCCACTGGACGTTTTGCAAAAAAATCATCTAAACTATTAGCAAATACTTCTTCTTCAAACCAAATCATAGGTTGGTATTGAGCATCAGAGATTTGATATACTTTGTTCATACCTATTCGTTCTAAGCTCTCATCGACTCTATATTTCATGAAATTAAGAAGGTCTGATTTTGACAAATTGTCTATCTCTCCATCTTCAAATATCCAATCCAATATTTCAGCTTCAATATCTAGAGATTCTTTTACTATTTTATTAATAGTTTCTAATGTTTCGAAATCGAATATCTCAGGATGCTCTTCCCTAATTTTATTTATAATGTAAATACCCGCATTGGCATGTAATTGCTCATCTACAGAAGTCCATGCTATAATGTTACTGACATTTTTCATAGCACCTTTAAATCTTGTGTATGATAAAATGATGGCAAACTGGCTAAATAAAGAAACGTTTTCAATTAAAATTGTAAATAAAATCAAAGAACTTAGATATTGTTTTCTATCTTCCGACTTACTGTGTGCCAATACACTGGATAGGTAGTCGATTCTTTTTTTAATAACTGGTATATTGATTAAATTATTGAACTCATCATTGTACCCAAGAACTTCAAGTAGTCTCGAATAAGCCTCGGAATGTCTAAATTCGCACTCTGCAAATGTACTACCTAGGCCGTTAAATTCTGGTTTTGGCAAATGCAAGTATAGATTTCCCCAAAATGTTTTAACAGCCACTTCAATCTGAGCTATTGCTAAAAGGCTTTTCTTTACTGCCTGTCTATCAGTTTCTTTCAAATGTGAGTGAAAATCTTGCACATCAGCCGTAAAGTCAACTTCAGAATGTACCCAAAATGAATTATTCATAGCTGATGTAAATTTCAATACTTCAGGATATTCAAACGGCTTGTAATTAACTCTTTTGTCAAAAATACTCATAGTGAAAAACGATATATAATGGTTAAAAACTTATCCACCTAATGAATTCTTAGATGTTATTAGACAATAACATAATATATATTAAATTATATTTGTATAAAAATACAGAACAGCTTATTATATATATTACCTTTGCTAATATAAGCCGCAAATATCCAAATAGTCTGACAACTATCCAAGTAAAAAGTAAATTAATATAAAAAAAAATATTCCAAAATGCGGAACATATTCAATATCAACGTAATATGATAAATTATGTATAAAAAGTCTGCAAGAAGACAAGTGCTAAATAAATAATTGAAATAATTTTCATACATTTGTGCCTTTAATTTTAAAGTAAATGAACCAAAAAATAGCCTTAATTATATTAGCTCTGATGTCAATAGTTGCTTTGGGTGTAAGTCAAACAGGTACTGTCAGAGGTAATATTTATGAGAAAGAATCGGGAGAACCAATCATATATTGCAATGTACAATTAGCAGGAACCAACTTAGGTGGAACTACTGATTTAGATGGTTTTTTTACCATCCCCAATGTGCCAGTAGGGGAGTATAAATTAATGGCTACTTATGTTGGTTTTGATAGTATCTCGACAATTATAAAGATTAAGGCAGGGAGTGTTGTTTACCAATCGTTAACTATGGTGGAAAGCGGTGTTAATCTAGGAGAAATCTCGGTATCAGCAGCAAGAGAACAAGCTAGAACTACCGTAAATATATCACAAATCTCTGTTTCACAAAAGCAGATCAAAGCATTGCCTTCAGTTGGTGGAGAAGCGGATATTGTCCAATACTTGCAAGTAATCCCAGGTATCATTTCTACAGGTGATCAAGGTGGCCAAGTGTATATCAGAGGAGGAGCCCCTGTACAGAATAAAATTTTACTTGATGGACTAAATATTTTTAATCCATTTCATTCTATTGGGTTTTACTCAGTATTCGAAACCGAATTGATCAAAAATGTTGATGTCCTTACAGGTGGCTTTAGTGCTGAGTATGGCGGTCGAATATCTGCAATAGTTGATATCAAAACACGTGAAGGCAACAAAGCACGTACTAGTGGCTTTGTAAGTGGCGGTCCATTCATGGTGAAAGGTTTGGTTGAAGGCCCTATCAAAAAATTTAAAGAAGGTGGATCTTCTGTTTCGTACGTATTAACAGCTAAGAAGTCATTGATTGAGAATACTTCAAAAACGCTTTACAACTATGCAGCAGCTGATAAAAATATTGGTCTGCCTTTCACATTTCAGGACGTGTATGGAAAAATATCAGTTAATACAAGTAACGGAAGTAGAATAAATGTTTTTGGATTTAGTTATGATGATGCCTACCAAAATCCCCTTTTAGCTACTATAGATTGGAAAAATCTAGGTGGTGGAGTGAATTTCCATTTGATACCTAATGGCTCTAATATCATAGTGGATGGTTTGGTCGGATTTTCAACATATAGTGTTGGCATAGACGAAAATGACGCAGAACCTAGAACATCTGATATTGATGAACTCTCAGCCAATATTAATTTCTCATTTTTTGGGGACAAAAACGAAATAAAATATGGAATTGAAATGAGAAGTATAAGGACAGACTTCCAATTTATTAATCCATTTGGCAATAGATTTACAGATGAGCAAAATACAACAGAATTAGGTTTCTATGGAAAATATAAGCAGATCTTTGGTAGTTTAATTGTAGAGCCTTCCTTACGAATGCAATATTATTCTTCTTTAGGTTCACTAACTTTTGAACCACGTTTTGGAGTTAAGTATAATATAAATAATAAATTAAGGTTCAAAGGAGCAGGTGGAATATATACACAAAATATTTTAAGCACATCTAATGAAAGAGATGTGGTCAACTTGTTTAATGGATTCTTGACTGGTCCTGAATCGCCTGTAGGTGGCTTAGACGGTAAAAATATAAAAAACAAACTACAGCTTTCTAATCATTTAGTAGCAGGATTTGAATACGATTTAGGAAATCATATTCAGATGAATGTCGAAGGTTATTATAAAGATTTCCCACAACTCATTGTTGTCAATCGAAATAAAGTAGATAAAAATGATCCTGATTATGTTGTAGAGAAAGGTAAAGCTTATGGTGTTGACTTCACTTTTAAGTACGAGCTACCAAGAGTTTATTTGTGGGCAACCTATAGTCACGGATATGTTACACGCGATGATGGAGAACAGGTATATCCTACAATATTTGACAGGAGGCACAATGTTAATATGTTGGCAACTTATGATTTGGATAAAGGTGCCACATGGCAGATGAGTGTAAGGTGGAATTTAGGTTCTGGTTTCCCATTTACTCAAACCAAAGGATTTTATAACCAACAAACCTTTATTGGAGGGATAGGTACTGATTTTCAAACCAATAATCCTGAAAATATTGGGATAATTTATTCTGAAACAAGAAATGGAGGGCGTTTACCATACTACCACAGATTGGATCTTTCACTTCAAAAGAAATTTAAATTTTCAAAATATACAGGATTGGAAGTAAATATGAGTGTCACAAATGCATACAATCGACCAAATATATTTTATTTTGGTAGATTAAATTACAAACGAGTGGATCAATTACCCATCATACCCACGTTAAGTGCAAAATTATATTTTTAATAATTTTGAATTTTCAAAAAAATGTTCTACCTTTGCGCTCGTTAAAAACCAAAAGACCGTTTTTCGGTGTATTTTGGTTTGATTATCAAATATTTATAAAATTTTAACAATGCCAGTAAAATTAAGATTGTCCAGAAAAGGACGTAAAAGAGCACCATTTTACCATATAGTTGTAGCAGATTCAAGAGCTCCAAGAGATGGTAAATTTATAGAAAAAATTGGAACTTATAATCCAATGACTAAGCCAGCTACAATCGAGATAGATAGAAATGCTGCTTATGATTGGTTGCTTAAAGGTGCACAACCTACAGATACAGTTAAAGCAATTCTTAGATTTAAAGGAGTGTACTACAAAAAGCATCTTATGAGAGGTGTTAAGAAAGGCGCTATGTCAGTAGAGCAAGCAGATACACTATGGCAACAATGGATTGACGCTAAAGAAGCAAGCATAAAAGCTAGAAGAGCGGATACTGTTGCTGAAATGGAAGCTTTCAGAAAATTGGTTTCAGGTGAAGCAAAAGCAAAAGTAGTGGTGGCTGATGAATCAACCAAAGCTGCTGCTGAAGCATTTAGGGACACAAGCGATGCCGTTGAAGATGCAGTTGTTGAAACTCCTGAAGCACAAGAAGTTATAGAACAAGATGCAGTTGTGGAGACGGTAGTTGAAGAGGTAGTTGCAGAAGCACAAGAAGTAGAACCACCTTCTGAAGAAACAACAAAAGAAGCAGAAGAAGTAACTGAAGGATAGTTCACAATAAGATATAGTATCTCTTACTGAGATTACCTAAGGCTTTTAGTTTTAGGTTAAAAAACCTGATAAACATAAAAATTTATCAGGTTTTCTTTTATAATTTATACAATTTTAGGTCATTTTTTCGTTAAAAAACAATAAAAATATAAAACATGGAAGGTTTAGCCACTAATTACAAAAATCATTTGGAACAATTGAAAGGTGCCATTCAGGAATCAGAATTATTAGCCCAATATTTGGAAAATGAGACAGATGATCTGTACAAACAAATGATTGATGCTTTCGAACCTCATATATTGGAATTGTATGAATTAGTAGCTGAAAAATCTCCATTGCAACTTGTGTCTTTGGAGTCGGAACTATTAGATTCTGGATTTGAAGGTTTATTTCTTCCACGCATCTTAGGATATTCTGTACTAAGAGGTGAATTAGATGAAAACTATAAATATAAAAGACCACAGGATCATTTCAAAAAAATCTTAAATACAATATGTGAGTCAGCCAATTTTGATTTGATAAAAATGAGAATAGGACAGACTGTACAAGTCGGATTTTCGTTAAGTAGTGATATCTGGTTGACAAATTTGATGGAACATCTTACCAATAAAAAAGTAAAGTCTTTTCTAAACCTTCAAAAGGTAGATAAGCTCAGAGATTTAAACAATAGGATAGCATTATACAATAGTTACAAAAAGCAATTTCATAATCAGAATTTTTTAACTGCCGAATTCCCTACAAACATTTCAGAATTGAAGGTATTGGGCTCATCCCTCATTTCTTTTCTTAAATATAGAGCGAATCGTAAGTATAAAAACGAATCAGTCTTACCGCACCTGGATGAACTAATTGCTAACGAAGGCCTCCATAATGATCCAGATTTTTTAGAAATCATGATGATCACTGGTATGTTTTATGAAGTAAGTGACACATCAAGAAAAACAATCTCCGAAATCTTTGATAAATTAAGAACCACTGACGAACAGTTTGCAAATAAATATTTCCAACATTTACTATATATTTATAGAAGTGAAATAGAAATCACACCAGATGCTGACAAGAGAATGTCTAAAATCATAAATAAAAAAGTAAATGATGAAGTTTCTTCTTATTACAATTTAATGGATGAAGTACATACCAAAGGTTATGTACATGAAGATACCATTACAGCTGTTAAAGAATACGCTGACAAGCACAAAGGACTGAGCATAGAAAACGAGTGTCTTAGAGATGGAATATTTGGATATTGTGAAAGTTTCTTAAATAATTTGGATACAGATAGTTATCATGAATATTTTGAAATCAATAAAGTTTATACATCGTACATTAATACATTCTACAATCAAAAATTCAATCAAAACATTAAAGACCTAAGCATTAGATATATCAATAAGTTGATGGATGTTTATACCGATAAGCGAGGTAGAGACTATCAGGATATTAAAAAATTTGTTACATCCACATTCCGTGATTTGGGCTTTAAAACAGAGAAGGAGCTAACAGAAATGTTTAAAACCAAAAAATAAAAGGTTATTTAATATTGGTTAAGATTCAGCAGGACTAATGTACAGGCTTCTTCTGTAATTATACCTGCTGAATCTGCCATTTTTTTAAAACTTTCATTTTCGGTACCCGGATTAAAAATAATTCTTTTTGGCTGTAATGAAAGTATGTAATCATAATATTCAGTTTGAATTGTTGGATTAATGTACAATGTAACTGTATGGATATTTTCAAAATGCACCTTTTCTTTATGTATAGGTATATCTAAAATATTCCCACTTTTATTGCCAATGGCTACAACTTTTTTACCCTTTTTTAAAAGTAATCTGACAGCCATATTTGCATAACGGTCAGTTTTTTCAGATGCGCCGATCACTAATGTAGTATCTTGTATATCCATTGATTATTTTCACAATAAAACGATATTTGTTCCCAATAAGTTTATAACTTATACTTTTGGCATAATTTTTACATTAATTTATAACAATAGTTTGAACGTTTTTATTTACCTTTGTTCAGTTTTTAATTCTATTCATATATTATTTTTCTAAAATAGATATAAATTCCTGATTAACAGTTTTTTGTTTATTGTTTTAGAGATTATTTAATATTTTTAATGATATCTTTTAGCCGAAAATATTTACTTCTACTTGTAGTTTTACTTTTTGTAAGCCTACAAACAATAATGTATGGCCAATGTAACTTTACCAAAGGCCAAGAAGGTGAATTGTGTAGCACAGCCAAATACATTTGTGGCAGCGAATTAGATGGTTATACTGGAACCTTGAGAGATACAAATAATTCAGAATATATTTGGCCAGGATCCAATAATGGAATTTGTCCTAATGGAGCTGGCCATTTTGATAATACATCTTGGTTTTCTTTTACTGCATGTTCTAGAACTGTACATCTTAGAATTATTTTTAATAACTGTGTACATCCGACAAATAATCTTAATGAATCTGGAATGCAAGCTGGCTTGTTTGCTGCCTGTCAACCAAACTCAATTGTAATTTGTGATGAAATAGATAAAACAACTTCAGGCGTTTTGGATTTGCAATACAACAATTTTGTACCAGGACAGTTGGTTTATTTTGTCTTGGACGGTTATGCTAGATCTGTTTGTGATTTTACCATACAAGTTTTAAGTGGATTGGATACATCTCCGGTTACACCTCCTGACGCATCTTTATTGGGTGATGGAGCTATCACAGGTCCAAACATAATCCAATGTGATGAAAAAAATTCCCCAATAGCTTATAATCTTTTGGAGCCTGAAAGAAAAGTTAATTTTAGTTCATCTTGTACACCGCCTAATAATTTTAACCCAGCTGATAGTGTATGCTATGCATGGAGTATTTTTCCAATAAATGGAAGACAATTTCAAAATCAAGATTCTACAGGTAAGTCTATAAATATAATATACACTGAACCAGGCACTTATACCATATACGCTGAAACTTTTTTTAATCCTTATTATGTAGGAAGTTGTGCCAATGTGGCTGCTGGTAAAATCTTGTCTTGGACTGTTACAGTTTTACCACCAGTTAAAGTCATAAATCAACCAGAATTTATTTGTCCAGGTAACACAAGGTTATTCTGTGGTCAATTAATTTCTAAAGATACCACCATTATATGTAATGCTGATCCATGTAGAATAGTGACCCAAGAATTTAAGTTCGGCAATAGTAAGCTTAATATTATGGGGACTCAATATGTTTGTTTAGGTACATCTTTCCCGTTTCAAGGTGTAAATTATCAACCCGGGCAATATGAAGTAATAGATTTAAATGATTGTAGCCTATTGCACAGGTTCACCATTGAAGAAGTCGTTGTTGATGCGAACATTTTAACACAAAATAGAACTTTAGATTGTAATAACAGAACAATTACATTAAATGGAATTGGTACAACCAATGGAATTAATACATTAACTTATGAATGGAAAGACACCCAAGGCAATATTATATCTAAATCAAAAGACTTAACAATTGATAAAAGTGGAGAATACACATTATCTGTTAGTTATAGTACAATGTTGGGCATCTGTACTGATGATCAAATGATATTAATCTCAGATGATTTTGGAAAACCACAAATTAATGCTACCCCACCAACTATTCGATGTCTCAAAGCAGGCGAGTCAGCACCTTTCATTAATATTACATCAACTGATCCAACATACACGTATGAGTGGACAAGTCCTAAAGGACAGAAGTCTTATAGCAAAAATATAATTGTGGATTCAACTAACGCTATTACTGGAAGACCATATTTGTTGACAATTAGAAGTAATAATGGGTGTACTTTAGATACTAGTTTTCTTGTACCTTCAAATTTTCAAAAGGCAGTCATACAAATGAGTGGAGATGACCTTACATGTTTTCACCCGATTCAAACGATTAATGCAACTACAGATATTCCAATAGATTCAATTAGATGGAGTAAAGTGTCTCCAGACTTTGAGTATTATGGTGATTTTACTGGTAATATAGCAAATCTAAGTTATGCCATTGGTAAACCAGGTGTTTATAAATTGGAGGTTATGGCATCATCAAGTAAATGTTGGAATTACCAAACAACACCTATAGCTCAAGATACAGTACGGCCAGACTTGACATTAAACAGTGACGTAAAGTGGCATTGTGATACTAAGACTATTAATTTAGAACCACAAGCATCTTCTGGTAATCATATATCATATAATTGGAGTACGACAGGAGGACAAATATTATCAGATGACAAGAATAAAGATATCATTGTAGGATCAACAGGTATATATCAAATTTTGGTCTTTGATGAGCAAAATGGATGTAAAAAAAGTGGAATTGTAAATATTATTCATGAAACTGATACGCCTACTGAAATTTTGGTCGATGCACAGGATGTTTCTTGCTTTGGTCAAAAAGATGGAATAATTAATATTTTAAACACTATTGGAGGATTTGGGCCATATACCTACTATAATGGTAATACAAAACTTTCGAACTTAACTATAAATGCTTTAGCACCAGGTAATTATATATTTACTGTTAAGGATGCTTATGAATGTGAGCAAACTGTAAATGTGACCATTGACGAACCCGAAGTATTAACTGTTGAGACTGATCCTATTATAGAAATTGACTTTAGTGAGAAAATAAGCCTAAGCTTTGTGTCAAACTATCAAGATGATCAGATAACTTCTGTTAAATGGTTCAATAGTAATTCTGATTTGATTGGTACAGGGTTTACTTTGGATTATTTAGGTGAAATAGATGATTTGATAACTGTGGAAGTTACGACAGAAAAAGGTTGCTTCAATAGATCTAAGATCATAGTTGATGTCGATAATGAACTAAAAATATTTATTCCAAATATCTTTTCTCCCAATGGAGACGGTATCAATGATTTCCTTGAAATTTATAAAAACAAAATTCCAACTGGGTTGAGCCAAATTGCCATTTACGATAGATTAGGCAATAGAGTATTTAATAAAAGTGGTCATGATTTCGAAAATCAAACGCTTTCTTGGGATGGATATTTTCATGGTCAACCTTTAGTACCTGGTGTATATATAATGTTATTAGAACTTACGGATCACTTTGGGAAAAGCCATATCATTAAGCAAGATATTACAATTGTAAAGTAATAATACCAATATAGAATTTAAAGACTACCTTTTAATCAATTAATTGATATCAGATCAATAAGTTAAATTATTCTAAAATATATTGGAACGGGATTATAATTGAAATAACTATTTGTTCTTTTGACAGAGCATATAGTTTTATAGGCGATATTATTAAAGATGAAATTTCAATGCATTTTTATAAGAATACCTTACATCAAAATTTCGCTATACAAAAAGTCGTGTCTCTCATTTTGAAGTAAGCTTTCGGAGTATGAGATCTTTCAAAAAATAAGCGATAGGGAACTGGCGTGTTGGTTACTTTTTTTGTCAATGTCTGGAGTGGTGGATAACAACTGTCTCCATAGAATAAAATAAAATCAAAGTGCAATATCAGTACATCAAAAATACGTACACTTGTAAATAAACAGCAATGGTGAAGATTTTTAATTTTAGCATAAAACAATATATTCATCAGACCCTATTCATCATACCATTATTATTGTTGATTATTGGCAGCTAAACATTTTTCTATCAATGTTTTTGTAGCTATGACACCAGCCAATTCATCTAGCGCTTCCCCTTCATATTCAACACCTATAAAACCAGTATAGCCAGCATTTTTGATAATGTCAATCATTCTTTGGTAATCAATAGTAGTTTCGTACCCTAATTCACCAAAGTCATAGGATTTTGCACTTACTGCCTTTGCATAGGGCATTAACTCATTCATGCCTTTATATTTATCATATTCTTCGATACACGGTTTACTCCACATTTCATTATTCTCTCTCTTGAGACAGAAATTACCAAAATCAGGTAATGTGCCACAGTTTGACATGTTGACTTTTTGAATTACATCAACAAGCCATTGACCATTTGACGAGTAGCCTCCATGATTTTCAACAATGACATTTATATTTTTATAAGCAGCATAAGCAGCTAATCTTGACAATCCATCTATAGCGGCGGCAGCTACATCTTCACCTGTTCCTTCGCCATGTGCATTGACTCTGATAGAATGGCAACCCAGAAAAGCAGCTGCATCCACCCATTTGTGGTGCTTGACTACTGCACTATCTCGTTTCTCCATATTTGTATCACCAAGGTAGCCTTCTCCATCTACCATTATTAGCAATTGTTTCACACCAGCTTTATCCGCTACGTCGATCATTTGTTTAAGATAAATTGTGTCCAATGCCTTATCTTTAAAGAACTGATTTACATATTCAACGCCTTCGAATCCCAATTCACCAGCTTTAGTAATAAAACCCAGGTGATCCATTTTTTTTTCTAAAATCATTTTGTGAAATGACCATTCTGCTAAAGAAATTTGAATGAATGATTCTTGTTGTGGCAGAATTTTAATTTTTTCATTTTTGGAGGAATTTTTACAGGAACTGTGCCATATTGTAAATATTAGAACAAAATAAATGTACTTAAACATATCACTAAAAGTTTATAATTATGAAAAAGGGAAGAACGATTCAGCTAAACAAAGAATCTTCATTCCCTTTCTGATTTTAATTTAAAACATACCCTTTACCTACAGTAGTATAATCTATACACCCTTGGTAAGGCCCAGGTACAGGAATAAATTCACATAAGCCACCTTTAGCACCTACTTCGCTGGTAAAATACCCACTGATGGTTGATTGTTTGATAGCAAGAAAGATATGTGGTTTTTCCCCTGAATCATCTTTATATTCTTTGGCTTCATCAGCTAATTTGCTCAAAATCTCTTCTTTTTCCGTTGGATTTAATGCTACAAAGGCTTTTGCATATTTATCTTTTGATTTTTCGTTAAATATGGCAAGTGATTCTTTAAAATACTTTCGTTTATCTAACGTATAAAAATTGGCTACTAACTCATCTATATATCTATGACAAAGGGCATCTTTAGCCCCAGGAGTATCTGTTCTAGGTAGGATTGCTTCACATATTTCAGCAAGCAAACTTACTTCATCTTCTGAGAATGATTTGGGCTGCCAATCTGCGGATGTTTCTGCCTTACAACCATTTAACAATGCTACGGCGGCACTTCCAGTCAAGGTATAACCTAGTAAAAGGGATGAAATTTTTAAGACTTCTCTTCTATCCATTTTTTCTTATATTTTCAATGATCAAGTATAATATTATAAATTATTCTTTTTTAATTCCTCTACAGCAAAATTGACAGCTCGAGCCGTAAAAGCCATATATGTCAATGATGGGTTTACACAACTTGCTGATGTCATAAATGCACCGTCAGTTACAAACACATTAGGTACTGAATGAATTTGATTCCACTTATTTAGGACGGATGTTTTTGGGTCGTGCCCCATTCGTGCAGTTCCCATTTCATGAATGCCTAAACCTGGATTACAGCCTGAATCATAAGTTTTTATATCTTTTAACCCTGCAGCATCAAGCATTTCAGCAGCTGACGACATCATATCTTTACGCATTTCTAATTCATTTGTTTTCCACTCTGCATCCATCGTCAATGTGGGCAATCCATATATATCTTTAACATCTTTATTGAGAGATATCTTATTTTCATGGTAAGGTAAGCATTCACCAAACGCCATTATACCAAATGACCAATCTCCATTTTGGCTCAAAGCGTCCTTCAATCCTTTACCATATTGGGCCTCAGCTATATATCTTCCCCATCCTTCACGACTTCCACCACCCTGATACCCATACCCTCTGATGAAGTTTGGCATTTTAGATTTTGCATCAATGTTTCGGAATCTCGGCACATAAATACCTGTAGGCCTTCTTCCTTTGTAAAATTTATCTTGAAATTCATCCGATTTTCCATTGGCACCTAATCTAAAATGGTGATCCATCACATTGTGTCCCAGTTCTCCACTTTCATTTCCAAAACCATTAGGAAAACGCTCCGATGTACTATTGAGCAATATTTGAGTACTGCCAAAAGCTGATGCGCATAAAAAGACTACTTTTGCGTAATATTCGTGCGTTTCTTTTGTTTCAGAGTCTAATATACGAACTCCTTTAGCTTTTTTACCTGATTCATCCAATATGATTTCAGTTACTATTGAGTAGGGTCTAATTGTAAGATTTCCTGTAGCATCAGCAGCGGGTAGGGTAGATGCATTACTACTAAAATATGCACCAAATGGGCATCCTCTCATACATCTATTTCTAGTCTGGCATGTACCCCTACCATTATGGCCACCTTCTGCAGTAATATGTGCTGTACGACCCATTATAATATCTCTTCCCATTGACTTTTTTACTCTTTCTTTGACAGCAACTTCCAAACAGTTGTATTCCATAGGTGGAAGAAACTTACCATCAGGCAATTGTGGCAATCCTTCATTTTGTCCACTGACTCCTATAAATGACTCTACATAATCATACCAAGGGGCAATGTCTTTGTACCGCACAGGCCAATCTACAGCGATGCCATCCTTGGCATTAGCTGCAAAATCCAAATCGCCCAATCTGTATGATTGTCTTCCCCAAAGCAAAGAGCGGCCTCCAACATGATAGGCCCTTATCCAGTCAAATGGTTTTGCCTCTGTATATGGATTTTCTGTATCCTTGGGCCACCAGTGTTGATAAGCAGGAGTCATGGTATAACCTGTACGTTCTTGAATTTTGTATTCTTTCATTTGTTCTGGAGTCATACGATTTCTATATGGCAATTCCCAATCTTCCATATTTGCAGTTGGGTAATCTCCGTGTTTTACCATACGCCCTCTCTCAAGTACGATTGTTTTTAGACCTTTTTCACAAAACTCTTTAGCTGCCCATCCACCACTTATACCGGAGCCGACTACGATGGCATCATACGTTACTTCCTTCGTTCCTTCTGAATTAAAATACATTGCTTGAGTGATTTTATTGATTGAAATTATTAAAATTTAAACGTCACAGATTTTTATGGCTTTCTGCAAAGCTTTTTCCTTTTCTATAATTGTTTTTGAAGTAGGTATATATTCTTGAGCCACATATCCATCAAAGCCTGTGGCAAGAATTGCTTTCATGATAGCCGGATAATTCAATTCCTGATTTTCGTCTATTTCGTTTCTGCCAGGTACGCCAGCTGTATGATAATGTCCAAAATAGACATGATTTTCTTTTATTGTCCGGATTATGTCTCCTTCATTTATTTGCATGTGATAAATATCATAAAGCAATTTAAAATTTGGTGAATCTAATCGCTTGCATAGTTCTATGCCCCATGCACTCGAGTCACACATGTAATCTTTGTGGTCTATTTTGCTATTAAATAATTCCATTTGGATGATTACACCACTTTTTTCTGCCAGTCCAATAATTTTTTTTAAACCTATGACACATGTATTTAAGCCCAACTCATCATCTTTCCCATCTCTATTGCCGGAAAAACAAATTAAGTTTTTATATCCAGCAGAGGCTACCAGTTTTATGTGTTTAGAATAATTTTCGATTAGCGTTTGATGATATTGTACATCATTCCAACCTTTCGTCAATCCTATTTCTGCTCCATTGCACATAGATGAATCAATATTATATTTTTTTAAGGTTGACCAATCTTTAGGACCAATTAGGTCAATAGCTTTAAATCCAATTTTTTTTACTAGCACACATAGTTCGTCAAGCGCAAGATGATCATAAGTCCATCTACAGACGGAATGATTGATGTTTCCTTTTAATTCTTTATCATCATCTAAATGTTGATTTGAAACTAGGCCATTAAGAAAATAAGCACTTGTTCCTAATACACTATTTTTCAATACTTCTCTACGATTCATTTGATGCGACTTGTACTTATTTTAGAATGTAAAGTTATTTAATATTAACTTATTTTGCATATTGTCAGTCACTTTATTTTGATTAAATTTGCAATTATTTTAACAAAAATGAAAAATTTGCTTTTTTACAAAATTATTGTAAATATTAAAAAGATAATAGAAATATTATTTTGTTATAATTAAGAATGGAGTCTATGTCTTGATAATGTATTAATTAATATAAACGGGATGAAAATTTTAATAAAAAATATCGGATTTGTTTTGTTCTTAATAATGATATGCGTGCAAATACTGGCTGTAAACATATCAAACAACATGATTTTTAATATCTACCATGACTTCATTTACCAAAAAATCAGGTATATCTATGATTTTACAATTGGCCAATCTCCAATAGCCGCTATTTACTTTTTAACCCCATTTTTTGTTTATCTCAGTTATAAATTATTTAAATTCTGCCAAACCACATACAACACATCAGGGCTTAAACTCACTATAAACTTCTTTACTAATTTTATAGGTATAGGATATTTTTTGTTTTATTTTTTATGGGCCTTTAACTATTACAGACCACCATTGGAAAAACAGCTTTCATTTGCTTCAATAACAGTTGACTCTATCTATTTGCAAACAGAAATTAATGAAATCACTCTTCTAATGGAGCAAGAAAGAAAACTGATTTCAAAAGATACTGCAGCACTAAAGATTACGATGGATTGGACAGTTTTAGAAGATACGCTTCGCAGTTTGCAAGTAGATCTATTAAGAACTTGGGGAGACACTCCAACTGGCAGGGTTAGAATTAGGGCTTTGGAACCCAAAGGTGTTTTATTATCTATCTCAACAGCTGGTATTTATATTCCATTTGTTTGTGAAGGTCATGTGGATGCAGGTCTGCATACATTGCAGTGGCCTTTTACATTAGCTCATGAGATGTCTCATGGTTATGGTTACACAGACGAAGGCGTTTGTAATTTTATTGCTTTGATTACTTGTATGAAATCATCCAATCCTTACATAAGATATTCCGCATTTTTGGGATATTGGCGATATTTATATTTTGAATTAAAACAACATGACGAAGCATTGGCTTCAAATTTGTACCGTGATATATTTCAAGGTATAAAAGCGGATTTGGCATCAATTAAAATGGAACATGGTAAATATCCTGATTTTATGCCGAATTTACGCAATTTAATCTACGATTTCTACTTAAAATTTAATGGTGTTCAAACAGGAATAAACAGTTATAGTGAGATTATAATTCAAGTACAAAAATGGAAAAGATCCAAATTTTCTTTTAGCTTTTATCGGTAAAAATACTTAACAATACGTCATTTAAGTTATTGATTGCCAGTGATATATCCCAATTTGATTTGTTTCTTGGTTCAATATGATTTGATATAGACCTAATTTGCATAGCTGGGATATTTAGCATTAAAGCCACAAACATAAACCCAGCACCTTCCATGCTTTCCATATCTGGATTATATTTTTCTTTGATCCTCTCAATATTAGAATTTACACCACTGACAGTATTCACGGTGATAGCTTTGGCCAAGGGCAGACTAAGATTGATTAAGTTCGTTTCTGTTTCTAGCCAACCATTTTTATATGGTGGTTGGCTACCATTTAAAAGACCCATTTCAAAGATATCACTAAAACTACTATCAGCATTTTCTACACCTAAATCTCCAAACCTATCTCTGGTAATCAGATATACAGTGCCCAAAGCTACGGATTTGTCAAAAGCTCCTCCAATTCCAACATTAATTATGATATCATAAGATTTAGAGTACAGTTTGGTAGTTAGTGCAAATATAGTATTTGCTATGCCGACGCCTGTAATAATTAAATCAATTATATTATTATTTAACGTATAACTTTTGTCACTTATCAATATACCATTTTGATTGAGGTATTTTGATGTTGGTTGTATTTCATTTTCAGTAGCAGAAACCACTAAAATTTTCATATTTTTATTAGGCAAAAATGCATATTGGGAAAAGTGAATATTTAATAATTAAATCGTAAATGATTGGTTATCAAGTAATTATAGAAATGTAAAATTGAATTTCATTTCACTGTAAACTACTATATTTTTAGATCTTTAGGTTGGAGTTTACCAGTCCATACCGTCATCAGTTTTTTTATTTTGGCTACTTCCATCTTCGAGTGAAGCTTCCCACTCAGCTTGTCTTCTTTCAACTTGCTCATAGTCAAAATCTGGCATTAGTACAGTTTTAACATGATTTATTGTTTCTTGTAATTCTGCAAGGAATCTATTAAAATCTTCTTTGTATAGGAATATCTTGTGACGTTCGTATCCATCAGAGTTCAATTTCTTAGTACTTTCAGTGAGCGAGATGTAAAAGTCATCACCTTTAGTTCTCTTTACATCGAAAAAATAAGTTCTACGTTTTCCAGCTTTGACCTTTGTGGTGTACACCGTTTCAAATTTGCCTTTATCTTCGTTTTCCACGCTTCTTTATTTATTTAAATTTTAATAATAGGACAAATATATAAATTTATTTTTTATAGCAAAATTTTTACCATAGTTAATTTTATTACTGAACCGACTGCATCATCTGTTGTTGGTAAACTGATGCATAAAACCCATTTTTACTTATGAGGTCTTCATGTGTTCCTTGTTCTATTATACTTCCTTCATCCAAAACAATAATTTTATCATAATTTAGTAAATTGTTAGCTCGATGGGTTATTATCAATGTCGTTTTAGTCTGTAGCACTTTGTCAAAATAGCTGAGAATATTTTGCTCCGTTGTAGTATCCACAGCAGAAAGTGCATCGTCCAAAATGACAATATCCGGTTTTTTTATAAATGCTCTTGCGATTGAAATTCTTTGTTTTTGTCCACCAGAAAGTGTAACTCCGCGTTCGCCCACCAATGTTTGAAATCCATCGGGTAACGATTCGATCTCTGCTTTGATGGATGCATGCTCAGCATATTGTTTGATTTCATCCAAAGTAGCATCAATACTACCGAAGCCAATATTTGCTGCTATGGTATCTGAAAATAAAAAAACATCTTGAGGTACGCAAGATACTTTTTTACGTATTATTTTTAAGTTATGTTTTCTAATATCCATACCATCGATTAATATTTCTCCGTCACTAACATCAAACATTCTGCTCAACAATTCAGCAATTGTGGTCTTACCCGAGGCTGTTTTACCCATAATGGCCATTCTTTCACCTTTCTTTATGTCGAAGCTTATATTGTGAAGTGCTTGTACACCTGTATTAGGATATGTAAATGATACATTTTTGAAAGTAATGTCCCCAATGATTGGATAATGTTGATGATTGATATTGATGAGATTTGAATTTTGCTTCATCAACTCATTGATTCTTTTTTGAGATGCTTCAGCTTCTTGTACCACTGATGCTATCCATCCAATAGCCGTTACGGGCCAAGTCAACATATTAACATATAAAATAAATTCTGCAATATTGCCTGCGGTGAGATTACCATCATATACATTATAGCCTCCAATCAAAACAACCAAAAGTGTACTAATAGAAATCATTAATATCATCAAAGGCTGGAAATAAGCTTCTATTTTCGCCAATTCAAGTGACCTATTTCTAAATTCCTCGCTTTGAGTTTCAAAATATCCTGCAAATTGTTCTTCTTTTACATACGATTTTATGACCCTTATGCCAGAAAATGCTTCGTGTGCTGTACTGTTGAGCACGGATAGCTGTTGTTTGATTCGAGTACTTTTTTCATTGATCAACTTACTTACATAATATATGGAAATAGATAAGAATGGCAGAGGAAGTAAAGCATATATTGTAAGTTTGACATCTACTTGCAACATAGCATAGATAGTCATAGCAAAAAGCGTAATTAAATTTATACCATATAATATTCCTGGACCAAGATAATCTCTCACTTTGGAGACATCTTCAGAAATTCTTGCCATAATATCTCCAGTCTGATGTGATCTCAAGTAATTTTGATCAAAAGTTTGGATGTGTGCAAAGACTTCTTTTCTGATGTCGTACTCTATCAACCTAGACATGACAATGAGGGTTTGACGCATATAATACATCATGATACCTTTGACAATAGCAAAGAAAGTAACTATGAGCCCAAAGATGAGTAATGACTCACTAAGTTGATTAAATAAAATATTGGAAACATCTTCTGTAGCTTTAAGAATTTCTATTTTGCTTTGCACAAGATCTAAGGCATCTCTAATTTTTTGCGGTATCAATATGCTAAAATAATTGGATGCTGTTACAAAAATTACACCTAATATTAAGCGCCATTTATACTTTACAAAATAATGATTGAGTGTAAAAAGATTTTTCAAAAAAAGGTGATTTGTTCAATGTAACAAGGAAAGTAAAAAATCGTTTTACGATAAAGCTATCAATTTTAGTTATTTTTTTACATCAAACGATTGCAAGGCCAATCTTTGATCTTTGGTAAGAATAGCGTTAACTCTTGGGATAAACTCTTCGTCCAATTTTAATAGTGCTATAGAAATGGCATCTTTTCCTGAATTTTTGCCAGTGATATTTGTAATTCTTTGACCTTTATCCTCAAATAAATTGGTCAATTGTGCTAATTGTTGATTATTTAATTGAAGATTTTCGCCTTTTTTAATCAATTTAATTTCCAAATTTTTTATTTCTTGTTTTATAAAAGAAATATTTTTTTGTGCAAACGAGTAAAATGCAACAAATAAGAATATAGAAGTTATTACTAAATGCTTCATAATTTAAAATTTTATCAAAAGTAAAGGATTAGATATTATTTACCAAATTAAAATCATCTTATTAGCTTTACCCTTTCCCTTTTTTCTTAAATGGGTTGAAATCTTTTAATTTTTCTTTAATTTTATCAACTTCTCCATTTGCTTTCTTATCCAATACATCTTTAGCTTTTTGCTTTAATGAATCAGATATTACACCTTTACTAAGTGTATCAAGTCTATTTATAACTTCAGTCTTTGCTTTAGATTTTAAACTATCTATTGTTTTTTGTGCAGCTGCCTCTGCTTTAGCTTTGGCCTTATCGTATTCTTGGTTGGCTCTCTTAGTGATTGTGTCACGGAGCTCACCTTCTTTTTTCTTAAGCTCTTTTTGAATAGAGTCCTTCACCGTTGTTACGGTTTCGTTTACTTTGGACGTGACAGCATCCTTTACAGTAGTGCCTTTGCTCGCTTTAGGAGTGATTTTAAATTGAGGAGATTTTATATTTCCAGTCATTTTAACATTTAAAAATATGTTGGGCCCTTGGTCAATATTGATGCCAATTTTAGCGGCTTCTCTTTCAATATAACTAATGCCTGATTCCGCCGTGCCTGTTATAACATTTTTTTTCATCAATTCTCGTGGTATAACAAGATCTATATTGTAGTCCATGGCTTTCCCAAATCCATGTTTGCCAGAAATTGTCATATCTATACCTTTGATTATCTTATTAAATTCTTTTAACTCAATGAAACCTTGTACAATTTCAAACCAATTGCGTGTATTGACTAATTTGACTTCTTTGAGCTCCTTAATACCAAGCTTATCTGATAAAGCCCCAATTGGGTTATATCCTTTGATTGTTCCATTAAGTGTTTCTAAAAATCCAGAAGCATCAAGCGATGAAAGATCAGGTGTCATTTGTCCACCCAATTTACCTTTCATGATGAGAGTAGTGTTAAAAAAACCATCCAAATACTCTGCAATAGGGGCTACTTTTTTCAACATATCGAAACTTTTGATGGCATCGGTATATTTAATTTTACTTAAATCGAGCTTGACAGAAAAGTCAGGACTTGCTATGTTTTGGGTATTATATAACCCTTCCATTGCAATAGCGCCACCTAAAGTGTTTGTAGTAAGGTTTTTAAGTAGTACTTCTTCATTGGCTACTTCTAGTTCTCCTTTAAAGTTATTGAGTTGGAGATTGGTATAGGTTAGGTTTTTGATATCCGTTAGAATTTTCATTCTTATATTTTTAGGTACGGGTATCACGGACATTGCCGCTGAACTATTTGTTTGATCGGAATTGGTCATAAATTGATTTGCATCAAATTTATTGGAATAAAAATTTACAGCTCCATCCAAAGTCCCATTATTGAACATGTAATCGTATGCGTTGATGAGATTGCCAGAAACTTTTAAATCACTTCCTTTTATCATTGTTTCTAACTTGTTTAGAGCCATTGCATTTGCACTAAGATTGGCGTTTAAGCTTACATTTTCAAGTTCATACTCATTCATTAATACTCTTTTTCCAAACACATCTATGTTTAGTGCAGCACTTTTAATCATATTTTCATCAATAGAGACTTCAGCTTGCTCTTTATTTTGCTCTTTGGCAGCTTGAGGGTCAGCCATCCATTCGTTAAAGTCAAAAAGATTGGACTGCCCCTTTATACTGATCTTAACGTTCTGTGATGTAGATAGGAAAGCTAAAGGATTTTGGATATTAGCATCTAAGTTCAAATCACTTTTGCCTAATTCCATACTTTTCCCCACAAAAACTATTGCCTTAGGTGATGCAGTAGCATGAGCTTCATTGATTTTTACTAAAGGCATCCCTAAACTTTTATAAACTATATTTTTAGCGGATGCTTGACCTAAAAAAGAGATGGCATCATATTTTGCTTCATTTACATCGCTCATTTTAGCTTTGAATTCCATGTCGCATTTTAACAATCCACTCAATTTCTCTATTCCTTCCATTGGAAATGCGGAGACAAGATTTTTAAGGTTTATAGTACCTTTTAGTTGTCCTTCTGCTTTTTGATCACCAGTCAAATTACTTGCTGTAAGGTGTCCAGTGATTTGGTCATTTCCTAGCTTAAGCGAAAATTTAGGGATATTCACCGCCATGTCTTTGTAATCTGGTCGTGTAGCTTTGATATTGATATCTGCAAAAATATCTTTGATTTCGTTTGGTAAAGAAGGATATTTTACATAACCATTGTCAACAGAAATTTTCACATCAAAAGCTGGCATCTGATTTTTCATACCATTATAGATACCCTTCACCTTGCCACTAATGCTAGCCTTTCCCTTTGTTTTTACATCTTTAAAATCAGAAGTATAAGCATTGGGCACCATTGATAAGAATGACTTAAACTCTTCCGATGCAGTTTTAAAACTTAAATCTGTGATGATATTATCTCTCTGTAATTGTACAAAACCTTGGCCCGTAAGATTTAATTCATTGAGCGTTATAATATTATCATTTAGCGTATATTTATTTTTAGGGAAATTAATATTGATATTTGTAGCAACAGATGAAGTCACATTTTTCAGATATTGCACACCTTCATATTTAATAGACAGATTTTGTACATTAGTCTTGGTTTTTAGATCAAAAATATCTTGAGTAAAATCACCAGAACCAGAATGGTTGACATTTTCCATTACAGCAAAAAGAGCCATAGTATTATCTTGATAGGTAATATTTCCATCTATAATACTATATTTATCCAATGCAAGTTTGAATTTATTTTCTACAGTTTTATTGTCCGTGACTGTATCAATGGTCACTAAATAATTAGCTCGAAGGCTATCTAAAATTATAATATTAATATTTGGCTTAGTTAAGCTTATATTATTTATTTTGGGAATAGACTCCTTACCTATTAGCGAGGGTAGGTTCATATCAATACTTGTTAAGTCTGCTTGATAAAGTACAATATCTTCAAAATCATCCACTCCGGTAATGGACAAACTATCAATAGTGACCCTTACATCGGGAAATGAAGCAATAAATGATAAATGGGCATCATGAAAATCTACAATGGCATTAATATTATTATTTATATCATCTTTGAGATAAGTGACCAATTTGTTTTTGAAAACGAAGGGTAGGAGCGTAGCAGCAATCAATAACCCTATCAGCAAAATTCCGAAATATTTTAAAATGGTCTTAAAGACTTTCATTATGAATGTTTATATAATTATAATACGTAATTTACTATAAAAAAGTGCACAAAAATAGGAAAAATTATATTTAATTTACTCATTCATAAGTTTGTAAACTTCAAAAGAAGTATTCTGTATCATGAAAATATAAATTAAAATATTAAAATTTAAACAAAGTATTGTGGATTTATCTTCTTAAAAAATTATAAAGATGGAGATATAAACCGTATATTTGCCATCCCTAAAGAAAAGGGTTACTTTAGGGTAAGGTAGTTTCAATAATTTAGGAAAATGGAGGAACAGGATGATCAATTATTTAGCAAAACAAAATGGCAAGTTAGAGCAATTTGAAAGACTCAGCGAATCATCTTGGGTTAATGTTTTTCCGCCCTTTGAGCATGGAGAGCTGGATGCGCTAGCAAAGTCGCTTGATATACCTCTAGATTTCCTTACAGATTCATTGGACGTTGATGAACGGTCAAGGTATGAAAAAGAAGAAGAATCCACCTTTATATTGATCAATAGCCCCATATTAAACGATGAGGGAAAAGACTCAGAAGCGATCTACATTACCGTACCAATTGGTATAATATTAACTGCTACACATATTATTACTGTTTGCTCTGACGAAAATCCCGTTTTAGACAAATTTTACGAAAACAAAGTTAAAAATTTTGATCCAGCAGATAAAAATATGTTTGTCCTCCAAATATTCGAGCAGAATGTATATCGTTTTTTGGAATGCCTGAAAAAACTTAATCTCAAAAGAAATCTGGTAGAACAAGAACTATACAATTCGAGCCGTAGTTCTGAATTGCAGCAATTATTGAGAATTGAGAAATCCTTAGTTTATTTTGTAAGTTCTCTAAGCACAAATGAATTGCTTAAGATGAAACTTAAAAGAACTGATTTGCTCAAAATAGGTAATGAAGAGCCTTATGCAGACTTGTTTGAAGACATTATTATAGATAATTCTCAGGCTTTGGAGATGTCAAATGTTTACACCAATATCTTGAGCGGTACCATGGAAGCCTATGCATCCATTATTTCTAACAACCTGAATGTTATCATCCATAGACTGACCATGGTTACCATTATTTTATTGGTTCCATCTATGGTTGCTAGTTTTTATGGTATGAATTTAGATTACCTTCCATTTAAAGGATATAAACTAGCATTTCCATTTATTATCCTGATTTCCATCATTTTAGGTTTTGGTGTAGTCTATTACTTCTCACGCAAAAAGTAATTTTATAGTTTCGATGATGTATATTGTATTATAATACAAAACTTTATACATATATAGTAAAAGTTATTCACATGTTTTTATAATATTTACTTCTGTATCTACTTGAATATTAAAGTATTATAAAGTTATCCACATTATGTTGATAACTTTCGTAAAAGTAATAGTGTGTTATGAATAAAATCTTACGTAATTTGCACTCTCGTTTGAAAGCCACCTTGATCCAAGGCAGTAATTAAAACTTGCACCCAAGCGATTTATTTGGTTAATTATTAATATTATAAATATTAACATAAAAATATATTTACTATTTTTTGTTAAGATTTTATGCAAATATTTAAAACATATTTACATTTATTATATTTAATAATTAAATAATGTGTGTTATTTTAAATAGGATTATTTTATCAACAACTTATCAACAATACATAAATGAGCAATATAGAAGAACCAATATTGAAAGAAAATCCTGGACGATTTGTATTGTTTCCCATACAACATGATGATATATGGACTTTTTATAAAAAATGCGAAGCAAGCTTTTGGACCGCAGAAGAGATAGACTTACATCAAGATATCAGCGATTGGGAAAATAGATTAAATGATGATGAAAAACACTTCATTAAACATGTACTTGCATTTTTTGCAGCTAGTGATGGTATAGTAAATGAAAATCTGGCTGAGAATATGGTAAGAGAAGTACAATACACAGAAGCCAAATTTTTCTATGGTTTTCAGATTATGATGGAAAATATCCATTCAGAAACATATTCATTGCTGATAGATACCTACATCAAGGATACTAAAGATAAGGATTTTTTATTAAATGCAATAGACACTTTAGATTGTGTGAAGCAAAAAGCAGATTGGGCACTTCGATGGATATCTAATGGAAGTTTTGCTGAACGATTGGTTGCATTTGCTGCTGTAGAAGGTATATTTTTCTCTGGATCTTTCTGCTCTATTTTTTGGCTCAAAAAACGTGGTTTAATGCCAGGGTTGACCTTCTCTAATGAATTGATAAGTAGAGATGAAGGTATGCACTGTGACTTTGCTTGTTTGCTATACAATAATCATATAATCCAAAAACTGCCAAAATCTACTATTGAGTCCATTATAACTGATGCAGTTAATATTGAAAAAGAGTTTGTCACAGACGCTATTCCCGTCAATTTGATTGGAATGAATGCGGAGCTAATGTGCCAATATATAGAATTCGTGGCAGATAGGTTGTTAGTTTCTCTAGGCAATTCAAAAGTGTATAATGTCGAAAATCCCTTTCCTTGGATGGATATGATTTCGCTACAAGGCAAGACAAATTTCTTTGAAAAAAGGGTAGGAGACTACCAAAAAGCTGGAGTGATGACAGAAAAAGAAAATCAAGTATTTACGCTAGAAGCTGACTTTTAGTGAGTTCGGTTTTTCAAATACCTCAATACCAACAAACAATTACAAAAAAAAAATATAATATATTATTACAATGCAAGTAATCAAAAGAAGCAATAAGAGGGAGGCAGTAAGTTTTGATAAAGTGACAGCAAGGATCAATAAGCTGTGCTATGGGTTAAATTCAAAATTTATCGATCCAATAGAAATATCAAAAAAAGTTATACAAGGTCTATTTGACGGTGTCAGAACAACAGAATTAGATAATTTAGCTGCTGAAACAGCTGCTACAATGGCTGCAAAACATCCAGACTATGCAATTTTAGCAGCAAGGATAGCTGTGTCCAACCTACATAAGAATACAGAAAAACTATTTTCTCTCACCATGGAAAAACTGTATAATTATATAGATCCCAAAACAGGTCAATCAGCTGGTCTGATCGGGGATGAAACCATTAATACTATTAGGAAAAATGCAGATCAATTGGATTCGGCCATTATTTATGATCGCGATTATAGTTTTGATTATTTTGGGTTTAAAACACTTGAAAAATCTTATTTACTACGTATGAATGGAGATGTGGTAGAACGACCTCAACACTTGCTAATGAGGGCTTCGGTCGGTATTCATGGCGATAATATTGAGGCTGCCATCGAAACTTATACTTTGATGTCAGAGAAATGGTTTATCCATGCCACACCTACACTATTTAATGCGGGTACTCCCAAACCACAATTATCATCATGTTTTTTATTAAGCATGACTGATGATAGTATCGCAGGTATATTTGAAACTTTGACTCGATGTGCTAAAATTTCTCAATCTGCTGGAGGTATTGGTATTTCTGTTCATAATGTGAGAGCAAAGGGCTCTTATATCAAAGGCACAGGAGGTACGTCAAATGGTATCATACCAATGCTCAAAGTTTTTAACGATACAGCTAGATACGTAGATCAGGGTGGAGGCAAAAGAAAAGGTGCATTTGCAGTGTATCTAGAACCATGGCATGCTGATATTTTTGATTTTTTAGATCTGAAAAAAAATCATGGCAAAGAGGAAATGAGGGCAAGAGATTTATTTTATGCCATGTGGATTCCCGATTTATTTATGCAAAGAGTTAAAGAAAATGGTAAATGGTCATTGTTCTGCCCAAATGAGGCTCCTGGCTTGCATGATTGTTATGGAGGCGAATTTGAAGCACTTTATCATAAATATGAGTCAGAAGGGAGACAAAGAAAAACCATCAATGCTCAAGATCTTTGGTTTGCAATCTTAGAATCTCAAATAGAAACAGGTACACCATATATTTTATATAAAGATGCTTGCAATATTAAGTCAAATCAAAAAAATCTAGGTACAATAAAATCTAGTAATTTATGCACTGAAATACTAGAATATACTTCCCCTGATGAGGTGGCAGTCTGCAATTTAGCGTCGATTTCTTTGCCTAAGTTTGTGGATGTTGATAAAATGGAATTTGATTTTGAAAAATTACACCATATTACTCAAGTTGTAACTCGAAATTTAAATAGAATAATTGATATCAATTACTATCCTGTACCTGAAGCTAGAAATTCTAACTTCAGACATAGACCAATTGGAATTGGTGTTCAGGGTTTGGCGGATGCCTTTATTTTGATGCGTATGCCATTTGATAGCCCAGAAGCAGTAAAACTAAATAAGGAAATATTCGAAACGATGTATCACGCAGCGGTGGAAGAATCTTGTAAGCAAGCTGAAATAAATGGAGTTTATGAATCATTCAAAGGTTCTCCAGCAAGTCAAGGAATACTACAATTTGATATGTGGGGCATTACTCCATCAAATAGATATGATTGGAATATTTTGAAAGAAAGAGTCAAAAACTCTGGAATGAGGAATAGTTTGCTTTTAGCTCCTATGCCTACGGCATCTACATCACAGATTTTGGGTAATAATGAGTGCTTTGAGCCATATACATCAAATATCTATACAAGGCGCACATTATCAGGTGAGTATATCATTGTGAATAAACATTTGCTTAAAGACTTAACAAGGTTGGGTTTATGGTGTGACGAGTTGAAACAAAAACTAATGGCATCAAATGGTTCTGTAGCAAACATACCAGAAATTCCAGCTGATCTCAAAGCGCTATACAAGACAGTGTATGAAATAAGTCAAAAAGTCATCATCGACCAAGCAGCAGACAGAGGGGCGTATATATGTCAGTCACAAAGTTTAAATCTATTTGTTGAAAGTCCTAATTTTGGAAAATTAAGTTCCATGCACTTCTATGGTTGGCAAAAAGGACTCAAAACAGGTATGTATTACCTCCGAAGCAAAGCAGCCGTGGATCCAATTAAGTTTACTCTTGACGAACAACATCAGAGAGTCCAAGCGGATAAAACTTCAGAAGTGGAAGTGATAGACTTACCCGAAGGGTCGGTTTGTTCGATGGAAGAAGGATGTCTAATGTGTGGTAGTTGAAAATGTTAAGTTGTAATTTAGTATAGTATTTTTTTTCTTAATATAAAAGCCTTAATTTAACAAGCAAGATAATATTTTAATTGTTATTTATTGGACAACATTCATATAAAATGGCTGTTCTCTTTCTGATCTTAATATTATAGCAAATGGAACACACAGCAATTGTTTGGTTTAGAAATGATCTTCGACTTCATGACAACGAAGCTTTGACAGAAGCCATTCAAAAAGCACAGCGAATCCTTCCTGTCTATGTATTTGATACTCGAATTTTCCAAGGTAAAACTCCCTTTGGATTTAACAAAACCGAAAACTTCAGGACTAAATTTATTATTGAGTCCGTAATAGATCTCAGGGAAAATCTAAGAAGTAAAGGATCAGACTTAATTATACGAGTTGGACTACCTGAAGAAGAAGTTTTTACTTTAGCTAAGCGAGTTAAGTCATCTTGGGTCTATTGTAATAGGGAACGAACTAGCGAAGAAGTAAAGGTGCAAGATACTTTAGAGAAAAACTTATGGAAAATAGGCCAAGAACTCCGATATACAAGAGGTAAAATGTTATTGCATACAGCTGACTTACCGTTTCCCGTTTGCCAAGTACCTGATGTTTTTACTAATTTTAGGAAAGAAGTTGAAGGTATAACTCCAATCAGACAACCTCTAGATACACCAAATGTAATACCCAATATAGTATTTGATAAGGATAGGGGAGTAGTTCCTGCTCTTGCAGATTTCGGTAAGAGTGAAGTGATTTGCTCCCATATAGAAAACCAAAAGATGATAGGCGGAGAGCGACAAGCTATCAGCCAGCTTAACTATTATTTATTTGAATTTCGTTTGATTGATAATTATAAAGAGACTAGAAACGCTCTATTAGGATGGGATTTTTCTAGTAAATTGTCAGTGTGGTTATCTACTGGATGTGTGTCTCCCAAATATGTGTACCATAAGATCAAAGAATATGAACAACAATGGGGAAAAAATGATTCGACCTATTGGCTATATTTTGAGTTATTGTGGAGGGACTTTTTCAGATTAATGGGCAAAAAATATGAGTGCAAAATATTCCAACAAGAAGGTATGAGAGAAGCCGATATCAGTGGCAACACAGATTTTTTACTTTTTAATAATTGGAAAAATGGAACCACAGGTGTACCTCTGATTGATGCGAATATGCGCCAACTGATGGCTACAGGATTTATGTCAAACAGAGGAAGGCAAAACGTAGCTAGTTTTTTGGTAAAGGATCTTAATGTCAATTGGGTCATGGGTGCTGAGTATTTTGAATCAATGCTTATAGACTACGATCCTTGTTCAAACTATTGCAATTGGAATTATATAGCCGGTGTCGGAAACGATCCAAGGGAAGATAGATATTTCAATATACTTAGCCAATCCAAAAGATATGATCCTCATGGTGATTTCTTACGTTATTGGGTTCCAGAATTAAGAGATTTGCCAGATGCTTATATACATCAACCTGAGATGATGGACATAGGGTTGCAAGTGAAATATAATGTAATAATAGGCAAAAACTATCCAAATGCAATCATTAATACATCAAAATGGATTTCATAAGATTTTGTCTTAAATATTTCTTAATTGATCAATAAAGTGGATATAAATGAAACTTATTGAGGGTTTTTGATATTATTGGCTATATTTGTATTACAATTTAAATCATATTATTAAATCAAATTTAAAATTCTCATGAAAAACGTTTTTTCGTTAATGTCTTTAATTCTTTTTGTATTAAGTAGTTATGTGTCTTCAGCTCAAAAAGTACTGGAACAAGGAACTGTAAAAATGGAAATCACAAAAGTTGCTTCAGATGACCCACAAATGGAAATGATGCTTGGTGCCATGAAGGGATCCCAAACGGAACTAGTCTTTGCGGGTGACAAACATGTTTCTACTATGGATATGATGGGTGGAATGGTAAAAGTTAAAGTATTAGTTAATAAAGGTGAAAATGCTATGAATATGCTTTTTGATGCTATGGGAAACAAATCATGGATAGAATCTAAATTGGATCAGAGCCAATCAGCACAAGAAAAAGCCATTGCAGAGAAAAGTGAAATCACTTATGACAAAAATGATACAAAAGAAATTTTGGGATATAAATGTTATAAGATGACTGTCAAAAACCCTGAAATGGAAGGCATGACAGTGACCGGATATGTAACTAAAGATATCAAAACCAATGCAAATTTGATTCAAGGATTTCAATCTTTAGAGTTTGAAGGTTATCCGATGGAATTTTCTGTTGGAAATCCACAATTTTCAATGACAATGTCGGCTGTAGAAGTTACTGACAAAGTGGATGAAAATAAATTTTTAATAGACACCAAAGGATATAAAAAGCAAACCATGGAGGAATTTCAAAAATCTATGGGTGGTATGGGTGGATTTGGATTTTAAGTACTTTATTTCAAATTATAATAAAAGGCACTATTTGTGTGCCTTTTATTATAATTATATTTACCTATAATTAATATTATGTTAAATAGATTCTAATTGACACATTACTCCTAAATTAGGATACCATTTTATTCTGTCTCGTAATTTACCAAAAGACTATTTAGCCCCTTCTCTTAATTTATTAAAATAATTTATTGTATGTTTGCACAAAATAATGAACGTGATTAAACATATACCATCTGCAATAACTGCAGGAAATTTAGTTTGTGGCTTCACAGCCATCATGATTGGTGATTTTTATTGGAGCCCAATATTACTCTTAGGTTGTTTTGTATTTGATAGCCTAGATGGCTTAGCTGCTCGTGCATTAAACGCCCAAAGTGAGTTTGGCAAACAAATGGATTCTTTGGCAGATGTTATAAGTTTTGGTGTAGCACCTGCCTATTTATATTCTTTGTATTCTCCAGATATTGAAAATAAAGTTTTTACGATTGCCACATGTAGTTTGATAGTGATAGCGGGAACGATCAGATTGGCCAAATTTAATATAACACCATCTAAACCATAT
Source organism: Saprospiraceae bacterium (assembly GCA_016714785.1). Taxonomy (GTDB): domain Bacteria; phylum Bacteroidota; class Bacteroidia; order Chitinophagales; family Saprospiraceae; genus OLB9. The sequence continues at coordinate 69,627 of JADKCC010000022.1, forward strand.
TTTATGGGTCTTCCTATTCCTGCTAATGCCTTGTTTTATATAGGAGTAATTATTGCTATCGAAAATAATAGCCAATTTTTTATAGATTTTTTCAGCTCCAAAGTAAATTACGTACTAACTCCCCTATTTTTTAGTGCTATGATGGTTAGTTTTGGGCTGCGAATGTTTTCTACAAAAGGAATGACCAAAAATTGGAGAGATAATATTTTTCAATATATTATGGCAATACTTGCAGCCATAATAACCATTATATTCAAATACGAAGCGGTATCTTACATAGTGGTAGCATATATCTTATTAAGCGTTATCAATACATTAACAAGCAAATATTGGTTGAAAATCTCGGAATAATTTCATTTTATTATAACTTTGCATTTTTTTTAATATAATTTTATATGGCTATTATAATAACAGATGAATGTATTAACTGTGGTGCGTGTGAGCCCGAATGCCCAAATAATGCAATATATGAAGGCGGTATAGAGTGGACTATCAAAGATGGTACTAATATCAAAGGAACTTATACACTTGAAGATGGTAGTGTCGTTGATGTCAGTGCTAAACAAAAACCTGTTATGGATGATTATTATTTTATTGTCCCTGATAAATGTACTGAGTGTACTGGTTTTCATGAAGAGCCGCAGTGTGCTGCTGTATGTCCTGTAGATTGTTGTATTCCTGATCCTGATAGAGTTGAGTCAAAAGAAGAATTATTAGATCGTAAATCTAGGTTACACTTGTAATAACTTAACTTAGTGTATCAAATCATTGAATATTCTAATTTAAATAGCTGCATTTTTTTAATCAGCAATAGAAAAACAATATTTTAAACCCAACTCCAATCCAATAACATGTTCGTTATTATTGAGATTGATAATATTTTGATTGGCGATAGCTAATGGAGCTGATGAACTAATTACACTATTAAGGTCAGGCTTTTTATTGGTAAATATATCTGCGCGACTGACCAAAAATAAATGCCTATATAATCGAAAGTCCACTCCTACCCTAAGCCGGCACATATATTTATTATGCAATAGGCCTATTTCATCTATGGTAGATTGAGAAAGTTTATCTGTGCTATAATTTGTTAAAACTTGATCAGCGACTACATTTTGAGTATATTTAGCTCCGATATTTATACCCGTCATAAAAGCTGATGTGATGGATACACAACTATTTAAATTATAAGATATACCTATGCTCAATTCTGCATAATCTAGATGCTCAGTTATGTTATTTATAATATATTGTCTAAGTACGTTAGTTTCTTTTTCATTGATATTAACAGAAGCAGTATAAGTTTCTGAATCATAATTTTCTTTAAATAAAGTGGATTGAACAATTACATCATTTTTGCTATAATATGGTGAGCTATTATGAAAACGATTCAATCGGATACCCGTAGTTAAGCTCCATTTTGGGCTTATGGCTAGACCACCAACTAAACCAGCTGATGTAGCCATGAGTTTGTTGTAGTCATGGGTCAGAGCAGCTACTTCTACACCATAACTAAATTTATTTTTTTGGGTTTGAATCTTTCCACTTAGGACTGGGTGACGGGTGCTTTTTAATGGCTCGAAAATGGCTTTTATAGGCAATGATGATATCAAAGCACTTTTCGAATGCTCATTATTTGGAATAGAATTGAAGCTTACTCCATCAGCAATTTGTAATTCTAAAACTTCTGTTGGATTACTCTCTGTTTTCGATTGAATATCACCTAATTCTTTTTTACTATTTGATGATTTATCCATAGAACCTGTATTACCTTTCATCAAGATGTTTTTAGGTGTAATTATATTATCAGGTATATATGCTTCGTTTTTGGCTTCCATAATATTTGCAATATTATTAATTCCTTTGGATGAAATACTATTTTGAATCATCGTTTTAGTATTACTTTCTTCAACTTTAGAAGTAATAGAGTCTTCTTTATATACAGCTGAGATATTTTCTGTTCCTTTAAAATTAGAAAATTTTAATGTGATCATGAAAATAATCGGAATTGCTAGTCCCGCAGCAATAGACCACCAAAAGATGAACATTCTCCTTCGATTTTCCTTCTGAGGTATTTCTCTGTCCAGAATAATTGACATTTTCTCCCAGTTATCATTTATTAATGATTTCATTTTATTATCCTCCATATTCTAATGATGCTTTAGTGTTTTGAAATAATAACTGTAATTTTTTACGAGCTTCTGAAAGATACCACTTTGAAGTACCTTCTGAAATCTGAAGCTTCTCCCCTATTTCTTTATGATTGTAACCTTCGATGGCATACTTAATAAATACTTCTTTAAAAGAACCACTGAGTGTATTGATTTTGGAGAGTATATCATCATAATCATCATTGGTGTCAGTTCTAGATTGATTTGTGCAGTTAGGATGGTTGTCTTCTAATAGTAAAAATTTCATATTTTTATTTTCTTTTCTAAAGAAATCAGCTAGTGAGTTAAAGGTAATACGCCTGATCCAGCCTTCGAAAGACCCTTTTGACTCAAATTTTGAAATATTTTTAAAAACTAATAAAAAAGCATCATTAATAATTTGACATATTTTATCATCATCTTGGGTGTATCTTCTACACATAATGTACATTTTCGGAAAATACTGCTTATAGAGTGTCTCTTGAGCCTTTCGGTCATTAAGTATGCACTTATTTATCAAGGCAATATGTTCCATATCTATTAAATCTAATGACATCAATATCGTATCTAAAACTAAATAGACGAAATTTTATAGTAAAACGTTGGTTATCCATAAAAAAAAATGTTAGAAAGTAAACCAAGACAATTTACTATCTAACATTTTGACATAAGTGTTTAGATGCTTCCGGGGGGAAATCGTTTATTAAACTTAAACACCTATGAATAAGTCTTGCTCTTCCTCCTGAGGAAAAGTGACTTCTTTTTTCGCTTTGGCAAATACCTTATCGAAAAAAGTTTTGGTTTTAGTCCAAAAATTGTTCATGGGTAAATAATTTGTATATATATAATACGTGCAAAGTACAATTTTGTTACATCAATGTATCATAATAATGTGTTAAACCGTGAAATTCAGGGAAAACTCTGATATGTAAACTAGGGATAACCCTTAATTTTTATCTGTCTATCGAATGAATTTTTCAATTTCTTCACCTTCATTGTCATAGATTTCTTCCCAAAATTTTTTTGACTTTACATTAATTTTGCTCCCATCGTTGCGTGCTTTCTTTTTTGCTTTCAAAGTTTCATTATCATCCTGATATGCCACTTTGGTGACTTTTTTTTGTTTATTATTTTTCATGACAAAATAACAAAAATGGTTTTTTACGTATAAAAATTAATAGATTGATATAAAATATTATACAAATATGAAAAGTTATTTAAATATGGCAAAACTTTAAAGGATTATTTTTAAAAAAAAAATATTATTTCATGCATAGCTTAACAAGGATAATTAAATTTCCTTTATTGAATTTGCAATCAAACGAATGGTTTTCTTCCTTATTAGTCGTTCAATATCTCTGTTTATTTCTTTAAGTTTATATTGAAATTTTAACAATAAAAAATCATGGTGCACATCCACGATCTTAATGTTAAATGATTCTGGTTCAATATATTGATGAAAATCTCTCAAAGATTCGGCCAAACTTTGCTCCAGTTGTTCTATGGTAGTATGGTATTGGATTCCTAATTCAAAGTCAATGCTGACCTTTTTAATTTCCTTTTTAGTATAATTTATAATCTCAGACATATAGACCTTATCATTGGGTATATAAATGATATCGTCATCGTCATTGAGTAGGGAAACCTTAGTGAGATTTATGTCTGTAATTTTGCCTTTGTGATTATTAATTTTGACATAATCGTCAATATTAATTTCCTTAGAAAAACTAATGATAATACCACTGATGATACCACTTACATATTCTTTGGAAATAATAGCTAAGGCTGCTGCTACGATACTCAAAGTTGTAAGTAAGGATTTAAAATCAATGCCCCAAAAGCCAAGAAACATTAGTATTACTCCAAAAGTAACAATTAAATAATACACATTGTTAATGCCATTTATCACGTTATCAGTAAACTTGTATGGGATGTTTTTACGCAATCTATATATCATAATTAGTGCTGCAGTGACAATATTAACGATGGTTAGTAGAATTAAAAACTCAAGCACACTGTCAAAAATATAATATGCCTGTGCTAAATTTGTTTTATAAGTTTCTAATATGCTTTTTAAATAAAATAAACTTGCTAATAGTGTAAATCGTATGAAATATCTGAATATGACTTGCTGCATCTGTGTATATTAGTTAAAAAGTAATACTGTAGGCTCCATCAGTTTTGATGTCATGGATTCTTCTATAAAAATCTTGAGGCAAATTTAACCATTTTTGGCGAATCCAGGGTTTTAAATTTCTGTCCAATATGATTATTTCTGGCTTAATTTTTTCAAAAATAACTTCTGGTTTGTTGTTTTTTGTATCTGTAACAAACAATATTTTAACGTCGAGCTTACTTTTTAATCTTACAAAATCTTCATAATCAGTATAGAAGTAATATAAACCTTTGTCAATGTAGTATAGACTTTGATCATACTCTACTACTTCTGTTACTTTATGTTTTATTCTATTATTGGCAGTAATTAAAATTTCTGATTTGTCCGAAACGTTTATTGATTTTATTGTACTTAATTTTCTACCTTGATATATATCTATTAAGTAACCGCTGTAATTGTCATATATTACGATTTCATTTTGATAATTGGCCCTAATATTTTGAAATGAAAAATTTGAAAATATAAATAGCCCCAGAAACATAAAGCTATAAAAAGTTGAATTCGATCTTTTTTCAATCCATAAAATTAAAATTATGATAGACCAAACCATCAAAAACAACATAAAATCGGAAACCCAAATATCTGAAATGACACTATATGGCAAAGTACTTATATACAAAATAGCTTTATTTAAACATAAGATAAGCCATTCTAAAACTGGAGATAATACTTGATTTACCACGGCAAATACTGCTTCCATCAGCACAAGCAAAGTACCTAAATATATTATAAAGGTAACCAATGGAACAGCAACTATACCGCTTAGTATAAAATACATTGGAAACTGATGGAAGAAATATATTGTAAAGGGAAAAATTAAAATTTGCGCTGCAATTGATACGTTTATCAAATCCCAAATGAAGCCCAATGGTTTGTTTGGCGGTGTCCAAAGCTGTTTTATTTTTGGCTGAAAATATAAAATACTCAATAATGAAATAAATGAAAACTGAAATGATGTTTGAAATAAGTACAGTGGATTATATATAAGCATAGCAATGGCCGCAACTGATAAAAGATTGTATGTATTGGTGTTTTTAAAGAAATTTTTACCGATGATATATAAACTTACCATGGACCCAGCTCTGACCACAGAAGGAGACATACCTGTTAGCACTACATAAAACCAAACAATCATTAAAAGACTGAATACTTTAATAATAAGCCATACCCTACCCTTTTTGTTGGGTAAGTTGAATAGCCAAATAAAAACACTTATAAAAATGGCCACATGTAATCCTGAAACTGATAACACATGGATTGCTCCCGTATTCACGTAAGCATTGGTAATGTCTTCTGAAATTAATAATTTGCGACCTATCAATAAAGCTTCTGCTATACCTATTGCAGTGGTATCCGTGAAATACTTCCTTAATGTTGTTGCTGAAAAATTAGCAGTATTTTCAGCCAATTGTCTAAATTTAGCATGCTTTTTAGTTTGTAATAAATAGTGCTCTGATTCTTTTACAAAACCTTGTTGCAAGATACCTTTTGTCATCAAAAACTTCTTATAATCAAAAGATTCAGGGTTAGATGATTTGTCAATAAGTTTCAATTTTGACCTAAAATATATTTTATCTCCAGACTTATACTTTGAAGCATTGCTGTCTTGTTGAGCAAAAGTAATAATTATGTTGGCACTTGAGTAGAATGAAGAATCGTTAGTTTCGACAAACTCTGATTCAACCAAATATTTAAATGAGTTTTTTGCTTTAAGTTCTTCTATTATTATACCTTTAATTACCACATTTTGTCTAAATTCGGAACGTATTATTGACTTATTTATTGTCTCCACTTTGGAAGAATATAATTTGCACCCTAATAGAAAAACGGAAACTAAAAGGAGAAAACTTCTAACTAGTGATTGGTATTTAAGAGGTAGTTGTATATTTTCTGAAACAGAATAGCTCAAAACAACAATCAAAAATAAATAGTCATAATCATACGCAATAGCAAAGTAATCCATAGTGAATATACCTAAAGATAATACAGCTGCTACACGCAAATATGGAAATGCCGACCAATTCATACTCTCGTAGTTAAATCAAAAGTACAAAAAGATTTATACTAATTACAAATTTTATAATATTTTTTTTTAAACCTTTGAGTATGGTTCAATTTTATGCTCTATCGTAGTATTGCTAATATTTTTAAACATCTTATCTTTCAAAATATTTAATAATAAATATATGATTTTCTTTTTAATTTTAGACATTTGCATTCGAATTCAAAAATGTTCTTCTTCTTATCATATAACCAAGTCAAATGTCTGTTGCGAAAAGAGAAATCAAAAGAATCACTACCCATGTGCTACATGCCATGAAAGAAAAAGGCGAAAAGATATCTATGCTCACCGCCTATGACTTTAGTATGGCCCGTATCTTGGATGAAGCTGGCATAGATATTTTGCTCGTTGGAGACTCCGCTTCCAATGTGATGGCCGGACATGAAACTACACTACCAATTACATTGGAACAAATGATTTATCACGCTCAGTCAGTCATTAGGGCCGTAGAAAGAGCTTTTGTTGTGGTTGATTTGCCTTTTGGTTCTTATCAAGGCAATAGCACAAAAGCACTAAATTCTGCGATCGCTATAATGAAGGAATCTGGCGCGCATGCTGTAAAACTGGAAGGAGGCGCGGAAATAGAAGAATCTGTGCGAAGAATACTTTCTGCTGGTGTACCCGTGATGGGGCATTTAGGACTCACACCACAGAGTATTTATAAATTTGGTACTTATTCTGTTAGAGCCAAAGAAGAAGCTGAAGCTCAAAAGCTTTTGGAAGATGCCAAACTTCTCGAAGAAATAGGCTGTTTTGCCATAGTTCTAGAAAAGATACCTGCTACTCTTGGACGCAAAGTTTCAGAGTCTTTGCATATTCCTGTAATAGGTATAGGTGCTGGCAATGGTACTGATGGCCAAGTGTTAGTGGTGCATGATATGCTCGGTATCACTAAAGATTTCAATCCAAGATTTCTCCGACGATACCTAAACCTGTATGATACTATCAAAGGAGCGGTAGAACACTATGTATCTGATGTAAAGTTGGGCAACTTCCCAAATGATGAAGAACAGTATTAAGTTTAAGAGTGAATAATTGATCAAATATTCTGTGATTGATGTGAAAAATAATTTTAAATAATAGTTGGAATTTATGTCTAAAAAAATAAAAATAGGTTTAGGTATTGTTTTAATTTTGGGAATTGTGGCATACTTTTTCGGTGGCAAAGCCATTTTTGATCCCAATATAAAAGGACAACAAGACAAAGAAATATTCATACCTAGCAATGCCACCATTGATGATGTGAAAAATATATTAAAAGAAAATGATGTTTTGATTAATTTGGCTTCCTTTGAAGTAGTTGCGGGTTATATGAGCTACAGCAAAAACATAAAACCTGGTAAATATAAACTCATATCTGGAATGAATAATAAAGACATTATTACTAAACTTCGCTCTGGAGATCAAGATAGTCAAGATGTAGTGATCAACAACATTAGGTTAATAAGTGATCTGGCTGGCAAAGCGGCAAGATACTTCGAATCAGACTCTTTAACGTTCCTAGAATACTTAAGTAAACCTGAAACAGCTGCTGAATATGGTTTTAATCATGAGAATTTTTTAAGTTTATTCATTCCTAATACTTATGAAATGTTTTGGACTACCAAACCTGAGAAGTTTGTAAATCGAATGAAAAAAGAGTCTGACAAATTTTGGACACAAGAACGCAAAAATGCGTTGGCTAAAAATAATATTTCTCAAACTGAAGCATACATAATAGCTTCTATTGTTGAGAAAGAAAGTAACTACGACCCTGAAAGACCCACCATAGCAGGTGTTTATCTCAATAGACTGAAAGCAGGAGAAAAATTGCAAGCTGATCCTACGGTAGTCTATGCAACGGGAGACTTTAGTATTCAGAGAGTTTTATATAGCCACCTCAAAACAGACTCACCCTATAATACATATATGTACGCTGGTCTGCCTCCTGGTCCCATCTGCATGCCATCACTAGCAAGTCTGGAAGCTGTCATTCATGCTGAAGCTCACAAATACATGTTTTTTTGTGCCAAAGCGGACAACAGTGGTATCCATGCTTTTGCTGAAACATACGATGAACATCAAAAAATGCAGCAGCTTTTGCCGCTTGGATGAATAGTTTAAATATCAAGTAAGTCAAATAATAATATATCACGATCACTGTTTAAGGCAACCAACTTGTATTAGCTCAGTTATTGAAGCTGTCGGCTAATTGAGAAAAATATTGGTGCAATTACTTTAGACGGAAGTCTGTCTCAAATTTTTTACAGTTAGTTTGGTAGTTGTCTCATTTCTAGTTTTTTACATAAGGCAGTTTTGAAATTGTTTAGCTTTGGTTATAGTCACTAAAAAGCGATGTAATTTTGAAAGTAAATTTATCCTTGCTCTTAAAAGAAACAAGCATTAAATTTCAAAAGAAATTATAATGCTTGTTTCTTTTAATTTTTCAAAAACTGTAATTAATGCTGATGTACGGCATCCATTCCTTTATCTAAAATATCTTTATCAAGTATAGGGTCAGATGGATACTCCTCTTGAATTCATATCTGAGCACATCAAAAGTCGTAACTAAGCCTACAAGCATTTCATCTTTTACCACAGGAATCGCATGAAATCTGTTATCCAAAAATAATTCAGCAGCGGTACCTATTTTATCATCAGGTTCTATCTTGACTAATTTTTTACTCATGATATCCTTAATGATAGTAGCTGCATAAGCTTCGGGAGCTACAAATTTGTTCCAAAGGTCGTGTGTAGTCACTAAACCTACCAATTTACCTTCATCAACTATGGGAATATGATGGATTCTTTTAGTTTTAAATATTTCAACAGCATGTGCCACAGTGCTTTCAGGTCCTAAGGTGACTAGGTCCTTAATCATTATGGTTTCTACTTTTTCATTCATCATAAGGAAAATATTTTTTTTGGTGATAAAATTGATTTATTTAGTGGCGCAAGATATAAAGAGTTATTGGAATCTTCTTAACCTTTGTTTAAAAATATTTTTAAAACATTTTTTTTATAATTAACCATGTAATTTGTACCAATCTTTATTAATCTGAATATTGAGATGTTTTTTAAGAAGCTCTGGACTTTGCAATATAGAAAATGAAATTGGAGTAGTAAATATAATCCATTGATTAGCAGAAAGAAAATTTTCCATAGCTATGAGTGTTTTAATTGAAATTTTATATACTTTTGGAATGCTTTTATTAATAAAATTTTCTTTTCGCCGATTTTTTCATATTATTTAAGATAAATATCTTATTTTTGAATTTCAAATAATAGAACCTGATCATTTTGGTATATAGAATTTACATATTGTCCTTATTTTATTTATTATATCATGCTACCATTTTTGCACAAAATTGTGGTGTTCCCTTCAATATTAAATTTGAAAACAAACAAACTACTAGCGTTGAAATAAGTTGGTCGGATTTGAATAATGCTCCTTTAGGTTGGGAATTCGAGATCGTCATCAAAGGACAAAGTAGGACAGGTGTTCCATCACTTCCTATGACATCACAAAAAAATATCCAATTGGTAGATTTGAAACCTTCTACAGCTTACGAATTATACATTAGAACCGTATGCACCAATGACCTAAGGAGTAATTGGAATGTAGCTATTCCTTTCACTACCATGGTAGAAATTCCTTCGGCATGTAAAATAAATATTCCACTTAAGGACAATGGTACTGATATGATCCTCCTTGATGTACGTGAAACTGGCATTTTGGGAAAAAATTTGTTTTTGCAATCTGTTGATCTGATAATTGAACATGATTGGCCAGCAGACTTAAAAATCTCTTTGGAAAGCCCGCAAGGTCAGCAATTGCTGCTCTCTGATCATAATGGTACAGGTACTGATGATTTTGGTGATGTGCAGGATGAGCAATGTACTTTATTTACATCTTTTGCCCCAAATGCATGTGCTGATTTAAAGTCTTCTAAACCACCTTACATTGGGACGTACCGACCTGACGGAGATATAAATTTTTGGAGACAGGACACTTTATCTAAAGGTATTTGGAAACTAATTATATATGATAGGGCTTTCAAAGATGCTGGTATTCTAAAGTACATCAATTTGAATTTTAGTAAAGAAGATTGCGTCGTACCTACTAACTTCACCATCAGTAATACGGATATAGATAGTATAACAGTGAAGTGGGACTATATGTCACCATCGCCATGCAGTTCTGTTGATATTGGAATCATAGAAAATGGTATAGTATTACCTTCCAGAGTTGTGGAATGTGATCTTGGTTCATATACATTTAAGGATTTATTGCCCAATACGGAGTATGAGTTTACCATCGCATCGAATTGTTCTTTATCTTCCATTTCACCTAAAAGTTGCCCTATAATAGGCTTTACTTCTTGTGAACCTATTTCAAATGTCGAGAATTTTGATAAATATGAAACTTGTAAAGAGGGATGTTCTTCATCGTGTCGATGGCCAGGTAGTATTTGGTTTAATGTGTCTGAAGATAGCGGACAAGATTGGATCTTGTGGCGAGGCAAAACAGATACTGAACATACTGGCCCAAACAGTGATATTTCAGAAACAGGTCAGTATATTTACATAGAAAACAATCCGCAATTGTGTGGAACAGCCAATGAAGTAATACTCCAATCCGTCTGCATGGATGTAAAGAGCAATCCATCAGGCTGTGATATGTCATTTTATTATCACATGTATGGTGCAGATATAAAATACCTTATGCTTGAAATTAGCACAGACGATGGAGTCAGCTGGGAAACATTATTCTCTGTGTATGGGAATCAAGGTGATACATGGAAAAGATCCACTTTAGATCTAAGTATCTATAATAACCAAAGTGGAATTTTTAGATTTAAGGCTTTGTCAAGTGAAGGTACGCTTGGTGACATTGGAATAGATCAAATAGAATTCTATAAATCAATTCCTCTAAAAGATGGAAGTGATGTCTATTTTGTAGATAAAGATATGGATGGATATGGCAACGAAGCAGAAAGAATTGAAATTTGTTTTTCCATATTACCTGATGGCTACTCAAAAGTGTATGGTGACTGTGACGACGAAAACCCTACCATACACCCAAATGCAACGGAAATCCAATGTAATAATATAGATGAAAATTGCAATGGGTTAGAAGACGACCAATCCGAATTTAATCCTATCCATATTTTATCATCGATCACTCACACAACTTGCAACGGATCGAATGACGGGCAAATAGACTTAACCATCTCAGGAGGTACAGCTCCATATCATATCATTTGGAACAACAATGGGTTAGGCTCACATATAACAAACCTAAGTACAGGCATTTATTATGCTACCATCACTGATGCAGGAGGCTGTGTGGTTACCACTGATTATTATCAAATAAATACCTTGACCAATCTCAATGTCATCGTAACCGAAATGAACCAAGCATCCTGCAAAGGTAAATCAGATGCTTTTGTTGTCATAGCACATAATGCCGAGCATCCACCTTATACGTATAAATGGTCCGATGGAACAACTGATAGAAATTTGGTAAACGTACCTGATGGCATCTATTCGGTAACGGTTGCAGATGCAAATCAATGTTTAGCCTTTTTAAAAAATATAGTCGTAACTGCAAAACCTTCTATTTTAGTAGATGTAAAAAATATTACACATCCTTTTTGTTTTAGTCAAAATACTGGTAGTATTGAGCTGTTTACTATAAAAGGAACACCACCTTATAACTACGAGTGGGATTCAGGCCAAACATCCAATAAAATTGTACAATTGGTAGCTGGCAATTATACATGTACGGTGACAGATTCTAATGGATGTTTCAGTGAATTTAACACAACTGTGGTGGAACCTAAAGGTATTGATATAAAAGTATTAAGTACAGAATCAGTAAGATGTTTTGGTGAGTTTAATGGTTCTATCAAAACCAATGTAACAGGAGGCACATCACCTTACACATATCTTTGGAACAAACTGTCAGAGCGAACGGATGATATTTTTAATTTGGAAGCAGGAAATTATATTTTGACCGTTACAGATGCCAACGGTTGTAAAAAAGTGAGCCAACCTATCGATGTTTTGGAACCTGAATTGTTTACAATATTGATTGATAGTGTTGCGCCAGCATCTTGTCTTTTGGGGCAAAATGGCTACATTAAGCTAAGCATTGTAGGAGGTAATGGTGGTGAAAGATATGTCTGGAATCATACCCAAGCTTCCGAGTTTGAATTTAATAATTTGATGTCTGGCAATTATGATGTAACTGCTTATGACGTGGCTGGTTGTAAAGCTAGCATACCCAATATCATGATTCCATTTGTCAACATTTCTATACCAATTGAGTTAGAACTCATTAATGATAATTTATGCTATAAAGATTCAAAAGCAAAAATATCATCAACTATAAGTTATGGACAACCACGATATGACTATAATTGGAGTCATGGATTGCAGTATTTTAATCCATCAGATCAAGATACTATTGAAAATCTGCCAGCTGGAAAGTATCAGTTATCTATCACAGATGCCGACGGATGTTTTGGTTTCAGTAATGTTGTAAATATTGAAGAAAAGGCACCATTTTATTATAATATTCAGTCAATAAAGGACAATATTTGTCAAGATGACAGCGCAGGTTTTATCAGTTTAAATATAAATGGTGGAGCGCTTCCTTTAGGTATTAGTTGGAATGGTGGTTTGTATGCTGGACCTGAAATAAAACATTTGCCAAATGGCATATATCAAGCTCAAATAGTTGATAAGCAAAACTGCACCCTAGCAGTTTTACCCATCACCATACATTCGGAGTCAGATATCTTTTTGTACCCAGATATCACTCCTGACAAAAATAATAACAGTCTTGGCAAAATCTGCATAAATCCAGTGGGAGGACAACTACCTTATAATATAAGATGGAGTAATGGTACTACTGATCTACTTTGTATCCAAAACTTACCGAAAGGTAGGTACCATGTTACGATCACCGATGGCTTAGGTTGTATTAAAGAGGAAACATTTTTGATCGAAGATGTATCTGCATTAAAAGATGAGTATCCAAATATTATTGGAATTTATCCCAATCCTGCTTCGGAATACCTGAACATTCAATCCAATAGCCCTTTAAAAGAAATAAAACTTATTAACATTAATGGAAAATACCTAAAATCATTTTATAATGTACATGGCCAGATACCAATTCAAGATTTAATAGATGGCATCTACTTATTATTAGTTAGGACAGAACAGGCATATTTGGTATTCAAATTTGTGAAAGTATGATGAAAAAATAGAAAGAAGACTTGTAATACGACTATTTCATATTTTAGCACTATTTTTATCAAGTATTTGACTCGCCAATATTATTAGGTAAATCCAAATGGTGAGCATAGTTTGATGTAAAGTGGCCGATAAATGCCGAAAATAAAATATCAGATACCGTTCGTCAGGTGGCTCAACCTTACTAGACCATTTTGAAAGCAAGAGTGGATTGTGGTTGTAATTTTTTGATTATTAATAAATTTTCTTCATAAAAACAATATAAACAGCTATATTTCTAAATAAAACTCTTTAATTTGTAGAAAATATAATATAATATTTTGATTTTTGAATAAACTGTATTTTATTTGTGGATACTTTTTGATTAATTATTATTATCATAAGCTGTAAACACCATTTATTTGAAAACATTTAGGCAACAAATTTATTTTAGAGTAAAATAAGTGTTTGAATATCAATTTATTGTAAAATCATTGAGATTCATTTTTAGTGTTTTTTGTTAGGAAAAAGTCAAAATTTTAATTAAATCTTTATTGTAACAAATTTTTTTTTTACGCTTTAAAATTCGATCATCTAAATATTAAGAAAGAATAACCATATTTTTAAACACCTACAAATTTATAAAATGACAACCCTTTCAGATTTCGCGCTAGAGCTTAGAGCAGGCAATATTTTTTATAAAATTAATAAAGCTGCATTTCGCTTGTTTCTTCAATCCCAAGGAGGACAGGGCAATAAATTGGGTGTGAGAGTTATTTTAGAAAATAATTTAAAGAATACAGCTGTTGTACCTAAATTCACTCTAGTTGAATGGGAAAAAGAAGGGAATGGAAGTATTTCAATTCATGTTACAAATACGCCTGTGGAAATACCTGTTAGGATTTATCATAACAATTCAAATAATGAAATTCTACATACACCAATAATAAACAATCTACCTGAACCATTCTATCTCACATTAAATAATAGTGATCCTGATAAAAAATGGGACTTATGCCTCTTTACAAAAGCTCAATTAGAAGCAATTTTTAGCACAACTGGCAGCGAAGTAGTTATTTCAGGATCAACCATCAAATATTCAAATAGATTTTTTAATAACGGTGATCATATTGATCCAAATTTTAACTATTTTACACTTAAAATAGAAGCAAATGAAACCGAAACATCGGGTGTCACTTTTAATAATGATTATGGTTCAGCAGTAATAGAAATAGCTGCTCCATGTCCTCCTCTTTGGGATAGAGTTAAATAGCATAAAAAATTATTCCAAAAAATTGGCAGAAACGAAATGCAATACAATTTTCAAATTTTGCCTCAAAAAATTAGTACTAAATTAAAGATTTATACTTTTTTAATTATTATAATTCAACAAGTAAATATCATTTGTCAAACTTCTCTTACTCCAATAAATAATCAATATAATTCTTTTTTTAATTTTACAAGCCCATCTAACTATTGGGTTAGTAGTTGTTATCAGGGATGGACATTTAGAAATGCTAACAAAACTGAACATTTTAAATTTACTGATCCTCATAAATCAGGATTAAATGGCAGTTATGTTCAAAGTCAAATTTTTAACATCGGTGCCAATAAAGATATTACAACTACTTATGAATACCTTAATATATTTGATCGACAAAAAGGTAAATTCAATTCTTGTCAGATAACAAATGACCAGGGATACTTATTTAAGTTTGGCTATCAAATTATTCTTGTCGACAGTTTTGCATCTTGTGTATGGATGACACTTGAAAATTCAATAGTTAAATACAATTATATCCACCATTATATTACAGAGTATATTACTACTGACAATTCAAGCATTAGATTCGTAGTTCCACAATCTAAAAATGTAATTTACGGAATACGATGGAATAATGGTCCAGGAATTGAAATCTATCGTTTACTAAGTGGCAAATGGTCAAAAGAAGTTTATGCAATTGGCAATCTAAATAATACCATTCGAAATATAATAATTAAAGACAATTCGTTGTATTTAGCAACAAATAATGGTGTCCTAAAAGCTAATTGTAATGACCCTACAAACAATAATTTTATAATAAATAAAACAAATATCCGAGACATCTCCCTGTTCAATGAAATTCTATTAGTAGCATTAAAGAAAAATGGTATTTTTGCTATTGATCTAAAAACCGAAAAGCTAGTAAATATCAGTATTCTAAAGTGGTTGAACAAGAAATATAAGGGTTTTTCATTAAACAATATATACATTACGAATGGCTATTTAATAATTTCCTATGAAAACAATCCACCCATTGCTCTAAATTTAAAAAACCAAATAGAATCAGTTCATCTTGAACAACATATCCCTCCGAATGCCAATATATGTGTGGGCCAAAATCATTTATTTGCTATTAAAAATAGGTATCTAACAAAAGTTGATTCAAATAATGAGACATTAAAAAAACAATTTTGTCCCTATTTACATAATGCATTCGATAATTGGCAAATTAAAGAAAATAAAGGTGAAGTTGCAGTTTATTCATTATATAACTTATACATATATGACAAACTTTCGTTAAAACTAAAACACAATTATAATTTTTCAAATATATATTTCATAAATTCTAACGTTAATGGGTTCTTTATCACAAGTTCAAACGGTTCATTTCTATATGAAAATGATAAGATTCAGGTAATATATAAAAATAGAGATTATATCCATATATTTGATTTTAATGGCTTTAGATATGCTATAAACAATCAAGGTATTCTGGTCAATACCGCAGACCAAACTACTATTAGAACTATCGGATTTGTAAATCACATCTTTCAAAATGAAAAAAGCGTTATACTTTCTTCTAATACAGGAGTCTATAAACTTAACGAAGCTAATGTGGAAAAAATAATACCAAATGCATTCCAGAAAGCAGTAGATTTTTTCGGATCTACCATGGATGATTCGGGTAATTTATGGGTGACTAGTTCAGATGGTTTGTATTATCTAGACCTTAAAACTAAACTATATTATAAAATTCTTCTCGAACAATTTAGAAACTTTTCAATAAATGCTCCTATATACTTTAACAACAAGATTTTGGTTAAGCTTGAAAATGGCTTTACTTCAATCCACTCAGATTGTTACAAATTATTTTTGTCCAAGCCAAAAATTCATAAGCAAAACTTCATTTCAGACAATAAACATTTAACACAGAATCACCATTACACCATCCAACCTGATTACAATTTTTTACAAATTCAATCCATTGTTATAGACTCTTACTCAGATAGTATATGCAATTTGTTGTATCGAATTCCATGTATAGATACAGCATGGGTCAAAACTACTTCTTCTACTTTTAATTTACCAACACTACACCCAGGCACCTATTCAATAGAAGTAAAGGCTATTGGCACTAATCATCTTACATCCGATACCAACATAATAAATTTTACGATTCTACAACCAATTTACCAACGCCCCTGGTTTATTTGTTTGATGGCGATAAGCTTGTTTACCCTTGGTTATTATTTCCGAAAAAGAAGGGTCGATAAAATTTTGTACAAAAAACAAATAGAATTAGACAAACTAAAAGCACTACAAGAACAAAGAGAAAGACTCGCCAGAGACCTTCATGATGAGATAGGTAGTGGCTTAAGCAAAATAAAATTTATATCTGGATTACAGCCTGAAAAGGATAATACGCAGGAAGATATACAGCAACTCTCCTCTACCCTGCTGAGAAATATGAGAGATATGCTTTGGTCTCTGGATGCAGAAAACGATCATCTTCAAGATTTGATAATAAAAATAAGAACTAGTACTAACACACAACTCAAACTGACAGGTATCCAACTAAATATGGAGATACCAGAATTACAAGATGATGCTGAGATTACCGGATTCGTAAGAAGAAATCTCTTAATGATGGTCAAAGAAGCAGTCCATAATGTAATCAAACACTCTAATGCAACAACTATCTGGATGAAGATTAATGTCAATCAAAACCAGCTGCAAATCGCAATTAAAGATAATGGGCAAGAAGGAAACTGTCACAAAATAATTCATGATCAACCTGGTAAATATGGTCTTGCTTCCATGCGTAAAAGAGCATTAGACATAGGAGCAACTCTGGACATTCAAAATCTAAAAACTGGATGGTCCATTGTGATTGTGTACCCACTTAAATTTATCTGAGCATTACAATACTATGACTAAAGTTATAGTCTAGGCATTTCACACACACCTTATCTTTGCCTTATGAAAACAAGAAATAATATCATCATCAGCATTATAGAAGACCAACTAGAAATAGGTGTGGGACTAAAAGAATACATCAATAAACAAACGGAATATATATGCGACATTCATTATCTCAATGCAACAGATGCACTCTTAGGAATACCATCTTGTAAACCGGACGTTGTAATATGCGATATAGGACTCCCTGATATGACAGGCGTAGAATGTATGAAAAAGCTTCTGGTCAATGAGCCTGAGACTAAGTTTATCATGTTTACAGTTTTTGATACAGATGTATATCTTTTTGAAGCATTAAAGTATGGAGCCTCAGGATACATTCTAAAAGATGACTCACTGGTAGAAATCGTTCAAGCTATTAATGATGTGATCAATGGCAATGGCGCTATGAGTCCCGCAATTGCTAAAAAGGTAATCCATAGCTTCCATCAAACACCAAACAGTAGGAAAGTGGAAAGTTTAACAGAACATCAACTACTAATATTAAAATATATTGCAGATGGATTATTGAATAAAGAAATTGCTGATAAATTGCTGATAAATGAAGGAAGTGTAAAAGTTCAAATTTCGACCATTTATAAAAGATTAAGTGTCAACAATAGAGTTGAGGCAGTTAATCTTTATAAAGACTCAAGATAAAACTAAAACATAAAGATACCATAGACAAAGCCCTAAGTGCGCACCTTAGTGCTGTACTCCTTGTAATGCATCCAAAGGCCACGGAGCATAAGAATTTAATTTTTTAACATTTTCAAATTTTATTTTTATGAAAACCATGTTTCATTTGGCATTACTATGCCTATTATTTTCGTCTTGTCAGGGAGATCTTAATACCTTTTCAAATGGTCACCTTAATATCCAAAATCGGTCATCCAATACTGTAAAGGCTACACTGCTCTTACAAAATGGCAACACCCTGCAAAGTAATGTCATTAGAGCACGAGGAGTAGCATTATCGGATACGCTGCTGACTGTAAAGTTGTATTATTCGGCTGTAGATTCCAGTACATTTATTTGTAAAAACATGTTGATTGAAGAACCTAACAATTACCTTCAATTAGTGACAATTCAGGCCAATGGATTATACAGCAACAAAAATGAATGTTTAGTGAGCCCTTATTCAGCTTCGTCAATCAAAATGTCGATTCAACCAGGCAATATTGTGGTCTATCCGTATGGATTTATTGGAGAAGAAGACGATGGGTTTTAGTCCTGATCTGGATGATTAAAAATGAAATATGAAAGGATAAGCTTTGGTTTATCCTTTCTTTTTTACCATTTTTTCACACCATTCTCGATAGAAAATAGTATCATATAAACTCAAATCTATTTTGACATCATGATCCAATTTTTTCATAATATCTACCGTATTCCAAACACCCTTAAAAAACTTTGAAGAAAATGTATTTTTGTGCCGGGTAAGATAAGTACTAAAATTGTGCAATGTTATAGAATACAAGTCATAATCATTCTCTCTATCCATAAAACAGGCTATCAGATGCAATAAAGATGCTATCGCTTTTCCATTTTCATCTGAATATACTTTTTGCCTTGTAAAGTAAATTATCTCATTGTATTTTTCATGTTTAATACAATTCATGGCATGACTTATATTTTTTGTACTTTCTTCATGTGGCGGAGCAACGCGCAGGTACCATTCATTAATAAAATCTTGTATATAGTCAAAACTTTGGTATCGAATCAACTGACCAACGATATTTCGAAATGTCACAGGTGTTAGTTTGCCATGCTCTGCATATACACCTTGTTTCATAGCAAAAGCAAAGAGTTCTGTGATTATTTGGACAATTGGCAAGTGACTACCCCGTTCATACAATTCTGAAGTTTTTCGGATCAGGTAAATCGTGGAGGCTACTTCTTCGAGACTCCCTCTTGGCCAGATTCCGTTAATCAAACTATATTTTAGATCTTCGAGATATTCCGTTTTATCCAACTTAATAAATAAGTACATTTTTTCAAAAAATGGTTGGTCTTCTGATTTTTGCAATAGCTTCATTAACTGTAATGATATTTCTTCTTCTTTGTGGTAAGCATGTTTCTGTATTTTACCCCAATTGATCAATTCCACCTGATATACGCTTATCAAATGTTGGATGTATTCATAAGTTGTTTCCATCAACTGTGATAAAGCTAAAGCCCCTTTTTGATATTTGATTGGATTGAAACTATAATATTCTTGATGTAAAATTTCTTTTTTGGCCCAAAGTGCAGTTAACTCCTTTTCATTAGTCAATTCTTTTTGAAGTTGATTGGAGAGCTGATCAGCTAAGTGATACATTCCTCTTTTTTGCAGATTCCTATGCAGCAATAATTTATAGGTGGTATTTTCATGATTTAGTTGATCGTTGACCATCCATCTTTCTAGGAGCTGATAAAGAACAGACAAGTGATTCAAAAACACCTTTGATGACATCGCTTTGAATTGTTTTGATGCCAGAGAATAGACATCATCCATCATCTCTAGATCATTTTTCCTATCCACAAGCCACTTAAATATCCTATATGTATCCGAATTTTCAGTGTACTGACTGAGTACATATTTTTTGAACGAAAGCCATTCATCTTTATCCAAAGTAGTTAATAACTGTACAAACTTAGGTGCTGCCATGACAAAAAGTGAGTTGTTAAACAACAAAATTTATTAGGAAAATATTTTTGGCAAATGTAGTATAAATATTTAATAATGAAAGATATACGAACCAACTTATTTTTAATATCCGGTCCAACATCTTAGGAAAAATAGGAAATTTTGATTTGTGTGAAGAATTGCAATGATTCATCTTTGTGAGAAATAATAACGAGCTAACTTAATTATTTTAATGAGTAATCCGAAAATCAATAAAAGAGTAGGACAGGGAAACTGAAAACTGTATAGAGTAGGTAGGATTTTATAAATTAAGAGTAATGAAAAGTTATTTAATATTATTAGTATCTATAGTATTTTTATATGGATGCCCTACTCCTCCTTGTTCGCCTTTCAATGAAACATATTCTTGGGGACCTTATACAAGCAATGGAGACAAATCTATTTTAGAACAACATATTAAGAGCTACTTAGATAATGCAATTCCGCAAAGTTTATGTCCTGCACCCGGTCAAAATATTGCTCCAGAAGTTAAACAAGTTTTGGCATGTGATATATTTCCATCTCCAAGTCCTAATGTTTGCATCTTGAAAGAATATATCATTAACTATCAAGCCGGAATGAATGCAGGTGAAAATTATCCCTCAACTAATATTTTAGGTTGCGACTTGAAAAACATGTTAGATGCTTACTTAATTCAAGTTAAACAATTACAAAGCTGCTGTAATGGTCAATATGCATCCATACATCCTGATTTCACTGTTCTTTGCATAACAACGAGTAACGGAGGATATTCGTCAAATCCTGTAAAAAGAACAATTCACATAAATACAGTATTTAGATGTTGTGTGCAATGTACTTAGTAGATGTGTACTTATAAAAAAAACAAGATATTTATATTTTTTAAATTTATATATTTACCAAATTTGTATTAAATATGGAGTAGATGTGAATCTGCTGAGTATAAATAACCATCAATGCTTATCAGGATTATTCTCAATACTCTTAACTAAGGTTTCCCGCCGAGCTCCCAAACTGATGAACTGACGGGATAGGTCATAACCTGGCTCTATGTTTTTGTTATTATCATATAAGTAAAAATTTGAGAAGACATTAATACTTCCTGATCGCTGTAAAGAAAAATAAAACATCACCGTCTTTGTAAAAAGATCGTTTAGTGAATTTCCTACAATCTTTTCAGTTAAAACCAGACCACCGATTTTGGATTCCTTTAACTGGCATTTACATCTGCTGAGTCTCCACGCAATAGGATCGTTTTTTTCGTTGGTACCATCTTTTACAAAGTAGATGTAGAGGTCTTCTAACAAAATACAAGTCAAAAAATGGGCATATGATTGATCTCCTTTTACAGATTTGGAGTTTCCTATTCTAAAAAGCAGCTCTGTATTTGCCGGTAAGAATAAAATGGTATCTGTGTTTTTGTGTTTTTGCTCAATTTCTTTTGCTTTCTGTTCTTTTTCTAGTCCAGTAGCTATTATCAACTTTTCGTCTTCTTCTACAAATGCCGAATCATCAGCAGAAATTGTATAAATACCATTTTGTACAAGGATGACCCTTTTTTCCGTATCCTGATCGATAAAGTGACCGTTTAGAAATTTTACTCTGAAAGCTTTCATTGTTTTGAGTTTAGTGTGGGCAAATACTTTGTATGTTATTTACAAACTCTCCAAATGAATCATTCCATTTAACTGCTCTGCTGTAGTCCTTATTTAGACCTTTCAAAATTCCTATGTTGTCTTTATACTCATTATATTTTCCATTGTAATTTTCCAATCTTTGTTTGGGTGCTGATTGGTCTGCTTTTGATTTATGGTCTGGAAATTTAGAATTTAGATGGTTTATGCTTTTGAAATAATTGGTGACTCCTCTACCATCTGCTATTAACCAGCTTTCTAACATTTCATCGATGCAGCACATAAATACTTTGTCCATGTCAATTCTTGATGCAACAAGTTTTTCTATTAGAGTTGCTATATCATCACCACATTTTCCTGTACCTAATTTCCATTTTGGCATTCTGTCCCAAATAATAAATACATATTCACAACCATTTTCAATCATAATAGCAACATCCAATGCACTATCATTTATCACTGCATGTTTATTGCCCAATGGTGAAATATTTTCTTGCGATATCTCGAAGGCTGGACATAAGTCCTTTGCTACTTGGGTATAGAGCAACTCATCTGGACCTTGATCTTGACATTCAAATACAAATCCTACTTTCATATTTATCTGCTGAATTTACCTGTGGTAAATAATCTCCCTGGTGTGAATTTTTCAATCCACACTTTCAATCTTTCTTCTGTCGCAGGCACATGGTACTTACAGTAATCTACCTTCTTTTCAGTAGCTATTATGCTTTCTATCGGTAACAAATCTAGTAAATATGGTGAATGAGTCGTGATCACCACCTGCATTTTTCCAGTCGTAGTTTCGTTACGGATTTCATTAAGTAGAAGGCCTATTGTTCTTGGGTCTAAACCATTTTCAATTTCATCTGCAAACAATACACTAGGAGGTTTGGGCGAATCGAAAAGTGATAATAGCGCTAATATTCTTAGGGTGCCTGAAGAAAGCAACCAACCTGGCAAAGGTCTGCTTTTATCATGTGTCTCTTGCAACAACAATTCAACTTCTCGATTGAATGTTTCTTGAATATTGGGTTGAATTTGTTTAATATAAGGCAAAACGAAAATCATTTTTTGTACAATGCTATCCAAATATTCCTGACCTTGGGATCGAATCCAAAGGATATATTCTGCTATATTTCTACCATCATAATCTAGTCTTATATTTTTGTCCAATCTATTTTGCATCACAGGCTTACCCATCTCATGTGCATTAAGGTATAGAAATTGCCAATTCTCAACATATTCCTTAAATTCTTTTACAATAAAATTTAAAGGATAAGGATTCCCATCTACCATGGACAATAAAAGTGAATTACTTTTGTGTTGAAACTGATGATGAGCTATCTCTGAATAATAAATCTGGCAATAAGAGTTACCGTTATTGTCTATTGCATTTGTCGCGTATAAAATCTGTCCATTACAATGTAATTCTTCATTTTCTACAATATAGTAGTCGTCATTAAAACTCAAATTAAATGAGACTTGGTAATCATATTTTTTTTTGTTTAATTCCACTTCCATCCATATAATAATAGGCCTATGTTTTTGCTTAAACCCGAAGTCTGAAATAGTTACTTCATCTTGAATGGCATGATAATTACGTACTTTGTCTAAGCCGCCCCAAATAGCAAATGCTTCTTCGATGTTTTTAGTCAAGCAAAGGTGTAACGTGCGCATAGCTTCCATGACACTGCTTTTGCCACTCCCGTTGTTACCTATGAAAGCTGTAAATGGCTGCAAAGGCAGGTTGAGGCATTCCTTGATGGCCTTGAAGTTTGTGATGCTTATTTTAGTGATCATATATCCAGTTGAAATTTATTATTACCAATATTCCAGTATTCATTCTGTATTTGATTGCGGTCTTTGATACTGAGGTCTTTAAACGTATCTAAGACCTGCAACATTTCTTGTTCTGTCAATCCATACAAATGAAATACCAAAGCATCAATTTTGTTTTCGTAAATACTTGAAGACAATTTTTCTTTTTTTAGTTCAATAATTTTTGAAACTAGCTTTTCAATATAATTACTAGTAATTTGATTAGGGTTAATAAGAGGAAGTTCGTCAATTGTTGCCTTCTTCAATGTGTATGCGCCACCAGCTGTCATTACACCGATAAACTTAAAATAAAATTCAAGAAGTTTGCTGTTAAGCACACCAACAATATACAATAATTTAATAGATTCTGAAACCATAAAGAATCCACCACTGGTTAAATAATGTTTGTTAGAATCAATAGCGAAGCCCCATTTATCAGCAGTTAAAGGCCACACAATTTTTTCTTTTTCAAATTGCTCAAAATAAGATGCTGCACAACGTTGCAAAGCGTACCATTCATACCTAATACCTGTTTCTTCTTTATTCCTTTTCGACAAACCTACATGGTGACTTTTAAGGTGCTTATACAATTCTGGATAATCAGATTTTAGTCTTTGTTCTGCTTCCTCAGAAGCCCCATTTACACTTGGATCATTATTTAAAGGAAAATGCCATGGTATAAATAAAAGAATTGATTTACTTTCTGGATTTAAGTATCTTTTTATATCTCTACCTTTGATTAATAATTTAACAACAGTTTCACTATTTTTAGGAATTTCATTATTGTTCTCTATTATGAATGCTGGGTCATATCCAGTAGTAACACCTCTTTTAATGTCAATAGTATCAAAGTTTTTAATTTTTTCACCAGAAAGTTCAATTTTTCTTTTCAATGCAAGGTCTATCTCATTTGCAAAAGACCATTCGTTTTCGTCAAACGAATTTTGTTTTATCAATTGAAACGTTTTTTTGATATGATTATGAAAATTAGCTTTCCATTTTTTGTCTTTATAAAATTCTATATATTTGATTTTATGATTATTTTGAGGAAGTTCTTTACTTCCACCAACAATAACACTTGAAACCAATACACCTTCAAAAACTTCGACTTGTTCAAAGTTTACAAAGAAATCAATGGTATTTCCTAAAAGATATTTTCTTAGTTCCTTGCCCCAACCAGTATTGAAAAATTTATTTGAGCTAATATATTGTAATGTACCTTTTTTATTTAAAAGCTTAAACCCAAGCTCAAAGAAATAAGCACTAATATCAGTTGCTCCAGAATAAACTTGATATTTTTCTTTTAAAAGATATGCTATATCCTTTAATTTTTTATGCTCGATATATGGAGGATTTCCAATAACAATATCAAAACCACCTTTATCAAATACATCTGCAAAAAACAAATGCCATAAGAAGTAAGGTTTTTGGACGGTGTTCTGAAGAGCGTGGAGCTTTTTTCTTTTTTCTATCAGATCATCCAATGATTTTTTAAGAAGATCTATCTTCTTTTTTGTTGCTGCTTTTATGCCTAGTTGGTTTCCAGATGGAGCTTCAGCAATCTGTCTTTCCAGACTGAGTTGTGATAGTTCCATATTATAGTCAATATGATCATGGACTGTTTGGTTTATAATATGTCTCTGTTTTTGTTTTTTCTCAGGATCGGTTTCCCGAAAAAAATCTATCATCAATTGTTGCAAATCGTTTTCTTGCAGTACTTTCACATCTGTAATTTTCATTTGCGGATTTGTGATTCTCCCGAAAAGATCACGTTGTGGCTCATATATGGTGGTAGTTTTGGTTACAGTATGTACTTTGCTAAGATCTATTCCTTCGAAACTTTCCAACAAACTATTGCCTTGCATGATCTTATAATCCAAATTTGGCAATGGTTGTGGTTCGTCTTCATCCACCACTAATGCCAACCAAAACCGTAATCGAGCAATCTCTACAGCTCCATTATCGATATCTACACCATAGATACAATTTTGAATGATCTGTTTTTTTACTTCAGCATGATCGAGTGTCAGGTCCAATGTGGTTTTTGCTTTGAATATCTCCTGCAACATACCCATTGGGAATGCACCAGAACCAATGGCTGGATCACAAATCTTTACATTGTCCAATAATTTTTCGATCCGCTTGGCCTGCTGAACGACAAAATTTTTCTTATCATTTCTATCCCCTGTTTTGCCATGCCTTATGAAATTTTGGAGAGCAATCGTTGCGGGACTTTCATCTTCTGTACATTCAGGCATATGAGTACGCAAATATTGAATCAAACTTTCTTGGCACATATAGTGCACTATCTCTTTGGGTGTATAAAAGGCCCCTTTTTCTCTGTTTTCTTCGAGTAGGTTTTCGAATATATGGCCTAACATTTCTGGGTCAATGCCTACCTCGTGATCATCAGGACTGTTTTCATCAATAGTAAAATTGTAGGATGCAAAAAATTCTAACAGACTATTGAATAAGTCAGATGGGAAATCAACGTCATTTTCAAATGATGCATCTCTGTCAAATAAACCACCATTTAGATAGGGTATTTTAATTTTGGCACCTAGTTCTGATGGAGCAAGATCGTTTGTTCGTTTTTTATTTAAAGTTTCATAGAACAATACTTTTAATACTTTGCTATGAAAGTGTTCTTTATCTTCAAATTTTAAAAATTGATTTTGGAGGAAATTTCCATCTCCACCAATCCAATAGTCATTTGTGATTGGAACACCCATCCATCCTTTTTTTTGCAGAAATTGTAGGAAAACGATTCTACCCATTAGTTTTTTAACAAAATCTCTAATAGGCTTTGCGCCTTCATCCTTCCAATTATTAATATGTTCTGCTTTATCTCCTAACATTAATGCTTTGTAGGTGCTTTCATCAGCAAGATGAGCACTAAATCTCTCAAAATACTCTTTGTACGATTTAAAAAAGTCTTTATTGAGTGCTTCTACGGAGAAAACATCCTTGAGCTCCTGAATGGTTACTTTACCCTTTGTATTTTTCTCTATGAGGACCAGCATACGTTTGGCGGCTGTGGTACATGCTTCGTTAGACCCTAAGAGATAAGTAAAACGTTTTGGTTTGGTTTCACCTTTTATGAGTTGTCCTGTTTCGAGATCTAAACTTGATTCTTTGGCAATAAATGAAAATCTATAATCTGCTTGTTTTTTATTGTAAAAAAATGCTAATGCTCCATGGATTTTATCTTCATCAATAGGTTTTATGGCTATTTTCCTAAGTTCTACCCGATTTCTATTTATAAATACGGTATCATCTACTTCATATACTACGATGGCTAGACGTTTCTCATCATCGAGCTGAACCACACCTAATTGGACGGCATCTAAAACTTTGTCACTGCCATATTCCAATTTGTTTGGTACGGTAAAATACTGAACTTTCTTGAAAAACAAAGGCAAAATATCCTTCCAAATTGTGAAGTCAAATGTTTGCCGTAATTGGTCTTTAAGATCTTTTTCCTTCATTGTTTATGATCTAAAACTTTCAGTAATAATAATTTCAGGATGTAAGGCTTTTGCTTTGATTGGTATGATCTCCTTAAGCTGATCCGTTTCTCTATTTGTCAATGGATAAGCTTTCAGAATCTCAATTACTTTTTCTAGTACTACAGCAGGTCTCAAAGGGAATTTCTTTAAATTCGATTGGAACTTATTGATGTCTCTTTGCAGGTTTTGAAACCTACCTTGTCTTAGCGCTTCTTTTGCCTTTAGAATTAACGCTCTTTCTTCTTCATTGACAAGTGGTAAGTTCAATATTGCATCAAGATATGCATTGGCCTTCTTTTCATTGGGTCCTTGTGTGGTATCCACTTTTTTGTCTTTTGCTTTCTCTTTTTCCATTATGTCCGAAAAAAGAGAAATACCAGTTTGTACCTGCTCATGGTGTGATGCATGCAAAGGAACAGCTTTTTCCATCACCTCGGCTTTGAAAACCTTTACCGTCTCTAAAAATGTTAACTCTTCTGTTTCCCCATTTATTTTCACCAAAATAAAAGCATCGCGTTTATTGTCTTTAATGTAACAAATGGTACTCTGATCTAATACTTCTTTTTTCCTACCCACTCTAGCTCTCAAAGGCATGTTTTTTATTTGTTTGAAAAGGCCAGGATTCTTTGCTTTTATATCTCTCAACATCATCAAATAAGCAAGCTTTTCGTCTTTTTCTTCTTCCAGCTCCTTGTCAAAAAGACCGAAAGTTTCTGTTTCTTCATCAGGTGAGTATATTTGACTATCTTCACCTAAGGCGGCATGAAATGATTGCAATTTCATGATTGCCTTTTTTTCCAATTCAATATCGTTGTTTACTTTAGCTGTTGGATAGAAATTAAAAACATACACTTCATCAGCAGTAGAGCCAATCCTATTGACACGTCCGATTCTTTGCATTAGCCGTGTCGAATTCCAAGGAGTATCATAATTGACAATGACATTCGATCTATGGAGATTTACACCTTCTGCAAGAACTTCAGTAGTCAAAATGATACTATAATCATCTTTTTGTTTTAATTTATCTAGATTGGCATCAAAGTTTTCGCGTACAGTGGGCATTCTGTCTTTTCTGGTTTTACTATCCACTGATAGAATATTTGCTGAAATGTACTTCGGCAATTCCCTTTCTAAATAACCTGTGGTCTCTTTGCTTTCAGAAAAAACAACTAGTTTTGATTGTTGATTGATACTTTTATCAAAAAGTATGTTTTTAAGGTATTCCACAAAAACTTCCAATTTTGGATCTTCACTCACTTCAGCCCAACCTTTTGAAAGGTCTTGCAATAGTGAAAGATCATGTTTCAAACCTGGAAGAAAATCATATTCAAAATCATCGGGTTCGCAAATATCAATGGTTGGATCTTCTATTGATTTTTCCATGACCAATTCCATTAATTCTTCTTCTTTTCCTTCATTGATCATATCCGATACAGGCAGATTTGGGGCTATGATCACTCGACCATTATCAAACATTGTTACCATAGCTTCCGTTGCTTTCATAAATCTATAAAGTGACTGCTTGAAGGCAAAAAAACTACTATCAATCCTTTTGACCAATAAGGTCTTCATGATTTTGGCTAACTGAGCAGAAATCATATCTGCCTGTTTGTACTTTATCTTCTTGTGTGGTTTCAAAAAGCCTATAGCCCTATATCTATTGTACTTTAATCCTTGTGTTTCATGACTGAGTACATAAATGGTTTTATCGTACAAATCTTCCAAATGTGGTTCAAGCACATATAATATTTTCTTGGGCTGACTAACTTTCGGAAATCTTATACCTTGACTTTCTAAATCTTTTGAATACAAATCATGGACTAACAAGTCTGTTCTTGTTCTGCGTACGATCAGTGGCTCAATGACTTTAGTTCTTATCTTCTCGTATACTGTTTTTACTCCTGATTGAACTTTGGCTATATCAGGTTCATTTTTAATTTTTTTATATAGGTCAATTTGTTGTCTGAAAAAGTGTTGCAAATTTCCTGTTTCAAGGGTGGACTCTTTACTGTCTTGGAAAAGATAAACTAAATTGGCAATATCTTCTGGCTTGTTATTGAGTGGTGTGGCAGAAACGAGAATTACTTTTTTTGCCACATTGGTACCATCAGGTAAAAATCTTCTTGTTGGTGTTTTACAAATCTTTTGTAATTCATTATACATTCCTGCAGTGTCCGATCGAAATTTATGAGCTTCATCTACAATGATTAAATCGTATAATGTAGCATCATTGATTTTGTGTAAACTACCGTTGTGAATAATTTTAACATTATCCAAATTGAACTTTTCTATGGTCTCCACCCAATTTTCTTTGATAGCAGGTGGTACAATGATTAAAGTTCTGGATCTGTGTTCTGGAAAACCATTAGAATAAAAGTACTTTTTGGCAATCAGTGTTGATACTATTGTTTTACCAAGACCTACTACATCAGCAAGAAAAAAACCATTGTGCTTCATGATTTTGGCAAATCCGTCATTAACAGCATCTACTTGATATGACAGCCTTTTAAAACCTTTTGGTAAGTCTGAAATAGAGTTTGGGTCGAATTCTATGCTCTTACCAAAATACTCTATTAAAAACTTAAGATATACCTCAAAAGGAGTATAGTTTGCATTGAGATATGTTTCCTTTTGCAATTTTTCTATACTGTCCATATCTACAGGAACAGCTTCTTCCCAAAGTTTGTCAAATGTCTGGGATGCGAATTCTATATCGGTATTATCTCTTAATTCTACATTGAATTCAAAGTTTTTTGATAATCCTGCATCTGTCAAATTACTTGAACCTGTGATAACAGAACCATATCCGTGGTCATGTTTTTCCCGTTCCCTAAAGATATAGATTTTAGCATGAATATTTTGTTTAGGGTGTATCTTTATTTTTACTTTTCCAGTGGTAATATCCCTAATCAATTGAATCATCCCATTTTCAACAGTTTTGTCATATTCTGCTTCTTGTATATTTTTCTTAATGTCTTGAAAAAATTCATCTTGGGCTTTTTCAGCATCTCCATCAAATAATAAACCTTGCTGATTGGCTTGATAAACCAAAGAGTCGATATTGATACCAACTAAAATTCTTATTTCTTGAGCATTTTCTACAAATTCACGAATTTGAAAATATCCTGAAGCACGAAAATAACCCACCAAAGCATCAAGGAAGTGAATCTTCTTATGTTTGAAAATCCCTTCTATCTTTTTGAGTAGCGTATTTTGATCTTCGTTTGTAAAAAATTTGGTTGTCATATTTTTTTATTGAACACTACACTAATTTTTTTAGAAGCAATACAAAGTCACAAAATTAACAAAAAATGGGCTATTCCCGAAACGAATTAGCGCTAGATTTTAAAGGATAATCCATTGATGTATTAAATATTTTGATTTAGCTATCGGTTTAAGTACTTTTCCATGGTCCTTAATATTATCATTTTCTACTTTTACAAATTTGTTTGTTTAAATAAATTAATAAGGATTTTCAATATAATTATTAGGAAATATTTACTATTAATTTTTTTTTAAAAATTAATATATAAACGTATTATATATTAATAAAATGCAGTTATATTGAAATTTATCTTAGGAAAAATAGAAAATTTTGATTTGTGTGAAGGATCGAAGTATTGCAACTTTGTGAGAAATTTTTATCAATTACTTCGTGGACATATATATGACACAACTAACCAATAGATCTGGCAAAACATCTCAACGGAAAGTGATAAAGATTGAGTAAACATATCATGGCGCAGGGCTAGTATTCATTGCTGGCCTTGCATTTTTTTAACTTATAATAAATAATCATGTGCAAATTAATTTTAACTTTAATAATAATCACATCACTGCATTTTTCTTTAAATAGTCAAGTTGGTATCAATACTTCTTTACCAAATGAAAAATCTGCTTTGGATATCACTTCCACATCAAAAGGTCTTCTGCCACCACGTATGACAGAAGCACAAAGAAATGAAATAATTGATCCTATTCCTGCCGGTCTTATGCTTTGGTGTATAGATTGTGGTACTTCAGGTCAAATGCAAGTTTTCAATGGAACGTCTTGGACGGATTTTGTAGGAAATCCAGCTAGTCAGGCACCTTTCGTTTGTGGCACATCTACAGTTTCTTTTACATATAAAGGAAGTATTGTTACTTACGGCACAGTAATAGGAGCAGACAACAAATGTTGGTTGGATAGAAATCTTGGCGCAAATCGAGTTGCTCTTAATCATACTGATACTGAAGCCAGAGGTGA
This sequence comes from Saprospiraceae bacterium, assembly GCA_016714785.1. Classification (GTDB taxonomy): domain Bacteria; phylum Bacteroidota; class Bacteroidia; order Chitinophagales; family Saprospiraceae; genus OLB9. The sequence goes on from JADKCC010000022.1 coordinate 101,315, forward strand.
TTTATTTCAATGGGGTAGAGAAGATGATGGTCATCAATCGAGAACATCAGATGTCACTCAAACTTTGGCTACCACAAATAGTCCTGGTCATGATGATTATATCGCAGTTACCTATGCGGGCTCTACACCTCCATATGCTTGGTCAAATCCTCAAGATCTGAATCTTTGGCAAGGAGTCAACGGGGTAAATAATGTTTGTCCCACGGGATTTAGATTACCCACTGAAACTGAATTGGAAGCAGAACGCAATAGTTGGATCACTGACGATATTTTTGGAGCTTTTGCTTCCCCATTAAAATTAACACTTACTATGTATCGAAATGATATTGGTAATATTTGGGGCACTAATACTGGTAATTATTGGACAAGCACTGTAGTAAATAACACATCCGTACGCCTTTTACTAGTGCCAAATGTTTTTAATTGTGATTGGCTTAACAACCAGATTGGGTTTGGTAATGCTGTACGCTGTATTAAAAATTAATATTTATTTAATCTCATCAGGTACTCATCTTTTTTATCCAGAATCAGGTAGTCCATTGATTTTTCATAAACTTTAAAAGAAAATAGTATTTTTAAACCAATATCAGAAGAGACAGGAATGAACAGATTTTAATACTTAATACTTAAGAATCAACCAATGAGATACTTTTATTTGATCATGTTGATGTCTGTATTTTTGATGATAAAAGTATCTGCACAGCCTTTTTATTCTGCTCAAACTCTCCACGCTGATGACCTACCTTTCCGTGAAGTACTTATATCATTCGATACATCAGATGGTATCGTTTGGATGGTACTTCCGTCACATATCTGTCGCAATAATGGACATCAGTTGGATTGTTTTCCGGTGAATACTCAAGGTGTGGAAACCGCTTTTATGGCAGAAGACCGATATATCATCGTACATACGCTGTCAAAAAACAATGCGGCATACTTTGACACTAAAACATTGGAAGTCATCGAATTTCCTTGGAGTATTGAATATGCACTAGTGTACCACCATGGATACGGCGAGTCATTGATGGTAACAAATTTACTTTGCCATAATATTATGGAATGAGTATTGCCATTTTTTGAGAGTGTGAATATATAAAGTGTCTAACTTCCCTTAATTTTAAATACCATAATGCCACATTGACTATCGTATTTACCATTGGCAAATTCAAATTCCTTTGCCTTCCTTAAAGCCAATGACACCAAGCTTTTTTTGGCAATGGTGGACATTGTTCCATTAAATTCTGCCGTGGTGACTTCTCCTTGTTTGTTTACACAGATATTGATGCACACATTTCCATTTTCATCGGCCAAAATTAGAATGCTAGGTACTTCTTTAATTTGTCTTTTGCCTAATTCTTGACCAGATATCTCGATGGTGAGGTCTTCATCAATCACAAAACTATTGACACTATCATCATTTTTTGGGAGATTCTCATCTATTACAGGTTCGGAATCATCAACAACCCTTACTACATCTTCGTCAGGCGTTGTATTTGTAGAAGAGTTAGTATTTCCTGATGGCTGGGTGGTCGTCTCTTGTTGATGTCCTTCAGACAATACTTCATTATCACCTAAAACATTAGGATCGGTATTATTATCATTATTATGTGTGTTAGGCTTTGGATCAGTATTTGCGGATAAGATCTCTACTGGTTTTTTGCTTTTCACTCCACATAAGTTTTTAGCTTTTACCTCTGCGGATGGGCTACCTAGGTTCATTGACATTTCATAGTCTTGACAAGCTTTAAGCTTTTGCCCATCATCTTCATACAAATCGCCTCTCCATTCATAAAATTGGGCATTGTTAGGCTGTAGAGCCACCGCAGCAGTGAGGCTATTTATTGCTGCTTTATCTTCTTGCATTGCGGCAAAAGACCTTCCTAATAAAGCGGCAGCTTCTGCATCAATGCCTTTCAATTCGATACTATGTAGGGCGTCAATTTTCGAACCTTTGTAAGCGGCCATAGCATATTTGGCCCATCCTCTGTGTATGAGTGCTTCTTTGTATTTCGGATCTTTGGAGATGACCAGATTGTATTGTGTAATCGCTTCATCATATCGACCTGTCTCATAAAGATATTCTGCTTTTACATAGATAAAACCAGTCTCTTCATCCAAGATTTGGGCTGATAAATCAAAAGAGAAAAAAGCTAGTACGCTAAGTGTTATGAATTTTAATGATGCGCTCATGGTGTATCTGTTTTGTTACTATATAAAGACAAAAACAAGGATATTATTGTTAGTTAAGAAAATATTAATAAAATATTATTTCTTTTTTGGTGCTACTTTTTTGGTTGGTGCTTTTTTTACCACTTCTTTTTTCTTAAAAGCATCAGGCATCTCTGTCTCTATCCAAGATTTTACAATTTCTAGACTGACGGTTTGCAAGTAAGTATCTTCTATCTTTTGGCCATCAACTTTTGGAACTTTAAAGTTATTTTTACCGAATTTGATATATGGTCCCCATCTCCCATTTTCTATGGAGATTTTATCAGCAGGCCAATTTTGTATATATCTATTGGCTTCTTTTTCCACCTTGGCATCTATCAGTTCAGCGGCTTGTTCTTGGGTGATGGTTTCTAGTTTAAATCTTACGGGAATATTGATAAACATTTCATTCCACTTTATAAAAGGCCCAAATCTTCCTTTGCCCTTTGTAATTGGAAGACTTTGATAATGTCCTATAGGTGCATTTTCATCCATTTTTGCTTCTATAAGGGTTTTGGCCTCATCCATTGTAATTGTCATAGGATCTAGGGTACGTGGCAGATTGACATACATTTCGCCAATCTTGATATATGGGCCAAATCTTCCTGTATTTACTGTAATTTCTTCATTGTTGATTTGACCAATTGTTCTAGGAAGTTTAAATAACTCCATGGCTTCTTCAAAACTGATGGTTTCCATAGACTGACCTGGTTTGAGATTGGCAAATCTTGGTTTTTCGCCTTCTTGCACTTCATCTCTATCTCCTATCTGTATCACTGGTCCAAATCTAGTCATTTGTGCCAGTACTGCGTACCCAGACACAGGATCTTTTCCGAGTTCTCTTTTGCCTTTGGCTCTTTCTGCATTTTCAAGGGTGTTTTCCACTGTTTCATGAAAAGGCCCATAGAAAGTTTTCAACATGCTTTTCCAATTTACACCATCTGTAGCTATTTTATCCAATTGGTCTTCTACATTGGCTGTAAATCCATAATCCATGATTTTGGCAAAGTGCTCAGATAGAAAATCGCTCACGACCATTCCAAGATCGGACGGATAAAGACAGTTTTTGGTAGTACCCGTGATTTCTGTTTTTGTTTTGGAAGTGATGATGCCACTTTTTAGTGATAGCTGCCTAAAGTCTCTTGAAACACCTTCCCTACTCTCTTTGGTGACATAACCACGCTCTTCTTCCATTATTTTAGAGATGGTAGGTGCATAAGTCGAAGGCCTACCGATACCTAGTTCTTCTAGTTTTTTGACCAAACTAGCTTCTGTATAACGCCCTGCGGGTCTTGTAAAACTCTGTGTGGCATCCATATTATTCAATTGCAGCAATTGTTGCAATTTGAGTGGAGGCAACATACCTTTAGTATCTTCATCTTCGTCATCATCAGTGGACTCAAGATATACTTTCAGAAATCCGTCAAATTTTAATACCTCTCCCACTGCTTCCAATTGTTTATCGCGCATGGATGAAATATTTATTTTAACAATGGTTTTTTCTATCTCTGCTTCCGACATCTGAGAAGCTATGGTACGTTTCCAAATTAATTCATATAGTCGCATTTGGTCTCTATCAGGGCCGATGTTTTTACGCTCAATGTAAGTAGGTCTGATGGCCTCGTGCGCTTCTTGTGCATTGGCTGTTTTGGATTTGTATTTTCTAACATGCAAATATTGTTTGCCATAAGAAGTTTCTATTTCTTGGGCGATAGCATTCATGGCTGTTTCACTAAGATTAGATGAGTCTGTTCTCATGTATGTGATAAGTCCTTCTTCATACAGTCTTTGTGCAGTGGACATGGTGCGATTTACAGAAAAACCAAGTTTTCTACTTGCTTCTTGCTGCAAAGTAGAAGTAGTAAATGGCGCTGCTGGATACCTTTTCAATGGTTTTTTCTCAATACTATCTATGGTAAAGGAAGCACCATTTGCTTTGGTCAGAAAATCCATTGCGTCTTGCTCATTGTCTATTCGTGTGGTATATTCAGCTTTGAGCTGTACTTTTTCGCCTCTACCATTGTCCACGTCAAAGAATGCCGTAATTTTAAAAAATGGTGTAGGTTCAAAGCCTTGAATCTCCCGTTCGCGTTCGACTATAAGTTTTACCGCTACGGATTGTACCCTACCTGCTGATAATTTATTTTTGACTTTACGCCATAAAACTTCTGATAGTTCGAAGCCTACGATTCTGTCCAATATCCTTCTTGCTTGCTGTGCATTTACTAGATCTACATTGACTAGTCTTGGATTGGCCACAGCTTTTTGGATAGCTGGTTTGGTGATCTCAGAGAATACTATTCGTTTAGTGGTTTTGACATCTAGTTTTAATTCTTGACACAAATGCCAAGAAATGGCTTCCCCTTCACGGTCCTCGTCCGTAGCGAGCCATACCTCTGTGGATTTTTTAACATGTTCTTTGAGTTCACGTACCACTTTGATTTTTTCGGGTGATACGACATAATGTGGCTCAAAATTATTTTGAATATCAATCCCTTTATTCCCTTTTTCCAGATCTCGAATGTGTCCGAAACTGGATTTGACGGTGAAATCAGGGCCAAGTATTTTTTCTATTGTTTTTGCTTTTGCCGGAGACTCTACTATGAGCAAGTTTTTAGCCATTCAACTACTATTTAATGATTAGAATACGCACGAATTCTCACATTATGATCATAAGAATCTATGACGTGCCTTGGATTAAAGGCACAAAACTATACAATTTCTTTATTTATTATGAAAAAATTACATATTTTATTGAAATAGCTTACTTTCCATCTTAATTTCTCTACAAACATTGTCATTTCGAAATACGAAGTGGTGAGTAAACACTTACATAATTTAATTCGACAATGGAGAATAAATAAAAAGAACTCAATACTTTATGACATTAGAAATATAAAATTAGATCGATTTTGAAAAATAGAGCAAAATTTGATCAATATTCATTAAAGTATCTTCTTGCATTTCTATTCCAGTTTTCATTTACTCGTGTAGCATCTACAGTATTTCCTTGCCTATCATTAGGTACAGATTTGTACAGTTCGACTTCCCATGATGGATTAACTTTTTCACCTAGACAAGTGGAATGTAGCAATTTATAATCATTGTGGGCCAATGAAGGATTATAGAATAGAAAACGCACATTGGTTTGTCCAGTTTGCGCCATATTATTATAATACCAAATCTCATAAGGTGGCGCATCTACTTCAGACTCTACAGTAAGAACATTGGAAGGCTTTCCATATTTTAAAAATATGTGCCCCCGATCAGATTGAAACCCATAACCTACATTGGTATAAAACTTTTTATCAACGGCTGCCGCAACATCCATATAACCATTGTAAGCAAACTCTGGATTTGCAGGTGATTTAGCTTTCCAAAGTTGGTATATAAATTGTCTTTGGCTTTTGATTTTATTGGATTTGATCAATTCTCCTAACGTTGAAACCTGATGTTGGTCAGTAATAGGAAGATGTGCCTTCAGTACAAAATCCATGTCTTCAACCTTGATTTTCTGAACAAAAGATTGATCTGCTACTGGGTCAAATGATTCTAAATAGGTAATGTCTGCTTCAGGATTACTCTTTATAAAATCTGTACTTCTGCTTGCTACAACTGTCTTGTCTTTATTGATGATGTTTACCAAGATGTGATAATCTCCGGATTTAATGGCATTGACTGGCAGCGAAAATACTTCTGGAAGAACCAAACCTTTCCCGAGTTTTTTATACTTAGACAGTAATGCTTTGGCGGTTAGATTTTGTGTGTTACCTTCCATGATGGTGTATTGAATATAATACTCACTATCTGAAACATCATCTTGATATACTTCTAAATAGAAATCCATTTGATTGTCTATTGGTGCAGAATAATGGTAAGATAGTGGCTCCATATATAAGCCGTTTTTAACCAATGAATTGGACGATGAATCTCTTTTAATGACGGACAATGGCAAAATATCAGAAATATTGAATCCGTCCAAAGCTTTTGATATTGTCCATTTCTGTTCCATTTCAACTTTATTGACAGGTTTAAAATTGTCTATAGCTTCCAACTTTACTTGATAAACACCAGGCATTAATTTGAATCTTTTAACATCAAGCAAGTCTGAAATGCTGTCTCGGGCAGTTGTTTTCAAATCAAATTTATCATAAGCAGCAATATTGCCTGTATCGTCGGTGACAATAAGTAAAATATTTACCGATGCTTCTTTTTGAGCATTCCATTCAATGGATGATCCATCTATCCTTAAATATAGCTCTGTGTATGGTTGTGCACCATAATAATTGTAAAGGCTCATTTCAATATTGAGAGCCAATAGATTATAGTATAAAAAGCAAAATAGGATTATTAAGGTATGTTTCATCTGTTTGTTTTTATTTGTTTTTAAAGGTCCGCAATAATTGATAACTTAACTATATCTTTTGTGTTATCAAACGCCCGTTTTGCACGAAAATATTAGAATTGACACCTAGGGTATTTCAACTATTTAACTATGTCCTTAATCATCAACACAACGGTTAATCTAACAAAAATATAGATTGTTTAGTTTCATTAATTCCACTTTGTCAGATTAATTTAAAGGACGATGATTGAGCTGACAAAATTTTCTTTCACCTAAATGTCTTTGTTTTACTTTGCAAAACTTAAGCGTTGAAGGTTTACTCTCATTTTGTGTTCAAACACTATCTTAAATCAATTATTTTGTCAGCCTCTCTTATGCCGCTCAGGTGTGCACCGTGTACGGTGGAAAAATAATCAGAATCCGTGTGCTCACCTGCAAAAAATACTCTGTTATTTATCTCTTCTGCCAAGTCATCAAAGTGCCGCATTTCTGTACCAACGGCTGTGTAGGAATAGGCACCAAAAGCATTTTCATTGGATTGCCATTTGGTCCTTAGGAAGTTTGTTGGCTCAGGAATATCGCTACCATAAATATCTCTTAAGTGTACCATGATTTCCTCCAAAATTTTGGCATCTGTCATTGTCTCACTTTGTCTAGCATAGTCTGCATAAGCAAATGTCATTAAGGCATTTACTGTCGGATGAAACTTCTTTACATTTACAAAATAATTAAATTTATCCCGCGTTTCTGGCGTATATGAGATGTATTGAACATCGTCCCAAAATGATGTATTCCAAGTCAGTAAAAACTTGTTTACACAATTCATTCCTACTTTTTGAATGGCAGTTGTTTTGGTATTTGGCAGTTCAGGGGAAAACTCAATCACATTAGCCTTTAAAACACCTAATGGCACTGTAACAATCACATAGTCAGCTTCACTAATGCCACCGTTGTGGGTAACCTTTACTTTTGAGCTAGTATAATCTATTTTTGTCACTTTCTGGTTAAGCTTAATGTCTAATCCATTGGCCAAATAAGTGGCAATCGTATCATATCCGTTTGTTGCAATTTTTTCAGAACCATCGAACACTTCTCCTTCATTGTACAATAAAGATGAAAGCTTGTCCAAATCTCCCAAATCAAATGTTAGATAAGTGGAAAGAAAAAATTTCCATAACCTATCATTGACTTTTTCTGGATATAATTTATTAAATACAGATTGGAAACTTTGATCTGACTTACCACTTTCCAACAAAGTATCTAGAATATCGTAAAGTTCATCTTCTGCGTCATCATAAGCTTTATTGCTTCTCAACTTACCACCAATATCATAAGATTTCCTACTTTCATCTATGGTTTCAAACGTGAGCATACCAGCTTGCTGTGCTAGATTAGTTATTGGATTGCCATTTATACCATGAATCCAACTAGCACCTTCATCAAACGCAACTCCTAAACTCCTATTAGACTTAAGTCGCCCACCAACTTTGTCTTGTGATTCAAAAAGAACAACCTTATAACCTGTTTCTTTCAGTTTTTTGGCTGCCGAAAGCCCAGAAATACCAGCACCAACGACTATAACAGTTTTCTCAGTAGGGTCACCACCACCACTATTATTGCATGAAGATGCTAAAATGGTTGGCACCAATATCAGTGACGGTAAGCCTGTTAAGGCATCTTTGATAAAAACTCGTCTTTTCATAAACTTATTTTGTACTACAAATCTTTAATTAATATTTATCATCCAGATCACAAAAGAATTGCTTCTATTGATTTTTAAAACCTTTAGATTACATAAAAACACCTATAGCTATTTATTTGATTTTGAATTGATTATTTGCGTTTAGCCAAAAAATACTGCATGTCATAAAAGCTTAATTTACCTTCCAAAAACATGGTGTCTTGATCCAACCTCGTTATTTGCATATCAAATTTTTGTTCCATGTCAATGATCAATCTGTTGTTTTCTAATGAAAAAGTTGGCAAATCACTTCCTTCAAGGATATTAGACGTAACTTTGTTTGATTCGCTAAATATAAAATAGCCATCTTTCATGAATCCATTGGGTTTTTCATTCATATTAGAAGCATAAACATCCCATGTACCTATGATCGCTTTTCGATAGGCATCGTCATTGTTTTTGCAAGAATGTAGTGCTAAAATAGCTAGGGTTAAAAATATGTACTTCAGATTTATCATAATATATTACCAGTGCAATCCGTTGATTCGTGCCGCAAAAATAGCTATTTATTTATTAAGCGATCCTATGTGTTTCAATTTTATTTTTCGAAAGTAATGATTTCAAGATTATCTATCCATAACTCTTTATCACTATCAGCATGCCAAAATAAGACAGAAGCTTTGGTGAAATTATCAGGCGTCTTAGCATCAAGGTATAATTCTTTAGATTCGCCATCTGTAATAAAACGATGTACTCTAATCATATTGGCTTGAATCTCTTTTTCACCTTGATAAAACTTTACTATAAATTGGGTTTGTCGCCAAAGATCCCATTCTTTATTGGTACACGAAAACTTAGCTTTCACCCTTATCCATTTTTTAAATTGCCCACTTTGAGCTACAGTATAGGTAGGTGAAAACTGAGTTTCTTTGTTCATTCTTATTTGTTTGTTGCCATCCGTCTCGACAAGGATGGTGGAAGTGTCTGTATCAAAATTATTTTTATAAATTACTTTTGGATCATGTGGCTCGCCACGAAAAACATACTTATTGTCTAGTAATTTTTTATCTTCTTCATCGGCTGTCCATCTACCTACTTTTGCCCGATAGTAAGCTCTAGAAAGTTCCAAGGCCTGAACTTGACCACCATGAGCTTGGTAAACCCACCATACATTTAGATAAGCCAAAAATACCAAACCAGGATAAAGAAGATATTGAGACCATTTTTTCTGGTCTGCGTACTCTATCAATGCCGCAAAGGGAAATGCTAATATAGGGTAATACTGCACCATAGCTCGTCCTGCGGTACCACCATAGTCCCATACATCCCAAGCTGTCACTAAATAAAAACTTAAAAAAGTAAAACCTATAATTGGAATAGTATTTTCATTTTTCTTATAAAATGCCCATAATCCGACGAAGGGTAAAACCATCATAGGCGTATATCTCAACCACCCACAACGATAACTCAAAATGTAGTCATATATATGTGGTCGAAGCCAGCTAAAACCCTGTTCGCCATAGCTATATACGATCCATTCTCCTGTAGCATACTTCCAGTACATAGGTTGAATGGAGACAACTATAATAAAAAGCAATACTGCTAAGAATAGCTTTAAATAATGCGTTAAAATAAATTTGAAGCGTTCTTGAATGGATGACCAAGCACTTAGTCCCCAAAAAACAGGAAGCATAATGGCTATAATCTCGGTAGGTCTGGTCAGTGTAGCAAATCCTGCTAAAAGACCTATCAATATAGCATACTTCCAACGCAAAGTCTCATAAAATCTGATGGTGCACCAGATCAACAATGTATAGACGGTAAATAACAAACTGTGTGTCATCGCTTGATCAATAGCCGCATAGTTGATATAGTTCGTCCCTAAAACGTAGATCAATAGCATCAGAGCAACAGTTCTGTCTTTGTAATATTTCAGCAATACAAGACGTAAGAAGTAAAGCCCAAACAGTGATAGTAAAAAGAGTCCAACTCCTAAAGAAATCTGATAAGGGTAAGAAAATCCATCTGCTGGATATGTGCTTGATGATGATGCCCAAAGATGCCCTATCCAAAAAAATGGAAGACTTGCTAATGCCAATCCTGATGAATATTTCATTACGAAATTGCCAGATTTTTCATGGAAATAAGCTTGTTGAAAATCTGGAGTCGGATGGTATTTTTGGAGAATACTATCTCTAAAAGCACACTGTTTTATATCTTTATAGATAAATATAGCTGGCAGATACATATAATATCCAGAAGCATCCCAAGATAATGTGGCTTCGCTACCTGTATTTTCCCACCTTGGATAAAATTTGAAAGCTGTAATGGTCAAGACCAATATACAAAATAAAAGGGATAATCTGGAAAGTGGATGCATACTCTTGATGTATTATCTGTTAAAAGCAGTACAAATGTAGTAATATTTCTTCAAGCTATATCAATGAGCTCTTAGTGAAAAGTTTAAATTAGCCACAAAGTCATAAAAATACAAAGAATTACTAATTTCAAACAATAGATAATTAAGCAAAGTTCTACCTACCTCAGTGCTCGATGCTTTGCTTTTGACTTTTTGTCTTGTACTCTTAATTGTAGCGTATAAGGTTAACAACCTTTGGGTAAACGCAACAGTTGTCACAAATTAGACCTTAGTTTATTTTTAAGATTACGGCTTGATAAGGTAGTAGTACTACCGTTTCGTTTTGAATATCCAAAATACTGTAATTATTTATGATTTCCTTTGGAGCACTTTCTATTTCAGGTAGAGTGATGGATGAATTTTTGTTTGAGAAATTTAATATAACTAGCATTTTGTCATTATTCAATGTTCGAGTGAACGCATAGACAGTTGGATGTGCTCTTTGCAATAATTGGTATTTACCATAGATCAAACATGGATGACTTTTTCTTACACCAGTCATTTTCTTGAAATGGTTGAGTATGCTATTTGGGTCTTTAATTTGAGCATCCACATTGATGTCTTTATAGTTCTCATTTATCCTTGCCCACGGTTTACCTTTGGTAAAACCAGTATTTTCTGCACTACTCCATTGCATAGGAGTTCGTCCGTTTTCTCGGGAGCTATAATTTAAAACTTTCATAAACGTATTCATATCTTCCCCTTTTGCCATAGCAGTTTTGTATTTTCCTAAGGCATCAATATCCACATATTCTGCGATGGAAGGCATATCTATATTGGTCATGCCGATTTCATCGCCATAATAAGTATAAGGTGTGCCTCTCATACTTAGCAGAAAGGTATTTAACATCTGTGTAGAAGGTGTATGAAATGCAGTACTTGGATTTCCAAAACGATTGACTAATCTTGCATTATCATGATTGGACAAGAAGATCGCGATCCACCCTTTCTCCGCAAAAGAACTATCCCAGCGCGTAAACACATCTTTGAATTCCGATAAGGTATAACCATCTAGTGTTCGTGCCATATCTACAGTCTCGAAGTGATAAGCAGTTTGTAGTTCCTTGCGGTCAGCATCCACTAGATCGTGTGCATCTTTTAAAGTACTTCCGGCACCTTCTGCTACGGCAAAAACATCATATTTTTGGATGACTTCTTGGTACATCTCTTTCAAATAATCATGTAGTTGTGGGCGCATACCATACCACTTTACAAAGTCCTTTTCGTGGCCAGCTGGAAATGCTGGCCAGGTGGTATCTTTACTTGCAAATTGGAATGCATCCATTCTAAAACCATCGACTCCTTTCTCCGCCCAAAATTTCATGATGTCGTACACTTCTTGTCTTACTTTAGGATTTTCCCAATTTAAGTCAGGCTGCTCTTCTGCAAAAGTGTGAAGATAATAAGCATTGGTTAACGAGTCGTACTCCCAAGCTCCTTCAGGATCGAAAAGACTATGCCTATAAGGTGGTTGGCCCTTCTCTGCTGGCCACCAATGGTAATAAGAACGATAAGGATTGTCTCGTGAACTTCGCGATTGCTTAAACCACTCGTGTTGATTACTACTATGATTTACTACCACATCTAAAACAAACTTTATACCTCGAGCATGAAAGGCATTCAACATGTTCTGAAAAACTTCCATCGTCCCATATCGGGGATGAATAGCGCGGTAATCAGATACATCATACCCATTATCCACTAATGGAGATTCAAAAAATGGGTTCATCCAAACCATGGTTACACCTAAACTCTCAATATAATCAAGTTTTTCAATTACTCCTTTAAAGTCTCCAAACCCATCACCATCAGTATCTTTAAAACTTTGCGGGTATATTTGATATAGAATACCTTCTTTCCACCACTTCTTTTGAATGTCTAATGGATCGGTTTCTGTTTTTTTGCCACCGTTGCAACTAAAAAACAAGGCTACTAAGATAAATGTCGTAAAGATATAATTCATTTTTTCATTTTTTAAATTAACAATGGAACAAATCATTAAATTTGGTATAGTTAAGACTGGATAGTAAAAAGCATCGAGTGCTGCACCTACCATGAACGCTTAGATCGTATAGGAATTGGTTCTTATACATTTTACAATCGTTAATAACTGACTATCAATGGCGTATTTCTTACTACTTGACGTATCCAAGAATCAATATCATTAATGCCCAAAGGTCCATCATAAGATTTGTGTTTTTCCTTAGCATCATTAAGAGCTTCCAAAACATCTACTGGATCGGCCTTAGCAAGTTTTTCTACAGTATCATATTTTGTATCAACTATCAGTCTTGCCAGTTTAGGTCCTACCCATTTAATTCTTGAAACATCCACCAACTTCGTTAACGAAAGCACATCGACCTCTGGTAAACCTGACACTCTACTTAATTCGAGTCGGCTATTGACATCTTTAATAAATGGAAACAGATATTCAGTGTCTTTTATGTTTAATTTATCTAATTGTATCAATATATTCTCAGTTATATTAGGAACATCGCAAAACTTGATTGGTGTAGGAAGCAGGTTATTCACTTCACGTTTAAGTAGCTTAAAGTATGTTTCAGGAATACCTGTTTTTTGAACTAAATTTTGAATTTTTTCAGTACTTTTTAAGTTTTCTCTTAATATTGAAACATTGGTAATATTTGCATTTTGTAATTTAGAAAATGTACCGTCTATTTCAACCAAAAGAGACTTTCTACTAGGCAATAAACGACCTGTCTTTAGTACATTTTTAAACTCATCGAGACTGGTCTTAAATAAATCAGGCATATATTCTCTATCATTTTCCATATACCTATTATTACTTGTACTATATTGGCTGTTGGACAAAGGAAAAACTATTTTGTATTTCGCTGCAAAAGTTTGTCAAAATTAGGAATAATATTTTAGTTTGGGATGTTTTTTTGGGGAAATATTTTTGATTTCTGAATGTTTCTATTTTATGTAACCATTCTGCATCATGGTTTATTTTGTTAATTATCAAGTTTTATCGTAACTAAATTTTTTACATCCGATATTATTGTTTCATCATTAACATCTATCCGAATACCCCGTCCTTCGGCATATTTTGTCGCTTTTTCTAAAGCTATTTTAATGTCAGCTGAGATATTGCTACTCAATACATAATCAGTTGCTTTTTGTCCAAATACAAAAGCTACCTTAAAGTACTTATCTCGTGGTAGAAAATAGATTATAGCCCTTTTTTTGTCTTTTATCCGAAAACTCCAGCCATATTTTTCGCCAGGATAGTTCCATTCAGGTATTCCTTTTGGATATTTGATCAAAACGAAATTTTGAATCTGTTTCCATAAATCAAAAGTGGCCCCCAATTTCTCCAACAAATCTTTGTCACTAGGAGTTATTTTTTTATCTCTAAAAATACTAATATCTGCCAAAATTATTTATACTTTTTTGCGCAACGTGTTAAGATTTAATGTCAATTGGTGTGCCTATTTTAACTGCTTCATAAAGTTCATCAATTTCACTATTTGTCACCGCTATGCACCCTAATGTCCAGTCAAACCAACGGTGAAATTTCCCAATTAATCCAGTTTTGTTTCTTAGTCCGTGTATTTTAATGTCGCCACCAGTCGGCTTACCAAGGCGTTTTGCATATTCAATGTCATCATTGTTAGGGTATGAAATGCCTAAGTTTTTATGGTAGCCACTACTCGGATTTTTGTCATTAATGAAGTAAAGTCCTTCAGGAGTTTTTTTATCTCCTTCAAATTCTTTGTCACCAATTGGTTGTCTGCCTAGAGAAATTTTATAAGTCTTAACAAGTTGTCCATTTGAGTATGCTAGCAATTGTCTTTTCGATTTAAAAACAACAAGTTTGTCAATTTGAATATCAGCTGGAAGTTTGATTTCTGGATAAAAGAAATTCACTGTTAAAGCCAAAAATATGGTGAATATTGAAACCCAAATAGTTTTATACTTTATCATGCTAATTGTCACGTTAACCGTTGGGTTTGTTGTTTGTAAAAGTTGCCAATAGTACGAATCAAAATTAATACTGTGTTTAGCTGTAAATGTTTGTCAAAATTAGATATAATTATTTAATTTGGGTTCATTTTTTTTTTTGAATATTATTTTTCATCTTTGTATTACTTTGTTCAGTATTTTTAATTCATAATTCCTGCATTCAAAACACAAAATTCCTGATTGGGCAGCCCTGAATTGAAAATGAAACCCGTATCCGATTAGGTTTAAATTAAGGCTATGCGTATGCTTGGAGCAAAACAGCTATCCATTAGGTTGAAGCCAGTTTCATTTTTGTTCTTTCAACTCAATAATTCCATTTTCTTTCTTGTCAACTATTATTGCAAAACTTGGTCTTCTTGAAGTATAAGTTTGTTTTTGTCCAACGGATGTTTTATATGTGAGTGTGATTTTTGCTATTTCATCTTTTTGCAAACTGACTGGGACTATTGTAGTCAACAAATCAGTTTCAGGTAGAATTACTGCAATGACATATTGTCTATCAAAGTCTATTTCTGTTGGTTTCCCATCTTTACTCATTGTTGTCGCCATGCCAAAAATTTCATTAAACACTTCAACTGTTTCAATTTTTGGGTTGTCCAATTTTTCTACATTGTTATTAACAAAATAGTTTTTCGCAAAAGTGAATGGAATATCTGTCAATATAGTTTTCTTTTGTGTATCTAAGTCTATGGCGTTTTTGTTTTCTACATTGTCAATTTTGGGACTGTTATGGCAAGCCATAAATAATAAACTTATGATGGCTCCTAGTGATATAATTATTTTTGACATTTATATTTATTTATAAATTTGATCAAAGCTCTTTGTCGGCTGTCGTAAACTCACTTTTGCAAGCATCGAATGGCAAATGTACGACTAAAATCTCAATTGTAACACTTAGCCGCCATTACTGATAAATTATTTGAAGAGTGAAAGGAAGTAAATAGGAAGAAATCTATTGCTCTGTAAATTCGGATGAGAAGATTCCATTCAAAAAGGCGTAATTCACATGTAATGATGTACTTAGGAAACACCAACCCTTAGTTGTCAGTTGTGTTTTAAAAATTTAGAAAAAACGGTTTGAATAAAGGTGAAAAAATTTGACAGATAAATCACTATAATTGTCGTTACCGAATTTTGATAATTTGCTTCCCCAAGGAAACAGTCGTTTCTTACTCATTGCATTTATTTTTTCAAATGACTCCTTAAAATCAAAATTATAAGCAGTTGCATAGAACTTAATTTTTTCTTCAATTGTACAATATTGAATGTTGCAAAATTTATTTTCCATAATAGAAAAAAATACATGGGCATATATCAATTGCCATTCAAATGATTGGAGACGATTTAGTCTAGTTTGTCTTTTTTTTAGGTTAGAATATTCATTTGGTAAAATAATATTTAATGGTAAAACTAACTTATTATTCAACAAATAATCTTCTAGCTGCTCAATGAATTGAGGTTTCATTTGGAAATATCCAATTGAAAAATTAGATAAATTTTTAACTTTATTATTTACATATCCAATTTCTAATGATTTTACTTCAAAAAAATCTTTAATTTGAACATATCTAATAATTTCAGGAGCAACAATTGAATAAACTACTCTGGCGTCGTTTGAGCAAAATATAGAATTTACTTTTATTACTGAATTTATATTTGCTTGAAAGACTTCATCACTTATTTTTAATTCACTAGAATATATTTGAAAAAATAAAAGGAACTTAAAAGTTAATACTAAATTCATTCAGGTAAAGCTAAACTATATTAATTAAATTAATCTTTTAAAATTGGCATCCTTTTTTTTAATTTCGTAATTGAATCTTGTATTTTCTACAATTTGAAAACCAAAAGCACCTTGGGACGTATATATTAGTAACTGTCTGTTTCTTAACTTCGATACTATTTGTAAAAAATTCATATTTAATTCATCTTCAAGCATTTCAATCTGTGCTTTTCCGTGGATAGGATATTTTTCAAGCATGCCAATAAATTCAGTTATAGTCGAAATTTGATGTATTTCTTTCTTCCATCCTTCATATTCAATATCTGCCTTGCGAAATTTTTCAAAACAAGCATATCTTCGGGCAATGATATTTTCAGGAACATATTTTAATATTTGCCAGTTTTCCCTGAGTGAATTAGTATCATTAAATATTAAGTTTTTAAATTCCTTATTCCTTAAAAACTCATAAACCTGATTATCTGTCCAAAGTACTGGCGGAGCAACATTACCTAATTCTTTATAACGGGAATGCAACCAATTCATATCTATTGTTGATTCTTCTGCGCTGCAGCCAATATCATAAGTGTTTACTTCATTTTGTGCAAAAGAACTTAAATAATAAACTTGTATAAATAATATTGTGTTAATTAATGATTTCATTTTTATTTAATTTAATTATTTAGAATAACTTATATAAGTGTAAAATCCATATAACATTCTAATTGTTATTTTAAGTGACAGGTTTGATTTAAGCAAAAGTTGCCAATAGTACGAATCAAAATTAATATTACCATCATAGCCTGTATTTGGTTGCGTATCTGTATTGATTCCCTATTAATTTTTCAGGTGCCACATAAAAAGCATATAATGAAATTAAGAACATCCATTCTAAAGGTTTCATTAATATGTAAGTGATATTAGACCAGCGTTCAGTATTGATTCGCTTCGACAGATTTAGCCCATACTTATCATAATTATGTCTTATTATTATATGGAGAGTTGGTGAAAATTGTTCAATCATGTACTCAAATGCATTTGCAATTTGCAGTTGTCGATTAATAATAATAGGTCTTTTGTTTCTAAATCCTATTCTAATTGGTTTGACTATTCCAGGTGTTCCACATGCTGCAACTGTGCATAAGTAATGGCCATGTCTATCATCAACTGTTGGTGGATGAATATGATGCGAAAGTTTCCAAGTAGCAGTTTCTGAATATACCTTTGTTAAAGAATCCAAATCCTGTCCAAATACAACTAAAATTAAAACAATTATTATTAAAATTGGTATAGTCAAAAATATTGAAACAAGCGGTAAGTTGTTTACTCTTATCAATGTCTGATTGATTGAATCCAGCCATTTGTTCTTGTATTTCATTTGAGCGTTCAATTGAGCCTTTTTAACTATCAAATTAGTTAATATTCCAACTGATAATATTGTCAAAAAAATTGGGTAAAGGGCTAAATAAAAGCCTGCATTATCTCCTTGGTCCCACAAATGAATTCTTGATGTATCATGATAGGAAATCTGATATAGGAATATAAAATTAAGAATTATCCCAATAGTTAGGAGGATTATGTAAATTGACACTTGAAGTGGTGGCAATCTCAATTCTCTGAAATAGAGAGCAAACATGGAAAACCATGCTAATAGGTGCATTATAATTAAAAGTCCAGAATTCTGATCTGAAATTGGGCTATAACAGTTCTCAACAAAAGGGTCAATATCTTTATAGTAGGGAGTAGAATGGAATCCAAGAACAATAATAAAAACAACAAACGACAGAAAAGTAATTATTACTAATACCTTTTCATAAATTTTCGAAGTTGGTTTTAACCTTTCCATGAGTTTCCAAATCCCGGTTAAAATGCCAAGAATTAATAATACACCTAGTATGAGTACAATGAATATCATTTTTTGATTTTATGTCACCTAACCCGTTATCAGCCAATCAAAAAAATCTAGCAGCTTACGCATTTTTCAGAAAAAAGTATCCTTCAGTGAAAAAGTCTTCGAAGTCAGGATTATTTGTTGATCGTTGATGCAAATATATAGCAAGGTGTCGAATTGTGCAAATTTATTTTAACCTTTGATAGTATCTATTGGTCTGAAACTTTTCGATCTTGCTCACTGCCTATCCTTTTCCACACAACCATAAAGCCATTTAGCAATAATAATATCGATGTGGTATAAATTGATAAGTGCATCGTACAAAACGATAAAAAAGAGCTGTAATTTGTAAAAGCCTTAGAATTTTACAGTACAAAAAAGTTTTTGCAAATATTACTAAACCTAATCTACTTTCACGAATCTCATAGGATAAGTTTGATGACCTACCTTGATTATAACAAAATATATTCCTAAAGGCAAGTGTTGGATCTCCATCACTAGATTTTCATTTTTAAATTCGTATGCTACGGCAATGTTTTTACCACTTATATCTCTACACTCCAATTCTGCTAAGGATATATGGTCACCATCAATGATGATATGGTCCGTTGATGGATTTGGATAAATAGTATAAGATGATTCTTTAGCAATATTGAGAGTATGGACGAGTTTACAATCATCACTTAGGATGCTATAAAAGCCTTCTTCATTTTGGAAACATCGGATTGAACCCTCTGTGCCTGATGGTAAAAAAGGTCCAAATGCACCAAATAATCCGAAACTACTTCCTACACCTTCTATGATGTCATTGAAGTGATGAAATTCTTCCTTTCGTTCCGTAGCGGATGTTTTAAATAGTTTTAATATCTTACCTTCTGATGTAACTAAAGTATCAATTTTTTCTACCCGAAGCCTATATGCTTTGTCTGCTCCTGCTGTAAATCCGCCGTTGCTGCTAATATCATAAAGCCTTTGAACCTTTGGAACATAATATGTTACTTCTCGTCCACTTTGGCGTTGAAGTCATACAATAGTTTACGCTCGTCATCTTCATAAAAATACATGCGACCATCTACTTGCGCCAATGGTATTTCTGTCTGTTTGATGAACCCATTACCTCGATTCAAGCCTACAATTTTGTATATTTGCTGGTCAATCAGTGTGTCTCTCAACGCTTTTACTTGCCAGACATCGTTATTGGGAGTCACGAAAAAGGGTCTAAAGTACCACGTGGTATTGGTGGTAATTCCTGATGTTCTCGTGCCCTTGCAGGTACAGTCGTCAAGTACCAAATCATTGATAGTGGTTTCATCATTATCATCGCACGCCTGACCTCTTACATGATAGATGACGGCAATCTCTTGTTGGTAGCTGCATCCACATTTATCTGTGTGGTCATTTATAAACGTATTTTTTCCAATTTGCAAATCTGACCAAATGATTGGTCCTTTAGTCCAACGCCAATGCGTCCCGAAAACATCCAAAAGTTTATTGCCCAAACTATCACTTGCACCAAACCAAGGTAATTCTGTTTCGCAGAGGGTAAAAGTATTTTTTACAACACCATAATCAGATTCTATCGTGATTTTCTTGCAATATTTGGTCTCCGCATAAGTTGCTGATGAGTCTATGCGTACACACACATCATACTGTCCTGGAGATAAACTAGATATATCAATCTCAGGAGTAGTAGTAATTTGAACTATTGTTGTAGAAGCATTAGATATCAACCAATCAAATTTATCAATTTTGGGTAGGGAATCATTTGAAACTAACTTGAGTACTTTACCAAAATTTTGATTACAAGTACTATCACAAACTAAATTAAGGTCTATACCTATTGCCAAAGGCTTATTTTCTTCAATAATAGGATCACAAATTTTAAAATTGCCAGTTACATTTACATAATATGAACACACGGAACCTTCATACCCATCAAGCCATAAAACATATCTTTTGCACGGCTCTAAAGTATTTGTAGCAATGGTAATAAGTCCTGTATTGGCTTCACCACTACAAACTACAAGTGATCCTCCAGGGCTACATGCATCTATAATACCGTATTGTATTCCTTTTCCTGCACAACTAAATACTGTTATATTTATTGAATAATCGCCACTACCTGCTACAAATCCAAAAAATGATGTGTTATCATAAATCCCACCACAATGTGGTTGTCCGGGCCAAGGCCCCAAAACGGATGTTATTTGTCCACAAGGAAAATCACCAATTTTTCTTAAATCTAATAATGGATTGTCAAATGCTAAGTCACATAAATTATCTACAGAGTAAGGATTAGAAGTACAATTAGGCATTGCAAATCCTAAATTACAGATTTCATTTTGCCCTTGTGTATTAATTACAAAACAACAATTTTGAGAAAATGAATTACCGTTTTTGTAAACCGGATCATTTACATCTATCTTAACCGTATAATCACCATTTAAACCTTGAAATGAATAATTACCATCGATGTCAGTATTTGTAGAATCTACTACCAAGCCATTATCACATTTGTTATACAAATAAAGTTTTACACTAAAAATACCTTTGTCGGTACTTTCATACGTTCCACTACTATTGTAGTCAATATATACGTGGCCTCCTATGGATTGCCCATAAGCTAAGTGTAATGGTATTAGAACTAGTAAGAGAAATTGAGAAAATAATAATAAATTTTTCATAAAAACATTTTTATTTGATTAATAAGTTTATTTAAGTTATGTTTTAAATTTAAAACAAACTAATGATGCAGCATTAGGAAAACTTATAACCAAAGTAAAATTAAAAATTTTAGTATTCTACTTTACTTAAATTTATCACAAGGTACAAAATATTTTAAATCTAAAATATTTATTAAGTTTTTTTTTAAAATTTTGTCGGTGATTAATTAAAACGATAGGTTCAAATCAATCCACTTACACCAACATCTCAAACAGCATCGGATTATTATTGATATGTTCATAGTTAATTTTGGCGGCTGTCATCCTTTCCAATAATGCAGGGAAGTCTTCTTGATTTTTGAGTTCGATACCTACGAGTGCAGGTCCAGAATCACGATTATTTTTTTTGGTGTAGGCAAAGTGTGTGATATCATCGTCAGGGCCAAGGACATGTAGAAAGTCACGTAAAGCACCGGCTCTTTGAGGAAAGCGAACGATAAAATAGTGTTTCCTATTCTCCCACAAAAGTGCTCTTTCTCTGATTTCTTCTGTGCGGCTGATATCATTGTTGCCACCACAAATGATAATGCCTACATTTTTTCTTTTGATTTGTTCCCTTATAATGGCCAATGCGGAGATACTAATAGCGCCAGCTGGTTCGGTGACTATAGCTTCATCATTGTATAGTTTTAGCATGGTAGAACAAATTTGGCCTTCAGGTACTAATACTACATCATCTACTATTTCTTTGCATATATTAAAAGTTTGTTGTCCTACGCGTTTCACAGCAATACCATCAGCAAAGGAATCAATTTTGTCCAAAGTAACAACGTGGCCTGCTTTCAGGGAAGCGTGTAAGGCTGGTGCTCCTTCTGATTCTATGGCGATGATTTTAGTTTGGGGTGATAGTTGTTTGAAGTAAGAACCTACACCACTCAGTAAGCCACCTCCACCTACAGCCACCAATAATATATCCAAAGGATCGGGACATTGCTCCAATATCTCTAAACCTACAGTGCCTTGGCCTGCCATCACATCATAATCATCAAAAGGATGGATGAATGGCAAACCATCTAACTCGCAACGTTGGATAGAAGCGTGGTAGGCATCATCATAAGTATCACCAATTAATACGATGTCCACATATTCGCCACCAAAATGTCTAACCTTAGATATTTTTTGTTTTGGTGTCGTCGATGGCATGTAAATCGTGGCGAATATTTTCAAATGGGCTGCAGCAAATGCAACTCCTTGCGCATGATTGCCGGCACTCGCACATACGATGCCGCGTGTGACCAATGAAGGTTCCATCGCAGATATTTTATTAAAAGCACCACGGATTTTGAAGGAGCGGACTACTTGCAAATCTTCTCTTTTAAGCCAGATATTACAATCGTACTTTTTGGACAATGATTGATTTTTCTGCAAAGGAGTTGTATAGACTACATCCTTGAGTCGTTGATGTGCTGCTTGTATTTGTTCTGCTGAGGATCTATTATTAAGATGAATTACTTATTTTGAAATAAAAAATATTTGAACTAATAAATCGTTACACAAAGCGGCCCCCCGAATGACTGAGCATCGAACAACCGAATGATCCGAACAATTCTGCAAATCCGCAAATCGTCAAATCCGCAGTACTTCTAATTTCTCTCCGGTCTCAAACTTCTCACCGTCTTACCTGTTTGCCACATTTCGGAGTTGCGAAGTTCTGCGAGTTCTACTTCCAACTTTTCTCTGTAATCTGGTTGTGAATTGCTGTCTATAGATCTTTGCGCTTCATTGCCAGAAGCAACACTATCATACAATTCCGTAAATACAGGTGCTACAGCATCCCTAAATTTATTTTTCCAATCCAAGGCGCCGCGTTGTGCAGTCGTGCTACAGTTGGCATACATCCAGTCCATACCGTTTTCTGCTACTAATGGCATTAACGATTGGGTAAGCTCTTCTACCGTTTCATTGAATGCTTCTGAAGGCGAATGTCCTCTTTTGCGCAATTCATTGTATTGAGCTTCGAAAATACCTTGTACTGCCCCCATCAAACTACCACGCTCGCCAGTAAGGTCACTATATACTTCTTTTTTGAAATCCGTCTCAAAAAGATACCCTGATCCTACTCCAATACCCAAAGCCACTACCCTATCGAAAGCCTTACCTGTTGCATCTTGGAAGATGGCATAACTTGAGTTTAAGCCTTTACCTTCTAAAAATAATCTGCGCAAACTTGTGCCAGAACCTTTGGGTGCTATCAAAATGACATCAATACCTGCTGGCGGAATGATACCTGTTCGTTCTTTGTAGGTTACACCAAAACCATGGGAAAAATACAACGCTTTGCCTGGTGTCAAATATGGAAGCAATGTTGGCCAAATAGCAATCTGTGCCGCATCTGACAAAAGATATTGAATGATGGTTCCTTTTTCAGCAGCTTCTTCTATACTAAAAAGTGTCTCGCCAGGTATCCATCCATCATTAATGGCTTTTTGCCAAGTGGCTGAATCTTGTCTTTGACCGATTATGACGTTAAAACCATTATCCTTAAGATTCAACGCTTGTCCTGGACCTTGTACACCATAACCGATGATGGCGATGATTTCTTCTTTTAATACTTCCCTAGCCTTGTCCATTGGGAATTCTTCTCTGGTAACTACATTCTCTACAGTACCACCGAAATTTAATTGTGCCATTTTAAATTGTTTATTTGTTAAGTTGAATATTTGTTAATTTGATTATTAATATCGCTACTTTGGGGATTAGAATTTGTAGAAAGTTTAAATGGTTAAGGTTGTTTGCCATTACTTTCTCAACCTTTTCAGCGTTCCCAACCATATTTACTTTTTTATAAAATCACATGCTAAATACACTTTCATTTTGGTCTAAGAATTCATTTTCTACCAATGTTTCACTAGGCACTTTGTATTCAAATTCTTTGACTTTATTGTGAAATCCATCACTTTTTTTGATGATGGCAATTCTTGCCGAACGTACAAACTCTAATAAACCGTAAGGTTCTAGAATTTTGATCAAATTATTGATTTCTTCTCTTTGCCCTGTACACTCAAAGATGATATAATCTTTTCTAATTACTACCGCTCTTGCTCCTTGTTCTCTAAGTAACCGTTCTACTTTTACCTTTTCTGTAATGACTTCTGCGGAAACTTTATAGAGTGCCATTTCTTGCCAAATGATCTCATCATCGGTATTATAATCGACTTTGAGTACATCCAAAAGTTTCTCTATTTGTCGGGATAATTTTCGCACCACATCTTCAGTTTCGTTGATCACGATAGTAAATCTATGGATACCTTCTACCTCACTTGGAGATGTATTCAGGCTTTCAATGTTAATCTTTCTCCTTGTAAAAATGATCGCCAATTTATTGATGAGTCCTATTTGATTTTCCGTGTAAACGGTGATGGTATATTCTTGTTTCATTACAATTCTTCTTTGGATAAAATAATTTCTGACACACCACGACCTTGTGGCACCATAGGAAATACATTATTCTCTTTACCGACCATCACTTCCAACAAAAAGGGATTGTCATGGGCTAAAATCTCTTCCAATGTGCTTTTAAGTTCAGCTCGCTGTTCTACTTTTTTAGCGTCGATACGGTAGGCAGAAGCCAACTTTACATAATCTGGACTAGTGATATTGACAAATGAATATCTATTATGATGAAAAAGCTCTTGCCACTGTCTCACCATACCTAGAAACTGATTGTTTAAAATAATGATTTTGACATTGACATTTGCTTGCATGATGGTACCTAACTCTTGTAGCGTCATCTGAAATCCGCCATCGCCGATGATTGCAATGACTTGCCTGTCAGGTGCGCCATATTTAGCACCAATGGCAGCAGGTAATGCAAATCCCATTGTACCTAATCCGCCTGAAGTAACGTTAGATCTGGTTTGATTGAGTTTGGCGTATCTACAGGCGACCATTTGATGCTGGCCCACATCAGATACAATAATAGCTTCACCTTGAGTGATTTCATTGATGCACCTTAGTACTTCTGCCATTGTAAGTATCTCTGAATCAGGATTTTGTTCGGGAAAAATAACTTTCTCCGTTTCCTTAATGGTACATTCATTAAATTTTTGGAGCCAATCTTGATTTTCATTTTTTTGGACAAGCTGAGTTAGAAGCGGTAGTGTCTCTTTACAATCGCCCCATACAGCAACCGTCGTTTTTACATTTTTATCAATTTCTGCAGGGTCTATATCAAGATGAATGATTTTGGCTTGTTTGGCATATTTATCTAATCTCCCTGTGACCCTATCATCAAAACGCATCCCAACAGCGATTAATACATCGCATTCATTGGTGAGTAAATTGGGACCATAATTGCCATGCATACCTAACATGCCTACCGAAAGTGGATGGTCAGTAGGAATAGCGCCCATTCCTAAAATCGTCCATGCCGCTGGAAAATTTCCTTTTTCAATAAAAGCACGAAATTCTT
The DNA here is from genome assembly GCA_016714785.1 of Saprospiraceae bacterium. Taxonomy (GTDB): domain Bacteria; phylum Bacteroidota; class Bacteroidia; order Chitinophagales; family Saprospiraceae; genus OLB9. The sequence goes on from JADKCC010000022.1 coordinate 126,700, forward strand.
GCTCGGCGTTGCCCAAAATGACACCTTGACCGAAGATCACAAAAGGTCGTTTTGCTTCATTGATTATGGCGACTGCTTCTGCAATGTATGAAGTTCTTACATCAGGTTTTGGCTTATAACTCCTTATGTGAAAACACTTGTGATACCCTTCATAATCAAACAGTTGTAATTGCGCATTTTTTGTAATATCTATGACAACTGGACCAGGTCTCCCAGTGTTAGCTATGTGAAAGGCTTTGGCTAAAACATGGGGAATTTCTTCTGCATTGGTCACTTGATAACTCCATTTGGTGACAGGTGTAGTGATATTGATGACATCAGTTTCTTGAAAGGCATCTGTACCCAATAAGTGAGCAAATACTTGCCCGGTGATGCATACTACTGGAGTGGAATCTATCATTGCATCTGCCAAACCAGTGACCAAGTTGGTCGCGCCTGGACCACTTGTAGCAAAAACAACACCTGTCTTACCTGACACCCTTGCAAAACCTTGGGCTGCATGAATTGCTCCTTGTTCATGACGAACGAGTATATGTTCCAACTGATCACCATAATCATACAATGCATCGTACACAGGCATGATCGCGCCACCTGGATAACCAAAAATGGTTTTTACTCCTTCATGGATCAAACCATCTAACAGAGCTTGAGATCCTGTGGCTTGTTTTGTGATATTCACATTTGCATTTATATTTTGAGAAGGGTTAGCTGTCATTTTTTCTTGTTGAGAAAGTTGAGAAAGAGTAGATGGTTTAGAAGTTGATTAGACTAGTTTATAATACTGTAAAAGGTCAGTAGAAGAAATATCTGTAAAGCCAACTTGTCTCAATAGGGTCACTAATTGCCCACGGTGATAGGTGGAATGATTAAATACATGAGACAAAATTTCAAAAACAGGTTGAGTGAATGCTTCGCCGTTGATTCTTTTATACGCAATAAGGTCGTTGAGACTATCATTTGTCCTATTCTCAGTATAATCAATGAGTGAGTTGCTACTGTCTTGCCAAACAGCTAATATTTCAGATTTCCCACCTTTAAAAGTGAAAGGCAACCAAACTGGATTTTCTACCTTCATCAATCGGTCATGCCATACTTTTTCAGCAGCTACAATGTGCAAAACTGTATCTGCAATAGATGGGAAGCTACTTACCAATGATTGATTCCATTGTTCATCTTTCAATTGATCGGCCCATTCAATGATTTTGTTATTGGCCCATTGATTGTATTTTGCTAACTCTATGAAGTATTTGACGGTCATTTTTTGTTAAATCGTTTAGTGTTGAATTGTTTAATGTTTACTGGTTTAGAATATTATTTGGTTTAGTGAAATTTACAAATCGTCAATTCAGCAAATTACCAATTCACCAATTATTCTAAAATTCATCTGTCACACATCCTTCTGAAGCATCTTTTACACTTCTAGCATATTTATACAAAGCACCATTTTTTACGGCTAACGGTGGTTGTATCCAAAGGCTTTTACGTTTTGTTAATTCTTGATCTGAGATATGTAAAGTCATCAATTTATTATCTACATCTAGCGTAATGATATCATCGTCTTGTACCAATGCAATGGCGCCACCATCAAACGCTTCTGGTGTTATGTGACCTACAACAAATCCATGCGTGCCACCACTAAATCTACCATCGGTGATCAGCGCCACACTTTTACCCAAACCTGCACCCATAATAGCTGATGTTGGTTTCAACATTTCTGGCATTCCTGGTGCGCCTTTTGGCCCTACGTATCTGATCACAACTACATCGCCTGATTTTACTTTCTTTTGAGAAATACCTTCTATAAGCATCTTTTCACCATCAAAAACTCTAGCAGGACCTGTAAATAATTCGCCTTCTTTACCTGAGATTTTAGCTACACCACCTTTGGTTGCAAGATTGCCGTACAAAATTTGTAAATGACCTGTTGCCTTAAGTGGTGACTCTATGGGATGGATGATATCTTGTTTGCCAAAATCAAGGTCTGGTACTTGGATTAAATTTTCAGCAATGGTTTTACCTGTCACTGTAAGACAGTTTCCGTGCAATAATTTTTTGGACAATAAGTATTTCATCACAGCAGGGATACCTCCTATTTCGTGAAGATCTTGCATGAGATATTTACCACTTGGTTTTAGGTCCGCTAATACAGGTATTTTATCACTAATCGTTTGGAAATCATCTTGAGACACTTTTACTCCTACACTTTTGGCCATGGCAATCAAATGTAACACCGCATTGGTGCTACCACCCAATACCATTATGACGGTAATCGCATTTTCAAAAGCTTCTCTTGTCATAATATCCGATGGTTTTACATCTTTTTCCAATAACAATTTGATGGCCGCACCAGCATCGGTACACTCTTGTTGTTTTTCTGGACTGAGTGCAGGGTTAGATGATGAATAGGGCAATGACATTCCGAGCGCTTCTATGGCACTAGCCATGGTATTGGCCGTGTACATGCCACCACAAGCACCAGGTCCGGGACATGCATGGCGAATGATGCCTTTAAAATCTTCATCGGTAATGGTGCCAGCCACTTTTTGTCCTAGGGCTTCAAAAGCTGAGACTATATTCAAATCCTGTCCTTTGTAATGTCCGGGCGCAATCGTGCCACCATACACCATGATAGCTGGCCTATTCAATCTTCCCATCGCCATAATTGCTCCCGGCATATTTTTGTCACAGCCTGGTATCGCTATCAAACCATCATAATATTGTGCGCCACAGACCGTTTCTATGCTATCTGCTATGATATCTCTAGATACCAAAGAATATCTCATACCGTCAGTACCATTGCTAATGCCATCACTGACACCGATCGTATTGAATATTAAACCTACCAAATCTTGCGCCCAAACACCTTTTTTGACTTCCACTGCTAGATCGTTGAGATGCATATTGCATGTGTTACCATCATATCCCATACTTACTATGCCAACTTGAGCCTTAGCAAGATCTTCAGTGGTCAATCCGATGCCATACAACATGGCTTGCGCCGCAGGTTGGGTAACGTCTTGCGTGATGGTTCGACTGTATTTATTGAGCATTAAATTTGAATTTTGAATTACGAATTACGAATCATAAAAATATTCAGAAAGATATATTCTATTTCTTCTAATTATGAAACATAAATTTTCCTATTTGTTAATAATTGATACTATTCGTGCACCCACTTCACTGCATTTGCGAGCTATTTTTGGTCTCAGGTCTTCTGTCAAATATCCTTCTTCGATACACCTATCTACTGCACTGATGATATCTTCTGCTTCTTTTACAAATCCAAAATCTCTCAACATCATTTCCACAGAAAGTATAGTTGCCATAGGATTTGCGATATCTTTACCAGCTGCTTGGGGATAAGATCCATGTATCGGCTCATAAAGTGATGACATCTCTCCTTTTGACGAAGATGGCAACATACCCAATGATCCTGAAAGTACGGATGCTTCATCTGATAAGATATCTCCAAAGAGATTGTCACACAAGACGACATCAAATCTGGCTGGGTATAAAATAACCTGCATTGCTGCATTATCAATAAACATATAATCTACCGATACTTCAGGGTATTGTCTTGCTAATTCTTGAACCACTGATCTCCATAATCTAGAAGTCTCCAATACATTGGCTTTATCCACTAGCGTCACTTTCTTTTTCCTAGACATGGCTTGTTTGAATGCCAAATGCGCAATTCTTTCTATTTCATAACGATGGTACAAACACAAATCTGATGACCACGTTTCTTCCTTGATTTTATCACCGAAATAAATGCCACCTGTCAACTCTCTGTATATCACAAAATCCACATCCTTTAACGTTTCTGGCTTAAAAACCGAAAGATGCAGCAAAGATTCATATATCTTGACTGGTCGGATATTGGCAAATAATCCTAAAGATTTACGCATCCTTAAAAGGCCTTGTTCAGGTCGTACTGTTGCCGATGGATTATTGTCGTATTTTGGATCACCAATTGCACCAAGTAATATGGCGTCTGCTTGCTGACATGCATGAAGAGATGCTTCTGGAAAAGGATCACCTGTTTGGTCTATGGCTGTTGCCCCGATCAAAGCTTCATTGACTTGCCATTGATGGCTATATTTTAGTCTGATTGCTTCCAATACTTTCAACCCTTGAGCTATCACTTCAGGACCGATTCCATCACCCGGGAGAATTGTTATTTTGTTTAAAGGCATTTTTTAATGGATTAGAAGGTTTAATTTTTTTTGTTTAAAAGGTTTAGACTTTTTTGTTTAGAAGGTTTAGAGAGTTTAGGGTGTGTATAAGGTTTACCTTTTCTCCATTATCTCCACTTCTCGACCATCTTTCGACTTTCTCAATCTTCCCCATTTTTATTTTCAAAACTCTTCTTAAGGTTCGATAGCTTATAGGAAATTTGGTCTATTTTCTCTCTAATTTGATTATAATTATCTTCTGATAAATATTCTAAGTCTAAAGCTAAAATAGCACAATTTAGAACTTCCATTAGACTACCATAAGCTATTTCAATAAATCTAATTTTTTCTTTTTGTGACCATCTTGACGTGCCTTCTGCAATGTTACAAGTTATAGAAATACCAGCTCTTCTGATTTGAGAAGTTATCCCAAATATCTCATCCTTTGGAAATTCTTTTGTGACTTTATAAACTATCAAACAGAGTTGCCTTGCGTCCTGCCAAACCACTAATTTTTCAAAACCATAAGTATTCATTGTATTTATTTTTATATGTTACCTTTCTATCTCCACTCCACTATCTTTTGGTTTAGAAGGTTTAAAAAGTTTAGAAGGTTACTCTTTCTTCACTATCTCTACATTCTCAACCATCTCCACCTGTTCAACCTATCTCCACCCTTCTCTCATATTCCTCAATCTCATTCTTGATACTTAAAAGATAATCTATATCGTCATATCCATTGATCAAGCATACTTTTTTGTAGGAATCCAGTTCGAAATGAAAGGTGATATCTTCGCATGTTAGCGTTTGGTTTTCTACATTAATTATAAATTCTGTACTTGGGTTTTGTTCTATTTTTTGAAATAACTGGTGTAAAATATCATCAGAAACTTGTAATGGTAAAATGGCATTGTTTAAAGCATTCCCTTTAAAAATGTCTGCAAAAAAACTACTGATGACTACTTTAAATCCATAATCGCCCAAGGCCCATGCAGCATGTTCGCGACTCGAACCACAACCAAAATTTCTACCTGCTACTAAGATACTACCTTTGTAAATAGGATTATTCAAAACAAAATCTGATATAGGACTTCCTTTGGTAGTATATCTCCAGTCTCTAAACAGATTCTCCCCAAATCCGGTCTTAGAAATCGCCTTCAAAAACCTTGCAGGAATAATCTGATCGGTATCTATATCTTCTATAGGCAATGGTACTGCAGTACTGATTAATTTATTTAACTTTTCCATGCATGTTCTTTTAATTTAAATAATCCCTTACATCTACAATTTTGCCTTCGATCGCAGCAGCAGCAGCCATTAATGGGCCGGCTAGAATGGTTCTTGCTCCTTGTCCTTGCCTACCTTCAAAATTTCTATTGGATGTAGAAACACAATACTCGCCAGAAGGGATTTTGTCCTCATTCATACCCAAACAAGCACTACAGCCTGGTTGACGAAGCTCAAATCCCGCTGCTTCAAATATCTTGTCTAAACCTTCATTTTTAGCTTGTTCGCTAACTAGTACTGAACCAGGAACAATGTACACTTTTACATTTGCAGCCTTTTGTTTTCCCTTCACAAAATCAGCTACTTGGCGTAGGTCTTCTATTCGACTATTGGTACAACTACCTATAAATACATTCTGGATAGGCAAACCAAGCATACTACTTCCATTTTGTAATCCCATGTATGTTAAGGATTTTTGATTGGAATCTGAATGCTGGTCAATATCAATTTTCTCATCAATACCGATACCCATGCCAGGATTGGTACCATAGGTGACCATAGGTTGGATATCCGCTGCATCAAAGGTAAATTCTTTGTCGAAAACCGTGTTTTGATCAGAATATAAAGTATGCCAATAAGCCAATGCATCATCCCAATCTTTGCCTTTAGGAGCAAATTCTCTTCCTTTAATATAAGCAAAAGTGATCTCATCGGGAGCAATCAGTCCTCCACGAGCACCCATTTCTATACTCATATTACAGATGGTCATGCGTGCCTCCATGCTCAATGAAGTGATGGCATTTCCTGCATATTCTACAAAATAACCCGTACCACCTGCCGCCGACAACTTAGCGATGATGTAAAGAATAATATCTTTGGCTGTGACACCTTTTTGGAGTTATCCATTCACATTGATGCGCATTGTCTTTGGTTTTTCCAAGATCAAGCATTGTGTAGCCATCACTTGTTCTACCTGGCTAGTGCCTATACCAAAAGATATATTTCCAAAAGCTCCATGTGTACTCGTATGACTATCACCACAAACGATGGTCATTCCTGGTTTAGTAATGCCCAATTCTGGGCCAATGACATGTACTATACCTTGATGGTGATGGCCCAATCCATATAGTTCCACGCCAAATTCTTTGCAATTTTTGGTCAATGTATCTACTTGCATTTTACTCAAAGGTTCTTCAATAGGCAAATGTTGATTGATGGTAGGTACATTATGGTCAGCGGTAGCAAGTATCCTGTTTTTTCTAAATATATCGATGCCGCGTTGACGCAAACCATCAAAAGCCTGAGGACTAGTCACCTCATGTATCAAATGTTGGTCAATATATATTACATCCCGATTTTCATCGATTGATTTTACCCTGTGGGCATTCCATATTTTTTCGAATAAAGTCACGTTGTTTAATTACGAATTACGAATGTTATTTTGTTTAAAGTTTAGGATGTTTAGATGGTTTAGAGTTTATGTTTTTCAACGAACTCGAACATTCTTAACCTTCTCCACTATTAACATCAAGCAAGCACTGCAATTTTCTCTTGATATAAATATTCCAGATCAGTATCAACGACTTCTTTTTGTCGATCAGCTATCTCTAGAAAATGAACGTAAGCAACATCCAATTCGTCTTTACGGAGATGAAAACCCAACTCTTTAAATCGATATGCCAATGCTGCTCTACCCGACCTGGCTGTAAGGACAATCAAAGACTGATCCACTCCAACATCAGCAGGATCTATGATTTCATAAGTCTCCCTGTGCTTAATCACACCATCCTGATGAATGCCAGATGAATGAGCAAATGCATTGGCACCTACTATGGCTTTATTGGCTTGAACAGGCATACCCATGGTATCTGAAACCAACCAACTGAGTTCCTTTAACATTGGTGTTTGGGTTTGCGTATAAAATTGATTTCCAAATCTTTGTTTAATAATCATCACCACTTCTTCTAGTGATGTATTGCCCGCCCTCTCTCCAATGCCATTGATGGTACATTCTATTTGACGCGCACCATTTTCTATTCCAGCTATAGAGTTGGCAGTAGCCATACCAAGGTCATTGTGGCAGTGTGTACTCAATATGGCCTTGTGAATGCCTTTGACATTTTCTTTTAGATATTTGATTTTACTGCCATACTCATGTGGCAGACAATACCCTGTTGTATCAGGAATATTGAGTACCGTAGCACCAGCTTTTATGACTTCTTCACACACTTGAGCAAGAAAATCATTGTCAGTTCTACCTGCGTCTTCGGCATAAAACTCTACATCTTCTACAAAAGATTTGGCATACTTTACCGCTGCTACTGCTCTTTGTAAAACATCTGCTCTTGTCGTATTTAGTTTGTAGATCACATGACTATCTGATGTGCCAATACCTGTATGAATCCTAGGAGATTTGGCATGTTTTACGGCCTGAGCTGCAATTTCAATATCTTTGACGACAGCTCTGGACAAAGCACAAACAGTTGCATTTTTTACTATGGAAGCCACCATACTGACTGCTTCAAAATCTCCTGGACTTGATATCGGGAATCCAGCTTCTATAATATCTACACCGAACAAATCCAATTGCTCTGCAATGGCGACTTTTTGCTCTTTACGCAGTTTGCACCCAGGTACTTGCTCTCCATCTCTGAGGCTGGTATCAAAAATATATACTTTTTCTGCTGACATACTATTACTATGATTTTTATAATATGGTTCTGAACAGCAAATGTACCAATATGATTGTGAGTAGGCGGACCAATTGTAAAAAGTAATTACAGTTTGTAAGTCTAATTATTATGTTTTAATATATTGATTATTAATGATTTATTAGAATGTGATTTACAATTTCAAACTAATAATTATGTTTGGGAATGTCTTAAGAATACGAATATATTTAGACCCAAAAAGTTTTATAGAAAATTTCAATGAATGTTAAAAAAACATTAAAAGACACGTCTTTTGCAATGTCCATAAAATATTGGTGTATTTTTACCTAAAATAAACCTAAAACCATGAAGCTCTTTAAGATTGGACTAATTTTTTTAATTCCATTCGGTTGTTTTAACTTGTCTGGACAAATTGATCTCGAATCTCTCGAAGTGGAGGCGATTAACAATGTTTTAATGGAGTATATAGAAGGTACTGCGAATGGTCAACCAGAACGATTGAGAAAAGTTTTTCATCCGGATTTTAAGTTGTACACAGTAAATGATAAGGATAGTCTTTTGATAAGGTCAGGTGAACAATACATAGCTAACATCAAAAAAGGAGAAAAATCCAATAGAATAGGCAAGGTATTGTTTATCGATGTAGAAAAGGATGCTGCAATCGCCAAAGCTGAGATATTTGTACCCAATTGGAGAGTTTTTACAGACTATTTTATGTTGCTAAAATATGAAGGAAGATGGAGCATTGTGCAAAAGAGTTATAGTTGGGAAGAAATTAAAATGGAATAAATTGAATTATATTAACACCTAACCAAACAAGGCACTACCAACTCTCACCATCGTTGATCCCTCGGCTATAGCTATCTCATAATCGCTAGACATACCCATGGATATTTCTTTAAATTCAGTATCGTCAGCAAAATATTCTGATTTTAATAGGTCAAAGTAGGACTTTAGAGTCTTAAATTCTTTTCTGACTTTTTCTTTATCATCCGTAAAACTTGCCATACCCATGACACCACAAATTTTTATATGGTTAAGTGGTTGGTGTTTGATAGTTTCCATTAATGATTGAGCTTCTTTAATATTTAGACCAAATTTTGTTTCTTCTCGCGCTATATGAAACTGTAAAAGGACGGGAATGATTCTATTGTTTTTTTGGGCTTGCTGATCGATGACTTCCAGTAGCTCAAAACTATCCACCGAGTGAATCATGGAGACATAAGATGCAATATATTTTACCTTGTTTTTTTGTAAATGTCCTATCAAATGCCACTGTATATCTTTAGGCATTGCCTCATACTTTTCGGACATTTCTTGGACTCTATTTTCTCCAAATATTCGTTGTCCTTGATCATACAGCACCATGATAGTTGGCAAAGGCTGTGTTTTAGATACCGCAACCAAAGTTACTTGATATTTATTTGTATATTCGGCTATTTTTGAATACATTGCATATTATTGAAAAAGACCATTAATTTCTGCATCTACTTTTTCGATGATGAGCCCGAAGTCTTCTGGATTATTCTTAAAATCTAAATCGTCATTATTGATTACTAAAAGATTGCCATTGCTATATTGATTGATCCAGTTTTCATATCTTTCATTTAACTTTTTGAGATAATCAAGACTCATATTGCCTTCATAATCACGACCACGTGTGTGTATATGGTGAACCAATTTTGGGATACTACATCTTAAGTATATCAATAAATCAGGTGGCTGTACCTGTGATGACATTAACTTAAAAAGCTCAAAATAGTTGTTAAAGTCACGCGATGACATTAAACTCATTTCATGCAAATTGGGAGCAAATATGTGGGCATCCTCATAAATCGTTCGATCTTGGATTACGGTTTTATCTCCATTTCTTATTTTCAAAACTTGATCATATCGACTATTTAGAAAATAAATCTGAAGATTGAACGACCATCGGTGCATGTCTTCATAAAAATCTGCCAAATATGGGTTGGTTGTTGTATCTTCATACTGAACATCCCAATGATAATGTTTCGCCAACATTTCAGTGAGTGTTGTCTTACCTGCTCCAATATTTCCGGCTATAGCTACATGTTTTAGCGTTCGCATTTATTGTCTTTTATCGCTTCAATTTTAAAAGTTGTTTATACAGAAATTAAAAATAGGTAAGACGCTTATAAATCCAGATACCTTTAGTCCCATTTCTGAAAAATCGACCAAAATTACTAATAAGTATCAAATTAGGTAATTTTGACGAGTGAAAAGTCTATATTGTCTATAAAATTGGGTAAATTCCTTGATTTGGTTATATCTTAGCACCTTAATTAGTAATTAATTTTTATTATGGTTGTTGATGACGCTCTTATAGCCAAGTTAGAAATTTTATCTAAGCTGAAGTTGGATGAAGTTGAAAAAGAATTATTGAAGTCTGAGCTGGGAAGTATTGTAGAAATGTTTGCTACTATTTCCAATATAGACACATCAGAAGTGAATCCTTTAAGACACATCACAGACGCTATCAATGTTATGCGGGCTGATGTCTCACACAATGGATTGAACACTGAGCAGGGACTTAAAAATGCTCCTGTATCTTACAATCCATATTTTGCAGTTCCAAAAGTAATAGAATGAATATGAAAGAAGTTATGATCTCTATAGATAAAATATCTAAAGTCTATCGAATGGGTGATGAAATCATCAATGCGTTGAAGTCTGTTTCACTTTCTATTCATAAAAATGAATATGTGGCCCTCATGGGTCCATCGGGTTCAGGCAAATCTACATTGATGAATATTTTGGGGTGCTTAGACAGCCCTTCAGCAGGTACATATATCTTAAATGGTATAGATGTAAGTATAATGACTGATAGTGATTTAGCTGAGGTAAGAAATAAGCAAATCGGATTTGTATTTCAAACCTTCAATCTTTTACCACGATTGAGTTCTCTTGATAATGTAGCTTTACCGTTGGTTTATGCAGGCTACTCCAAACAAGTACGTTTAGAAAAAGCAGCAGAGGCAATGCAAAAAGTTGGACTAGGAGATAGGATGAATCACAAACCCAATGAGCTCTCTGGTGGTCAGCGTCAAAGAGTAGCGATTGCTCGTGCCCTAGTCAATGATCCCGCCATCATCCTCGCTGACGAACCTACAGGAAACCTTGACACCAAAACATCAGTTGAGATCATGGGGATATTCGAGCGTATCCATAATGCAGGAAATACAGTTATTTTAGTTACACATGAGCCTGACATAGCTGATCATGCACACAGGATTGTAAAATTAAGAGATGGATTAGTAGAGGCTGATTATCTGAATGATAAAATCATAAAAGTGGATGATCCAACACATCATTACAAAGTGAAGGGAATTTAAATCAAATAACTAGGGACAGCATGATATTATAACCTACAATGTATCATGTAAATGCCAAGCATCCTTGTTAAATACTTTTCTGATTTGGATTTTAAAAGTTTCTGGATTGGTGGTTGTACAGTCATACGTTACCCCTACTCTACGCAATCCGTTATAGTTAGAAGAGAAAGTTTTATAACCTTGTGAGGCAATACTTTTTAATAATTTATTGGCATTGGCAGTATCCTTAAAGGCACCTACTATCACTATACACGAATTATTTGATTCATAATCATGTTCTTTAATTTCCTCACTGCTCTTAGATTTACCACTTTTACCATATTTGTTAGTACTGTTCTTCGATGTATCTGGCTGATTCGTAATATTTTTTTCTTGCCATTTACTTTCCATAGTATCCATGTCCATTATAGACACAATGGTATCGGTGATAATACTTTCATTAGAATTAGGCAATATTGTTGTTGGCTCCTCCACAGTATTTGTAATTACTGACGTTGGTTTTTTTGCACTCAACAACCATAAAAGTATAATTGCAAGGACAAACAATCCAATTAATGAAGGCCATAAATAACTTTTAAATGAAGAAACTTCTTGTGTTTTTTGTGGCGTACTTAGTCTGTATAGATAATCTTCATCGTGCGTAATGGGCAATGGCACTGCCTTTACGGAAATAGAATTAAGCCCAGCATAGCGATTAAAATAACTTAGATCTTTCTCAATAAAAGAACGATTCACAATAGTTCCAAAGTTATCCAATTCAAAAGGTTTTTCACAACTTTGGGCGATGCGATAATCTTGGATTAGTGATTCTTGGATGGCATCAGCATCTGCCGATTCCATTCCTGCTTCAAATAATAAATCTTTGAGTGGTGTCGCTGATTCAGCATCCTTTTCAAAAATAACAGTAGAATACGGAGGAATTAAAATAACTTTATCTTTTTGGAAGGCAGCTTCAGAATAATTTAGAGCAAAAGTTCCTATGGAAGGTACACTAACACTCCCAAACTCCATTAACATCTGGTATAAATATCGGGAATAAACCTGATTGCTCATCAAAAACATTATATTATATAAGTACCTAATGAAATAATTATGCCAAACTTCTTATTTTTACTGTTCTATGACTGCAAAAGTAATAATTGTCATTAATTTTACGGTATATTTTGAATTTAATGAAATACCTATCTTACGGAGTTATGGTTTATATGTTGCTCGCCTTGATCTGGTGGACTATTTTATTATCAAAAAATAATACCAAACTGTATGAAAAAAATAAAGAAATAAATTATCTCACCAATAACATAAATAAGACGGTAGAAGCAGAAAAAATATACAAAGATTTTTTGAGAAACAAATATATGATCTTAGGAGAAGGGATGGTTTTTGGAATTTCACTAATACTAGGCCTTTGGTTTATTCAACAAGCATATACTAGAGAAGTTAAATATACTACCAATCAAAAAAATTTTCTATTATCTATCACACATGAGTTGAAATCACCTATAGCCGCTATCCATTTAATAACTGAGACACTTATTAAACGTAAGCTACCCAATGAAAAGATTCTTGATTTGCAACAAAGTATTCTTTCAGAAACATCGCGTTTAGAGAAATTGATCAATAATCTTTTATTAGCCACAAAAATAGAAAGTGGTTACCAATATCAATTGGAAGTGTGTAACTTAAATGAAATGCTTGAAATTAGTAGTAAAAGAATCCAATTACAAAATCCAAATTTGAAAATTTCTTCTAATTTTACCAAACAGCCTTTATTTGTAAATGCTGATAAAGAATCCATTTATTCAGTTATAAACAATATTTTGGAAAACAGTGTAAAATATTCTAATTCTAATCCTGAAATTCAGATAAGTCTTTATACCCAGAAAGAATTTGCTGTAATAAACTTTGCTGACAATGGAATTGGTATTCCCGATGTAGAAAAATCTAAAGTTTTAGAACAATTTTATAGAGTCGGAAATGAAGAAACAAGATCAACCAAAGGCACTGGTTTAGGTTTATTTATTGTCAAAAAGATTATTGATGCCCACAATGGAAAGTTCACGATTAGTGATAATAATCCAGTTGGCACTTTAATCAGTGTTTTTATACCATTTAAATAAAATAAATTATGCGCATACTTTTAGTGGAAGACGAAGAGCAAATTCGAAAAATTATAAAACTTAACTTAGAAATGGAAAATCATGAAGTTATAGCAACCGACAATGGTAGAAAAGCTTTAGAATTAGCTGAAAGTCAGCATTTTGACCTTATGATATTGGATGTTATGTTACCAGAAGTTGATGGATTCCAGATTTGTTCGCAAGTGAGACTTCGCAATACTAAAGTGGGAATTATCATTGTTTCTGCAAAAGACACATCTTTAGACAGAATTACTGGCCTTAAGATGGGTGCTGATGACTACCTAACAAAACCATTTAATCTCGAAGAACTTCTTCTCAGAGTTAATAATCTACTTAAAAGAAGTACCGAAGAAGGTGCTAAAGAAATAGAAGAATATACCTTTGACGGCAATACAATCAATTTTATCACTTATGAAGCTGATACTATTAATGGAGTAATTCAACTCACAAAAAAAGAAGTTTTGCTGATAAAACTACTCATAGAACGTCAAAACGAAGTAGTTTCACGACAGCAAATATTACAAACTGTATGGGGATATGATGTTTATCCTTCTACAAGAACCATTGATAATTTTATTCTTTCTTTTAGGAAATACTTTGAAAGGGATCCTCGAGAGCCAGTACATTTCCACTCAATACGAGGTGTGGGATATAAATTTACACCCGAAGGTATTTAAGCTATTTTCACCTTCGATCTTGTCTTTTATCTTTGTTTTATTTCTTACCTCTTCCGATTCGATTTCAGAAACATTTAACATATAAACGAAATCCATTTCAAAAAAAAATCCAATTATCGTCAATGTAATTAATTAATATTTTCTCCCTGGCATTACAATTATCAAAAATCTACTCTAAATCTTACATTTATTCTACGACCAGTAAGGTTGTTGGGAAGAGCGTATTCTTCATTGGTTAAAGTCTTTATCCAATTTACAGATGCTTGATTTTTGATTTGCAACAAATTAAATGCTTCAACACTTACCCAACTATTTTGAGAAAATCTCAATGGATGCCTTGGTTTTCTTTTAATCCATTCTGATTTCCACAGTTGGAATGAAAAGCCTACATCTATTCTGTGATAAGGTTTAAGCCTGAAAAAATTTCTAAATTCAAGGTTATTCTCTCTTGGCCCATACGGTAATCCAGTACCCACAGAAAAATTTAAATTGACTTTGACATTTTCATTTTTTGGTAAATAATCTTGAAAAAACATATTCAAAGTCATCAATTGATCAGTTGGTCTAGGTACGTCATTGACAATGACAGGTGTGTTCACAGAGTCAATAACTTCATATCTAAGATGATCTACGCCATTGATTGCTTCTCTTGCAGATAGAAATGAAAGGTTAATCCAAGACTCTGCGCCAGGCACAAACTCACCATTGATTCTAAAGTCCCAACCCATGATATAGCCTGTGGAATTATTTTCACCTGCGTACCTAATCCTTACATTATCAAGTTCATAGGAGACCATATCAGAAAGCTTTTTGTAATATACTTCTGAGATGATTCGAAAGGGTCTGTTTGATACTTTCTCCCAAGTAAAATCATAAGATAAGCCTGCAACTATGTGTGTGGACTTTTGAGATTTGAGATCCGTATTCACTGTCCCATCTGGTCTTCGTAGTTCCCTGTAAAGTGGTGATTGATTATAAATTCCTCCAGCCAATTTAAAAGAAATGTCACTTTTCCAAAACAAAGGTTTATAAAATAGCTGGATTCTGGGACTAAATAATAATTCATCGCTCATGGATCGATAAGTAGCTCTTACTCCTGCAGATATTTTAAATTCATTTCTATTCGTTTTGATACGGTACCCATCTTGAAAATACGCTTGAAGGCGATCATTTATAAGTAAATTTTGAGATTTCAAAACTTTCGAAAGAATGACTTCACTATCATTGTATGGAAGAGAATAACCAGCAGAGTCAATTCTTTCCCATTCATTTAACTTATCATCAAACTCTTCATACTGATATTTGATACCCCATTGCAAAAAATGTAGTTTATTTTGATTTTCAGCTACTTGTAGCTCAAGCCCACCTTTATACTCTATATTATGGATGATGTTAAAAAGATAATTTCTAGCATAAGTATGTTGAGTACCTGTCCCTAAAACAGCAATTTCTTGTCCTGTATTATCACCTAGTGCAGTTTCTATTTGTGATAAGCGATAATATCCCAATATGTCAAATTTTTCTTCTTCTGTAGCTCTGTAAGAAGAAGCCAGTAATTTCATGTATAGTGGATTTTTCTTTCGGTCTGGCACGTAAGTGAATGATAACCCACTCATTGCGTACTTAAAATCATCTTTTTCTTGTCCTTCAAAAAGTGTATTCAACTCCAACTGAAAATCTATAGTTCCTTTTTTACTTTTTCCAGATGATGGCTGGAAACTATAATTACTTGCATTGTAATTCGATATTAAGCCGACTTGTAATGATTTGGTGATCTCATAACTTAAGTAAGCTTGAATATCTGTAAATGTAGGTACATATTCTCCAGTAATGGTAGAGCTGCCTAATAAGTAGGCATTGCTTTTAAATCTAGCACCAACGAGATATCTGAACTTATTATACGCATTGGCACCTAAACGCTTGCTTCCCTCTATATGTGCAGATGCACCTAAAAGACTTGCAGTAACACTGGCTCGGAACTCTTCAGGTCTTTTGTATCTGATATCTAATACGGAAGACATCTTATCTCCATATTTACTTTCAAATCCACCAGACGAAAACTCTAAATCCCTGATCATATCAATATTTGGAAAACTCAATCCTTCCTGTTGTCCACTACGTATGAGCTGAGGTCTAAAAATCTCAAAATCATTGACATAAATCAAGTTTTCATCATAATTACCTCCTCTTACGTTATATTGTGATGTAAGTTCACCACCTGATCCTGCATTTACGCCCAACGCTATATGAGGAAGGATACTTTCAAAATTTCCTGATGCAGTAGGTAATATTTTAAGTTCTGTCACATCTTCTCTAACCATGCCTACATCCTCTATCTTACCTGATCGAACTATAATTTCTAAATCAGATGCTCTAGGTACCATTTTTACATTAATATTCCGCTTTTGACCATCCTTCATAGCTTCTACCTGAACTGACAAGTCGGTATAACCTAGTCTAGAAAATTTAAGAGATATCTTTTTATTTGCTTCTACAATAATCTTATATTGACCATTTATATCTGTTTCTACAGCATTGGATGTACCTTCCACATATACTGTCACAAAATCAACACCTGCATTATTATCGATATCTTTGACAATCCCAAAAACGACTGAGTTTTGACCATAAAGACTATTAGTAATAAGAGCTAAAGCAAGAATAAAGAAAGATTTAAAGTGCATTGTATGAGTCTTAATATTAGGTAACGCAAAATAGATATTGATTAGTATAATTTCAAAGTCGTTTAGTTAAGGCCGCTTTATGACCACTTTCTTTTTTTGGGGGAAGGATTAAAATAAGGCAATAACAAACAGAAGTTCTTTAACATACAGACATTGAGTAAAATTCAAAAAACTACACAAGTTTTAGGCATATAATCCTTGAATACCTATTTGTTTTAAACTGTAAACAGCTAATTTAGGATTTGCAGCACCAAATACACTATTTCCTGCGACCAAAACGTCTGCACCAGCTTGCAAAATAGATTCTGCATTTTGCAAACCAACTCCACCGTCAATCTCTATCAAAGTTGCGGTATTTTTGGTTGTAATAATCTCTTTTAATTGCGTAATTTTATTTAAAGTTTGATAAATGAATTTTTGTCCACCAAAACCTGGGTTTACACTCATCAAAATCACTAGGTCTAAATCTTCAATAATGTCCTTAAGGAGTTCTACTGAAGTATGTGGATTCAAAGCTACTCCAGCCTTTGCTCCTGTAGATTTTATTTGTTGAATATTTCTGTGTAAATGTGTACATGCTTCAAAATGAACACTAATGATATCAGCACCGGCAGCTCTATATTGCTCTATATATCGTTCTGGTCGTTCGATCATCAAATGTACATCAAGTGGAAGTTTGCTATATTTTTTGCAACTTTCAACACTTCAGGACCAAAAGAAATATTTGGTACAAACACACCATCCATAATATCCACATGAAGCCAATCGGCATCGGTATCATTGATCATTTCAATATCTCTTTGAAAATTGCCAAAATCAGCTGCTAATATAGAAGGTGCGATCAAATGTTTTGCCATTATTAAAGTATTTACAATAAATAAAAAAACTCAATATAAGACACAAAGGTCAATATATTGAGTTACTTTTCCAATGAAATTGGAAGCTAATTTTTTCTTTTATTTGGCAACTATCAATTTTAATGTTTTAGATAATTGCTGGCCTTTTAAAGTAAGTAGATAGATACCATTATTAAATGCTTGGAGATCTATATCTTCTCTATAAATTCCATTAATGTTAACATTCTTGTTTATCAAAATTTTACCAGAAATATCTGCTATACTCAATTCATAAGTTCCTCGTAAGTTGCTTTGAATGTATAATCCAAAGTTTCCTGATGAAGGATTAGGCTGTACATTGACTTTAACATCATTAACAAGATCATCGGCTGATGAGATGATAATCGAAACTACTTTACTTAATGTGTCATTACCACAACCATTTTTTGTGATAAGATTAATGGGATACATACCACTAGTAGCATAAGTATGAGTAGGATTCAATTCGGCAGAAGTACTGCCATCTCCAAATTCCCAAAACTGACTAATTTGACCAACACCTGTAAATGTAAAAGCAACTTGATTATTATTTACCGAAGCTTCAAAACTTGATATTGGTAATGCTATAATCGTGACTGATGAGTTTATGGTATCAGTTCCTAAATTATTTGTGATAATTAATTGCACATTATACGTTCCTGTAGCGGCATAAGATATAGATGGATTTTGCTCCAAAGAACTAGCTGGCATTCCACCCACAAATGTCCATTGATAGGTAGCTCTACTTGCTGGATTAGCCATAAAATTAACAGGAGCAATATTACATGCGGCATTGCCATTATTTACAGTAAAGAGTGCATTGGGATAAGCATTGATTACGTAGTGAAATGTATCAGAAATAGCTTGACCGCATATATTAGTATTTGTAAGTATAACATGATAAGTACCATTACTTGGTGCAATAAATTCGACCTGATTTCCGGTCAACTGTACGCTAGAAGTCGAGTCGAATACTGACCAAGATGAAGTTTGACTACCAACACCTGTATTGGTAAGAGTCAAAATATTTGAATCAATTTCTCCATCAAACTGAGATGTAGGTACCGTCAAAACAGAAATATAATCAGAAACTGTTGATGTTGATTGGCCCGTTGCATTTGTTACTGTTAGGGTGACATTATATTCACCAGAAGCGCTGTATTGTACCATAGGATTTGCTAAGGTTGAAGTGGCAGGATTTCCACCTTCAAAAGTCCACAACCATCCAGTCACTGAAGGGGAAGATTGATTGCTAAATTCAACGGCACCATTCACACAAATCTTTGTGCTATTTGCTGAAAACCCAGCTGTAGGCAATAATTGAACAAGGATAGTTTGCGAAAATACAGTAGTACCACAATTATTAATGTCTGAAAGTGTGACGGTGTATGTTCCCTCAGTATTATAAATATGGGTAGGGTTAACTGCAGTAGAAGTTTGTCCATCTCCAAAATTCCAAAGATGGTTGGTTCCATTTGATATAGTTTGTGTAAAAGCAACTTCTAGTCCATCACCAATGTGTGTGTAAGAAACAGATGGTTTCGGACCTACTGTTACATAATCCTGCAAATAAACCTGTGCAGAACCATTAGCATTTGTAACTACCAAAGTAACATCAAATATTCCTGATGTATTGTACACGACAGTGGGATTTGCATCTGTCGATGTGGCAGGGTTACCTCCTTCAAATGTCCAAAGAACAGATGAAGGGTTAAACGTGGATGTATTGAAGAATTGAATATTTTCATTAACACATATAGGTGCTTGAGAAGTCGTAGTAAATGATGGGACAGGCGGGACAGCAATGGTAACTGCTTGTGTTGACGTGTTCGTACCACAACTATTTGTCACAGTTTGAGTTACCGCATATATTCCATTATTTTGATAAACATGAATAGGGTTCGTTTCTGAGCTCGTAGTGTTATCACCAAAATCCCAAGCAATTGTAGCACTATTTTGAGAAGTGTTGGTAAAACTAGCTTGGGTACTTGATACTGCAAACGAATAACCTGCCAACGGAGATGGAGTAATACTTATATAATCAGTTTTACTAACAGCATTGCTACCTGCACTATTAAATGCTTCTAAAGTTACAGTGAAATTGCCAGAGTTTGCAAAAGTGACAACAGGATTAATATCTGTAGAAGTTGCAGGACTGCCGCCTTGGAAAGTCCAAAAATAAGATACAGCATTGGTCGAAAGATTAGTGAAAGTTACTGATTGTGGCTGACAACCTGAGGTTGTGCTGGCAGAAAAATTAACAAATGCAAGGGTACTTATCTCTATATCATAAGTAATTTCCCGTTCAGTACACCCATTACTTACCAACAGTGTAACGGGATAGATTCCATTTGCAGTGTATGTATGCGTTGGATTTTGTGCAGTTGAATAATTTGACCCGTCCCCAAAATCCCAACTATAGTTGGATGCACCAGAGCCAATAAAAATGAAATTAGCCACTAAACCATTTACATTATGAGTGAAATCTGCAATGGGATCTGGCAAAATATTGACATATATAGGCAATGTAAGTGTATTGGAAGCCGATCCATTAAATGCTTGCAATGTAACATTATGAGTACCTCCGTCTATATAAGATACAGTTGGATTTTGGTCAGTAGATGTAGCTGGTGTACCACCTTCAAATGTCCATAACCAGCTTGTAGCATTTGTTGATAGGTTAGTAAATTGGACATCAGCAGGGCTACATGCCCCAAGAACTTGATACGTAAAGTCTGCTGAAGGGGCATTAGTGCCGGGACATGGTGATAGACAGCTTGCATTCATGTAAAAATTTTCTATTTCACTGATAGATGTGCCAGACCATACTGTGGAACCACTTACAGAAGGTGCCATAATACCACTATTATGTGATGCATCAAAATTGTGTCCTATTTCGTGTGCTTGTAGTACCCTCTTAAAATCTGCACTAACGCTAAAATCCTCCAACACGTTGTATCTCACACTGGTGCATACCGCCCCTACCCAAGCTAAGCCTATGGTACCACCATCAAAATTTCTTTTAGACCAAAGTGATGCCACATCGTGAGATGCTGAAAAACCACCAACAGCCCATGTTGTAAAATCATCTAATAAATTGTAGGGATCTGTACTTGCTGTCCATGGATCGCAAGATGTACAACTTGAAATCCATTGTTCTGTTAATAAAAATTGTAACTCATCTGCAAATTCATCATCATAATTTGTCTGTACATTGTTTAAAACTCCTATATTATGATTTTGAACTGCACTTGCATTTCCATAAGATTGTACCATTAGGAAATCCGCTGCCAAGGCTATTTCTACACGAATACATTGGCCTGGCATCCTATTATTAGCATTTGATTTTACGTTACTCTTTACTTTTTCTTTTTCTTTCAAATATTGGTCATAACCACATTTTTTTCTTCTCCAGGTATAATATCCTTTGTGCTATAAATCACAAATTCATCCGTTTGCATGCCCTTAACATAATGGTATAAAGGTTCGATAAAATAAGTACTCGATCCCAGTGAAATAAAGCCATAAATAAATTCTTTGTCGAATGTGAGACTAACACGGCTTTTGGGTTGACCCACCACATAGCCATTCATGGGTAATGCTGTTGTTCCATTTTTTCTTACCAAACCATTTTCGGTAGCTTCTGTCACATAATAACTAGGATCAATGATTTCACTGTTTTCCAAAATTAAATTCCATTCTGTATTGTCATTAATTTTGAGTTTTACAGCACTACCATTTCTACTGGACTTTACCGTATTATAAAAAGACCTAGCGTCTATTTTCATAATTTCGTAACTAGAAAATACTTCATCTAATTCAGAGAATTTTTTAACATCTTGGGCTGAAATTTGATTTAAAAAGCCTAGAAAAATAAAAAGGAATAATGATGAAAACCTAACCAATTTGAATATCATAACTATTTTGATTTTACGAAGAATAATAAATTGAAAAACAGGTGCAAAGAAAATAATTTATTTTATAATAATTAAATTAAAGTACATTAAATTTTTTCATCAATTAATCAACATCTGGTAACTAAAGTTTTTAAAATACATTAAAATTTACTGATTTTTCAAAAAATAATGCTGATTTCTATAAAAATAATCGTTGTCTGACGGCTTCAAATATCAGGATCGCGGCACTTACGGAGACATTCATGGAGTCTATTTGCCCCTTCATAGGAATAATCACATTCTTGTCTGCTGCCTTAATCCAATGTTCACTCAATCCGGTGGATTCGGTTCCTACCACCAAAGCCGTAGGTTGGGTATAATCCAACTCATAACATGATACGGAATCATCAGCTATTGTCGCACACACAATTGTAATTTTCATTCGTTTTAAATAAGAAATGATTTCCTCCGTTGTTCCATACGAAACTTGATTTGTAAAGACACAACCTACACTGGACCTTATAATATTTGGATTGTAAATGTCGGTATTTGGATTAGCTATAATTACTGCATCTACTCCCGCAGCATCAGCGGTACGAAGCAAGGCACCAATATTACCCGGTTTTTCGGGTGCATCTGCTATTAGTATTAAAGGATTTTGATTTGGTAATTTTAACTGATCTAAAGTTTTTGTATTGGAATTAAATATACCAATTACCCCTTCAGTCCCTTCCCGATATGCAATTTTATTATAAACGAGATTAGTCACTTCGATCATTTCAGTTTCAAACAAAATATTACCATACATCTCTAATAAATGATTGTAACTCACTATGGTAGGATTGAAAACTATAGTTTTGGGATGATAGCCACTTTTGATTGCCAAAAGTATTTCCCTTTGACCTTCTACCACAAATGTACCTGAATCCCTCCTCAATTTAGATTTGTCAGTTAATAATACAATATTTTTTATCAAAGGATTAGTTGGAGCAGATATGGATTTAATCATTTTTATGATATTACTTTAAGATATTAGCCGCAAATTTATCCAAAATATTAACTTTGACCATTATAAATTGTTTAGTAATATGAACATCGACGATATACTAACTCATTTAGGGGAAGAAAGATCAAAATATTTTAATGCAGTAGCTCCTCCTATAATACAAACTAGCAATTTTGCATTTGATACTGTGGAAGATATGAGAGTAGCATTCAGTAATGAATTAATACATCATGTTTACACAAGAGGCAATAATCCGACAGTGGCTATCTTACGTCAAAAACTTGCAGCTTTGGAACATACTGAAGATGCCTTGGTGGTTGGGAGTGGTGCCTCTGCAGTATCAGCCGCGGTGATTGCCAATGTCAGTGCGGGAGATCATATTGTTTGTGTGCAAAAACCTTATAGTTGGACATACAAGTTGATTTCTAAACTGCTTCCTCGATTCGGAGTATCTTATACTTTTGTGGACGGCAGAGATATAAATGAAATTAGAAATGCCATTAGGCCCGAGACCAAAGTCCTATTTTTAGAAAGTCCTAACTCTCTTACTTTCGAGATACAAGATTTAGAAGCATGTAGCAAATTAGCAAAATTAAATAATATTGTCTCTATCATAGATAATAGCCATGCTTCCCCCTTGTTCCAAAACCCTTCTGACTTTGGTATTGATCTAGTAGTCCATTCCGCTACAAAATATATTAATGGACATAGTGATGTGGTAGCAGGTGTCATTTGTGGCTCTAAAGAAATGATAAAAAAAATATTTGAGTCTGAATTGATGACTTTAGGATTACTTATTTCTCCACATGATGCAGCATTAATAATTAGGGGATTAAGAACATTACCTTTACGTGTACACCAAAGCGATAGCACGGCATTGAAAATTGCTGAATATCTACATCAACATACTAAAATCGCAAAAATATATTTCCCTTTACATCCTTCATTTGACCAATATGAATTAGCTAAAAAGCAAATGAAAGGATGTGGTGGATTGATTACCATTCAATTGAAAGCTAGAGATAAGGAATCTGTCTTGAGATTCGTTCGCAAGATAAAACGCTTCTTAATGGCTGTCTCTTGGGGAGGGTATGAATCGCTAATGATACCGAGTATTGTATTTCATGATATTCAAGGATTGCCAGACTCCCCTATTCACTGGAGCATGGTAAGACTATATGTTGGATTAGAAAGTGCTGACTATCTTATTGAAGATTTAGAAAGTGCACTATCTGAATTATAGAGCATAGGCCTTATCATTCATGATTTTCAAATATTTAAGTTATACTATCTCATAAGATTTTTTAAAGAAAAAATATTCAAACCACATTTAATTTCTAGGAACAAAATCAAGCCCTAAACTAAAGATGTGAGATACTAATACGCCACTTACACTACCAATATTGCCCAAGGCGTAATCTACTTTTAATCGCCCAAGTTTAAGACCCAATCCAACATTTGGTTGTAACTCAAGGGTTCGCTGAGTTGTATTGTTAGGGTTGATGACCGACTGTATGTTACCTAATCCAGCTCTTAAAAAAACTTTCTGCATATAGCCAAATTCTAAACCGAGACTAGGATCAAGATTAAATTTATCACTGGAAAGAACAGCTGCCTGTGTACCATTGGTAGATATATTAAGATTTAATTCGCCGAGATAAGAAAAATCACCTTTTGTCCCTGCATAAGCCCCACCTAAGATCACTCTAGGCAATGTGAGTTCTGTACTACTTACAGGAATCTCATTTTCAGTACTCAAAAATACTTTTTTCTCATCTTCCGTCAAGTTAAAAGACCAAGCATTAAATGTGGTAGTAATATCTCTAGCTGATGCTCCAAAAGTAATATGATCGTTCATTTTGTATCGGGCACTAATATCAGCACCAAATCCCCAAGCCTTACCAAAAGCACCTATAGAACGGTGTATCACTTTGACATTGGCACCAACAGAAAACCTCTCATCTCGACCAATCGTGCGGGCATAAGAAAATAAGCCTGCATAGTCAGATGCTGAGAAGTTAGTAACTCGGTTAAAATCTACTGTACCATCAGCCCCAATCAAATTAAGTGTATTCGGAATATTATCTACACCTAACCTAATAAATGAAAATGCTGCAACCTGATTATTCTTACCACTTAGTTTTTTAGCTATAGAAATATAATCATAATTAGCAATGCCTCCAAACCACTTAGCATGCATAGCATTGATCTGTAGCGAACTTTTGATACCAGTCAAGCCTGCGGTGTTCCAATAAGCAGATGTGCCGTCTTCACTACTTGCTACTACACTTCCTGACATTCCGTGGGCACGTGCACCTACACCAATATTAAGAAACTCATTAACAAACTTTTGGCTTGTGAGTGAAGATACAAAAACCACAATTATAAAATAAACTAAACTAAATTTTCTCATGAATTAAATGCAATTAAATGATTAGAAATTAGGTAATGAAATATACTTCAAATTTCTCAGGTTCAAATAAAACGCAAGATATATTGAATTATTATATCTTTACCCTAAATTTATCTCAAAATGCAAAGTAAAAGCTTATTTCTACCATTACCTAGCCTGTTTTCATTGATTGCATTGATTACACTTTTAGCTTGTAAGTCATCACCAAAAAATAAGTCACTCTACCCTATCACAAAATCAGCAATAGCGGACAGTGCTATGGTTGTTTCTGCACATCCATTGGCTACTGCTATAGGTATTAAAATACTTCGCAATGGTGGTAATGCTGTGGATGCAGCTATTGCAGTACAGTTTGCATTGGCCGTTTGTTATCCTGGAGCTGGGAATATTGGTGGAGGAGGATTTATGGTCTATAGAAATAATTCAGGCGAAATTTTCTCCCTTGATTATAGAGAAAAAGCAAGTGCATCTGCCACAGCGGATATGTATTTAGATAGTCTGGGAAATGTTCAAGAAGATCTAAGTAAATTTGGACATTTAGCAGCAGGTGTACCTGGTACTGTGGATGGGATGGTCAAAGCTTATGAGAAATTTAGTAAATTAAAGGATTGGAAAAATCTGCTTCAACCGGCCATTGATCTAGCAAAAAATGGGTTCCAAATCACTGCAAGAGAAGCTGAAAACTTGAATGAAGAACAAGACAATTTCAAAAAATACAACCTAAATACAACAGCTTTTCACAAAGAAAAGTGGGCAGAGGGAGATATGTTAATACAAAATGATCTTGCAAAAACCTTAGAAGCCATACGAGACCATGGGCGAGCTGGATTTTACGAAGGAATAGTAGCTGATCAAATCGTGACAGAAATGAAAAGTGGAAAAGGCATCGTCAGCATTGAAGATCTTAAAAATTATCATGCGCAATGGCGCACGCCTATCACAACTATGTATCGTGGCCATAAAATAATTTCTATGCCGCCACCCTCAAGTGGAGGTATCGCTTTGGCTCAATTACTGGAAATGGTCGAGCCTTATGATGTTGCTTCTCTTAAATTTCAGTCGGCTGCATCTGTTCATCTAATGGTTGAAGCAGAAAGAAGAGTTTATGCGGATCGATCTCAATTTTTGGGTGATGCCGATTTCTATGCCGTGCCACAAAAAACACTTTTGGATAGTGGCTATATAGCTCAAAGAATGGCAGACTTCAATCCTAGGCTTGCTAATAAAAGTACTGACGTTAGTCATGGTGAGATAGGAAGTGAAGAGACTACACATTACAGTATTATAGATCAATACGGCAATGCAGTATCTATGACCACTACTCTCAATGGTGGTTATGGCGCCTTTACTGTAGTAGGCGGCGCTGGATTTATTCTCAACAATGAAATGGATGATTTCTCAGTAAAACCAGGTACCTCGAATATGTATGGACTAGTAGGTGGTACAGCTAATAAAATTGAAGCCAACAAACGAATGCTTTCGTCCATGACACCTACCATAGTTGAAAAGGATGGAAAATTAAAGATGGTGGTGGGAACACCAGGTGGCTCTACGATTATCACTTCTGTTTTTCAGGCTATTATCAATGTTTTAGATTTTGGAATGGATGCAGATCAAGCCGTTCAAGCACCAAGATTTCACCATCAGTGGCTTCCTGATGTCATACAATGCGAAGTGGATGCTATAGATGCCAAAGAACGAAAAATATTAGAAAGTATAGGGCATACTTTTAAAGATAGAGGACCTATAGGTCGAGTTGAAGCCATCGTTATAAACAAAAATGGTCAGTTGCATGGAGCCGCAGACAGACGTGGAGATGATGATACTAAGGGATTCTAAAATAGTAAAGATGTCAAATGTCTAGTAATTTTTTTAAACTGGAATAAAAGTAAATCTCTTAATTCCACTTTGTCATATTAGTATTTTAAAAAAAAATGAGACTAAAAAAGGGGTTTCTCAGTCGCTAAAACTGCTTAGAAATAACCTAGTATTAGAGTTTAAGGTAGGGAGATGAATGGAGTTCGGCGAGGCCGAACTCCATTCATCTCCCACTTTTCCTTATCATCCTTGGTCCATTCGAACCACAGAGTGGCGAGAAATCTTATTTTATTCAAATAGGTCAAAGTAGATTTAAATTGTAGCTCAAAAAAAAGAGTTGCATCTCAGGTATTCCCAAAATGCAACTCTTTGAACTTTCCTTTACAGAGAAGTTATTTTTTAATCATCGTCATAACTGCATTTTGCATGGCAGGTATGACTTGGACTATTTTATCTGCAGATTTTGTAGCCGTATTGATCCAATAAGTGGTTTTGTCTGCCTCATTTTCATGGCTTACTACTTCCACAACATGATAACTTGCGTCACCCATTTTTTCAGGCTCTTTTACGGTAAGAACTACTTTTTTGGCTTTCATCGTCATCATATCTGGTATGCTATATGCCAATGTATATCCTGGTTTCAGGTCTAGTCCACCGATTACATAATCAGAACCAGGCCCATCCGCCATGTATGCACCGTCAAACTCCATGTCCATGTTTTGCCCAGCCATACTGACCGATGCTTTATTACCACTAAAATTCATAGGGATTTCTTGCCCCATTTGGTTCATGGTACGAGATACTGGTTTGAAATCAGCGGTACACTTCAATACATCGGACATATCGCCCATAGGGCTTTTTGATTCATCTTTGATCAACCAATGGTCACCATCTTTTGTGATGGTACGTGTCATCTGCATAGGGATCTTTTGACCTGCTACTTCTATAGTCATATCATATTCTGAAGTACCTTCTTTGATGGTGTTTTTGATGGTAGGCAATGCGCTTGATGTTTTAATCTCAGATTTTGGGGTATATGTTACTTTAGTAATATCTACCATCAAATTTTCTAAGGTCGATTTTACATCAGCTGCCATTTCATTTTGGTATCTACCACCTAAAGTCTCTGAAAGGAATTGTTCCACTTTGGCGTACATGGCCTTTTTATTCAATGGTTTTGCAAATCCATGTCCTTCATCTTTGGCTAATAGGTAATCTACTTTTTTACCTTTTTCTCTAAGAGCTATGACTATTTGGTCCGCTTCTGCTTGTTTTACTCTTGGGTCATTGGCTCCCTGGATGATGAGAAGAGGTTTGTTGATCTTATCAACACTGAATAATGGACTTGCTTCTTTGATGAGCTTTTTGCCAACTTCTGTATTTGGATCGCCCACCATACCATATAGGAATGCTCTACCTGATTCCCAATATGCTGGTACCGACTCCAATAATGTAAATATATTGCTTGGTCCTACGATATCTACACCGCAAGCATAGACATCAGGTGTGAAAGCCAATCCTGCCAATGTTGCATATCCGCCATAACTACCACCCATGATGGCAACTTTATCTTTATTGGCGATACCTTCTTTGATCAAGTATTTTACGCCCCATGTGATGTCATCTTGCATAAGTTTGCCCCATTGAAGATCTCCTGCATTTTGGAATTTTTTTCCATACCCACCACTAGCTCTGAAGTTTGGCTGTAATACCGCATATCCTCTATTGGCCAAAAACTGTGCTTCGGCATCATATCCCCAATAGTCTCTAGGGCCTTTTGGCCCTCCATGTACTAAAACTACCACTGGCAAATTTTTGCCATCCATACCAACCGGTATCGTAAGGTAAGCTGGTATTTCTAAGCCATCACTACTCTTATATGAGATGGACTTCATAGTAGAAAGATGTTGTTCTACCTCCTTTAATTTTGGTCTGCCTGTATATTGGAATGTTACCTTTTTAGTTTTAGCATCGTAAGCATGTACTTCTGAAGCATACTTATCTCCCCATACTGCTATTAAAAACTTGCTATAATCTTTCGTATTGCTCTGGAAATCTACTTCTCTACCTGGGAATTTTGCTTTTAGTTCGTTGTACATTGTTTCCCATTTTTTATCTTTCCAGTAGTACTTCGTTTTGTCCAAGGTATATGATGTAGAAATTATTTTTCTTGTATTCCTATCTACAGACAAGCCGCCGAAATCAACTTTATTTTCTGGGTCACTTTCTATTTTGACTGTCTTTTTGGTATCAGGATTCATCAGGAATAATGCTGATTTATCCAAGTCTCCCACATTGGTTACCAAATAAAACTGAGTATTGTCAGCATTCCATCCACTACTATAAGCTGTCTCTGTCACCAACGTTTCATAAATAGGAGTCAATGATTGATCGGCATTTACTTTAAGAAAAGTAGTTGCTCCTTTTTCATCAGTACGATACAACATTCTCAATTTGTCATTCCAGTCAAAATCATAACCAGTGATTCTGTCTTTATTTTCGTACTTCAAGGTCAATTCGCCTGTTGAAATTTTCAATTCATAAAGGTCATGCCATGCTTTGTCACGATCATTAAGTCCGATCATCATCAAGTCAGGATTGTTTTGGCTCACATTGTAAATCTGAGCTGTAACTTCGTCTTTGGGTGTCAAGTTCCTTGATTCAGGCACGCCAGTGGACGCAGGTGTTGCTTTAGGATCAACAGCAAATACATTTATGTTTTCGTCGCCATCTTTGTCTTTTACATACAAGATATACTTACTGTCGTCTGTCCAGAAATAACCATACAATGGTCTTGCACTGTCTGTCAAAGGTTTTGCTTTGTCAAAAGGATCATTGATCTTCTTGACCCAAACATTCATAATACCGTTGTATGCTTTCATAAACGATATCCATTGCCCATCAGGGCTGATTTGACCTGAAGATATTTCAGGATTTCCAAAAAACAAATCCCTATCTAAGAGCGGTGTTTTCTGTGCGTCAATGCTTAATGTCATTGCAAAAAAAGTTGTTAAAATGAATAAAATTCTCATGATGTATAAATGATTTTTGAAATATAACGATGTATTTTGGGAATTAGTTGTATTCCATATACCAAATGATAGATTTTCAAGACGAAAGTTAGAGCACAATCGTAGTATGTTACGTTGTACAAATAAAATTAATTTTATTTCTTAGCAAACATTAGTTGCAAAAGTTATTCGTTAGCCAATTTGGCTGGGTAACCATGCGCTTCTATTATTTTTATTATTTCTGCTACTGAAATCTTTTTTTCATCATAAGTTACCATAGAAATGCCCGTTTCTAATTTTGTTTTACTACGTATGATCCCATTTACGGTTTTCAATTTTTTGTCTATGCCATCGGCACAACCTTTTTGGCAAGTCATATCACTGACGGTGATTTTGACTTTTTTAATGTTTTGTTGTTGTTCTATTTTATAACTAACTAGGACTTGACTTTTATGCCCAAATGAAATGGATAGCTGAAAAGTTACCATTGCAAATAAAACGTAATATCTAAGGTTTTTCATTATTTAAATTTTAATTTTTTTTTTGAATCACGTGGACATACTTTGCTAATTTGGCTTCTACTCACGCGTTTATTATTATTTTTACTTATCATTAATCCAAACAGCATAAGATGTCGGCGTTTCATCCAATCTCACACTATATAAATTTATATCTGGGTCAAACTTGTCAATCAAAATATCCACCATATACAAAACCAAATTTTCGCAAGTAGGTTGAAAAGGCAACAAATTTACTTTTTCGAACTGTTGTAAGAATTCGACGTTATTAGCATAGGGTGCATTTTTATTTAGCACTAATGCATGATCCAATTTATTTACTATCAAATCATTCACCAAAGATTTCAGAACACTAAAATCTATGACCATGCCGTCATTAGTTGCTCCACGGTGCTCTTGAGGAATACCTTCTATGGTGATCTCCAATTGATATGTATGACCATGTATGTTTTTGCATTGTCCATCATGCCCAAATAATGCATGGGCCATGTCAAAATTAAATTTTTTGGTCAGCTTGATTGTGCGATTTAACATGGTATATATTCCATTTATAATTTTTCGAATCTTGCTTGGAAAAACCTAAGATATTTAGGTTCATAAACCATCTTCAAACCTTTGATTTTATGTCTTCGGTCATAAACATTGGCCACTGACTCCGCTATAACATCCATGTGCGCTTGTGTATAGACTCGTCTAGGTATCGTAAATCTTACCAACTCAAGATTTGGGTAATAATTAGTACCATCAGCTTTCCTACCTGCAGATACAATACCTCTTTCCATCGTTCTCACACCCGAATCCATATACACTTCTGCAGCCAATGTTTGAGCTGGAAATTGATCTTGTGTCAAATGTGGCAAGAAAGATTTAGCATCCACAAATATACCATGACCACCTATTGGCTGTACGATCGGTATATTGTATTCCATCATTTTGTGCCCCAAATATTCAACTTGTCCTACACGTGCACTTTGATGTTTGTCATCTAAACTTTCTTTAATACCCACTGCTATCGCCTCCATATCTCTACCCGCCAAACCGCCGTAAGTATGCAAACCTTCATAAACGACTACCATATTTCTAGCTTCTTCATATACATCCCATTCGTTGGTGGCCATGAAACCACCAATATTGACCAAAGCATCCTTTTTGGCCGACATCGTAGCTCCATCGGTATAACTGCAGATTTCCTTTACAATGTCTTTAATAGCTACTTTTTGATACCCATCTTCTCTTTGTTGAATAAAATATGCGTTTTCCGCTACACGAGTCATATCGTGTATGATTCGAATACCTTTTTCATTACAATAAGTTCTTAGTTCTTTCAAGTTCGCCATACTTATAGGTTGACCACCAGCCATGTTTACATTAGTAGCGATACTAATATAGGGTATTTTTTTCGCACCATATTTTTTCACTATGATGTCCAATTTATTCAAATCCACATTCCCTTTAAAAGGATGCAAATTGAGCGGATCATGGGCTTCATCTATGATAATGTCTGTAAAAGTACCTCCTGATAACTCTTGATGGAGCCTAGTCGTGGTAAAATACATGTTCCCAGGTACAATATCGCCTTGTTTTATTAAGATTTTGGAAAGAATATTTTCAGCACCACGTCCTTGATGAGTAGGGATTACATACTTATACCCATAATACTTTTGGATTGCTTTTTCCATATTATAAAAACTCTTGCTCCCAGCATAAGCTTCATCACCTGTCATAAATGCTCCCCATTGTTGGTCACTCATGGCGTTGGTTCCGCTATCAGTTAGTAAATCTATGTAAACATCTTCTGCCTTTAATAAAAATGTATTGTAACCAGCTTCTTTTAAAGCTTTTTTCCTATCCTTTTCATTGGTCATTTTGAGTAATTCAACCATTTTGATTCTGTATGGTTCAGCCCAAGATCTTTTGTGATTCATTTGTTTTTTTTGAGTTTTATTGAAAATGTATAATACATAAAACGGGGCAAAATTAAGTTGTTTCAGAATCTTGGAAATAGTTAAAACTATGACTTTCGTCATAAGTTTAGATGACAAGAAGGATCATATTATAATATGACTAAAGTCATTTTCCTATCTTATAGAGCATCCTACCTTTGCTCTATAAATCATTCAATATGAAACGGATAGTAATACTAGGTGCGGGTACAGGTGGTACAATGATGGCTCAACACCTTTCTAAAGAATTGGATAAAAAATCTTGGTCAATTTCTATAGTTGATGAGCGAAAAGATCATTATTATCAACCAGGTTTTTTGTTTCTTCCTTTTGACCAATATAAACCTGAAGATATAGTCAAACCTATTACAGATTTTATTCCTAAAGGTGTTGACTTTATTCATACGAGTATTGAAAAAATAGTCCCCGAAGCCCACGAGGTAATCTTGGCTAATGGCAATACATTAATGTTTGATATACTCATTATTGCTACAGGATCGGAGATTGCGCCAGAAGAAACGGATGGTATGAAAGGTGAAGAGTGGGAAAAAAGTGTTTTTACTTTCTACACATTTGAAGGCGCCAAAGCCTTGAGAGATAAATTAAAAACCTGGGAAGGTGGCAAAATGGTGGTACACATCACAGAGATGCCAATAAAATGTCCTGTTGCACCTTTAGAATTTTCTTTTTTAGCTGATAGCTTTTTTAAAGATAAGGGTATGAGAGAAAAGGTAGAGATCACTTATGTTACACCATTGAGTGGGGCCTTTACCAAACCAAAATGTACTGATGCCCTCAATTACTTACTAGCTGAAAAAAACATAAAAATCGAAACAGATTTTGCCATAGAATCAGTAGATAATGAAAACAAGGTTATTCAAGACTACGGTGGGAAAACAATACCTTTTGATCTATTGGTCACGGTACCTACTAATATGGGTAGCAACGCTATCGAAAGATCTGGTTTGGGAGATGACCTGAACTTCGTACCTACTGATAAAGCCACGCTTCAATCCAAAAAATATCCTGATATATTTGTAATTGGTGATGCTACCAATGTTCCTACATCCAAAGCAGGCTCTGTGGTGCATTTTGAGGCAGAGATACTCACTGAAAATATTTTAAGTTATATAAAAGGGCACAAACTAGAAGAAGAATTTGATGGTCATGCCAATTGTTTTATAGAAACAGGTGGTGGTAAAGCCTTACTTATTGATTTCAACTATGACCACGAACCAGTCACAGGTACCTTTCCTATAGCAGGTATTGGTCCATTAAGATTGTTAAAGGAGTCAAGATTTAACCATTTCGGCAAATTGGCCTTCAAATGGGTATATTGGAATATGTTGCTGAAAGCTCGCCCTATTCCATTCGTAAGTGCAAGAATGAATCTAGCTGGCAAAAATTATAATTAATTTAATAATAATAGTAAAATATCAAATCATGGACAAAGTAATTAATGGTAAAAATATCTCTGTAACCGAGGAAGGTTTTATGACAGATTTCAGCCAGTGGGACAAAAGTATCGGCGATGCTATTGCTGCTGAAAACAATATTTCACTCACACCAAGACACTGGGAAGTTTTGAATTATATTCAGACGGAATATAAAAATGATGTGCCACTCAGTATCCGTAAAATAGGTAAAAGTGGTGTAGTAGATATTAAAGAATTCTATGTATTATTTCCTGTAGCACCACTTAAAACTGCTACCAAAATAGCTGGAATTCCCAAGCCTGTAAGTTGTATTTAATTATATAGACACATAAAAATAGATAAAAATGGAAGATAATGGTTCAATTAAAAAAATGATGATAATCCTTTCCAAGGCTACATTAGAAAATGTATATGCTGGTTTCGTATTAGCAAATGGTGCTAGAATGGAAGGTATTGAAGCTGAAATATTTTTCACATTCTTCGGCCTTGAAGCCATTCATAACAAAAAATTAGATCATCTGCACATTGCTACTGTAGGTAATCCTGCCATGCACATGCCAACATTGTTAGGTGGACTACCAGGTATGGAAGCCATAGCAACTTCCATGATGAAAAAAGAAATGGAAAAAATAGATATGCCGGATGTAAGGGAATTTCTAGAGATTCTTACCGCTTCGGGTGTCAAATTGTGGGCTTGTAAATTAGCTATGGATATGTTCCACTATAATAAAGAAGACATGTTTGAAGATTTGGATGGAGTTATTACCGTAGGAGACTTTTATAAACAAGGTTCAGGTGTAGGTACCCACATGTTATTTATTTAGAACTAAAACAGATCATTTGTTAAGATCAACTTTTATAGTTATTTAGATTTTCATTTGATTAATTTTTAATAAAATGGAGCCTTTCTATTCATTTAGGATGGCTCTTTTTGTTTGAAATATTGTATTAAATTATAATATATATAACAAAAGTTATATATGCCATCAAATTTGAAGTACGTAATTTTGTCCTTGATATTACGGATAACGACTATGGTACGGCCCTCATTCTATGTATTGGAATATGTTAAAGTATATTCCGTTAAACCCATTGTAGTTGAAAAGAATTAGCGCAGAAAGCTTTTCTTGCTTTCTGCGCCTTATTTTACTAACTTCACAAACTACATTCATTGTATGTCACTCCCATTAAAGCATTAATAAAAGTGTCTTCAGGAAACAAACTTTTATGTTTTTTCATAAAAACCATTCATACATTTGGTTTATTTTTTATCTTGCACCTCAATTTATGTAAGTAATCAAACTTAACGAATAATACCAAATGACACGTATATTACCATTGATATTTATCATTTTTTTTTCTAGCACATTATTTGCGCAAGAAAAGGGAGTTTTCTCAGGTGCTTTTGAGACCAATGCTAATGTTTTTCTTAGAGATTCTTCAATCCACGCTAACAATACACCACAATACGATCATCAATTTTTTGGTGGTGAGGCTTGGTTAAATCTTAATTACAAAATACAAGGTTTTACGATAGGGACACGTTTTGACATGTTCCACAATTCAAATCTTCGCAACCCTACAGGTTCATATTCGGGCACTGGCATAGGAAGATGGTATCTAAAAAAACAAATAAACAAATTAGAAATAAGTGCGGGCTACCTTTATGATCAAATCGGTTCGGGTTTTATTTTTAGGGCTTTTGAGACTCGTCCATTATTCATAGACAATGCCTTGTATGGAGCAAGCATGAAATATAATTTTAGTGATACTTGGCATTTGATGGGTTTTGTGGGTAAGCAAAAAAATGCTTTTGACACCTACTCAGGCAACCTTAAAGGTATTCGTGCCGAAGGCTTCATAAACCTAGGTAGTGAAGAAAGTCCCATCACATTCGCACCAGGAATTGGATTAGTTAACAAAACTATTTCTGATGACTACATGTCTGGAGTAAAAGACGTTTTAAGATCATACCAAGCTGAAGATAGATTTACACCATCATTCAATACATTTGCAAGCACTATTTATAATACACTCAATTATAAGAGTTTAAGCTTATATACAGAAGTTGCCCTTAAATCAAAAGATGTATTTTATAATCCATTTGCAGAAAAGACTGAATTAGTAGGAAGCACTACGGGCAAATTAGTCTCCCAATCAGGGTCAGTCCTTTATGGTAGTTTATCTTTTGCACAAGGAAAATGGGGTGTAACGGCTGAAGTCAAACGTACAGAAAATTTTAGTTTCAGAGTAGATCCCAATCTCACTTTGCTTAGAGGTCTGATTAATTATCTCACGCCATTAAATAGACAAAATACTTATAGGCTTACAGCTCGCTATAGCCCAGCTGCGCAGGATATTTCAGAAATAGCTTACGCTTTGGATTTACGGTACAAATTTAACAAAGCGCTCAGTGCCAATGTAAATATTTCGAATATCAATACACTAGCTGGAGATACGCTTTTCCAAGAAGTGTTTACAGAAGTAATTTATAAACATAAACGCAAGTGGCAATTGACTTCAGGTGTACAATTTTTGACATACAACCAAGAAATATATGAAACCAAAGCTGAAGTACCATTAGTCAAAGCAGTGACGCCTTATTTGGACTTTTTATACAAATTTACACCTACAGAAGCACTGCGCCTTGAGTTGCAATATATGAATACAAAGCAAGATTTTGGTAGTTGGATCTTTGGTTTGGCAGAATTTAGTATTGCTCCACGCTGGAATTTTGAAATGTCAGGTATGTATAACAATAAACCTAAAAAACCCAACTCCAAGGGAGAGCTAGAAAAAATACTATATCCGACCCTAGGCATAGTTTTCTTCAACGAGTCACAAAGATACAGTTTAAGATATGTCAAACAGGTAGAAGGTGTGGTTTGTAGTGGTGGCATTTGCAGATTGGAGCCTGCATTTAGTGGTGTGAGATTTTCAATGAATACAACATTTTGATTATACATAAATAATATATAATGAAGAATATATCAATCATTCTATTACTTTCTTTCATCTTTTTATACTCTTGTGAAGAAATAATGCAACCAATAGCCGATCCTGAAATACCAGTGACAGATAGAGTTGTGTTGCTTGAAGAGTTGACAGGTGCTTCTTGTCCTAATTGTCCCAAAGGAACTGCTGCTGTAGAAGCTATTTTACAAAAATTTCCGGGTAAAGTAGCAGCAATAGGTATTCATGGTGAATTTTTGGCGAAACCGATTCCAGGTAAAAGCAAATACGATTTTAGAAATAAAAAAGCCGCCGATCTGGAAAACTGGTTTCAACCATGGTTAGGTAAGCCAGCTGCGTCAGTCAATAGAGTCGATCTCAATAATCCCGATCAAAAATACGCTACTGTATCTACTGGTCAATGGCAAGCCAATGTGGAAAAAGAACTTAATAAACCACATCAATTGTCGATACTTATGGATTTGAAATTTGATGCCACCAGTAGGGTGCTTGATATTGATTTTACTGCTATTCCATTAGTAGATTTAGATGGTAACTATAATTTTACCATATACTTGACTGAATCTAAAATCATGGATGCACAAACCAATGGCAACGTCATTATTGATGAATTTGAACACAACCATGTACTTCGAGAAATTCTTACGAAATTTGATGGCGATGTATTAGGAACTGATTTAAAAAAGAACGTACTCATCAAAAAAAAGTATAGCTATACTTTGCCATCGACACCTGAAGGACTTTGGAAACCAGAAAATATGGATGTGGTGATAGCCATACATCATAGTTCTACTACGGATAGAAGTGTAGTGCAAGCAGCTTATGAACATGTAATAAAGTAAGTATTTATTCCTTCCGAAGCCATCCTAAAATATTATAGTCTGCGATGGTCCAATATTGATAGAACTGAACTAGTGGAATTTTAAGCCTAGACCGAGATCCCATGTTTTGCTGCACTATTTCGATTTCGTCATCAGTGACTTCGGATATTATTGCTACGTGTCCAAACTTATTGCCAGAATAACCATCATATACCAACAAATCATCTACTTTAGGTTTGTAAGATCTCACATTGCGGTATTGCATCAGTCCTCGTTTGCTATTAAAGGCCCTATCGCCGAGCGATTTGTCAAATAAATCCTTGGCATGACCAAAAGCATCTGGCATTTTATGACCGTAAACTTCATAATAATATCTCTTGACAAACTCTACACATTGATATTTTAATCCTAAATTATATCCATCCTTTGTCATACTCCTACCTACTACATTGGTAAAGTCATTTCCATTAAAATATATGGGAACTCCATTGTATGAGTCTATCTTGGTACCCACGCCTGTATAGGTGCCATTGAATGAAAAACATACAATCAACACTACAGGAATAACAAATAATCTATATAAATTCACTTATATTAAGTCTTTAAAAGTTACAAAGGTATGGTAATATTTTCCCATTTGCAATTTTCCAATTATTATATAAATATGAAAAAAATCAGTGTTTAACTAGTTACTTCTAATATCAGCAAAACATTTAACTTTACCATGATGGTAATTCAGAACAATTTAAACAGATCATTTTTTACTCCTACCCTACTACACTTTCAATTATTTTTCTTTTCATATCAGTATATGGAGGGTACCAAATATGAAGATCAACTAAACTAGCCGAACTTAATACTGGTTTAGCATGTGAGAATGTATAGAAACTGTATTTGCCATGATAACTGCCCATGCCACTGTACATTACACCACCAAATGGCAAAAGATTATTGCCAAAATGTGTCAATGCATTATTGACACATCCACCACCAAACTCCACATTTTGAATAATGTAATTGATAAAAGATTTTTTTTCAGAAAAAATGTAACAAGCTAGAGGGTATCTATTCCTCCTAATGATGGCTAACAAATCTTCTTTTGTTTTCCAAACAATTATTGGCATGATCGGTCCGAATATTTCTTCGTTCATGATAGGACTATCTAAATTTTTTACATGCATTACAGTTGGAGCTAGATATGATTGTGCTATATCATATTGTCCGCCGTAAATGACTTCACCTGATTCTAGGTAAGAAATTATTTTTTTTGTCCTTTCGGGATTTACAATTCTACCAAAATCTTTTGACAGCATTGGATCTTCACCATATATTTCTTTTATAGATGTCACTACACCTTTTATAAATTCATCTTTGATGCTTTCATGCACTAAAACATGGTCTGTGCTTAAGCAAGTTTGACCAGCGTTAAAAAATTTAGCCCAAACGATCCTTCTGATTGTAGTTTTTATCTTTGCACTTTCATCCACAATAGCTGGACATTTGCCACCTAACTCCAATGTCACGGGTGTTAGTGTCCGTGCGGCTTGCTGCATGATCCATTTGCCAGTATTGACAGAACCTGTAAAAAAAATATGATTAAATGTAAAATTGCTTAAAAGTAATTCGCCAATGGTCTTTCCATCACCCATGGCAGCACTTACAAATTGAGGTTCAAATATTTCCTTGATGATTTTTTCAATCAGGAGCGAAGTATTAGGTGTTTCATGTGCCGGTTTTACTATCACACAATTGCCCGCAGCAATAGCTCCTATCAATGGAGTCATAATGAGGTTAAATGGATAATTCCAAGGCCCAAAAATAACTACAACACCTTTAGGTTCATATACTATTTTGCTACTTGCAGGTTGCAAAGTGATGGGAGTACTGATATATTGATCTTGCATCCAATATTTCAATTCCTTAATAGCATATTTTAAATCTTCTATCACCACACCTATATCTCCAATATAAGCTTCCATGGCAGGCTTTTTATAATCCTGATACATGGCTTCAGTGAGAGCGTTTTTATATTTTACTATAGCACCCATTAACTTTTTTAGGGCTTGAATTCGAAAGCGATATGACTTAGTGTGACCTGCATCAAAAAAGGCCCTTTTTATATTAAATGCTTCTGTTAATTCGTCTAATGTATGATTTAGGATAATTTCCTTGTGTATAGCTGTCATTATTCTGGTAAATAAAGGATAGGAACATTGGTGGCAAAAAGTTCAGCAGAAGTATTAGATTCTAAAAACAACCTTTCCCAAAATGTATGTTTTCTACCTACCATTGCCAAAATTCCAATTTCGTTTTCGTCCACATATTTTTTAATCTCCATCACAGGGTCAATTCCTTCCACATCAATAACATTATTTATTAAACCTGAAAGTAATTGGGTATTTTCACTTAAATCAACTTTTTCATCTTTAATAGATACATGAAATACATCCAACTTTGCATCAGGAACCGTCTTTAATGTTCTTAATAATTTAATTGATTCGGCATTGCCGATCCCTCTATTATCCAAGCTTAATAAAATAGTATTTCGAGTGACTTGATATCTCAATGAGTAAGGTATGGCTAATACAGGTATGGTACTACTATCAAAAAACTTTTTAGTGATACTTCCAACCAGTAAATTAGATAAACCCGAGCTACCTTTTGTGCCCATCACAATCATGTCAATATTATGCTGTGAAGCATAATGTAGTATCGAAACAGATGTATTGCCTTCTACTGTCGCAAGTTCTGGATCTATTCCTGTTTTAATCAACGGTTTAAATTTATCCACAAAATAAACTAGATCTTCTTTTAATGCATCATCTATCTTATCTCCAATGGATCTCATACTGCCTGCTACATGAGGTACTTTATAAGATGTAATGAAATATAACTTTGCTTTAAGATCATTTGCCAAATTGATAGCATACTCAATGGCAAACTCAGAATTTGGTGAAAAATCTGTTGGACACAATATTTTAAACATATTTATTTTATTTGACTTTTGAATTAAATTTCATTTGAATGGTTCCATTTACTATGGTGCAACAAATTTCGACAATAATTTTGATTTATAAACATCTTTGCCTTTTTTTTTGTAAATTAGGATAGTAAATTAGTGAATGAATATACCTTATTGATACATATCCTTATAATTTACGGATTAGGTTCTCCTCTAAAACCATGATAGGTAAATGAAAGCCCTCTGCAGTTTTTATACAAAGGGAACGATTGAAAAAAGAATCAAGTAAACTTCTTTTACGGTGTACCATCACAAGCATGTCGGCTTTCTCAAATATAGAATAATCTACAATAGATTGTACAATGTCACCGCCATAAATAGTTTTTATTTCAAAAGAGAAATCAGGCACTTCGCTTTCAAAAATCTCTTTTATAACCGCATCTTTGGTATGTTGTAAATTAACCTCCTCATCTTGTCGAATATGAATAAAATCTGTAGAAGCTTTAAATTCTGAATTAAATCTAATAAATTTCGAAATGGATTCATCAAAATCAGCACTATTGTCAAGTGTAAAAATGATCTTTTTGGGGGCTATCCAATTTGTATTTTCATGAATCAAAATAACAGGACACGATGCCATTTTTGTTATAATAGTAGATGTAGTCCCTAAAACTCGCTCAATGACGTTATGATTATCTCTCATACCTGCCACGACATAATCAAACTTTTGATCATTAGCAAAATC
Organism: Saprospiraceae bacterium; assembly: GCA_016714785.1. GTDB lineage: Bacteria > Bacteroidota > Bacteroidia > Chitinophagales > Saprospiraceae > OLB9. The sequence goes on from JADKCC010000022.1 coordinate 168,046, forward strand.
GGCAATAGTAAAACCTGGCACACCAAAGCGCACTTCTCGCTTTACCATCGAATCTAAATCAACATTACCTGTCTTTTCAGCAAATTCATTTATAAAATCAGCTAATTTCTGGTTAGCTGATTCATAAACTATATCCATCGTATCCATAAATGAAGCATCAACTGTCGAAAATCCACCATTTATAACATGGATTACGGTTATTTCTGCCTTCAGGGCTATGGATAAATGGAAAGCATAATGATAGGCTGCATCGGATACCTTTGTAAAATCTATGGGAACGAGTATTCTGTTCATAACACTTATTTTTATGCTTCAAATTTAAGATTATTTGAAGGTAGAAACAGGTGATAAATAACAACTTACTTTATGATAAAGATCACTAATCGCTTTGCTATGGATGCCTTCATTTTGGATTATCCATTGAGACAGGATTTGCCCATTATGGAAGATTACATGACCGATCCATTAACTATATTTATTGCTATTCTATACAATTAGATAGTTGTTTGGTTTGATCGCAATCCTACCTTACTCCTTTAGTATAACGTTGGTTATAATACCTTATCATATCGTTAACTTATGTTTGTCATAAGGTTGTCTTATGTAATACTTATGTTAAATATAGTATTTATACTGATTTACTTTATAATTATACTATTTAAGGGCACTAATATCGTAGTAGTAATGTCCTAATATTGCAGAAACATCCTACTACGATTGACATGACAATAATTTGTAAATACTAAGCTGACAAAGTAAAATTAGAATCGTAGCACTGATATCTTCGTAGCCATCAAATACAATCCTACTGTATAGGGACGTAGTCTTGTTCAGATATTAAAAACCTCTAAACAAGTTTTTTATTAACGCTTGTTGTTGCAAAAAAAATATTAAATCATGTAACATGATGTAATAAAATTTAGCCTAAAAAAATGGAAATAAATTAGGTAGTTTTTTAAAGTAAAAATAAAAAAGAGCTATTGTAGGGATACAAAAGCTCTTTTTTAACAACGGGTGAAGTTCACAAGACCATACAGACATACTATATTTTCAAGTGCTTGGATAGTCAGCGAAAAGTCGCTATTTGTCTTACATAATCAAAGGGTCAAATCTTCGATACAAAGTTAATGTCAGGAGTAAGAATCAAATCCAATTTTCAGATTTCGGTAGCAGCAAATCAGAATTCGGTATTTTTATCTTTATTATTTTCTATAAATTTAATGAAATCATCTTTTCTACGACGAGATATCGTGATTTGAACATCATTGGTTAATTTGGCAAAATAAGTTTCCTTAGCCACTACACCTTTAAGATATTTTAAATTTATAATGTACGAATTGTGTACTCTAAAAAAATTATACTCTTTGAGCATATTTTCATAGTCCTTCAATATTTTTGTTGTGATGATCTCTCGGCCATCATTTAGCACTATGTTCGTGTAGTAATTGATAGATTGAAGATACAAAATGTCTTGGTAAGCTATATATTCTGTACCATCTTGCGTATTAATTTTAATAAAATTGGCAGTACCAAGAGCCACATTATGAGCAGCGTCGGTTTGATCTTTGACTTCCTTTTCTCGTTTGGCCTTAATTTTAGACTTAACTTTAAGAATAGCCTCCCTCAAATCATCTATATCTATGGGTTTTAATAGATAATCAGTAGCATTTGTGCGAAAAGCTTTGACAGCATACTCGTCATAAGCAGTAATAAATACAGTCTCAAATTCAGGTTCTGGGAATAATGTTAATAATTCTAATCCCGTACTTGGCCCCAACTGTACATCCAAAAAAATAAGGTCAGGATTCAATTCATGTAACAACGTCAAAGCTTCATCTACACTTCCTGCCTGACCAATGATATGGATATCTTCAAAATAATCCACCAAAATTGCCTTCAAATTATCTCTACTCGGCCTTTCATCATCTATAATCAATGCCCTCAACTTCATAATAAATTATACCCTTTTGATTTAACTTTTTGCAATAAAAATTTCAACCTTAGTGCCGATGGCCATTCCAGATTCATCTTTTAGATCAGTGATAAATTCAGAAATATATCCTAACTTCAGTGCTCGTATCATATCTAACCTTTCTTTAGATATCTTATTGCCCATTGATCGATGTTCAGAGTTTACTTTTTTCTTCATTTCAAGTGACTTCTCTCTGCCTATGCCATTGTCAATGATTTCGCATAGAATACCCTTATCTGATTCTTTAACGTTGATGTACAAAAAATTATTATCTTTGGTTGATGGTATTAATCCATGTCGGATAGCATTCTCGACATGCGGCTGTAACAACATGGCAGGGACTTTGTACTGATCGAGAGGCAAATCATCATTTACTTCGATGGAATATTGGAAATTATCGGCAAACCTTAGATGTTCGAGACTACAATACAGTTTTAAAACTTCAATTTCTTGTTTTAGTGTAATGAACTGACTATCAGATCCGTTGAGATAAAGTCTCATCAAACGAGCGAACTTTGCCAAGTAGTCATTGGCCGATTTTTTATTTTCTGTGTTAATGAATTGCTGAATGGCATTGAGAGAGTTGAAAATAAAATGTGGATTGAGTTGTGACTGCAAGGATTTTAAACGCAATTCGGAGATAAGTTTTTCTACTTTAGATTTTTCGGCAGCTTTATTCCTTTTGTATTTAAAATATTGAAGTGTCGTTACGGTAACCAATATTGCTGAAAGTAACCATAACAGTAATATAAACCAAAGTTGCTGAGAAAAATGTTTTTTGATAACGAAACTTAATTTGGCTGGAACTTTACTTACGTTGCCAATCGCATCAATAGCTCTAACTTCAAAAGTATATTTATCTGGTTCTAAGTTATTGAAAGTAATATTATCGTTGGGAGTTTGTAACCAATCTTCTACAGATGGAATCAGTCTATACTCAAATCTCACTTTTCCATTACTTTTAAAAGAAATGCCAGAATACTCAAAATTTATAGTATTTTCATTATGTTCAAAAATAGGAATGGAATCTTGACGCACTATTTGCCATGATGCCCCAAGGACTTTTATTGAATTAATGTGAACAGGTGGTGGTAGGTAGAAGTTCGTTTCAATTAATTGCTTGATATTTAACTTAACAAGACCTTCATCTGTCGCCACATACAAAATATCATCGTAACAATATATGTCATTGACATAGTCATCTGGCAGGCCATGAAAACTAGTATATTTAGTCACATTAAAATCTGAACCTTCTTTATGGATCATGTTGACTCCTTTTCTAGTAGCTAGCCATATCCTATCTTTTTCATCAGTCTTTATCGAATGGATGTTGGCATCCAACAATTCACTATTGAAATGCCGTATGACTTCATCATCCTTTAGTAAGTAAACGCCATTACCTTCTGTGGCTACCCAGATCAATCCATCATTGGTTCTTTTAATCCCAATGACACTTATAGACGTGTTTTCTCCATCCAAACAGATTGGGTGCAGAGCATCAATATTTGGCTTACCCCAAAACAATCCTTGTTGATTTCCAGAGTAGAATTTACCTTCTAAGAGCAAAATAGCGTACATTCTACCTTTAATATCTGTTAATTGCCTTTTATCATAACCTCTGAACGATTTGAGTTCATTTTTTTTTAAGAAATTGACACCAAAAGAGGTACAGAGAGCTAAGGAGTCTCTATGTATATCCATAGCTTTAAACCCAAATTGGGAAAATACCTTCCCCTTAGCATACACAGCATTACTTCCGCCAAAATAAGTTTCCTCCTTTTTATTGGTTTCCAAAAATCTCAAGTCTATGAGATCGGGTTTATATATTTCTTTGTAGTGTAGTATTTCTTTTACTTCATTTTTAGATGTGGCCACCCATAGTGATTGATTTTGATATCCATTCACTTTTTTTATTGGTTCATTTATTACCTTAATAATGTTTTCTTTCCCTGTTTCTAAATCTAAATTTGTATATTTTATTATTCCATTACCCATAGTAGAGACCCATACATTTTTTTCTTGATCTAGAATAATGGATGTAGCTTTTGGTAATTCTAAATAAGGATGCCATTCGTCATTTTCTATATTATAAGAATAAATTCCTTTGTTAAAAAATAAATATAACTTTTTTTCAAAGCTATAGATGTTTCCACTTATAATCTTTGATAAATTAAAAGGATACCTGTTAACTTTAGTATTCTTATCCTCTACAAATTTAGAGTAATAATTGGAGGAAAATACTACATAATTCTCTTTGATCTTAATAAAATCTAATGTAATTTTGAGTCATTTAATATATTTGGTATTAGATTATAGGATTTCAACTCATTACTTTCTTTAACTTCCCGCCCATCAAATTTTAAAAATATAGGTTTCGATTGATTCAATTTATTGAAACCAATAGTATGATAAAAATCATTAAAGTAAAAACCCAATGAACCAAAACCAACATATTTATCGTAAGGTAATTTAATCTCAATTGTATTTGAATTTTTAATTATAAAATGCTTTAATTTCTCATCTGACTTAAAATCAAAAGTTGAATAAAACAATTCATCTTTACTATTAATTACAAAATGACTAAAATACGACCTAGTTTCTCCAAAAATCTTGCATCTTCCGTCTGGCTCAATCCTTGAAATAGCTTTAAATGAATATAACCAAATATTATCTTTACTATCTATTAACATGACAAAGTTATCATTAGATGCTAAGCCATTATCAATGGTAAATAACTTAAAATTCCGTCCATCATATCTTACAACTCCCTTGTCAGTTGTAGCCCAAATAAAACCTTTTTTATCTTGTTTTATGGAATAGACATTATTGGATGGGAGACCATTTTTGATGGAATAAGATATTTTCTGTGAAAATAGTTGACTACAGAAACATAAAAGAAATATATATGATAATTTTACATTCATCAAATTCTATTGGGATTGTGTAATTACTTAATCAAAGTTATTGTTCCATTTATTATATTTTCACAACTTTTTGGTCTTAAGATAAAAGTATAAACTCCACTCTCCGTATGATTGCCTTTATAATTTCCATCCCAATCATCATTTCCTTCAAATATCAAATTGCCCCACCTATCGAATACAGATAATGAAAAATAGACAGAAAAATTCAATCCTGGGAAATAATCATTTATTCCATCTCCATTGGGTGAAAAAATATTTGGTAATACTTTTATATTAGACATTAAAACATTGATTTTACTGCTAAATTCCCCGCAACTGTTATTCAAATAATAGGAATAAATGCCGGGCTGATTTATTGTAAACTGTTTGGAAATATAAGCATTATCCCATATTGTTGATGATACGTTTGTTTTTACCAATAATGGAAATTCTTGAAGGGTACAAACGATAAGTGAATCTTTAGGGAGATCAGGAAATGTATCTACAGCAATTTTAAATGGCTTTTCAATGAGCCCACACGTATTTTGACCAATAATAAAATAATTCCCATTAAGAGAAGGATTATTTACTAACTCAATTTCATTTCTTTGATCATCAAACAATTTGAAAGGTACTGAAATATTGATAGACAATGAACTAGTATTGCAATAGATCGTATCCCCTTGAGGGGGAGGCTGTAAGAAGGTATCTATTTTTATGTCATATCTTTTTATCTCCATGTAACAACCATCTAGGTAGGATGCAAAATATAAGCCTTCTTTTCGTACTATAATTTTATCTGATATTTCACCATTATTCCAAATGGCCTCATTTCTATCTGTTGTTAAAACCAATGAATCCCCATTACAAAAAGCATCATTAAAGACTTCTGTCCTGATAATTTGCTCTTCATATTGTATATTTATAGTATCCGTATATAAAATACCACAATCTCTAAAGTAATAGTAGTACTTACCTGCTTTTGTTACTAACAAATTTCTCCCTAAGCTTCCGTCCGACCATTTTGTTTGATCTAGGCCCGAATCCAACACAATATTAATATTTATACTATCGCATACTATTGTATCTTTGCCAAGCTCATTTTGAACTTTTCGTTCTCTAATAATTTGTTTAAAATAATGTGTACTCTGGAGGCCTGCACCCACTTTGGTAGGATGTGAATACTGAAGAAAAGTAGCATTAAATTCTTCATTTTCGAGATCAGGTTTCGCTATTTGACCAATGGAGTTATCCGATTCTATAGCTAAATAAATTTTACCATCTGGGCCTTCTTCTATTGCATTAAAAGCATAATTACCACCTTTTTCAAATAAGACTTTATCATTAGATCTATTTAGCAAATCAAATTTATACAAAACACATCCTGCAAAAATATCGGTGGCATATAGATACTTACCATTCGGCGAAAACACAACATCATAGATATCACCATCATGTATCTTCACAGGGTTACTTAGACTACCAGTATTCATATCAAAGCCAGCTAAAATGATTCCCCTGAAATCTCCTGAAAGGCCACATGTATAAGCTATTTTGTTTTTTTGGTTATTAAATGATATCATTCCTATATAAGATGGTCGGGAACTGTCTGCCATATACGAAGTAACAGCTACCGTATTTAAGCCACTTTCTGTCAACTCAAATGCCTTTACGTTTTGTGTATTGTAGTCACTAGTTAGTATCCAATATCTGTTGTTTACAGCATCATAAGTCGCTGTGAGACGTTCTGTAAATTGACCTGGTACTCTGATGTTTTTTTATTGGTCAGCACTTCGCCTTTTCCATTGTCACCACATAGATCTATGACGCTATATCGCAACTGTCCAATAATACTATTGTCAAAATGGTCAGCTACGTAAAATATATAAACCAACTCAGGGTTTACTAAATCCTGCAACGCAATAGGAGACTGTGCAGATGACCCTGTATTACCTATCAATCCACTTCCATTTTTCATAGGAAGATTGTTCCTATTATACACCGTATTTTCATCCACATAAAATAAAACATCTCCGTTTTCATCAGTTAAAGTCACTCCACCCTCATGAAAAGAATGGTTCCCATCAGTAATTTTTCTTGGTGGATCATAATTAAAGTCTATGCCTGCATTAGTGCCAAAATGCCAAATTTTGGAAGGAGTTTGGGAAAATATAAAATTATAAAGAAAAATACAAATTAAAAATAAAGCTGTTTTTATGATAATTTTCATAATGTAAAATATTTTGTTTGCAAAGATAATACACTTAATATTAAAAAGATAAAAATAAAACTTATTTTTACGCAAAAAAATCATAATAATAACATTTTAAAAATATGAAAATATTATCAATAAAAAATTTGTTTTTATTAACATTTTTAGTTTTGACTGCAATAGTAAGATCACAGCAACCTTTACCTACTTTACCTAATTTAAGTCAAATTGTTGCCAGAGAAGCAACAAGTGGACTTTTTAATCATTCTTTTTCGGTTAATGATCCTAGGCTTTTTACTCAATTAGGTGCAGGTCTAAGTTCAGCAAATGACTTTGGTGGTGTACCTGGAGCAGAGAACTATGATATTTTCTATTCTGACACAAATGGCAGTTTAGATGCAAATGGAACGTGTATTACTATTGAATGTAGATATCTTGGAACATCTGCAGGTGGCGGATGTAATATGGCCCACTTAGAATTGGTTTTTTCTAATGGATTTAGAATATCATCAAATGCTTTAACTAATTTTTATGGCACTGGGATTAATTATATCGCAGGATCTGAATTAAACGCTGTTGATTGCAATCCAAATTCAGCAAGTACAATGGGAAATAATAGTGCTACACCAAATACAATGTTTCTCAGTCTTACTTTTGATTTTTCATCTCTGATAAATGAGATTAACCTAACTTTATGTGAAGGAGAAGAATATAATTCTGGAGGAACGATTTTTAATGAACAAAATCCTTCAGGTACTGGATATATTAATAACGCGAATTGTTATAACAGAATAGAATTAGTTGATTTAACTTTTGAACCAATAAATGTCGCTAATTTCTCCTACAACGGTTGTATAGGTGATAATTTTTCTGTCACACTTGGCAATGTTACTTTCAATGAACAAAACCCTACTGGCCAAGCACTTGTCCCAGGTATCATCGGATGCGATACACTTTATGATGTAAACCTTAGTTTTGTGCCACTCATCAATGAAAACTTCTCATATTCAGGCTGTACTGGCGATAATTTTTTCTGTCACGCTTGGCAGTGTTACTTTCAATGAACAAAACCCTACAGGCCAAGCACTTGTCCATGGTATCATCGGATGCGATACACTTTATGATGTAAACCTTAGTTTTGTGCCACACATCAATGAAAACTTTTCATATTCAGGCTGTACTGGCGATAACTTTTCTGTCACGCTTGGCAGTGTTACTTTCAACGAACAAAACCCTACAGGCAAAGCACTCGTCCCTGGTATCATCGGATGCGATACACTTTATGATGTAAACCTTAGTTTTGTGCCACTCATCAATGAAAACTTCTCATATTCAGGCTGTACTGGCGATAACTTTTCTGTCACGCTTGGCAGTGTTACTTTCAATGAACAAAACCCTACAGGCCAAGCACTTGTCCCTGGTATCATCGGATGCGATACACTTTATGATGTAAACCTTAGTTTTGTGCCACTCATCAATGAAAACTTCTCATATTCAGGCTGTACTGGCGATAACTTTTCTGTCACGCTTGGCAGTGTTACTTTCAATGAACAAAACCCTACAGGCCAAGCACTTGTCCCTGGTATCATCGGATGCGATACACTCTATGATGTAAACCTTAGTTTTGTGCTACTCATCAATGAAAACTTTGCATACACAGGTTGTATAGGTGATAACTTTTCCATCACACTCGGTAGCGTTACTTTCAACGAACAAAACCCTACAGGCCAAGCACTTGTCCCAGGTATCATCGGATGTGATACACTCTATGATGTAAACCTTAGTTTTGTGCCACTCATCAATGAAAACTTTGCATACACAGGTTGTATAGGTGATAACTTTTCCATCATCACTCGGTAGCGTTACTTTCAACGAACAAAACCCTACAGGCCAAGCACTTGTCCCAGGTATCATCGGATGTGATACACTCTATGATGTAAACCTTAGTTTTGTGCCACTCATCAATGAAAACTTTGCATACACAGGTTGTATAGGTGATAACTTTTCCATCACACTCGGTAGTGTTACTTTCAATGAACAAAACCCTACAGGCCAAGCACTTGTCCCTGGTATCATCGGATGCGATACACTTTATGATGTAAACCTTAGTTTTGTGCCACTCATCAATGAAAACTTTGCATACACAGGTTGTATAGGTGATAACTTTTCCATCACACTCGGTAGTGTTACTTTCAATGAACAAAACCCTACAGGCCAAGCACTTGTCCTGGTATCATCGGATGCGATACACTTTATAATGTAAACCTTAGTTTTGTGCCACTCATCAATGAAAACTTTTCATATTCAGGCTGTACTGGCGATAACTTTTCTGTCACACTTGGCAGTGTTACGTTCAACGAACAAACCCTACAGGCCAAGCACTCGTCCCCTTGGTATCATCGGATGCGATACACTTTATAATGTAAACCTTAGTTTTGTGCCACTCATCAATGAAAACTTTTCATATTCAGGCTGTACTGGCGATAACTTTTCTGTCACACTTGGCAGTGTTACGTTCAACGAACAAAACCCTACAGGCCAAGCACTCGTCCCTGGTATCATCGGATGCGATACACTCTATGATGTAAACCTTAGTTTTGTGCCACTCATCAATGAAAACTTTGCATACACAGGTTGTATAGGTGATAACTTTTCCATCACACTCGGTAGCGTTACTTTCAACGAACAAAACCCTACAGGCCAAGCACTTGTCCCTGGTATCATTGGATGCGATACACTCTATGATGTAAACCTTAGTTTTGTGCCACTCATCAATGAAAACTTTGCATACACAGGTTGTATAGGTGATAACTTTTCCATCACACTCGGTAGCGTTACTTTCAACGAACAAAACCCTACAGGCCAAGCACTTGTCCCAGGTATCATCGGATGCGATACACTCTATGATGTAAACCTTAGTTTTGTGCCACTCATCAATGAAAACTTTTCATATTCAGGCTGTATAGGTGATAACTTTTCCATCACACTCGGTAGCGTTACTTTCAACGAACAAAACCCTACAGGCAAAGCACTCGTCCCTGGTATCATCGGATGCGATACACTTTATGATGTAAACCTTAGTTTTGTGCCACTCATCAATGAAAACTTTTCATATTCAGGCTGTACTGGCGATAATTTTTCTGTCACACTTGGCAGTGTTACTTTCAACGAACAAAACCCTACAGGCAAAGCACTCGTCCCTGGTATCATCGGATGCGATACACTTTATGATGTAAACCTTAGTTTTGTGCCACTCATCAATGAAAACTTTTCATACACAGGTTGCATTGGTGATAATTTCTCAATCACTCTGGGTAATGTCACGTTCAACGAACAAAACCCTACAGGCCAAGCACTCGTCCCTGGTATCATCGGATGCGATACACTTTATGATGTAAACCTTAGTTTTGTGCCACTCATCAATGAAAACTTTGCATACACAGGTTGTATAGGTGATAACTTTTCCATCACACTCGGTAGCGTTACTTTCAACGAACAAAACCCTACAGGCCAAGCACTTGTCCCTGGTATCATCGGATGCGATACACTCTATGATGTAATCCTTAGTTTTGTACCACTCATCAATGAAAACTTTGCATACACAGGTTGCATTGGTGATAATTTCTCAATCACACTGGGTAATGTCACGTTCAACGAACAAAACCCTACAGGCCAAGCACTCGTCCCTGGTATCATCGGATGCGATACACTTTATGATGTAAACCTTAGTTTTGTGCCACTCATCAATGAAAACTTTGCATACACAGGTTGTATAGGTGATAACTTTTCCATCACACTCGGTAGCGTTACTTTCAACGAACAAAACCCTACAGGCCAAGCACTTGTCCCTGGTATCATCGGATGCGATACACTCTATGATGTAATCCTTAGTTTTGTACCACTCATCAATGAAAACTTTTCATATTCAGGCTGTATAGGTGATAACTTTGCAATCACACTCGGTAGCGTTACTTTCAACGAACAAAACCCTACAGGCCAAGCACTTGTCCCTGGTATCATCGGATGCGATACACTCTATGATGTGAGCTTGAGTTTTGAAAATTGTAATATATGCGACTTAATTGCCCCTAATATCATATCATTATCTAGTAGTCTAAATAATCAGTTCAATATTTTGTTAAATCCCCTTTGCGAATATTCTGAATTAGAATTAAGTATATACAATAGATGGGGGAATTTGGTTTATTTTGGCAATGGTTTAAAGTGGGATGGTTTTGTAAATGGTGTTAGGGTAGAATCTGATGTTTATGTTTACCTTTTAAAATACACTATCAATAATGTAAAAAAAATAAAAGCTGGAGATTTTACTATATTAAAATAGTTTTTTTTTGAATTAAAAAGTCATTGAGTATATTTTGTTTTATTTTTATCCATTAAATAATTGAACACAAATTGAACTAAATAATTACTTTATCATTAAAAAATGTTCTGATATTTAAGGTGGCAGTCCAGCATAATGAATTTATTCTGAGAAATAATTAATAATTTTGGTTATATTTAAATACTATGGTCATTAATGATTTTTTATCAATATCCGTGTTATTTCTGTATTTCAATAAAAAATATTTCATTTTTATTGCAGTATAAATATTTTGAGTTTTAATCATTTTTCGTAATTTATTTAATAATTCAGAAGTAGTTCTCTTTTTAATTGAATTATTCAGCGTAGAAACTTCAATTGGGCTAAAATTTAAAGTTTGAAATAAATAATGGATTGATTTTTTGAGTAATAAAATAAATGATCAATATGCCAATAAGACCACTTCTTTCTATTTACTATGTAATCTACTGAATCAATATTACTTGTTTCAACTACTATTAATCCATTAGGATGTAAAAAAATTACATAAATCTATAATTGTTTGCTTCGGGTCTTCAAGATGTTCTATAACATCCCATAAAGTGATTATTCCAAAATCGGACGTTTTTAATTCATTTAGGGCACTCTTTAAATTAACATCTAAATTTAATTTTGCACTTTTTCTTCCTTCACCGGATATTTCGACGCCGTTTGCATTCCAATTGTTGTTTTGGGCAATTTTCACAAAATAACCTTGACCTGCTCCAAAGTCTAATATTTTATGATTAGGAGCATTTAATTTACTTATTAACTCCCACCGACTTTTATTTCTATTCATTATTGACTCAACATCTCTATAATAATCAATTTTATCAAATCCTTTGGCATTTGAGTAAGCATTTTCAAAATACTCTAATCCTAATTTCTTTTCTGGTCTAGGATGTAAATAAATCAAGCCACAATTAGAACATTTTACTACACTTAATTGTGCATTCGTGAAAAAACATTTTGGATTTATAAAATTCGAATGTTTTGAACCATTACAACTATTACAATTCATTATTATTTCTTTATATGTTTATACTTTGCCTATAAAATTGAGTAAGTTATTGCTAAATAATTCTTGACGAAAATTAGACCTGTAATAAATACTACAATTCAAACTAATTTTTTTATAAAATTTATCATCATTTATTAGTAGTGAAATTTGATCCATTTCATCAATAAAAACTCCACATTCAGCTTCTATTAGCTCTCTTGTGGTGTTTCTATAATTACCAATTATTGGGATACCTAAACATAAGTAATCAATATCTTTATTAGCAACCTGATTTGCATAACTAATATTAATGGGTTCAATCAAACTCAATCCTAAAAATTTATATTCTTTTGCAAACTCAATTATTTTTATTTTGAGATCATCTATGTTCAGTCTAGGATAAATAAAAATAAATTCACTCTTTTCGAATTTGTCAAGTTTTACATCGCCAAATATAAATAATGGAATTTCCAATTTTTTTCTTAAAGACAATATTTCTAGAGCGCCTTTTTCTTCACTAAAAATTCCTAAATATAATAAAGCAATTTCTTTTTTATCATTACAAGGAAGTGTAATATTTTCAAAAGGAGAAGAGTAATAATTTATAATTTTATTATTAGAACCTTCTAGTAAATTAAATAAAAATCGAGAATTAACTATAAGACCATTAAAGAAGTATTTAATAAGATTTTTTTCAATATTACCAAATATATAAATTATTGGAATACTGAATATTTTGAATAAAGGAAACATTTTCGTTAGGTTGTACATTGTCAAATGAACATTGTCATCTATAGTTTCGTAAATAAGAGATTTGTCTTTATTTTTAATAAATAATGCGAATGGGAGTAAAGTCAAATCGTAAATGATACCTATATCAAAATTTTTAATTTGTGTTCTATATAAAAATATAAGGTCCCACCTAAAAAAACTTAATGTCAAATAATTTAACACTTTGAATTTAAATGAAACTTTGTTTTTTAAATAAGGTGCACTAACAATTTCAACTTTATGAAAATAGCTAGATAAAATTTCTTTCTCCATCAAAATACGTGGATGCGCAGGTTTCATGGTTAATGATGTGAAAATTATAATTTTTTTATTAATCATATTTTTTTTTTAAGATTACTGCATAATTTGGCAAAAAATATCTTCTAAAATATTGGAGTGGTCTTAATAAAATTATCGTTATAGCTTTCCAATAAAATTTAGTATGATTAAAATATTCATTTAACCAATAAAATTCAACAACTTCTAATTTACTTCTCTTACTAATTTCTAGAAAATTTATTGGGTCAATCCAAACAGTATGTTCTTCGTTTACACTTGGCAATTTAAATAACATTATATTCAAAATCTGCCGAATATTAAAAGGATTTGGTGTTGTGATTAAAATTTTTCCATCTTTGTCTAAAAATTTAGAATAATATTCTAAAAATTCAACAACATTATCAACATGTTCTATAACATCTAATATTGTAATAATTTGATATTTAATATCTATGTCTAATTTATCAGGAGTAACTATATTATACCCATTATTATTTAATTTTAAAACTTCATCAAAATTGATATCTGTTCCTATTAAAGATGCTGATATAGATTTTATTTTAGAGTGAATCCATTCAGGGTTGTTAAAACTTTTATCTTGGCCAACACAACCAACGTCAAGTACTTTTTTGTTTTTACAAAACTTGATAATAAGACTATTTTTATCACTAATAGGTGATTTGTATATTTCGGTTATCATTTGTTAATAATTAAAAAATAATATTTCTTTGATTGAAAAAATCTTAAAAAGTTTTTAAGCCCTAAAGTAGTAAAAATACTTTTACAAACCACTTTGTTATAAGGATAAAATATTCTTACCTGACTATATTTACTGTCTAATTTTGAAATTAATTGGTTTATTTCATCTTTTGTATGGTTATACCACCCAGTAGGTTCGTTACCAGAAAAATCGCTAAAGGACCATATAATCAGCATTCCCTTTTCATTTGTATTTGCTAATAATTTTTCAACTTTATTGATATATTCAGATTGGTCTTTAACATTGAGAATGGAAAAACCGAATGCTGTGACACAATCGAATTTTTCTATAAACTGGACTGTAGAATAAAAATCATAGGTAATAAATTTAAGGTCTTTACAATCGTTTAAAAGTTCATTTACTCGAATAATATTTTCAACGAAATCTGCACCAACAACTTTTCTGAATTTGTTGGTAAGATAATAAGTTTTTAAGCCAAAGCCACAACCAATATCAAGACAAGTTGAAAGTTGTAACTTATTAAAATCAATATATTGTAATAATCTATCAAATTGATATCCAAAAAATTCAATTTCATTTTTATAACAATTTATGTGTCTAAAGCTTGCATACTTTTCTTCGTATTTAACTCTTGGTTTCATCAATTCAAATTAAGTTCAGATTTTAACAATATTCTTTAATAATTTCACTTGATGAAACTGATTTAACCCTTGACTCTACTAAATATTGAAGTAGTTTACGGTATTCTTCTGCATAACCTTTGTATTTAAAATTTGTAAAAAAGGTATTATGCCAGAGAACAGAGATTAAACAATCATACTTGTTTTTTTCAAAAAATTCTACTATTAATTTGGATGTATTTTTAACTGGTACATTCAAATATTTATAAAAAAGTACCGTCCATGACATTAAGTGGAACTTCAATAAAGTCAAACTCAACATTTTTTCTAAATTAAATGGTTTAAATGGTAATCCAAAAGAATTTCTAAAACCATAATGATCAGCAAACCCTAGGCTAGAATCAAGCTTAACATTTGAATCACCTATATTAAACCATAGATTAGGTATTTGAAATTTTAAAAAATGGTGCCGATTTATTTTTGTTTCAAATGGCAACATATTCAATTCTTCATTGATGGTAAAATTTAAGGTACTTTTATGTAATCCATTGTCCTCTGATTTATTACTCAAATCCTTTAATTGTTTGCTCGAATAATCTCCATTCTTTATCTTTTTCTCTCCTATTTTATTTGAAACAAGCCAGAAAAAAGCACTTTTCATTCCATGTAAAGTATGAATAGAATTTATTTTATCTATATTTTGCCAATCTGGATTCCCAATAACCTCATTAAAAATTAGCTTCAAAATTATATCAATTCGCCCTTGCTTAAATGCCCATAAACCATCTTGCAGAAATGAACCATTCACGCTATCAATGTCATGTGATAAAAACACCTTTGACAAGGTTGATTTAAGTATTTTGCTATTAAGTTTTAAAACATCTAAACAAAATTGTTTTAAATAGTTAAACACTAAATTTTCAGTAACACAATTATATTTAAATTGATATGAATTTCTATACTGAAACCTATTATACGCATCATTATTTTCAAAACCATACTCTTGAAAACAATTAAGCATATAGAAGGAAGAAGATAGCCAATCAGGTTGTCCGTTTTCAAAATAAATTATTGGCTTTTCTTTAAAATAATTGTCATAACTGTATCTCTGGGCTACCATTATTGATGTGAAAAAGCTAAAATTAATCGGGCAGGAAAAATTTGATTTATGATCGAATATAAAGTCTGCATCACCTATATTATTAACATAATTGAAATTTAATTCAAAACATTTACTAATAATCTTAAATATTGACTTTATAGGGCCACTATAAATTTCATTTTTAGAAATAAAAATTTTATACAATGTATATTTTTTGTTTTTAATAGTACAAAAGTAACAAAATTTTTATTTAAGGTAGAAGATTTTGCTACAAAAAAAATCACAATTATTTACCCACCTAAACATCATACCTTCTTCTTCAGCGCCAACAATTCATCCCGCAACTGCGCAGCAGTGATGAAATCTAAATCTTTGGCTGCTTTTTTCATTTTTGCTTCTGTGTCGTTGATGAGTTTAGTGAGTTGATCTTTATTCATATATGCTATCACAGGATCAGCAGCAATGCTATCTTGTATATCTGGCTCTATATATACCATGGGTTTTTTACCTCGAATGTCTAAGATCGATTTCTGATTGAGGATATCTTCCCTAGATTTAAATACCGTGGTCGGTGTGATGCCATGTTCTTGGTTATATGCAATCTGCACTGCGCGCCTCCTATTTGTCTCATCAATGGTATGGTTCATGCTGTCGGTGACTTTATCCGCATAAAAGATAACCAAACCATTACTATTTCTAGCCGCACGACCAGCGGTTTGTGTAAGTGAGCGGGCATTTCTCAAAAATCCTTCTTTGTCCGCATCGAGGACTGCTACTAATGATACTTCGGGCAAATCTAAACCTTCTCTCAAAGATTGACACCGACTAATACATCAAACTCTCCTAACCTTAAATCTCTGATGATCTCTACCCTATCCATCGTATCTACTTCACTGTGTATATACCTTACTTTTATGTTTAATTTTACTAGGTATTTAGTAAGTTCTTCAGCCATCCGTTTGGTGAGTGTAGTAACCAGTACCCTTTCATCACTTTCTATACGCTTTTGGATTTCGTCCATCAGATCATCTATTTGATTGATACTCGGACGCACTTCGATAGGTGGATCAAGCAATCCTGTAGGTCTTACTATTTGTTCCACAACTACACCTTCGGTTTGCGCTAGTTCATAGTCACCCGGTGTAGCACTGACATATACTACTTGATTGATGACAGATTCAAACTCATCAAAACTTAATGGTCTATTGTCCATAGCAGATGGCAATCTAAACCCAAAATTAACAAGATTTATCTTCCTTGCCCTATCTCCTCCCCACATGCCGCGTACTTGAGGCAGCGTTTGGTGGCTTTCATCTATGATCATAAGGTAATCATCTGGAAAATAATCCAATAAGCAAAAGGTCGTGTACCTTGACGCCTTCCATCAAAAAACGTGAATAATTTTCTATACCACTACAATAACCCAACTCTCTGATCATTTCCAAGTCAAAATTGACACGTTCTTTGATTCTCTGCGCTTCCAGATATCTACCTTCTGATTCAAAAATATCTCATGGTTGTGCAACTCATCTTCAATATCTCTGATAACTTGATTCAATCTATCTTTTGGAGCAACATAAAGATTGGCAGGAAAGATGGCGGCATGTTCTAAAGTTGTGATACGCTTACCGCTCTCAATTTCCAATTGTTCAATAACTTCAATTTCATCGCCAAAAAATATTATTCGGTAACCGTAATCCACATAAGGAAGATTGATATCTACCGTATCTCCTTTACTCTGAAAGTGGCACGTTTAAAATCTGTTTCTGTTCTCGAGTATAAACTTTGTACTAAACTATACAAAACGCATTTCTTGATATGACTTGTCCTTTTTCAATACGAATGATGCCTGTTTTGTAATCATCAGGATTGCCCATACCATATATACAAGACACCGAAGATACTATTATGATATCTCTCCTTCCTGAAAGCAGAGAAGAAGTGGCTCGCAGTCTCAATTTATCTATTTCTTCATTGATTTGCAAGTCCTTTTCAATATAAGTATCAAGGTGTGATATAAGCTTCTGGTTGATAATAATCATAATAGGAGACAAAATACTCGACGGCATTCTCTGGAAAAACTCATAACTCAGCATACAACTGAGCAGTCAATGTTTTATTATGTGTTAATACCAAAGTGGGGCGATCTACTGCAGCTATTACATTGGCCATAGTGAAGGTTTGCCAGAACCAGTGACACCTAACAGAACCTGATACTTTTCATTATTTTCAAGGCCTTTGATCAACTGCTCTATTGCTTTAGGTTGATCACCAGTAGGCTGATAATGTGACGTTAATTTGTATGACATGCAGTGTATTAATTATGGAAGTACAAAGATAGTGATTCTTTGGATAATTTTTTTTTGTAAATATATTCAAGTATTTTAATAATAACGCTGAAAGAAAAATCTAAATAATTTTAAACCATAAATATTTTAATTCGATTTTCGTGCAAATACCAACAATAAAACGTAAAATCAAAATTACTTCTTGATAAACAAAATTAAATTTTATAATAAAATGTAAATAAATCTCCGTAATTTTGCCAATCAATTCCTTTGATAACCTAACCAACCTAATTTCTAAAGTATGATAACTGATAATCAATTTACGCTAGAAATATCATCATCCACCACAGATGATGAAACTAATTACAGAAAAGATGTACTAAATGATTTGTGGATATGTCTGATAAGCCGTGAGGCCAGTCTCTTGGGGCGAAAAGAAGTGCTTAATGGAAGGCAAAATTTGGGATACTTGGTGATGGAAAGGAAGTTCCTAGTAGCTATGGCTGAGAGCTTTCCGCAAAGGCGATTGGCGTTCTGGATATTATAGGGATCAAACCTTTATGTTTGCTAGAGGATTATGCACCGTAGAACAGTATTTTTGCACAGCTTTATGCAGATTCCGAAAATGATCCTTTTTCTGGTGGCCGACAGATGAATAGCCATTTTGCAACACCATTGATCGATGCAGATGGGAATGGCTAGATCAGACCCAAATGTATAATGTTTCGTCTGACATATCATGTACTGCTGGTCAAATGGCTCGTGGACTGGGATTAGCCATGGCTTCCAAAAAATATAGAAAATTAGATATACCTTCTCATCGCAAATTTTCTGACAATGGCAATGAAGTAAGTTTTGTGACAATAGGAGACTCTTCTACTTCAGAAGGCATATTTTGGGAAACAATGAATGCCTCGGCTGTAATGAGAGTACGACTTTTAGTTGCTGTTTGGGATGATGGATATGGGATAATGTTCCAGTTGAAATGCAAACAGCCAAAGGTTCTATATAAAAAGCTTTGGAAGGCTTTTTGCAGATGGCAATGGCAATGGCATTATGATATATACGGTAAAAGGATGGGATTATCCAGAATTATGTGCAGTTTTTGGAAAAGTATCACTCCAAAGTTAGAGACCAGCATATTCCAGCTTTGATTCATATCCAAGAATTAACGCAGCCCCAAGGGCATTCTACCAGCGGATCGCATGAAAGATATAAAACACCTGAAAGACTGCAATGGGAGAAGGATAATGACTGTATTAAAAGGATGGCTGAATGGATAGTAGAAAATGGAATTGCAACACAAGAAGAAGTAGATGCGTTAAAGGTTAAAGCCATAGAATATACGAAAAATGCTAAGGATTCTGCTTGGAAAACATATAGTAATAGTGTAAAATCACATCAAAATACATTAAAGAATATTTATCAAGAAGTTCCATCTGTATCAAAAACTGAAGCCATTCAACATCTAGAGAGTGACCTAAATAATACGGTGAATGTTACATTTTTCAGAAGTATTATCTAATGCAAGAAAACTTTCCATTCAACTTAAAAGGTTAAATATTGCTAATGATGGGCTTCGGGATTTTATATCGAGGGGAATGAAAATCGGTGATGAAAGGTACCATACTCATTTATATAGTGATACCAAATATTCTGCGCTCAACATACCTGTGGTAGCTCCTAAATTTGGTTTTAGAGCCGAAACTGTCAATGGTTATCAAATATTGAATGCTTATTTTGATACACTATTTGAATTCAAACCCAATATTATAGCCTTTGGCGAAGATGTGGGGCAAATAGGAGATGTAAATCAAGGTTTTGCTGGATTGCAAGCCAAACATGGTACCGAACGAGTATTTGATACTGGCATCAGAGAGTGGACGATTATGGGTCAAGCCATGGGTGGATCAATGCGTGGCTTAAGGCCAATAGCTGAAATCCAATATTTAGATTATATGGCTTATGCTTTTTCGCTGCTAACTGATGATTTAGCGACGTTGAGATACAGATCCAATGGCATTCAACGTGCTCCAGCTATTGTACGTACTCGTGGACACAGACTAGAAGGAATATGGCATGCAGGTTCTCCCATGGGTATGATTTTGACATCTATGCAAGGTATTTATTTATGCGTGCCTAGAAATATGGTTCAAGCAGTAGGTTTTTACAACACTTTACTCAAATCTGATGACCCAGGTATCGTAGTAGAATGTTTGAATGGGTATCGGTTGAAAGAAAAAATGCCAACCAATTTGTTAGAATATACGATACCATTAGGCAAACCGGAGATTTTGCAAGAAGGTAAAGATATTACATTGGTTACTTATGGTTCGTGTGTCAGAGAAGCACAAAAGGACTAGATTTGCTCAAGGGATTTGATGTTTCTGTAGAGTTGATAGATGCGCAGACTTTGATGCCTTTTTGATCTCGAAGGTGTGATTGTAAATTCGCTCAAAAACCAATCGTCTCATTATACTGGATGAAGATATACCTGGTGGTGCTTCGGCTTATATATTGAGAGAAATTTTGGAAAAATGGGATGGATATAAATATCTTGATGCTAAACCTGTTACTTTAACAGGCGCGGCACACCACACCTTTTGGATCTGATGGTGATTATTTCACTAAGCCTAATCCTGAAGACATATTTGATTGTATCATACAAATGATGGAAGACACCTTTCCAAAAGATTTTAACAACCTGTTCTAAAAAATATTGAGTTATTTTAATAAAAAATCATAAACTAATCTTAAAACATTTGTAAATATAATTTTTTCTAATATTTGCAATAATTTTCTTTGATTGGACGCTAAAAGCTACCAACACAACGTTATAATTTTTTTTAATTAAGAATAGATCAACAATTGGACACTTGTTTAGTAATCATACCTACTTATAACGAAATTGAAAACATACATTCAATCATTGATGCTGTGTTAAAACAAGGTGCTCAGTTTTCAGTCCTGATAGTAGATGACAATTCACCAGATGGCACAGGTGAAATTGTAAAAATACTACAACAAAAAGACTCCAAAATTCATCTATTACAACGTGAAGGAAAACTAGGGTTAGGCACTGCTTATATTGCAGGTTTTAAATATGGTTTAGCACATAACTTTGACTATATCTTTGAAATGGATGCAGATTTTAGTCACAATCCAGATGATTTGCCTAGATTGCTCGATGCTTGCCAAAACGGTGCTGACGTAGCCATAGGAAGTAGGTATGTAAAAGGTGGTAATATCAAAAACTGGTCAAAAGATCGTTTAGTACTTTCGTATGGTGCTTCGTTATATGTAAAGTCTATAACTTGGCTGCCTGTCAATGATCCTACTGCTGGCTTCATCTGTTATAAGAATAAAGTATTGAAAGCCCTAGACTTGGAAAAAATCAGATTTATAGGTTATACATTTCAGATAGAAATGAAATACTATGCTTGGAATAAAGGCTTTAAACTGAAAGAAGTGCCAATTACTTTTGTAGATCGAGAAAAAGGAAATTCAAAAATGCACGCAAATATCGTTTCTGAAGCCATCAAAGGCGTACTAAAAATGAGATGGCGTAAGATCAATGGTTACTACCAATAAAAAAAACTATCTAACACAGGAGTTAAAATGCCATAAGTTATATAGTTCATTTAGTAGTAATCTTATAAATATAGTACTCTTGTGAGTTAACATCAAAGTGTAAGATTGAGTTCACTCCTAAAAGCCAAAAATGATGAAATGCCACTAAGACTCTAAGGTTTTTAAAATATTGATTATTAACTATATGGAATTTGGGCTTTTTTGTGTATTTGTGCCTTTGTAGCAAAATTATACTTTTCGGAGCTTACTCAATATTGTAAATAAATGTCAAAGAGACTTAATTGAGAAAATACAGTACTTTTTAGTACTTTTACACTAAATATTTAAACGATATAATCCTAGTTTGTGTTAATAACTCATCTTAATATACCAAAATGAAATATATAATTATATTAATCCTTCCTTTCTTTCTTGCCTTTAGTGGCCCATCGATTAAGATAGGTTTACTTAAATATGGTGGTGGCGGCGATTGGTACGCGAACCCAACTTCTTTAGTCAATCTTTCTGCATTTTGTAATAAATTTTTAGGTACTAATATAGATCCTGAATATGCCGTTGTTGATGCTGGAAGTATTGAATTGTTTAACTATCCTTTAGTTCACATGACTGGTCATGGGAATGTGGTATTTACCACAGCCGATGCTGAAAACTTAAGAAATTATTTAATTGCTGGAGGTTTTTTGCATATAGATGACAATTACGGTATGGATCCTTTTGTACGAGTAGCAATGAAAAAGGTATTTCCTGAACTAGCCTTTGTAGAGTTGCCTTTCGATCATCCTATCTACAATCAAAAGTATAAGTTTGAAAATGGAGTACCCAAAATTCATAAACATGATGAAAAACCAGCAAGAGGCTATGGTTTAATTTGGGAAGGTAGATTGGTGTGTTTTTATTCTTATGAATCAGATCTCGGTGATGGATGGGAAGACCCAGAAGTACATAAAGACCCTGAAGATGTGAGAATAAAAGCCCTAAAATGGGAGCAAATATTGTACAATATGTTTTTGGTTATTAGATCTTTAAGCTCATTCACTTATTAATTACATTTAACTATTATCATGCAGACATATTCACTAGTTCCTTCAATAAAAACATAAGTCATCGTACTTCTAATAACTTTTTTTCTTATCGCTGGACCATGTGCCATAGAGTCAGAAACTATGGCAATGGACATAGCAGAAAAAAAAAAAGAATTACTTCTGACCTTAAGATCCCTTATGTTTTCAAAGGATCTTATCGTAAAGCAAATCGTTCATCTATCCACTCATTTACAGGTATCGGCGACGAAAAAGCTCTCAAAATTATAAGAAAAGTAGCAGAGAATTTTGACCTGCCAGTCACTACAGATATTCATACAGACGAAGAAGCCGCCATCGCAGCTGAATATGTGGACATTTTGCAAATTCCCGCTTTTCTTTGCAGGCAAACTTCTCTGATAGCAGCAGCAGCCAATACTGGTAAGGTGGTCAATATTAAAAAGGGACAATTTATGAGCCCGGAATCAATGATACATGCAGTGCATAAGGTGAGAGAATGTAATAATGAAAAAGTAATGCTGACTGAACGTGGCAATACATTTGGCTACCAAGATTTAGTGGTAGATTTTCGCGGCATACCTGTGATGCAATCATTTGGTGTACCTATTATTATGGATTGTACTCACTCACTGCAACAACCCAACCAGCCTTCCGGCGTAACGGGTGG
This sequence comes from Saprospiraceae bacterium, assembly GCA_016714785.1. Taxonomy (GTDB): domain Bacteria; phylum Bacteroidota; class Bacteroidia; order Chitinophagales; family Saprospiraceae; genus OLB9. The sequence goes on from JADKCC010000022.1 coordinate 191,572, forward strand.
GAAACCTGGATTAATCGGCACTATCGCCAAAGCAGCCATTGCTGTTGGTGCTGATGGTATCTTTTTAGAAACGCACCCAAATCCTTCCGAAGCCAAATCTGATGCAGCCAATATGTTACCGCTGGCACAGTTAGAAGCTTTATTAATAAAACTAGTTAATATAAGACAAGCTCTTGTTGATTAGCAAATTTAATAAGAAATATAACAACACCATTTAGCTAAGCAAAATGGATTTTCAAATTTGATTTAGCAACCAATTCTGGCATATTTAATCTCTGCAAAGGTAGTGAAATTTGTATTTGAGTAAAACTTTGGACGACACCAAATCTATTCTATTATATATCAACAAGATAGAAATAAGCCTGCATTTTTTGAACTGTATTTTTTGAAAATTCAATAAAAAATAACTACTTTAGTGCCTTATTTAAATATCAAGTCATGTCAAAATATAAAGTTAAAGCATCCCCAAGAAAAGAAGCATTATCAGCTCAAGATATTAAAGAAGAAAAAAAATTCTTTAAAGTTGCGATTATCGTTACGCTTGTAGTCATTGGTCTGATATATCTATTTTTTAAATATTTATAGTTTTTTAGGAAGCCTCCTACTTTTCAAATATTAAGTTTATCTTTACAATATATAAGGTATAAACATAAAATAAGATGGTGTTTGTAACACTGTTATTTGCATAGTTGGGTATATTAAAAAATATAACTTAGCCATTTACTTTCTTGGCTTATGAATGTTGTGTTAATAGCTATTGCTTCTCTTTTGCGAAGATTTAATTTTCTATTTTTATTCAATATACTAGGTAATAATGCCTATTTTCTGTTCTTAATAAAAAGGGCTTGCATTATTATCATTTCAATACTACCCTTCTAGTAAGTTATTTTCCATAGCAATCCTCACTAATCCTACACTATTCCTTGCGTTGAGTTTGGACAATAGGCTACTGCGATGTGACTCTACCGTTTTTAAGCTGATAAACAAGCTATCTGCAATCTCTTGGGTGGTAAATTCTTGAGCGATGAGTTTTAAAACTTCTTTTTCTCTTCTAGATAGTTTTGGAAAAAAAGCGGCACTTTTGGCAGATGCTTTTCGTTGGTTCATCAACCCTTTCATGATTGTTTCTGTGACATCTTTTGAAAAGTAGGACTCGCCATTTGCAACTGTTCTAATGGCTTTGAGCAACTCATCTCGTCCTGTATTTTTAAGGATATATCCTTTTGCGCCATGATTGAGGATCTCTGAAACAAAACTCTCTTCATTAAACATTGATATAGCCAGTACTTTTACATCTGTGTGATTGGCATTTATCTCTTTACACACTTCTATACCATTCATACCAGGCAAATTAACATCCAAAAGCACCAAATCTACTGAGTTACTTACTAGAAACTCAATTACTGATGGACCATCATAACTTCGCCCTACAACAAAAAAGTCCGGCTCAGATTTCAAAATAGACTCCATACCATCTACAAACATAGTGTGGTCGTCTGCAATTAATATATTTATCATAAATGTTATATTAAACGGTTTGATTATTAATAATTTCAAGATACAAAGTTACTGTGTTTTTACCTATAAAACTTCGGTAAACCCCCATAATTAAAAATCGGTGTTTTCAATGATGTTTAGATTTTCAAATGTTCGCACCTTTGTAATGTCAAAAGTTGATAAAATAATCACAATTAAAATGTGATATAATATAAAGAAGTAATCGATGAGGAAGGAGATTTTGGATATCAGAAATTTAGTGACCATCCTATTAGTAATAGTGAGTCCAATAGGTCGTAAATGGTCAATCAAAAGTGAATTGACACCTGATACCCAAAATCTCAACTTCATCCGCGTGGTCTGAGTGATAAAGAAGTTTGTCATACATCCACCTCCAACATGAGTCTTGGTAGGAGCATGAATAAAATTAGCTTATTTTTTATGCTCCTTTAAAATATATTGAGCGAAACCTTAAAGAAAGTTTCGCAGATAAATATTCTCTTTTTAGGTTTACGGAATGAGCAATAGGCGAGTTGGGTGAAGGTATTTGGTAATTTTAACAGATTTTGGGTGTTTCAAAAGAATTAAGACCCCAAATTACCCACCCAGCTCGAATATTGATCTTAATTATTGGTCCATAATTCGAAATTTATTAGGCATAGTCCTTTTATATAAAGTTGTAAATACTCATTGGGATTTGACTGTTGCATTAAAAGTAAAAGCTTTCAAAAAGTTGAAAGCTTTTCTTTTTCACTTCAATTCATTTAATCTTAATGTTATGAATGTCCTTATTATTTTAGGAATTCATGTTCTCTTCTAAGAATCAAGGTTATCCGTTTAGCTTCAAGTTTTTTTAAGTTGCTATTGACAATCACAATAATATTTCTTAAAACTATAAATTTCAAAATAACTACTAAATTTACACTTTTAATATTCTAAGATATTTTGTATTTTAAAATCTTTGTTTGTATATTTTTTATTTTCACTAATACTGACCTGACTTATGCACAGTTCAATAGAGATAGTACTTACTCCTACCAAGACCTAAACAAATTACTAGAATTAGCCAGAAACAATAATGATAATAAAACACTGGCAGAAGTCTATATTAAATTGGGAGACTATGAAAGGAGATGTTTTTGCCGAGTATGAAAAATCTTAAAATATTACAACTGGGCATTAGATCATTTTAAAGCTACCAAAGATATTGAAGGTATAAATGAGACTAATCACGCCATTGCTAGGCGATATACAGATGCAGGATTCTACACAGAAGCTATCCAACTGCTTCAAAATTTGGCTACTTTTTACGATAAAAATAATAATCTTCATAAACTTGCACAGGTTTTTTTTGATTTAAATCAAACATATAAAGCACGTGGTGATCATGACTTATCTATTCAATACCTTGCTAAGACCATGAGTATCAATAAAAAACTGAATGATACTACCCTCTTAATCAGAATATTATTCGACAAAATATCTTCCTTTGAGAATAGTTTTGAATTGGACAGTGCGTTGGTTACTGCCTTTTATGCTTTCAATATCAGTTCTAATTTCAATAGTAGAGAGTTGTCAGCTAAAAGTCTTTTTCATATCGTTACATAAATAAACTTAAAAATGATTTTAATAAATCATCAAAATACCTTCTTAAAAGTTTAAATATACTACCCTACCAACCTTTTAGCGAATTGCGTAAATTTATCTACAAAGAATTGAGTGATGTTTATAATAAAGCTGGACAATTTGACAAAGCTTATACCTACCTGATGAGCTATACTATGCTTAATGATAGCATCCTTAATAAAAATAGATTGGAATCTTTTACCAACTTAGCACTGAAATATGGCACTAAAGAAAAAGAAAAAAGTTTTGAACTACTCAAGATAGAAAAAGATTACGAAATTGCAAAAAATACAGCTCAACGACGTACGCTCTATGTATTAGCTATTGGGTTGTTTGTGGTTTTACTTTCTATTTATTTTATTATTCAATTTTATGATCAACGAATCAGTACTACTAAAATCATCACTGAACAAAAAGAAGAAATCAATCATCAAAAAATAAGGGAACTCGAAGACAACATCAAGATGAGCAGTATGAGATACGTCATCGAAGGGCAAGAAATAGAAAGAGAACGCATAGCCAAAGACTTACATGACAGTTTGGGCGGATTATTAAGTACAATAAAGTTGCAATTTGATCAAGTGAGTTCAAAAAAAGCAGACTTACTAGAAATGAAAGAATATGATAAAGCGCATAAATTGCTCGATATTGCTGTAGAAGAAGTGCGCACTATTTCTCGTAATTTGCAGCCTGGATCTCTTCAAAATTTAGGCTTAGTCCCAGCTATAAAGGATTTAGTCAATAGATTTGAAGGCGAAGGATATCCAGATATAGACTTCCAATACTATGAAATGCCAGAAAAAATAGACAAGATGATCTCCTTATCTGTCTATAGAATCATTCAGGAATTGCTCAATAACAGTTTAAAACATGCGCAAGCTCATGAGATTTTAATACAAATCAATACCGAAGATGATGAATTGGTGATCCAATATGAAGATGATGGTATTGGTTTTTGAACAGAATAATCTTCGCCGAAAAGGTATGGGACTTGAAAATATTAAATCTAGGGTAAATTACATGCACGGCACCATCACAATGGATAGTGAAAATGCTCAAGGCATGTCCGTTCTTATCAGAATAAAATTTCAATAATCTGTGGTATCGCACTTAGATGTAAATCTCCCAAGTCCTGTTTATCCTATTGAGACAACTCTCACTGTAGCTAAAGGTATAAATCTATATATAAAGCGAGACGATCTTATACACCCGTTGGTATCTGGCAACAAATGGCGGAAACTAAAATACAATCTAGAAAAAATTAAAGTTACAAATTGCGACTGCGCAATCACGTTTGGTGGTGCTTTTTCTAATCATATACATGCAACTGCTGCTGCTTGTTTTGCATTAAATATACCCAGTGCTGCCATCATTCGTGGAGAAATAGATCTAAATAATCCTACGTTAAAATACTGCATATCCACAGGTATGAAACTATATCCCATAAGTAGAACAGCATATCAGCTCAAAGAAAATGCTCCAGAAGTCCAATATATCCTATCAAAATACCAAAATCCGATCATTATACCAGAAGGTGGTACTAATGAGCTAGCGCTCCGAGGTGTAGCAGAGATCATAGATGAAGTTGTTGTTGCTAATATGCCAGTACCAGACATCATTGTATTGGCAGCAGGCACAGGCGGAACCACTGCGGGATTAATGTCATCGTCATCTCTGCTTTCTAAGATTATTGCCATTTCATCCTTAAAATCGGACTATCTTTATGACGAAATAATAAAACTTACCAAAGGCAAAAATAAAGATAAATTAACGGTCCTTACTGACTATCATTTTGGAGGCTATGCCAAGTGGGATCAGTCGCTTTTGGATTTTATAACATCCTTTGAAAAAGAAACAGATATTGCTTTAGACCATGTGTATAACGGCAAAGCTATGTACGCACTTATGGATATGATAGCCAATGGTAAATTTGCGCCAAAAACTACTATTCTTTACTTGCACACCGGTGGCATACAAGGTAAAAATGGATTGGAGTACATGCTTCAGAAAAAAAGAAGATAGCACTTCACAATTGCCCACAATGGGATATGTTTATGAAGCCTTTAGATATCAATTGAAAAGATTGATTATCAGGTATTAAAAGTTTATACAAACTCTTACATCAAACTGTTATAAATATCTTTGTATTTTTGTGCTGAGGCATCCCAAGAGTAATCAAGTGCCATAGCTTGCTCCACACACCTATTTTTGTAATCGGGATGTTGGTAGAGATCATACGCGCGCCAGATGGCATGCATCATTTGATCAAAATCCATGTTGTCAAACCTAATGCCTACTCCACCTTCTTGGGAGATATCCTTGACACTATCTCTCAAACCTCCAGTAGATCTTACAATTGGTAAGGTGCCATATCTCATTGAAAACATCTGATTCAGTCCACATGGTTCTACGCGAGAAGGCATAAGTAAGAAATCGGCTCCCCATAGATCTTGGGAGAAATACTTTCATTGTATGCTAGCATGCAAGCTACATGAGTTGGGTGTTTTTTGCGCAACAGCACGTAGTGCCCCTTCTATACTTTTTGTCTCCAGTACCCAGTATGATGAAGTTTGCATTTTTTGTGATGCGAAAGCCAAGTGTCTATTAAACCCGCTATGAACTCTGCACCTTTTTCCAAAACTAATCTTCCGATAAATCCAAACACTGGCAAACTTGGATCTAATCCTGCTAATTGACAAAGTACTTTTTTGTTTTCAGCCTTAAATTGCACAATGTCATTCTTATAATGGTACTCCAATCATAGGGTCGGTAGCTGGATTCCAAATTTCATTATCTATACCATTGAGTATGCCAACGCTTTTCCAAGACTCTGTTCTAAAGAGCTGCTCTAAACCCATAGAATCATACATTAGCTCATTCATGTAATTGGGTGAAACAGTAGTAACTTTATTTACGCACCTCACCGCAGATGCCAATGGATTAATGACATTATTCCATTCTAGCAAACCACTTTTCCAACTATCAAATTGTGGCAATAAGTACTGCCTACTCCAACTAAATGCACCTTGATATCGTTCATTGTGAATTGTAAAAACAGTTGGAATATTGGATAAGACTTGAAATTCATAAGCATATTTCATCATGAAAGGTATTAATCCAGTGTGATGATCATGGCAATGAACTATATCTACTTCAACGCTTCCATCTCGAAGCCAAGTCAAAAAGCCCGTTGAAATGATAGTACTCGTTCGGTTTCGTCTCCAAAAAAGTGTCCGTTTTGATCTGAATACACACCAAATCTATCAAATTTTGAAGGAATGTGTATTGTATAAAATGGAAAACCAAGAATATCGTCAATAAAATATCGTACTTCAAAATACAAGTGTTCTTGACCCAAATGAAAGCTACCTTGATGCACGATTTTATATAGCTTGCCTTCAAACCATGGCATTTGATATGCAGGGATAACCACACTCGCTTCAATTCCAATTTTGTGTAGATACTTAGGCAAAGAACCCACTACATCCGCCAATCCACCAACCTTAGCTACTGGAAAGCATTCAGCACTCGTATAAAAAACTTTCATATTTTACAAATTATTGAGCCAAGATAAGCCTAGTTTTTTAATTGTGCAAATTCAGTATTATAAATCAACAATTATTTTGAAGTTATATAAATACCATAGTTAGTGTATTCTAATATACTAGCTTCGATTCTGTACCTCTAAAAAAGTCATCATAACTTAGAAACATACCTCCTACTACTCTTTTTTGGGCCGTATGAAGATCGTTTTTACTGTCCAGTATAAAAACTCTATTTTGTAGCAATAATTCTTTTTGAGTACGAGTTACTTTACCTGTTTCTTCCATTATGTCATCATAAGGGTAGATATTATGAACAACTGTTTTATTATTTTTGAGTTTGAATGTTATTTTACAAACAGGTTCCATATTTAAAATAGAATCTTTTTCTGGAGAATTTGCAACTATCCCTTCAGTACCCATCATTTCAAATTGTGCTACATAGGCATTCAATGTCCTGATATTGATTGGATTAGTTGGTTTTTTACCAAATCCAATATTGGCGTCACCGAAAATGTTTTACCTTTATTTTCTAAGATGAAGGATGAAAAATTATCCAAAGGATACACCACTTGAATACTCTCAATTAAATCAGATGGAAATTTGTAAATAAACTTATCTCGGAAGTTTTTAGCAGGTTGTTCAAACCTAGAACGCAATCCACCTGATAAGCCTGGCAAATGCATAACATAAGGTTGAGAAGAGCCAGCCATGACCATATAGGTGCCGTCTCCTTTTAATACATCCGATCCAATATGAAACATCTTAAACGGCAGATCGTCACCATCATATAAGTCAACCTGTATGCCAGATGTTTTAATACTTTCTAAAATGTTATTTGTACTAGCTGCTGGTGGAATATATTGAAGACGCATGTTCAGAAGTACTTTTTCGATGTTGACGAATACTGCTGGATCTACATCGTATTTTCCATCCAACATCCAGCTTTTGCCAACTCTCGTGAAAATCAATGGCTGCAGCTTAACATGCTTAATGACTATTTTGTCAATATCTTCCATCTTTTCTACAGTAAACCCTCTATCTGCAGTAACAATACCTTTTTTACTAGTTTCATTTTTTTGTACCAAGTAATATGCTGCTCCAGATAATAATATCAACAATAAAACTAACAAAATCGAACGTTTCATATTTATATTTTTTTTGTAATATTTGTTAAAAAATTGATGCGATTCTTAAACTCAATTGTTAAAAGATGTACACAACACTATCTAGTTTGAAATGAAAATTGTGATTTGTTTCGCATTAAAAAACCAACTCTCACTCCTAATTCTTAATTTGGCAATTTTTAACAACGTATGCAAGCCAAATGTAAAGATAAACTTACCAATATAATTAAGGAAAATACAACATAAATCCTTACTTCATTTTATTTAATTAGTTGTTAAATGTTGCATATTTTCGCTTTCTAAAATATTGATATAGGAATCCAAAAATAACTAAAATTAAAACGGGAAGAATTACATTAATAAATTGCCATTTTGTTTTTTCATTCTTTGTCTTAACTCCATCTAACAGTCTTAATTTAATTTCTTTAGAGCGTGCCTCGAGAATATTATTTTCATCAAGCATGAATTCTACAGCATTTAGTGCAAAATCTTTATTCCCTTTGTAAAACCTGCGTTCCCATTTGTTAAATCCTATATCTTCTGTCTCACCAGATGTCGTATTCACAAGATTTTTCGAAAAATCAGCATCACTAATTATGATTTGCTTAGTACTGGCACTTTTTTCTTTAAATTTTACACCAATAATTTTTAATGTATTTTCAAACTCTGGTGTCAATCTATTTTTAAAATAAGATTCAAATTCCCCTTCCAAGAGTATAGCTACCGGTTTGTTACCATCATTATATTTTGAAGGATCAGGTGCCACTTTTAGCATCTCAAATGACAATCTAACAGGAGAAAGTTGTGCTCTAGAGTACTTCGAGCTTTTGAGCAATATTGTTTTTTTTACATTTCCTTCTGTTTTTAAAGTGTCGATGGAGCTAGGAAAAAAGAAATTGACTCTATCTATATTTTTTACGATAGGATGCTCACTATCAGAAGCAACTGCTAAGTGGTATGGCCATGGAAATAATTTAGTTTGTGGTTTGTCACCAGCCATTCCAATTACTTGCGGTATCTGACTACACTCCAAGTCCAAGATTAAATCAGGCATAATGCGAACGCCATATTTGAAAAACATGTCATCCAAACCAAGATTAAAATCAGATGGTACATAAAACTTGTACTTATTTATACTATCTAAAGAAACTTGAAATTTGTCTATCATCCAAATTATTTTACCTCCTGACATGAGGTATTGATCTAATTTGAATTGGTTTTGAATGGACATTTCTGTCTTTGGGGATGCTATGATTATTAGATCAATCGTACTATCCAATTTCATTAATGTATCAAGACTTACTCTGCCTACCTTGTGCAATTTACGTATTTCATTATCAAGTCTAAAAGTCTGACTTTCTTCCAACTCTCCATTTCCTTGCGTGAACAAAACGTTTTTGGACCTATTGGACTGCATTTTCTGAAACGCATTTGCAAATTTATATTCCAACAGCGCTACAGACTTATTTAAAATAATATCTTCATCATCACCTGGTTTTTGCTCTTCTAGTAGATTTATTATATATTTTTTTGTCTTATATGTGATGATAGCAAATGGAAAAACTGCCTTTTGAACCAATTGTGTACCATCGGAATAACTTAAATTGATAGGTATGATATTGTCTTCAATTAATTGTTTACGCTTCCTATCTATTTCTAGTGCTGACCCTGCTGTTGGATCATCAAATTCATAAACAATCTTAGGATTTATGTCCCTTAATTTGGCTAAAATGTCTCTCGTAGATGATTGTAATCGCTTAAATCCTGCAGGAAATTCACCATCAAGTAGCACTCTAATGGTTATATTATCATCAGAAGCAGCCACTAAGTTTTTTGTATTGTTACTTAAGGTAAATCTTGCATCATCTGTAAGGTCAAATTCTGTATATATAAATGCTGCGATAATATTAATAATAAATACTATCGCAATAACTATAATAAGCTGGGCATATCTACCCAAAATTTTAAATTTCATCTATTAATTTTTTATATTTTTTTAGATATCAGATGGAATTCGTTTAAAAAAATCATAACCATTGGCGTGCATTCTATTCTTGATCATAAGTTAGCAGTCATTTATTTTCTAGTATCCATAACTGTGATTGTTGCATATAAAAATACAAAAATCACGGAAATAAAATACATAATATCCCTTGTGTCTATCAACCCTTTACTAATACTACCGTAATGATAATTGATACCAATCTTCTGAATAAACAAGTCTAATGTAGTGGTAAATATTGGCAATCGAGCCACATAAGTAAATGCCCAATGAAAAAAGAAACATAAAAAAGCTCCTAAAATGAAAGCTACTATCTGATTGTTAGTTAATGTAGATGCAAACATCCCTATAGAAACAAATGCTCCAGATAAGAAAAACAAACCAATGTAAGAACCCACAATGGCCCCTGAATCCAAATTGCCTACCGGAGATCCTAATTGATAAATAGAGTAATAATAGATAAGTGTAGGGAGTAAAGCAAATATCACCAAAGTAAAATTAGCAAAAAATTTACCACCTATGATTTGAATAGTCGTTAGCGGTTTCGTATATAAAAACTCAATGGTTCCGTTAGCTTTTTCTTCTGCAAATGACCGCATTGTGACAGCTGGTATCAAAAATAAAAATACCAATGGTGCTATAGAAAACAACTGATCCATCGTTGCAAAATTGTAATCCAACACGCTTGTATCTGCAAATACCCACATAAATAAACCAATGGATATTAGAAACACACTTATCACTATATACCCAATAAGAGAGCTAAAAAATGTGTGAATCTCTTTTCTAAAAATACTAAGCATCTATAACTGATTTTGTCAATTTTCTAAAAATGTCTTCAATACTTGCTTTGTCTTTGTGCATTTCTATAATGGTCAATCCTTGCGATACAGCAGTTTCAAATATCTCTTTACGAATGTCTGCATCATGTGCAGCACTGAAAATATATACACCATTTTCAAGTATTACTTCTTCTACTCCCTTGATCATTTTAAAAGGTAAAAGTGAAACATTAGATTGTGCAAACTCTACATAAATGACTTGATCGCCAGACATTCTTTTACTTAGCTTCTCAATAGATTCGTCTGCTACCAATTCTCCTTTATTAATAATGACTACCCTATCGCAGAGCGCTTGTACTTCTTGCATGATGTGTGAAGAAAATATAACTGTCTTCTCTTTGCCTAATTCTCTAATTAAATGTCGGATATCAATCAATTGATTCATATCTAGTCCAGAAGTAGGTTCATCAAGAATCAAAACTTTAGGATCATGAATGATGGCCTGCGCTAATCCTACCCTCTGTCTATAACCTTTAGAAAGTGTGCCAATAATTTTGTTTTGCTCTTGACCAAGACCTGTTAATTCTATCACTTCACTGATACGATTAGCTTTGTTTTCTATCTTATGGATACTCGCCACAAATTGCAAAAACTCTTTTACATACATCTCTTCATACAATGGGTTGTGCTCTGGCAGATAGCCTATTTGCTTTCTGACCATCAATGGTGAAGTTTGTATATCGTACCCTGCTACTGTAGCTGTTCCCGCCGTAGGTTGTGTATAGCAGCATAGCATTTTCATCGTTGTTGTTTTACCAGCGCCATTGGGACCCAGAAAACCTAAAATTTCACCCGGGCGTACTTCAAAAGATAACTGATCAACAACAGTTTGTGATCCATATTCTTTTGACAAACCTTGAACAATGACAGACATAATACTGATTTTGGTATAGATAATTGAAAATATAAGTACTCAAATTTGAATTGAAGCGCAAAATTAATATTATTAATTGATAAAAAAACTATTATGTCAATTGGTTTAGTCGCCTATGAGTTATTCATTCAGTTTGCTATAAGTCGAAGGATTAGAAAAACTCATTTAGGCAAAACAAATGTATATGGGTATTCGCCTGGAATTTTGGGATAAAAGCCATCAAAGACTATAGATTTTCCAGCATTTTCAGATAATATTTTGACCAACATATTGACAGAAGTAACCTCTCGATTATTGATTTTAGTAATGATATAACCTGGTTCCATTTTAGTCATATTGATAATAGAGCCATTCTTTATACTAACTACAATCACACCTTGAGGTGCAAAAACGGCTTTTTCGTATTTGTCGGCATCCCTGAGTTCTAGCCCTATTGCTTTCAATATTGCATCGTCTCTAATACCTATCAAATCGGTAGAATTCAGTTGATTACGAAGCGTAGCATTAATATTTAAAAGCTTACCTTCCCTATAAAACAATAAACTAACTTGATCCCCAGGTCTGAACTGTGCCAATTGTTCCATAAATTCAGCAGTGTTATTGGTCTTAACATTATTCACGCTGCGTATAACATCATCATTTTTTAATCCTGCATCGTATGCACCACCATCTTTAAACACTGATGCCACATAAACACCTGTAACTTCATTTAATTTTAACGATTTGGCTAAATGGTTATCCATATTTTCTATCTCAATACCTAACCATCCTCTCTGTACCACACCAAACTCTCTAATATCTGCAACTACTTTTTTGGCAAGATTGGCAGGTATTGCAAAAGAGAATCCTTCATACTTTCCCGAATTGCTTTGAATGGCAGTGCATATTCCCATCAAATCGCCCCTAGTATTAATGAGTGCACCGCCACTATTACCAGGATTGACTGCCGCATCCGTTTGAATAAATGATTCAATGCCTTGGTTTTCTAACAAATTTATATTCCTAGCTTTTGCGCTTACAATTCCTGCTGTTACGGTCGATTGGAGACGGAAAGGGTTGCCAACAGCCATCACCCACTCTCCAATGAGCAATGAATCTGAATTGCCAAAAACTAAAAAATCCAAATCTGTAAAATCTATTTTCAATAATGAAATATCTGTACTTGGATCATTACCCACTACTTTGGCAGACACTACCCTATTGTCGTACAAAGTTACATCTATCTTTGATGCACCATTGACCACATGATGATTGGTGATGATATATCCATCACTGCTAAGGATGACTCCAGAGCCTGAATTGACTGCCATTGCATTTGTTTCTGCATTGGATTGACCATTGGATTTAATAAAAACGACAGCTTTCCGACTTATTTCTGCTGCAGTTACAAAATCTGTGGGTTGTGACGATCTGAATACTTGATTAAATCTATCCGAAAAAAGTATATCATTTTCGGCCACTGCGAATACTTCTTTTCTTTGATTAGTTGAAAATGTTTTCCATGGATTAAAAAAATAGTCGTATATCCAAATGGATCCTGCTGAAATTGCAAATGAACAAAGCAAAAAATAAATGATATGTAACTTGTCTATCTTCAATTTATATATTAAGTATGATTAAAATATAAGGCAAATATAGGATTTATTTATTTAAACCCACTCAAAAATGTTAATTTTGGGTCTAATTTGTACTCAATTTAATTGTAATACACCTTATTGAATAACGTTATAATCTAATTTATATATCTTAAAATTATATTAAAAATAGTCCATGGAAATAATTTTTGAAAAATATCAAGGTGCTGGAAATGATTTTGTCTTAATCGATCAGCGCAAACAGCAATATATTGTACATAATGATGAACGCTCAATAGCCCATTTATGTGACAGAAGATTCGGGATTGGTGCAGATGGTTTGATACTGCTTGAGGCATCAGAAAAAAACGATTTTAAAATGGTCTATTTTAATGCCGATGGTAGGGAAAGCACAATGTGTGGCAATGGTGGTAGATGCATTGTTCAGTTTGCACATCAATTGCACATTTTTGAAGAAAGTACGGTCTTTGATGCTATAGATGGCACACATCAGGCAAAGGTGAACAAAGATGGTACAGTAAGTCTCCAAATGATTGATGTTGATAATGTTATCAAGCTATCTGACAATACTTATCAATTAAATACTGGTTCTCCACATTATATTTCATTTTGCGAATTTATCCCTAACGATGTAAAACAAGCTGGTAGTATTATACGATATTCTCCCATTTATAAGGATGAAGGCATCAATGTTAATTTTGTAAAAAAAATAAGCCTACCCATAGAAATAGCGACTTATGAACGTGGTGTGGAAGATGAAACTTATTCATGTGGTACTGGCGTAACTGCTGCTGCCATTGCTTATGCTGTGCAAAATGATGTATATGGTCATATAGAATATTCTGTAATAACTAAAGGAGGAAATCTGAAAGTTTCTTTTGAACACAAATCGGGAGGCATTTTTTCTGATGTGTGGCTAATTGGACCAGCTGTCAAAACTTTTAATGGCTTTTTTAAGCTATAATCGCATACTTCTACATCATGATAAACGTAATGCGCAAATAAAAATTTACAAATTATTATGCTCAGGCAACGTTTTATCCCCAAACCCTAGTATTAAAGGGTAAGTGTGTTATTTTTGTGGATATATCACTAAAAAACGAAATGCCATGACGCGATTATATTTTTTGATATGTATATTAATGTTGGTTGCTTGTCAACGAGAAGATAGTGATGTCATTACTCCTATTGATGTCATCGAAGAGGAAAGCGAAACATTTTTCGATAGTCATTTTATAGGCAAAACAACGGATGTTAATGGTGCTGCCTTAGAAAATGTTCAGGTTTCTATTGGTGATTTCACAGACTATACAACAGAGAATGGTGTGTTCTTATTCAACAATTCAAAAACTAATAGTACAGGTGCTTTGATAAAGATGAGTAAAAATGGATATTTTAATCAATACTGTTTTACTGCAAAAGCAGCTAATCAATTTAGTAATTTGACTATCACTTTACGGAAAAAAAATAGCCATCAAATCTTTAACAGCTCCGATCTTACCGAATTGTCTGTAAATAATCAAATCAAGCTTGCAATACCTGAATCAGCTTTTTCATACACAAATGGAACCTTATATCAAGGCCAAGTTCGATTTTATATTGATTTTCATCCTTTATTGGACAATATGCCAGTTGTTGACAAAAACTTCAAAAAGGGGATTTTAATTGATGATACTAAAGTGCAATTTGTTTTTGAGACTATAGATGGCTTGCCATTGCATATAAATAAATCATTGCAATTGATGATCAATAAAAATAATATTATCGTTGCTAGATTAGATATAAATAAATCAAAATGGATAGAAACACCTTCAAAAAAGGAAAACAGTCAAATCATTACTAATATAGACCAAAACATTCCTTATATTATTGGTCAATTTACTCCTGCCACTAGGATAAATACCCAAATTGTTAATGTGGTTCAAAAAGGTGTTTCGTTTACCCAATTATCTGTAATGAACGATTTACAAGGCTCTCAAATAGTGCAGCCAGATCAAGATGGAAATGTAAGTTTTTATGTACCATCCAATGTTGATATGTCTATTGCTATCAGTGATGTTTGCGGCAATAATTTGGCTGAATCCGCTATAAAGGTGAGTAAAGATGTCAAGCAACAAATACCAAATATTGTTTTAAAAAATCAAGATTTATTGACAGTCAAATCCACCATTGATGCATGTGGTTTACCATTATCAGCATTTGATTTGGTCAATGTACACTTTCAGAGCACTGGACAAAACGTAGTAGCCTATCAATCTCAAAATGACCAAACATATTGTCTGCCAACTTGTATGAAGGTTGAAAAAGCTAGTTATTTTAGAGGAAAAGATGAAAAATTTTCGATTTCATTCAGTGGTTACTCCAATAGTCAGCAGTTAAACATTAATGCAGCGCCTTTATGTTTAGAAAAAATTTCGGGATATTTTAGTGTCAATGATGTACCAATTTTGTTAGATATGAACCAATATTATATCTATCGAGAAATCAATGATCTTCAAAATTTAGTGATTTCAGATTTAAATGGATTTATGATTTCTATCCCAAAAGTATCGGGAATTGGTAAATATCAACCTGACGCCATTATTTTTAATCATCCTAAGATATCTGATTGTAATTTGCAAGAATGCGCAGAAATGACAATTTGGATTGATGAGATAAATAATCCAGGAGAAATAGTAAAAATAAGATTGTCAGGCAATATGAATGGCAATAGGATTAAGGGAGAATTTGTAAATTTATTAAGAAATTAACCTGAATTACCAGCAGTGAAGCCACATATCGAAGATATCATCCAAGGTTGCCGCCAAGGTCAGCGCTATGCTCAAAAGCAATTATTTGAGTATTTAGCTGGAGTTTTATTGACGGTATCAAGGCAATATACACCAAAGACAGCAGATCCATTAGACAATCTACAAGATAGTTTTATCAAAATCTTTGACAAGATACATAGTTTTGATCCCAATAAAGGAAATTTGGAGTCTTGGTCTCGACGGATTGTGATTAATACCGCTTTAGACAAATTGAATAAAAAAGGAATAGAGGAAGTAGTTTTGGAATATGATAATTTACCAGAAATATTAGAAAGTAAGATAAAAGATACAGAAGATATCGAACAGTTGATGCACATCATAGCGCAACTTCCCGATGGATATAAACAAGTATTTTGCCTTTATGAAATAGAAGGATATAGCCATAAAGAGATAGCCGAACAGCTTAAAATTAAAGAAGCCACATCTAGGTCACAATTAAATAAAAGTAAGCAACTCTTGAGATCATGGGTGGTAAAAATGGATCTTCCTGTTTTTTTAAATATACAATCCGAATAAAATGTTAGACAATTCAAAAAATTGGAAAGATAAAATGCAAGCGTTGAAAAACCATGCTTCTCCGATAGACCTTCCTTTGGAATGGGATGCATTGGAAAACAGAATGGAAAAAAGAAAACGTCGCAAATTCATATTTTGGTTATGGCCACTTATGATTGGTATGGCAATCGTTTCAGGATATTTTTTGACCAAAGACATCGATGAGAAGGCAACACTTCCGCAATTATCATCCAATAAAACGACGGTTGTCATGGATAAAAAAAATAAAGATTTGGAGGAAGTTAAAAGAACCAATCAAGGTATTCAAAAGAACCATATTTCCTCACAAAATAGTTCTCAAAATACAAATGCAAAATCGTGGCCCGGAAGCCAAAAAGCTACAACCCAAAATAAAACAAAAAGTAGTGCTTCCCTAACACAAAAGCAAACAAAAACAAGGGAAATACAAGCCAATAACGATTTAGATCAACAGGTCTTTGCTTTAGAATACAATACAACACAAACACCTGTGAGCACGGCTTTAAATTCAAACATTGACCTACAAATAGTTAATGAAACAAGCTATGTCCATCAGAATGATAAAATGGAACATAAGAATGATATATCGGTGCCTTTCTTAACTTCAATATTTGGAGATGTCAAACTTGCTAACCCTCTGCCGAATATGTATCAGCGAGTCAACCTTCTTAAAACCAAACCTAACCCATTTTTCATAGATGTAAGGATGATGACAGGTCTATCCAATTATAAATATACAATCCAAGAAAATGAAAATACTGTTTTAGTAAATCAAAGAAAAAACAACGAAAAAGCCTTAGAACATATAGGTGGTAGAATGTCAGTAGGCAAAGTATTTCGTCAACATTGGTATGCATCTGTTGGTATGTCTTATCATAGACTTAATGAACAGTGGCAAAGTAGTAGATTAGATACTTCGGCGCTAGTGTTGTCCGAACAAATCTTGGCAAGCTATACCAATCATCTAGGTCAAGTGGTAGAAACAAAAGGAGCCAAACAAGCCAAACAAGTATCAGAAGTGACACAAACTAGATACAATACGGTGGAGCAAATAAATACTACTTTTGCTGTTGGAAGATATTTTTATCTCAATAATATGAGATGGGCAATCGAAGCCAACTTATCCATTCCAACTTATAGTAAATTTAGTGGGCAAATTTGGGACATCACAGGACAAATGACTGCACTCGAAACAATCTATCAACCTTTCAACACTTTACAATATGGCATGCATTCATCCTACATATACCCGGTGTCCGGAAACCTGGCCATATATGGTGGATATGATTATAATTTTTCCAGATTGAGATCCAATTTGGGGTATTTCAGAACACAACACCTTCATTCCTTATCATTAGGTGTGAAGTATTTTATCATCAAATAAATAATTTAAAATGAAAAAGAGTTTAACTTTTATCTTTCTTTGGTTGGCTTTCATTATGACGGCACAGCCACAAACAGGCATCATCAAAGTCAATGTTGAAGATGGCTGTGGCAATGCCTTTGATAAGCCAGTGACGATTGATTTGTATCAAGTCATTGGTACTAATGCAACCAAAATAACATCAACCAATAGCCATCCAGCTACATTTAATAATCTGGATCAGGGATATACTTATGAGGTCAGGATGTCATCATCAGATGTCTCGGATACTGACATTTCCATCAAGGATGCTGCTGCAATGCGATATATTATTTTGGGGGTAATTAACAATACAAGCTATCTACCTAGTATTTTGGCTAGCGACGTCAATGGAAACCTTGGTATTTCCACCTTAGATTTGGTATATTTGATGCGTCATTTGGTACAAATACCCGACCAAAATGCAACTTATAAAGATTGGTTTTTCATCGATCAAGAACATTTAAATTCTCAAAATTTTAATCTTAAAAATAGGACAATTGTTCAGGGAATACCCAATGGGCTTAAAGAAATTACTTTTAATGGGTATCAACATGGTGCGGTAGTATCTACCATAACAGCATTTTGTGCTACTTGCATAGAAGACAGTACATCAACTAAGTCCATCAAAATACCCAATATGGATGTTATAGCAGGGCAAGAAGTGAAATTCAAAATAGGCTATAACTTTGTCCTTCAAGATGCTGGAGTTTCTTTTTCACTAAAATATAAGGATGGTATAGTTACCACAGTATTGGGTGAAGGAGGAAGTGTGACTCATTTGGTAGCATCTACTTCTTCCTTTAACATTGCAAGAGTTTTTGACCAGAATACGCCAACATATATTGATTTTGCTCAAATTACCTTTACACCCACTCGCTCAGGCAAATTGGAATCATTTTTCAACCTTAATGATCAATACAAAAATGAATTGGTTTATAAGGATGGAAACTGTTTAAAGTTTTATCAAAATGTATCATTAAAGAGCAATAATCCTTGTCCTGTGATTTGGCCACCAGATACGACCATACCAGACTGCACATCCAATCACAATGCCGGCAGTCCCATTATTGATCCAGCTTGTATTGGTATAGTGTCAGTAGTTTATACAGATCAAGTCTTTGGAACACCTTGTACAAAAATATTAAGAACATGGACAGCAGTCAATTGGGTAACGTTGGAAATATATACACATACACAAGTTATTACTATTGATACTAATTTTATAACTTGCTTGCAGAATGTAACAATTTTAGTCATAGATAGTGCGATAATATACGCGGTTGATTTTGTCCAAAATCCTGTAACAAACCATGTCTATTCTTTTTCAGAGACAGATGCATCACAAACAACCTTAAAGGTGTACAATAAACCTCCGTTTAAACTAGATGTGTCAGTATATGACCTTACTGCCAAAACTTATTGTACTATAACCATCAATATACAGAACAATGGTTGTACTGACCCTGTAAATGTAGTCCCTGAAATATCAGTATCTGAAACCAACGGCGTATATATTGTAAATGCGTCTTTGTTTGATGGTGGCAATCTTAACCATTGTTTGGGTGCCATCAGTGACTTTCAGATAAAACAAGTACAATCTAACACTTATGTAAATCAGCTGACATTTGATTACAATCAATACAAAGATAGTCAACTTAATGTAGCATTGAGATACAAAATAAATGGGACAATAGTCAATCATGGTCAGGTCAAAATAAACTTTATACCAACATCGACGCTTCCACCATTTGAGATCACTTGTTATGACGACCCTGTAACCAAAAATGAGCTTTTTGAAGTTGCTTTTTTCTCTTCAACTTTCAACAATATTTATGCGTTGCAAGCCGCCATCAGACTCAAAGATGCCATCATGGTCGGCACTAAAAAGAAAGCCTTGACTGATATTAACTTTAATGAAGAGTTACGTTCCCTTCGCTTTGTTTGGTTACTACCTACCGCTGCACCCTTAACTTTGAGTGGTACAGATACCTTGTTTACCATGACTATCCGGCCTACAGTATCAGGTAATTTGTCAGATATTCTGAGTATTGCAGAGGATTTGATGAGGTCAGAAGCCGTACTCAATGATTTAGAGCAAACGAGAATCGATCTAGTCTTCAGGTTCCTAAGAAGGACTACTGCTACCCAAAATTTAGCAGCTAATGATTTCAAACTTTATCCAAATCCAACAAGCACTGGCACTTTTAATATTGAGTCAAATGGCGCTTCCGAAGCAATGGTCACTGTATTTAACGAAACTGGCAAAGAAATCTCCACATCTAAACTGAATGCTTCAGATGGTATAATTCAAATATCTTTTCCCGACGATATGCAAAATGGCGTTTATATGGTACGACTTGCTGATGAAAAATTCGTGAGTACAAAAAAGATAATACTAATAAGGTAATACAATAGGATTACTTTGTCATTTTTGCATAAAATAAGTTTTCTCTCCACCAAGGGTTATCGAAATGACGATCTTTTGGTTTGAAAAAGTGGGGAAGAAAAGGAGTTCGGCAAGGCCGAACTCCCTTTCTTCCCCACTTAAACTTTAATCCTATGTCATTTGGAAGGAGCTTTAGCCGCCGTGGAGGAGAGAAGCCCCATCTGCCATTTCGACTAACGGGAGAAATCTCAAACCGCTTTCATTCTAACATTTCGAAATCTACCTTTTTTACACTACATAGGTTAGAAATAGTTGGATATTTGTTGTTAGGGCTTTGGATAACACACAATTTTTTACGAGCAAACTTGTATGTACAGGTTTTTGATTACCTTTGCAGCCAAATTTAATTTTCGCTATGCTTTCGACCCAAAATATTTCGTTGCAATACGGTAAAAGAGTGCTTTTTGATGAAGTCAATGTCACATTCAAAGAAGGTAATTGTTATGGTATCATCGGTGCCAATGGCGCAGGTAAGTCCACATTTTTAAAAATCCTTGCAGGTACACTTGAAGCTAATAAAGGAAGTGTTCACCTAGAAAATGGTAAAAGGATGGCAGTCCTCAAACAGAATCACTTTGAATATGATGAAGTAACAGTACTCCATACTGTAATGATGGGGCATCAAAAAATGTGGAAAATCATGCAAGAAAAAGATGCCATCTACATGAAGGAAGACTTCTCAGAAGCAGATGGTATCAAAGCATCAGAGCTCGAAGAAGAATTTGCAGAAATGGATGGATGGAATGCTGAATCGACCGCTGCCAATCTGCTCAGTGGTATTGGAATAGCTGAGAGTGAACATTACAAAACAGTCAAAGAACTCGATGGTAATCAAAAAGTCAGAGTTTTACTAGCACAAGCACTATTTGGCAATCCAGATGTGTTGATTTTGGATGAGCCAACCAATGACTTGGACTTACATACCATCACTTGGTTAGAAGATTTTTTATTGGACTTCAAAAATACTGTTTTGATTGTATCTCACGATAGACACTTTCTAGACACTGTTTGTACGCATATAGCAGATATAGATTATAATAAGATCAGTTTATATACAGGTAATTATACTTTCTGGTATGAATCAAGCCAGTTGGCATTACGACAAAAACAAAATGCCAATAAAAAAGCTGAAGAAAAAGTAAAAGAGTTGCAAGCCTTTATTGATCGTTTTAGTGCCAATGCTTCAAAATCAAAGCAAGCAACTTCGCGTAAAAAAATGTTGGAGAAGATTAACATCGAAGACATCAAACCATCTTCTAGAAGGTATCCTGGTATCATTTTCAAACAAGCTCGAGATGCTGGCAAAGAAATCCTTTCCGTAAGAGGACTCAATTATAGTAACAATGGTGAGTACTTAATTAAAGATCTAAGTTTCAATATTGATAAGGACGATAAAATCACCTTCATTTCAAAAAACAGTTTAGCTACTACAGCTTTTTATAAGATTTTGGCAGGCGAACTTAAGCCAGATAGTGGAACCATAGAATGGGGACAAACCATCACACCATCATATTTACCCAACGAAAACGAGTCTTATTTCGCTACAGAGCCTATGAATTTGATTGATTGGCTGAGACAATATTCTACAGAAAAAGATGAGTCCTACATTCGGGGCTTTTTAGGTAAAATGTTATTTTCTGGTGAAGAAACTTTTAAAATGTCGAATGTACTTTCAGGTGGTGAAAAAGTACGTTGTATGCTTTCACGTATGATGCTCACAGAAGCTAATGTCTTAATGTTGGATGAACCAACCAACCATTTGGACCTTGAGACCATCACTACACTCAACAACTCATTGATGAATTTCCCAGGTAATGTATTATTTACTTCTCGAGACCATACATTTACCCAAACGGTAGCAACCAGAGTGATTGAAATAGGACCGAAAGGATTTTTAGACAAACTGAAGTCTTTTGACGAATATATTGATGATAAGGAGATACAAACCCAAAGATTGGCTATATATTAGCAGCTAAATACTAAAAAACTTTAAACATACTTAGGTTTAAAATATAAAAAAAAAGTCCGAACTTAATTGCATTGGACTTTTTTTATACATTCAAATATACTTTTATTTCATCCAAACGTGCCAAGGTATTCTTGATAAGATCAATACGAGTCCTATGGTATAAAAGATAAATACAGACTTTGCAGCGCCCTCCGTTTCTAAAGCTTTTTTACCTTTACTATATCCCATGGTTATTAAAATAATTGCAATAATATTTATCAAAGGGTGCTCTACAGCTAAAAGCCTTGCAAAGGAATCTTTCATTGTTTCACCAGAGAGATTGCTCATTCCAAAAGGAGATGTAAAATATAAAATAAGTCCAATAAGTAACTGAATGTGAGCTGCTATTAATCCTATTAAAGCAATTTTAAATTGTGAAGCTGACCACTTTTTCTTACTGAAAAATGCCATAGATGATAAAACTACTACAATAATTAAGATCAATAAAGCTACCCATGCTAAATGAGAGTGAGATGTTTTGATAATTGAATACATAATGATGATTGATTTATAATAACAAAGGTAGGAATAATTTCTTGGTTAAAAAGTTTATTGAAAAATTAAGTAAGGAATTATAACCAATGTTTCATTTTTTCGAGACTCTCAAATATTATGAGTTTATTCAGAATTTCATTACAATGATCAATATCCCATATAATTCCAAGCAGAGTCGTAGTGCCCTTCTTTATTTATATGATCTATTAATCCTACATATAATGGATGTTGACCTAAAGTGGCACTATCACCTACAATGACCAATTTTTTTTGAGCTCGAGTCATTGCCACATTTAGCCGCCTTTCATCCTTTAGGAACCCTATTTCACTAGTTTCATTGCTTCGTACAAGAGTGATATAAATCAACTCTTTTTCTTGGCCTTGAAATCCATCTATCGAATTGACTTCTATTTCCATCGTCTTCAAGTCAATATCATCCGATATTTGGTTGCGAATATATCGCACTTGCTCAGAATATGGGCTGATTATTCCTATATTTATTCCTAAAAAATTTTCTCTATTTGCAAGTAAGTGCTCCCTAATAATAAAAAACTCCCCATGATTGGCATAACTACGGTGTTCGACATTAATCACTTCTTCAAACCCACAACCGGCAGTATCAATAAACACCAAGGGCAAATGATCGTTTCTGATGGTTCTTTGCGATACTTCAGGAGGAGAAATTAATTGATTTTTATAATATTTTTCATTCGAAAAGCCTAGTATCTTATGATTCATTCTGTATTGTTCATTGAGCATCGTACTATACATTATATTATCCGTCATGATGTCTAAAATAGTAGTTTCTAATCCCAGTTTAATAGCTTCGCTACTTTTTACAGTTGGTGGTAGCTGTTTATGATCTCCCGCAAGAATGACTCTATCTGCTTTTAAGATAGCATTCCAACATTCAGGTTCTAATGCCTGTGAAGCTTCGTCAATAATCACAGTTTTAAAATGTAAGTCATTTAATATCCTGTTACTTACACCTATTAAAGTTGTAGTAATTACTTGGCTGCCCAACACTATTTCTTCTATCAGTCTGTCTTCCAATTCCATCGCCCATTTGCGAAGTTCTCTTGCTTCCTTTCGCAGTTCACGTCTGTCATCTCGCTCTTCTATACCAAAATTTCGTTTGAATTGTGACGCACGTTTGTCTGTCTCGTGCGCTTGAATTTTTACTTTCTTGATATGATTCCATTCCTGATGATTTCTCACTTTTTCTTCTATGGTAAGGTGCATCAAATCATCATGTATCCTAGTGATATTACCTACACGCAACACTGAAATACCTCGAATAGAAAGTCGTTCTGCCAGTAGATCTACCGCATTATTACTTGACGCACAGATAAGAATTCTCTTTTCTGTTTTGAGTAAAGTTTCAGCAAGTGCGACCAGCGTAGTAGTCTTGCCAGTGCCAGGAGGACCATGTATAATACCCAAATTAGGCGTACTAAGGCAAATTTTTAAAGCTTCTTTTTGCGAATGGTTTAAATCACTTCTTAGATCTATTGTTCTATTTTGTTCAGTTTGAATGCCATATTGGTCTAATGATCTATTAGCAATACCATTACGGAGTATTTTATGAAATTCATTTTTTGTTTCAATAACAGCTTTGATCGCTTTTTCCATCACCTTATATGGTTTGTCATCATATATGACTTCGACACCTGAAAGCCCGCGATCAAAGACATCTATCTTTTCAGCTTGATCTGTATGTAGTAATAATCTCATTTTATCGCCACGGACAGCAGAAACAACTACTTTAAATGTCACCTTTTCGTCTTGGACATTAAAAATTGAAGCTGCCATACCTTCTGAAAACCGATGACTATTCTCAGTGTTTTTTATTCGTTGCACCTCCACTTCCAAATATTCACCCACGGTATAGGATTTTCTTAGTATATTGATTGGGTACCACATAAATCCAGCATTAACTTTCTGCTGTAAGGTCTTACTTTCATTGAGAGATCGGAAGAAAGCTTCATCATGCTTTCTCTCTGCATCAATCGCCTTTAATAATGTTTGATATCTATTTTGATCTTGGCTCATGAGGCCAAAGGTACAGAAATTTATTTGCCTTCCATGCTATTACTTTGATTTATGGCATAGGGATTATAAAAATTGTGAGATTTATGAATGTAATGAATTATATTAAAATAACTATGAAAATATTATGATTATTATTATAATCAATTATTTTACAATACTTTAAACATTAGAGTATAAATTATATTATTTGGTACAAATTTTGTATTTTTATAAAATATTATCGGAACGTATCTTTGTATTGTAAATGAGAGAAAACCTGTCATATACACCGGTTAAAGAATCGGGCCGAAATATTCGGAAATGTTCATGGGATTAAAAACAAAATAATAAATGGGTTGGTATATTTAATTTTATTTACCAACCCAAATATTTCATCCCTAATAAAAAGTAAGTTTTGGTTCATTAAAATATAAGTTAGTAAAAAGAGATTGAGTTGCGAAGGTGAGATCTTTGCAGTGAGGTATTAAAAGTTCATGGGTTATAATCTGAAATGGTCGCTGGGGGGCGACCATTTTTATTTTAAGGAATTCATAAGATTCAAATCAATAAAAATAAACTTTCATTTTATTAAATTGTTTGGCTTAAGGTAATGATAATATTATGACGCTTTCCTTTTCATTTTCGCCTTGTCCCAATGATACTTTCATGTTCGAGCCCATTGTTAACAAAAAGATTGACCTTCGTGGTTTAGCTTTCGATATTTCATTACATGATGTGGAACACCTCAACAAAACAGCCTTAAACCACCTTCCAGATATAACAAAGATCAGTTTTAATGCCTATACAAAGGTGTTTGATAGATACCAATTACTCAACAGTGGTAGTGCACTTGGTAATAATTGTGGACCATTATTAATTGCTAAAAAGCA
Organism: Saprospiraceae bacterium; assembly: GCA_016714785.1. Lineage (GTDB taxonomy): Bacteria > Bacteroidota > Bacteroidia > Chitinophagales > Saprospiraceae > OLB9. The sequence goes on from JADKCC010000022.1 coordinate 217,296, forward strand.
ATACAAACTTGAAGAATTAAGTAGTCTTACTATTGGAGTGCCTGGATACAATACTACAGCATTTTTATTACTTAAGTATGCATTCCCAGATACAACCAAGTTTAAAGAATTTGTTTTTTCTGACATTGAATTGGCTGTCCAAAATGAAGAAATAGATGCAGGCTTGATCATTCATGAAAATAGGTTTACCTACGCTCAGAAAGGATTAGTAAAGATTATGGATCTAGGTGAAAACTGGGAGACCAAAACTGGAAGCCCTATCCCTCTTGGCGGGATTGCCATTAAAAGATCACTTTCCGAAGACATTAGAAACAAAGTCAATGAGGTGCTGTATGATAGTATTAAATATGCATTTGAACATCCTGATTCGGGAAATTCTTTTATTGCACTTCATGCACAAGAAATGGACAACCAAGTAATGCAAGCACACATAAACCTATATGTAAACCAATATTCACAAAATATTGGAAATAATGGAAAAAATGCAATTCATACACTTTTCAAAATAGTAAATCCTGCCATCCAAGAAGCTCAGCTAAAGAATTTATTTGTAAGATAGCGCCTTATATATAAACTTCTCACTTAAACTCAGTAAAAAAATTACGCAACTCCATAGCCTCTTCAGGCTTTAGTTTGCCCGCAAGGATGAGTCTTAATTCTCTTCTTCGAGAAGCTACTTCAAATTGTTTTTTCTCTTCATTTGTAATTGGAATTACAGCAGGTACTTTTATAGGTTTTCCTGAGCTCTTGTCCAAAGCTACAAATGTAAAATAGGCATGATTGGACTGTCTTGGATTTGCGCCTGTGATATCAGCAGCAGAGACTTCTACAAATATCTCTACAGAAGTTGTAAATGCTCTAGTTACTTGTGCTGTCAAAGTGATTACATCTCCCAATCGAATAGGTTCATGAAAGGATATGTGATCCACAGATGCAGTTGCCACTAAAGATTCACAATGGCGAGCAGCACATATTGCGCAAGCTATATCCATCCAACGCATAAGATATCCACCCATCAAATTACCCATCGGGTTGGTATCATTAGGCATGATCATTTCTGTCATCACAGTCTTAGAAATACTGACCAACTTCCCTTCAAGCTTCTCTGGCTCCATATTATAAAAATTTACTTTCAAATATAATTATAATCAAAAAGTTCACTAAACAATTTTTTCATCCGCTCCCCTACCTCATCCAAATTTAAAGTTTGACCTGTTTCAAAGGCAAGAGAAGTAACTGTTTTATTTTCATCCACAATCCCACATGGTACAATTTTATCAAAATAAGTTAAGTCTGTATTTACATTAAAAGCAAATCCATGCATACTTACCCATCTCGAAAGGTGAACTCCAATTGCACAAATTTTTCTGTATTTATCTGATTTATCATCTGGAGCAAGCCAGACACCTGTATAGTCGGGTATTCTTATACCCACAAGATGATATTCAGCCAATAATTGTATCATGACCTCTTCTATCAAGCGAACATATTTATGCACATCAGTAAAAAATTCGTCAAGGTCAAATATAGGATATCCTGTAATTTGTCCTGGGCCATGATAAGTAATGTCACCTCCTCTATTGATCTTAAAAAACTCTATTTCATCAGTATTCAACTCATCTTCACTCAGTAATAAATGATCTAATGTACCACTTTTACCTAACGTAAAGACAGGATTATGCTCACAAAATATCAATTGATGAATCTGATCTTTATTATTTTGAAGGGTTGGAGCTAAACTCCTTTTGTCCAATTTTAAACGCACTAATTGCTGATGAAGAGATGTCTGTAAATCCCATACTTTCTTATACGATTGATTTTTCACCCAAGAAAATTGTACCATAGGTTTCATGACCATAATCTAATATTATAACTTCTTTTATGAAAATTTATATATTTTTTTTAGAAATTATAACGCAAAGATAGGCAATTTTTTAAGTTGAACTACAAAAGGTGAGCGATTAAAAGTTTACCTTAAAAGTGTGAGGTAAATATATTTTTTAACTTTTGTCTATGCCACTTACCTAATAAATACATATTGACAAAACAAGCACCATATTTACTAAATGTATTTCCAACCCTAATGAATTTCACTTTGAATCTAATGATTATATACAAGATCTATTATTTTGCTAATCACTCCATATTATAAAAAATTTTAATTTTTAATCAATAATTATTACCTTTGCCGCTTATAAAATATTATTTCAATAATAAGTAAATATTAAAAATGAAACAGGTTACTTTTTTCACTTTTTGTGATCTTCCTGATAGCTTGTAAAAATGATTCATCAAGCAATAAATTGGAAGCTATCAACCCAACAGCTGTAAATGGGAAAGCCCCGGTTGATCCAAAAACGCTTACAGTGCCAAATGCTGTAGATATGATTACTGTAGCAGAAGTGCAGGATATACTTGATACCAATAGTCCAGTCAATGCTAAAGAATCTAATGACCCAACCAATGACAAAAGCAAATCATGCTTCTTTAAATGGGATGACCCAAACACACCGAATGCAGGTATTTTAATTCAAGTTATGGCAAACCCTGTATTTGAAGACTACCCACAATACATTTCTACATTTGTATCATCAAAACTTAAAGAAGGTGAAATGGTGATGGGCCAAGATGCTCCAATCACCTATAAAGAGTTTGATGCTAATGGAAAACCAGGTGCTTATTCATTTCAGCAAGCAAGGTTCTATTGGGCAGGTGATAACGATTACCTATTTATGCTTGCCTTTAATGTTTCTACCTTAAGTGAAAGTAAAATGGTAAAAGCAGCAGAAAAAATTGCCAAAATAGTCAATAAGAATTTTGCATCCAAAACAAGCAAGTAATTTCTAATATGAAGAATTATTTAGTAAATATAATGGTTTTAATTCATTCTTTAAGGCGAATAGTTTTAAGATAAACCTAAATTTTGCATTAAATTTTTCCATATATATAGTAAAGTTTAAAGTATAAGCCATCAATTTCGTTGTGAATTTTGATGGCTTTTTGCTTTAAAAAAGAAAAATTATTTTAATGAAAGGATAAAATCAAATATTCATTAACAGAAAAATATATTTGAATAACCCAACAAAAATTACCAAGGGGAAAACTATAGACTTCACCATATTTTATTAAAACGGTACTAATTTAACCAATGGATTTTATAATGTGCAACATTAAATAAATATTAATTATTCAGAAAAGCAAATTATACCCTACTAACAATCAAGGAATTACATAAGTGTGAAAAATATATTATATTTTAGTAGGAATATCTTTGTTTAGAGTTTATTTTTTAATTACCTTTGCTCGGTAAAATGATGTCAACATCAAATTACAAGATTGTAGAACCATAACTCAACCTGAAGAATGAAAAATCTCATTGTCAAAGTAATTTTTTTATTTTTTATTTCAATTACTTTCCAAATTGTCAATGCCCAATCAACTTATGAAAAAGAGAGGCAGATTAGAGACTCTCTGTACAAAATTCATTTACAGCCCCATTGGTGCTTTACCAAAGATCAGCCTGATAACCAAAGATCACGCGGTTTCATTCAAAACTTAAGAAGTGGAACATGGAATGTCCAATCGGGTTGGGGAGCAACTTGTGATAATGACTGTGCATTTGATAGTCCTGTATCATGTGGTTCACCTTCTACTGCCTTATTTAGAGTACCTGTAGTTTACACTTTAAGTAATACTACGGCTTGTGGCTCTACTCTACCTTCTCAAACAGAATTGGACGCTCACATTAATATTATGAATGATTTTTTGGCATGCCAAGGAATCCCAATATTTTATTATAAGTGTACAACTTATCCTGGCCATCCTACAACTGGGGATTTATCTACAAGAATAGACAATTTTGGGTGTACCTATAGTTCAGGTTCACCAGCACCAATACCCAACGTAGTTAATATTTATGTCTTTCATGACACTGGTAATGGTTCTGGTTGTAATGGATTTGCTCCACTACCTTTTAATACTTCTAGTTCTACGACAGTAGTTATGTCAAGAAATTGTTATAATGGCTATGTTTACACACCTGGTAGTTTACCATGTACCAACTCAAATTTAGGGTTGGGGCAAGTTTTAGTACACGAAATGGGCCATTATTTAGGTTTATGGCATACACATGAAACAGATATAGCTCTAAATGGAGCTACTACTAATGATTGTGATGACCCAAATACATCTACAGATGATTGTACTGAGGGTGATGGTATAGCAGACACAGATGAAGACCCTGACTTTTCTGGTGGAGAAATAGGATGTACTGGATGTGTTGTCTCTGCTCAATCGAACTGCTCGTTTAATAACACTGCACCAAATTGTGCACCTTATGGTACCCCTAATACTTTAAATAATATAATGAGTTATAATATTTTCGCAGGTTGTATTAATTCGTTTACATCTTGTCAGAAGGCCAAAATGATGGACGCTTTGAAATGTGTACGTGGTCCACAGGTTTGCTGTCGTGAAGTAAATAGTGAGTTTGCTGATGGTTTAGATGGTACTATTAAGACTATTTGTATTGGTGATGCGGCTCCTACATTTACAGCAACATCAAACTGCTATAAGTGGATGGATGGTTTGGGTGAAACGGCAAATCCACTAGCATCAAGCACTACCACATTTACTCCAGCAATTGGCACAGGAGTCGGGCAACTTAACAATATGTTGCCAGGTACATATTCTTGGTATTTGGGAGATATTAATGAATTAAACCCAGATTGTAGAACTCTTATTTCAGTTATTGTAAGTGCTGAAACGGGTACTGCATCTGTTAACAATATGCCTTCAGTAAATATTTGTGGATCAGAAAATATTAATTTAGCTACAAATGCAACAACCCTAGGCACAAATCAAATAATAGGTTGGTGGTTCACTTCTTCACTATTGCCTACTATAAATAATCAAACAGAACTAAATGCTGCCGTGGCAGGTGCTACAATTGGGAGTCCCTTGACTTATCCACCAAATCATATTATTGCAGCAACAGCTGGCTCACCAGTAACCCAACTCACACAAGCTTTTGATTGTACGGGCCTTACTGGAAACACCTATTATATTACTCCAATAGTTGCAACTGCAAATGTTCCAGCCCCAACATCTTATACTTTTTCATTAAATGGTCAAAGTAATATAAGCTCAACAGTAAATAATTTGCCTGTAAATGTTGCACAATTACCTACAAATGCTACTTTAACTTCAGTTTGTGTAACTATTAGTTATAATGCTTGTGAATCTTTTGCGACACATAATGACCTTGATATTTCATTAATGGGGCCAAATGGAACTACTATAATTTTAGAAGATTTTTTTGCAGGAAGTACAAATGTTCCAACTCCCAGTACTTTTGATGTCTGCTTTGTAGATAATGGATCTGGATATATGGGGGCTAGTTCAACAGGGTGTAATGCATCCTGTTTAACTGGAAATTTGGAAAGTGTCAATTCGTTTTCAGTATTTGATGGTTTAAACCCAAATGGTATTTGGACGCTAATAGTTAATGATGATAACAACGCTTCATTTTATCCATGTAATATTAGTGTTTCATTAAACTTTGATATGTCACCCAATGCTCTGATCTTTCCTTCACCAATGTTTACAGATTGTGTTTTGGGCACACCTGTAACAGTTAATTGCTTATGTGCGGCTTGTCCAGATCTTAGCGCAACACCTACCAATGTCACTATTATAAATAGCACATGTGCCACAGGATGTACAGTAAATGGTGGAAGCATTACTGCGCCTACAGGTACACCATGTCCAGTAGGATCAACCTTACAATACTCAGTAAACGGAGGTGCATGGTCCCCTACATTACCCGTATATGCACAAACAGGACCGGCCCAAAGTATCCAGACAAGATGTCTATGCGATTTGGATGGTACCACAGCTAGTCCATCTTTGGCAGCCGTAGTTACAGCACCTGGTGTTTGCACCAACCCAACTGCCAGTGCAGTAGGCACCGATAACACATCATGTACGACACCAAATGGCGCAGTAAATCTTACGACAAACGGAACAAGTTACTTATGGTCGAATGGTGCAATAACAGAAGATATTAGCGGACTTGCAGCAGGTACATATACTGTCACGGTAACTGGAGCTGGAGGCTGTACTGCATCTACTTCTGCTACCATTATAAATAATACTGTCAACCCAACTGCCAGTGCAGTAGGCACCGATAACACATCATGTACGACACCAAATGGCGCAGTAAATCTTACGACAAACGGAACAAGTTACTTATGGTCGAATGGTGCAATATCAGAAGATATTAGTGGACTTTCAGCAGGTACATATACTGTAACAGTAACTGGTGCTGGAGGCTGTACTGCATCTACTTCTGCTACCATTGTAAATAATACTGTCAATCCAACTGCCAGTGCAGTAGGCACCGATAACACATCATGTACGACACCAAATGGCGCAGTAAATCTTACGACAAACGGAACAAGTTACTTATGGTCGAATGGTGCAATAACAGAAGATATCCACCAACAACCTCCACCAAAAATAAAAAATAAGACCCCTTCACCCCCAATAACTAAATAATATATGTCCATCTACCACTGGTACAATATCTGCCACGGGTTGTGATGCAGGTACCACACTAGAGTGGGCGACCAATGCTGGTGGACCATGGAGTACAACAATCCCTACATATACAACAAGTGCATTTACAGTATTTGCAAGATGCATTGACAATGGAACAGGGTGTGTTAGTACAGCGACTATGGCAACTACCGCACCTTTGGTATGCTTGTACTGATGTATAAACGAAGTGGATTCAATACTGCCGGTACTCATCCATGGATAGAATTTATAGAATTATCCAGGAGTGTTCCAAATACAACATTAGAGTAATTTTCCAGTTATGCTTTTCAATGGAGCAAATGATCAATCTTATGCAGCTTTTGACCTTGACGGATTCACATTAAATGCCAATGGATTCTTTATTTTAGGTAATACTGGATTCAGAGTTGTGATATCATTTGCTGGAAACTTAGCAAAGTCCTACTACTTTAGCTTGATGTAAATTTAACAATTTTCCAACGATTGTTACATCAAGAAATGTTACGTTTACAACTTCGGTTGCAGCTGCACAGCAATTCTGTATCAGAATGACGATCGCAAATGGTGCTGGATCTGGTTCGAATGCACATATAGGTTTTGATAATATATCTGTTACAACAAGTTGTGCTGTATCATGTCCTGATTTATCAAATATAACCCCTAATAACGTAACTATTACCAATAGCACTTGTACCGCTCCTAGCTGTACACTAGCAGGCGGTGTAATTACTGCTGCTGTTAATAATTGTCCTGCCGGATCTACATTGCAATACTCCACAGATAATGGTGGGTCATGGAGTGCGACAGTGCCAGTGTATGATCAGGATGGTCCTGCACAAACGATTATCACAAGATGTAATTGTGATGCGAATACATCCATTAGTAGTGCCAATAGCAGTCCAGTGTCAACGATGCCAGGTACTTGCCCTATGACTGCAGTGATCGCAGGTAATGGTACATTCTGCGTAGAAGGTAATCTTGGTAACTTTTCTACGATTACGATTACAGGAGGTACAGGGCCTTATGCGGTAATAGTGACCAATGGATCAAATAATTTTACTCTAAATAATTATAACTCGGGTGCCCCTGTTGGTATCGTAGTATTTTCAACTGGAACTTATACTTTGGTTTCGGTTACAGATGCCAATGGATGTTCTGTGCCAGTAAATGGTTTGTCAGGTATGTCTGTAGTTACAGAAAATTGTGTGGGTGCTTGTCCTATTATTCAAAATATTACCACTGTCCAAACATGTATATCAACTACCAATTATAGCTTATCAGTTTGTTTCACCAATGAAGATCCAGGAACATCAGATTTATTCACTGTGACCATTGGCGGAATAACATACGGAGCATATAACTATTCAACTAATTTAGGTGCAAACCCTGATCAATATTGTGTAACAATTACTAATTTGAATCCTGATGGACAAACTAATATCGCAGTAATAATTACTGATTTGGGTAATGATGTACAAGCTCCTATTGTAGATGGAGGAGTTACTGCGGAATCCACTTGGGATGTTGCCGTGGCAAATTCAGATGATGTAGCGGGATGGGCAGGCGTTGATGTCAATGATCTATATGTAACTTCAGATGAACAATATGTTTATTTTGGTGCAACCATTAACGCAGCTGCTGATTGGCAATCTTGGGGTTTTGCAATTAATACTATTGACGGAGCTGGTGGCAGCAGTGAAGTGTGGACATATCCTATCACTTATGGTCACAGCCAATTACCAGATTTTGTGATCAAAGGACATTTTGGGCGAGGTGGTTCACCTTATGCCGAGTTGAGACAATGGAATGGAACAACCTGGGTGCAAATCAACAACGCAGGTATCGCAACTGGCTTAGATATTGTAGATTATAAAGCAGAAGAAACAGGAATGGTCGAAGTAAGAATTCTGAAATCTATACTTGGCAATCCATCTGATATTGATGTTCAGTTTTACATTTCTGGTAATAATACTGTGGAACATGGTACGTTTGATGCTGTGCCTAATGACCAAATAGCTACAAGTTGGAATGTTAGTGGCAATAATACTGTTTTAGATAATTATGCTTTAAATATTGATATTTATTATCCAGATGTATGCGAAGAAGAATCCGATTATGATGAAGCACCTTGTTTGCCTTGTCCAACAGTAGCACCATTAGTCAAAGATGTGTATTATTGTCTAGGAGAAACAGCAAGTGCATTAATGGCAACTCCTTTATCGGGTGGAACTTTTGTTTGGTACAATATGAATCCTACACTACCAGGTGTAATTGCTTTATCTGGCGCACCAGTTCCTTCCACTGCTGTTACAGGAAATACTACTTATTGGGTAACAGAATCAGTTGGAGGTTGTGAAGGACCTAGTGATTCGATTGTTGTAGTTGTGTCAGCTATTAGTAATGTAGTTATAACACAAACATGTGTGAATCCTGTTTTTTATGACTTAGAAGTATGTTTTACAGCAGAAAATATTTCTGGTGCAGGTCAGTTTTCAGTAAATGTTGGATCTAGCAAATTTGGTCCATATCCTTATCTAGGAAATGAAGGAGTAGGTAGTAATAATTATTGTATTACCATACCAAATGCAGGCAACACTAATACAGTTGAAACTACCAATGTTATAGTTTCAGATGAAGGATTAGTTCTCAATCAAACGCCGATAATGAATGGTGTATTTGACGGCATTGCAGTTTGGGGTAATCCTATTGCTATTGCTGATAATATTCCAGGCTGGGCTGGAGTTAACGCTCAAGAATTATATCTAACACAAGATGATAATTATATTTATGTAGGTGCAAAAGTAGCTGCTGCAGATTGGCAAAATTGGGTGTTTTTATTAAATACTAAAGCAGGTGGTAGTAATTCAGATAGTTGGTCAAGATCAATTGACTATGTACACACTGATAGACCAGATTATATATTAAGAGGTACATTTGGTGGTTATGCAGAGTTTCACACTTGGAATGGAGTCGCATGGACTGGATATTCAGCTATTCCTAGTACAGAATTTGGTGAAAATGAAACTAATTGGGTTGAAGGTAGAATACTTAAATCTGCTATTGGTGATATTTGTGATATCGACGTTCAATTTTATATAACAGGAAATAATAATGAGCATGGATCATTTGATGCAGTGCCAAATGATAATAATGCGGTAAGCTGGAATGAAACCAATAATAGAACTCAATTGAGCCAGTATGCACCTAATGCCTTATTAGAGCAAATTGATTTTACAGAATGTTTTGCTTCTCAATCTTTCTTGGAAACTTCATGTGGCTCTTATTTTATATCTGATCCTTGTATGTGCAATCATAATGCAACAGCTGCTGGAAATGATGGTACTTTTAACGAGATAATTACTGTGACTGGGCCTACAGGACAGACGATAACTGCAACATGTATTGGGTGTACTCCAACAAACTTAACATTTGTTGAAGGTACTGCTGGTACTTATGTTTCAAACACATTTACACATGTGGATAATATTGGTTATAATGCTGAGATTTTTGCCAATGGAACATCTATTGGAACTATTGGAAATAAATGTGCGTATCCAAATGTCGCAATAAATCCTATTGGAAACTTTACTGATTGTCAAAGTCAATCTTCCGTACCATTGACAGCAGTAATTACAGGAGATAATGGCACAGGTAGTTATGCTTGGTCTGGATCTGGAGTTACTGGTAGTAATTTTAATCCATCTGGTTTACCTGTTGGTACTGCAATTGTAACTTTGAATTATACTGGTGTAAATAATGGAAATGTCTCCCCTGATGGAGGTATTACCGCAGCATATCCTGGATGTATTCAATTGGATACATTACAAGTTCAAATTTCGCAAGCTGTTGCACCACCTGTAATAGCTGATATAGAAGTTTGTGAAGGAGGTAATACCACTATTGTAGTTAATTCTACACCTGGGCCTACCGTAAGTAATAGTTTTACTTGGGCATTTGAAGGTAATATTTCTGGAATGGGTATTTCTCAAAATTCAATGACTGTCGCAACCAATGCACCAACTCAGACAGCAGGTAGTGGATTGACAGGTGTAGCCTTCCAAGTTGCAGGGGCAGGATGTTCCGGCGCTATCACTTCAGCTGGATATGATATTACGAATGCTACTTTAGCTGATGCCGTTTCTGACAATGAATATTTTGAATTTTGTGTAGGTACACCTTTAGTTGGAGTTACATTTAATAATGTCACTGCTTTAAATTGGAGTCATCGTATTTCTGGTACAGGACCTTTAAATTGGGCATTAGTTGCTTCTTCAAACTTGACTACCCCACTTTTAAGTGGTATGATTACGGGAACATCTTGTGTACCTGGAGGAGGCAGTTTGATGACACCATCAGTTGCAGGATGTTATCGTATATATTATTGGGGAGCGACCAATGCAGGAGGTACTTTGCGTATTGATAATATGGATTTGACAGCAAGCTATTCTTTGCCAGGAGGAACATATAATTTTTATAATGTAAATCCAATAAGTAATCCTGCAGCAACTCCTGTTGCAATGGGCACCATATATAATCCTGGAACCACCGCTGCAACAAGCCCAGATACTGTGTATGTAACACGTATAGATCCATTGACAGCTTGCGAAAGCTCACCTGATACTGTAACAATTATTGTAAATCCTAATCCAGTATTAAATATAGTGCAACCCGCATTAGTATGTACACCAGGAACCATTAATATCGCAAATGTAGTTCTTGGGCAAAACCCAACAGGTGGAACTGTAAGTTACCATGCTACATTAGCAGATGCTGAAAATGATGTAAACCCGATAACAACAGGGTTAGATGCGATAAGCCAAACTACTACGATTTTCGTTAGATATGAATTGAGTAATGGATGTTTTACTACTGGTCAAATCAATGTTGTGGTAAATGCTTTACCACCACCACCATCAGTACCAGCTTCTATTACAGTTTGTACTGGAGGAAGCACTTTAATTACAGTAAATACAAATCCAATAGCTGTAGTTACTACATGGGATTTTGAAGCAGGAATTGCAGGTGTAGGTGTTTCTAACAATCAAACAGTTGCAGGAAACGGTCCAACACAAGTTTCTGGATCAGGATTAACTAATGTAGCTGCACAAGCTGCAGGATCAGGCTGTACCGCAGCAATTACCTCTACAGGATATGATATTACAAATGTAAGCCTAGCAGATGCAGTTGTAGATCAGGAGTATTTTGAATTTTGTGTGGGTGCACCGATGGCAGGTTTCACTTTCAATGGTGTTTCAGCTGTTAATTGGGGGCACAGAATCTCTGGTACTGGACCTATGTCTTGGGCGCTGGTGGCTGCAAATGCACCAAATACTATACTATTATCAGGTATGATAACTGGAACAAATTGTGGTACAGCAGGTGGTGCCATTTCACTCAATACAGCTACTTGTTACAGAGTTTATTATTGGGGAGCAAGCAATACTGCGGGAACGCTAAGGGTTGATAATTTTGCTATTTCAGCTCAATATCAAAATCTAGCTGTATATAATTGGTTTAATGTTAATCCAGATACTAATCCAATGGCAACACCTGTAGCTACTGGCAATAGTTATGATCCTATGACCACTGCAGCAAATTCTCCACAAACAATTTGGGTGAATTGTAATAATGGCTGTGTCAGCCCATCTGCTCAAGTTGTAATTAATGCGGGTATAACTCCAGCAGTAAATCAAGTAAGTAATCAACAACTTTGCCCTGGAGCAAACACCACTGCAGTCGTTTTCGCAGGTACACCAACAGGTGTTGTATTCAATTGGACAAATAATAATACTTCCATAGGTTTGGGGGCAAGTGGTTCAGGAAATATACCTTCTTTTACAGCCATCAATGCAAGTGCTATTAATCAAGTGGCAACAATCACAGTAATACCTTCATTTACATCAGGTGGAGTTACATGTGATGGTACGCCAATGGTATTTACTATAACGGTATTCCCAACTCCAACACCTGTCATTGCAATCACCGACATGTCTGGTACGACCAATAATGACGGCATCATCTGTCAGGGATCTACAGCGACATTGACAGCAAGTGGAGGAGGTACCTACTTATGGAGCAATGGAGCGACGACAGCGGGCATCACTACAGGAGTAGCAGGTACTTATTCCGTTACGGTTACAGCCAATGGTTGTATAGGAAGTACATCAGCTACTATTATTGTCAATCCACTACCGACAGCATCGATCAGTCTATCAGAAACATCAGGTCCAGTGAACAATGATGGAATGGTATATGAGGGTGCAGTAGTATATTTGACAGCGAGTGGCGGCGGTACCTACCTATGGAGCACCGGCGCAACAACCGCCAACATCACTGTCACACCGATGGCAACCACAACATACACAGTTACGGTAACCAATTCCAATGGATGTACAGCAACAGCATCAGTGGTCATTACCGTAGAGCCGAATCTATGTTTACTAGTGTGTAGTGGCAATCAAAATGTTACATTACCAGGTGGCGTTTGCGAATGGCAAGTACCAAATTTGGTTACAAAAACAGGGATTTGTGAAGATTTAGATATCGTTCCACCACCAGTTGTAGGTTTTTCAGGAGCCTTTGCTTATGCGAACAGATGGTTCCACAATACAGCCAATGGCTCAGATCCAACGTATGGTAATCTACCATGTACGAATATCACAAGTCTTCCAGGAACGTTGGTATTACAATCAGCAGACGTACTAAGCGGAGGTAATACTTGTAACTGGTTCGGGACAGTAGTAGCATGGAGAGTACCAGCAAATGGTACAATTTCATTCAACTGGGCAACTCAGACCAATGACCCAACATGGGATCACTTTGGATATAGTTTGACCAATGACCCGAATACACCAACAGGAATGTTTGGTACCACTTTACAGGCTTCAACAATTGAATTAGCATCTGTGACTGCTTCAGGTACAGTATCTATACCTGTAACAGCAGGTCAGATCTTCTCTTTAGTTAACCGAACAGATGATGGAGGTGGTGGACCTTTGACAGCTACCATCAATAACTTCCAATTCCAAGAGGCGCAAGTGACCCTACCGTGGACGATTGTGCAGACAGCAGGACCAGTTGCAGGAAGTTTTGTTGGAGCAGGTACTTATCAGATGTGTTACGAGTTAAGAGACCCGAGAGGCGGAGTAGCTGATCAATGCTGCTTTACTATCACCATCGGTAATTATCCAACACCTACACGTAGCTTGGTATGTAATGACCATCTCAATATATCTGCAGACGAGAATTGTCAAGTATTTCTAAATGCTGATATGTTCTTAGAGGGTGGACCTTATGGCTGTTATAATAGTTATCAGATCAATATCTGGCCGTTTAACAGTCAGGCCAATGCAATAAACAACGTACCACAGGGAGTAGCTTTAGACATACCATGTGGTGAGCACACTTATGAGATTGTTGACCCAGTAACAGGCAATAGATGTTGGGGTACATTCCTAGTAGAAGACAAGATTGCACCAGTAGTAGCTTGTAACTGTCAGGATATTGACATCCCAACACCAGTTACCTCATTTACAGGTTCATTAGATGCTACAGACCCAGTATTCGACAGATGTGGATTTACAGGATATGGTACATGGCCTTATGATGTATATGAATTCCAAGTATCAACTACGGGCAGTTATACATTTATGGCTAATAGTCCAGCAGGTGATACGTATGCATATATCAATGCCAATACATTTAGTGCAGTAGATCCATGTACAGGAAATATAGCACAAAATGATGATGGAGCAGGTGGATTAGATCCATTGATTACAGTAAACCTCACAGCAGGAACAACATATTACTACATCTTTACCAATTGGAGTCCATTTGATGCACCATCAGGAGGATATACTGTAAACATTACAGGTCCAGGCCAGGTAATTACGATAATAAACCCATCAGAAGATCCAGCATGTCAGTTTGCATGTTATGACATCGAAGTAGTGAAGAGAGAAACTGTAGGTATGTTATACAACATCGCAGGATTGAATGCTAATAAGAGTAAATTGACAACACCTCCAGCAGCAGCTGATGCATGTGGTGGAATGACAAGAACCTTTGAAGATAGAGTAACAAGTACCAACTGTGGTGCAAGCAAATTGATCAGAGATTGGAAATTTACCGATGAGAAAGGTAATACTACTTTATGCAGCCAAACATTCACTTTCAACCAAATATCAGTATTTGACTTAGCAGTACCAACGAGAGAAGTACACCTTAGCTGTGGATTGGATGCAAGTCCAGCAGCGATAGCAGGTTACACAGATATCGACTCAAGACCACAACCAGCGTCGGCAGCGAATATCGGCGCGTTTGCAGACGATTATGCTGCTACACCAACGGTAGTAGAGTTGAACGAAGGATATGCAAACGGATATTTCACTTACCTTCAAAGAGGTTTTGATGGTAATATGCATCCACAAAAAGTGGACAATGGAATATGTAATATCTATACTTCTTACACCGACCAAATGATCAATGCATGTGGCATCGGCTGTGGAGGAAATATGAAAGTAATCAGAACATGGACGATCTTAGACTGGTGTACAGGTGATGTATTCACGTATATCCAAGTAATCAAAGCGACAGACGAGAAAGCACCGACATTCAACGTAAAAGACGTAACGATCAGTGTAGATCCATGGGGCTGTGCAGCGAATTGGAATGTTGACTTACCATGGGAACTTCAAGACAACTGTGCGAAAGCAGAGGAGTTGAAATGGGGCGTAAAAGCACCAGCAGGAGTAACAGTGACAGGTACACAACCAAATTACAGATTGAGTGGAATGCCAAAAGGTACCCATGCAATCACATATTGGGCAAGCGACTGTTGTGGTAACTTAGCAGAGGCATTAGCTTTTGTAACAGTAATCGACGCGAGTGCACCAGTAGCAGTAGCTAAACAGAACATCGTAATGAGCTTAACAGGATCAGGAACAGGCGCAGATGGCGCAGGTAAGATCTACGGTTGGCAAATAGACAATGGCTCTTATGACCATTGTTCAGATGTAAGATTTGAAGTAAGAAGACCGACAGGAGCCCCATCATGTGGCAACATCGGAGCGAATGGAACACACAATAACAATACGACATACAATGGTAACAACTTCTTACAGCAATTGCCAAACAATCCAGGCGTATGGTTCCACCCAGAAGATAGCAATTTTGATGCGATCTTAGGCAATTTGGATACCGACAATGGAGAGTTTGTAAAATTCTGTTGTGAGGATATTCCAGCAGGAGAGTCTTATGGCTTACATGATGTAGAGTTGAGAGTATGGGATGATGGTAATATGAACGGTATCTATGGTGATAACTTAATCATCAATGGTATGAAGGACAATTATAACACCACATGGGTAACCGTGAGAGTGGAGAACAAATTGGCACCACAGTTAGTATGCCCACCAGATGTAACAGTAACCTGTGACATGGAGTTGAACCTAAGTGTAGGAGTTGACACAGAAGTATCAAGTGTAAATCTAACGATGACGGGATACCCTAAAGCGTATGACTTATGTAGCAACTTGGCGATCTCTTATAGAGATATCTTATTGCCAGGTTACAACGAAGTATGTAATTCAGGCACAGTAAGAAGAACATTTACTGTTAAGAAAGGTACCGTAGAAGTGAAGTGTGTACAACACATCACCGTAACGACCATCACAGCACCATTTACCGTAACGTTTGCACAAAACAACCAAACAACTGTATGGGATAAGTGTAGCTTTACATTGGATGATGCGAGAGATGCGAGCAATCCAACGATCAAAAAACCAATCGTAAATTACGGACAGTGTGACATCGTAGGAGAGAATATCAAGATAGATACATTCTTATTCGAGGATGGCGCATGTAAAAAATGGAGAGTAGAATATACTTATATCAACTGGTGTGCACCTACGGGACAAAACACATTGGGTGGATATGTACACTACTATACATACAAAGACGATATCGCACCAGTATTGACCTGTACCAACCAAATGTTTGCAGCAACACCAAACACACAAAATCCAAACGGAGGCTGTGAGGCACAAGTAGCATTGGAAGCATCAGCATCAGACGCGTTAGTATGTGCAGATGAGAGCTGGATCAAATGGCAAATGTTCTTTGACGGTTGGGCAGATGGTACAGTTGACAGATTGGCATCAAGTTTTGTGAACAAATCATGGAATGGTATCTGGGTACCACAGACAAGATTGATAGCAGGCGTACCAAACCCAGTATGGACGGCATTACAAAACCAACACCCGAATGCCCCATTGGCAGACTTAGTGTATGTAACATACCTTAAGCCAACGAAAGCAAGTGGCGAGACAGTGAAAGTACCAGTAGGAACAGGCGCAACAGCGTTTATCTTGAATGCAGAGAATATCAGCCACAAAGTATTGTGGAAAGTAACAGACGGATGTGGTAACGTAGATCAGTGTGAGAGTACAGTAATGGTAGTGGACAAAAAAGCACCAACACCATACTGTGTAAGTATCAGTACAGCGTTAATGCAAGGAACACCAGCAATGGTAGAATTGTGGGCAAAAGACTTTGACAAAGGTGCTTTTGACAACTGTTCACCACAGTCTAAATTGTACTTTACATTTGACGGCGTAGCACCGATATACTCAAGAGTAAATGAGGAGCATTTCTACAAAGCAGGAGCAAACGGAAGTGTCAATGCAACAGCAGCAGAATATGCACAAGGTAAAGCATACAAATGGTTACCATCAGCAAGAAGTGCAGGGAAAGTATGGACTGTAGCTGGTAGTTACAATGTGAATGTAGATGTATGGGATGAAGCATGGAATACCGATTACTGTACAGTAGTACTTGACGTAAGAGGTAGTGGTAACGGATCAAAAGTTTCTGGTACAATAGCGACTGAAGATAATAGAGGTGTAATGAATACCAAAATTATAGCAAGTGCAGCACTGCCTGATTATCCAAGAGTAGATATGACCGATGAGAGTGGTAATTATGCCATGGAAATCATAGTGGATACCGACCTTACAGCACAAAAGGATGGCGATGATATCAATGGAGTAAGTACGTTGGACTTAGTCATCATCCAAAGACACATATTAGGATTACAAGCAATGAATAGTCCATACAAACTGATAGCCGCAGATGCAAACAATGACGGAAAGGTAACCGCCAGCGACTTAACAGAAATTAGAAAATTGATACTAGGAGTGACCAATGGATATAGCAATAATTCTAGCTGGAGATTCCCAATCAAAAATCAAGTGATGGACAATACAGATCCATTCCCTTACAAAGAAAATGTCATGGCGACATTTATCAATCCTAATCCAAGTTATGACTTCGTAGCAGTTAAGATAGGAGATGTAAACGGCAACGTAACAACAAATATCAACAACCCAACCGTAGAAGCTAGAAGCAACAACAATGTAGCAATGAGTGTAGCTGATGCAGCAGTAGCAGCAGGCGAAGTAGTAGAAATACCAGTAACAGCAGCAAACTTCAACGATGTAGCAGGATTCCAATATACCATGAACCTTGATGGCGCAAGCTTCGTAGGTATCAACAGTGGTGCATTAGAAGTAACAGCAAGCAACGTAGGAGTATTAGAAAATGGTGTATTGACTATGTCTTATGCATCCAACGAAGCAGTCAATGCAACTGAAGGAGAAGTATTATTCACATTGGTAGTAAAAGCTAACAAAGCGATGAACGTAAGTGAAATGATCACAATGAATTCAGATGTAACGAGAGCAGAGTCATACAACAGTGATCTTAAAGTAGGCAATGTAAGCTTGAGTGTAAGAACAGCACCGGTAGCAAGTATCGAGTTGTTCCAAAACGAGCCAAACCCATTCAAAGGTCAAACAACAGTAAGCTTCAATATGTCAGAGGCTGCAACAGCAACCTTGAGTGTATATGATGTAACTGGAAAAGTTGTATCAGTAAGAAACATCGAAGCAGCAAAAGGCTTAAACAGTGAAGTATTCACCAAAGAGCAATTAGGTGTAAGTGGTGTACTTTACTACACATTAGTAAGCGGTGACTTCACAGCTACTAAGAAAATGATCATCGTTGAGTAATATCGATAGAACATAACTTTTAAAAAGTCCGTTCTCAGTTTTGGGAACGGACTTTTTTTATGCCTTAGAAAAAATATACAACAAAATAGCTATCATATAAACAATTAAACAATAAACTATTTAGGGCTTGCTGACTATGGTACAACCAATTGATAAATAATATATTAGTTATAAAATAAACAAATAGAATGCAAACCTTTTAATTGATTTTGTCCCAAAGTTGTGTGCCTTTGGTGCTTTACACTTCACCCACCCGCCAGCGGTTCACTCCGTCAGGGGCCCGGGGCCCCCCACCGTTTCACGGCCTTTGGTGCTTTGGCCTTGCCCACTCACCCGCCCATCCGTTTCACGGTTCACTCCGTCAAAGACTTTGTCTTTGGTGCTTTGCACTTCACCTGCCCATCCGTTTCACGGTTCACTTCGTCAAAGACTTTGTCTTTGGTGCTTTGCACTTCACTACGTTCAAATTCTCTATTGCTTGTTTTTTGAACGATAGTCTCCGTTAAACTATCAAAAAAAAAATAAAAGCTGACTTTTTCAGCAGCCCCTATTTATTCCCTATATTTCGTTTGAGATTCAAATAAAATAAGATGAAAATTAATAAAGGAAGGGAAAGTTTGTACAATTGTGCGACGTTTCTGTCTGGTGAAATGTAATATGCCATTAGCACAAAAAATGCTGAAAGTAAACCCAAAATGAGCCCAATTATATTGATTATTCGGATGTTTTTATTGAGTGGTTTTTGCTCGTGTAATCTATATAATACGAACCCAAAACTAACCACCGCTAATATTATTATTGAAAAGATAAAAAATGCAGTCATGACAATAGGGCATAAAGTGTTACATACCAATAAAAATGTAAATTTAATGTTTTTTTTAATTGTAAACACTTTTGAATTGTCCTTACCTTTGCACTATAAATTTGAAAGCCATGATGTCAATAGATATTTTTGAACGATTAAAAAAGGGAGAAACCATTTTGGCAGCTGATCCAGAAGCTTATAGAATGCGTGAAGCATCTTTCGCCACAAAAAAACTTTTGATACAGATGAATAATGCCACAGAGCCTGAAGAAATCAGATGTTTATTAAGCCAAATTATAGATGGAGATATTGACGAAAGTGTTACTATTTTTACACCATTTTATATCAATTATGGCAAACACACGAAAATTGGTAAAAATGTTTTCATCAATTTTGATTGTGTTTTTCTCGATTTAGGTGGTATCACCATCGAAGATAATGTGTTGATTGCTCCTAAGGTAAGTTTACTCACCGAAAGTCATTCAATAAATCCTAATGAAAGACACTCCTTAATCCCAAAACCTATTCACATCAAAAAAAATGCATGGATTGGCGCCAATGCAACCATATTGCAAGGTGTTACTATTGGTCAAAACGCTGTGGTAGCAGCAGGTTCGGTAGTTTCGAAAGATGTCCCAGACAATGTTGTGGTAGGTGGAATTCCTGCAAAAATTATTAAAGAGATTAAGTAAATATAAGGGCCGACAAATCAATTAGAAACCTTTTTCAAAGAAGCATTTAAAGTGTCATCATTATGAAACATCCATGTTTATTGATTTTTACTTTTTTCTACACATTAATAAGTGCTTCATCTTGTGGTAATGGAAATGACATTCTAAATGAAACAAATAATCAATCAATGGTAAATCAAAAAATCAAAATTACGGTCAACGCTCAAATTTTTGCAGCAACACTTCTAGACAATCAAGCAGCAAAAGCTTTTAGGGAAATGTTGCCAATGACTATCAGCATGATTGAGCTGAATGGAAACGAAAAGTATTTTGACTTACCTAGTTCACTTCCTACCAATGCTGTAAAGGGTAATAACATCAAAGTCGGTGATTTATCGCTGTATGGAAATAATGTGTTGGTTCTATTCTATAAAAGCTTCACTACTTCCTACAGTTATACAAAACTCGGTCAAGTTGACAATCCTGATGCGCTCGCTGCGGCATTGGGAAACGGAAATGTAGTGGTCACCTTTGAAAATAATTGAGCGGTAGCTTTATGTAATTATCAAAAATGCCACGATTTGTGGGCTTTATGAGATAATGACGTGTCATTAAGGCTTCGTGACTACTCATGAAGAGATAACGACATGTCATTAAGGCTTCGCGACAACTCATTAAGATATACTGTCATGTCATTAAGGCTTCACGACTACTCATTAAGAGATAACGACGTGTCATTAAGGCTTCACGACTGTTCATTAAGAGATAACGACATGTCATTAAGGCTTCATGACTGCTCATTAAGAGATAACGAAGTGTCATTAAGGCTTCATGACTACTCATTAAGAGATAACGGAGTGTCATTAAGGCTTCATGACTACTCGTTAAGAGATAACGGAGTGTCATTAAGGCTTCGCGACTACTCGTTAAGAGATAACGACGTGTCATTAAGGCTTCGCGACTACTCATTAAGAGATAACGACGTGTCATTAAGGCTTCGCGACTACTCGTTAAGAGATAACGACGTGTCATTAAGGCTTAGCAACTACCCTTTAAGAGATAACGGAGTGTCATTAAGGCTTCGCTACTGTTCATTAAGAGATAACTTCGAGTCATGAAAGCTTCGAGACTACTCATTAAGAGATAACGGAGTGTCATTAAGGCTTCTCGACTACTCATTAAGAGATATCGACGTGTCATTAAGGCTTCACGACTACTCATTAAGAGATAACGGGTGTCATTAAGGCTTCGACTACTCATTAAGAGATAACGGAGTGTCATTAAGGCTTCATGACTACTCATTAAGAGATAACGGCGTGTCATTAAGGCTTCGTGACTACTCATTAAGAGATAACGGCGTGTCATTAAGGCTTCGTGACTACTCATTAAGAGATAACGGAATGTCATTAAGGCTATTATAGGGGCGTAGCCCTGCAATCTTTGTAACGCTGCCATAAACAACGTCATATAGGGGCGTAGCCCTGTAATCTTAAAATTTAGGTGTTATTTTTTATGTCAGGGCTACGCCCCTTTGAATCCGTTTATGAACGTATTCTACAAAGATGTCAGGGCTACACCCCTCAAAAATTCGTCTTTGATTGTTTCTACAAAGATTTTAGGGCTACGCTCCTTAGGTTTTCAATTTTATCAATTCATTAGATGGACAGCCCTTCTGTTTAATCCTTTTAACGATGCCACAAACAACGTCATATAGGGGCGTAGCCCTGTAATCTTAAATTTAGGTGTTTTTTTTATGTCAGGGCTACGCCCTTTGAATCCGTTCATGAACGTATTCTACAAAGATGTCAGGGCTACGCTTCTTAAAAAATTTCACATGATCTTTTTATAAAGATGTCAAGGCTACGCATCTCATGAATTCCCACATGATCTTTTTAGAAAAGTGCCAAGGCCAACACTCCTAGTTTGAGTATGCACACAGTTATTTATTCATACCACTCAAACAAATATTTGGGATCGTATTCCACTTCAAATTTATTCAGAAAATCCAAATATTCATCTTTAAATGTCTGTTTTTTGTGATGTTCAGGTTGCTTCTTTATATATTTAACAACTCGGTCAATATGGGATTTGGAATAGGAAAAAGCACCATAACCATCTTGCCATGAAAATTTATCAAAAGTGAGTTTATTATCATTTATCCATTTCGATGAAATAGATTTTACTTGTTCCATTAGTTTGGATGGAGATGAAGTAGGATGTAGACCAACAAATAAATGTGTATGATCTGGGTTTGCGTAAATTGCCAGTGGTTTTGAGTTTTGATTGTTTACAATTCCACACATTACTTTCTCTAATTCTTCTCTAAACTTTTCATTTACAAGGCATTTTCGACCTTTGACCGCAAAAACAAATTGAATGTACAATTGAGTGTAAGTATTCGCCATGATTTTTTTTGTAAATATATTTGTTTTTTATTTTTAATGGAGAATAAATGTGAAATTTATTTTTGATTTATTTACAAAGATGCCAGGGCAACGCCCCTTAAAAATTCGTTTTTGATTTATTTACAAAGATGTCAGGGCTACGCCCCTTGAAAATTTCTTTTGCTAGGTTTCTACAAAGATTTTAGAGCTAATGTTTCTTAGGTTTTATCAATTTTATCGAATTCCAACAATTAGATGGTACAGCCCTGCAATCTTTGTAACGCTGCCATAAACAACGTCATATAGGGGCGTAGCCCTGTAATCTTAAAATTTAGGTGTTATTTTTTATGTCAGGGCTACGCCCCTTTGAATCCGTTCATGAACGTATTCTACAAAGATGTCAGGGCTACGCCCCTCAAAAATTCGTCTTTGATTTATTTACAAAGATGTCAGGGCTACGCTCCTTTAAAATTCGTCTTTGATCAGTTTTTTAGAGCTGACGCTCCTTATGTTTTATCCATTTTGACCAATTTCAATAATTAGATGGTGCAAGATAGGGGCGTAGCCCTGTAATCTTTGTAACACTGCTATGATCAACATCATATAGGGGCGTAGCCCTGTAATCTTAAAATTTTGGTGTTTTTTTTATGTCAGGGCTACGCCCCTTTGAATCCGTTCATGAACGTATTCTACAAAGATGTCAGGGCTATGCCCCTCAAAAATTCGTCTTTGATTTATTTACAAAGATGTCAGAGCTACGCCCCTTGAAAATTCCTTTTGCTAGGTTTCTACAAAGATTTTAGAGCTAATGCTTCTTAGGTTTTATCAATTTTATCGAATTCCAACAATTAGGTGGTACAGCCCTGCAATCTTTGTAACGCTGCCATAAACAACGTCTTATAGGGGCGTAGCCCTGTAATCTTAAATTTAGGTGTTTTTTTAATGTCAGGGCTACGCCCCTTTGAATCCGTTCATGAACGTATTCTACAAAGATGTCAGGGCTACGCCCTCAAAATTCGTCTTTGCTAGGTTTCTACAAAGATTTTAGAGCTAACTTATCTTATGTTTTATACAATTCGACGAATTCATAAGATTAGATTGTGAGAGATTGGGAACTAAGCTCTATAATCTTCATAACATCACGCCAATATGGAAAAAATAAAAGCTAATAATTATATCTTTGTGACGATAATAACACATTAATGAAGCTCCATATAGTTATTTTAAAATCCTTTGTAACATTTATTTAAACCAAACCATAGGTGGTAAGAATTTTAAAATATCAAACAGATGTCATTGACCATGAACCCAAAAGGCTCATCAAATTTCTTTTGTTTTGGTGTAAAAAAGGACAATCACACATAAAAATTGACGATCATACCTTTGTATTGGACACCCATCAGCTTACTACCATTACATCGGGCCAATATCATCAAGTGATAGATGTCAAGGGTGAAATGATTTGTTTGGAGTTTACGCTTGATTTCTTTTGTAAAAATGACAATGATATAGAGCTTTTATTTCATAATGGACTGTTTTGCCATTTTGGAATGAATGAGGTGATCCGCATACACGACCATGACCTTTTCAATGAGTTACTACAAAAAACAGAAAAAGAACTCGATCAAAAACCTTATCAATACCTTATCTCTGTCCATTCGTATATAGAGCTATTGCTTGTAGAAGCCAACAGATCAAAGATTAAAAATGGGGATGAAATATGGAAACCTGATGCTTTGTTTTTAAAGTTTTTGGAAGAGATAAGAGCAAATTTTGGTCAAAACTACCCTGTTGCACATTATGCCAAAATACTTCATACTTCACAAGCTAAACTCAATGAACTATCAAAACTACATACCAGCAAAACTGCACAAAACGTGATTTATAGCCTTCAGGATTTCTGAAGCCAAAAGATTACTGTTGTACACTCAACTAACTGTTAAAGAAATTGCCTACCATTTGGGCTTTAATGATCCTTTTTATTTTTCGAATTTCTTTAAAAAACACACCAAAACTGCTCCCCTTGACTATAGGAAAGACTTGTCAAAGTAAAATATTACATGCTTTTTGCTAAAATGTCTATTCCACAGCCGAAGCCAAAGTACCACCTTTGCACCATCAAATAATTTATAATCGACCTTGCCTAAAATGGGCAACCACGTCGTCTTTTATTAAGAAAAATAAAGTTAAGATTAATCATTAAAACAATAATAAATGAGTACAAACATCCAAGATTACATCGTCAGAACAAGTGCCCAAGAGTGGATTCCACTCGTAGAAGACGACATTCATTACAAAGGTATTTTCGTTAAATCTTTACTTTTTAACAAAGAAAAACAAAGATCCACCACCATTCTTATAAAGTTCGAACCAGGAACTGCCTATCCTTATCATAACCATCCGGCAGGTGAAGAATTGTTTGTATTAGAAGGGGAAGCCATTATCGAAGGAGCTACCTTAAAATCAGGTGATTACCTGCATACGCCCATCAATTTTAAACATTCCGTAAAAACAGATATTGGTTGTACCATTTTATTTGTTGTGCCTGAAGAAGTGGAGAAGTTATAGTCAAGTTTTATGACAATATTATATTTGTATGGCTGAAATTTAAACGGTCTCCAAAAGAATGTGGTTGGCGAAAGTCATGTTTACGCTTTTGCCAACCATCTTCTTTTATGTCATTTAGAAATTTGATTAAATTTGTAATTCATGGTAGAGTAAGAGATTATAAAAAAACCTTTAGAATTTGGGGAGATTTTTCAATCTGTTTTGTATATTTGTGTTGCTGAATTAATGTAAATAAGTAAAAATGAAGGGCAAAGGATTTTTAGTTTTTAAACGAACATTAAGCGTACCAATTATATGAAATCGCACGTTGACCAAAAGCTAATCGATAAGATTTTTGACGCACAAGATGAAAATGGCTTGTGGAAAGTCTTGTCCGATACGGATAAATACTATCCAGATTATCTTCATTATGTACCCAATTTCAAAGCTTCGTTATGGACCTTAATTCTTCTTGCGGATGTAGAAATCGATCGAAACGAACCAAGAGTAAAGAAAGCATTAGAAGCTGTAAAAGACCAATTCTATGACCACAAATATGGTATTTACACATTAAGGGAAGACCATTTCCCTATTCCGTGTCTAAATGGTAACATCATTTATATTGATTCGTATTTTAACAAGACGCCTGACAATAGAAGTATGCAGGCTTTGGCGTTTTTTCATAAATATCAAAGATTTGATGATGGAAAATATGAAGAACCCAAAAACCAATTTTGTGCTAACACAAGCTGTTATGGAAAGCATTCATGTTATTGGGGCATTGTCAAACTATTAAAAGGGATATCTTTTATTCCACAAGCGTACAGAACCAAAGAAATACTCGAACTAAAAGATAAGTGTGTAAATTTTGTTTTAAAACATCAAGTGTGCTACAGCTCACACTATCCGGACAAAATTATGATTGATAAAATGGACCATCTTACATTTCCTAACATGTATAAAAGTGATTTTTTAGAAATCCTTTGGGTACTGAAACGGGAAAATATAAAGTCGGACGAATTGACTAAGGCTATTCGTTTATTGAAAACAAAACAACTAGATAATGGTGCATGGCCATTGGAAAGAAAAATTCATAATATGGTGGCTTCGATCGGTGAAACAAATGGACCTAATCCTTATGTAACCAAAAGAGCAGAGGAAGTGCTAAATTACTATCTGTCCAGTAACTAAGAATGGAAAGCAGTTAGATAGTCACAAAAGAACTTTTGATCAATTAAAATTGGCAAACCAGCTTTTTAATCTAGTTTTTATGTTTTTGCAGGGCAATTATTGAAGTGAATCTAAGATACACCGAAGTGAATCTAAGATACACCGAAGTGAATCTAAGATACGCCGAAGTGAATCTAAGATATGCCGAAGTGAATCTAACATACGCTTAAGTGAATCTAAGATACACCGAAGTAAATCTAAGATACACTCAAGTGAATCTAAGATACACCGAAGTAAATCTAAGATACACCAAAGTGAATCTAAGATACGCTTAAGTTTTATTAAGCTAGACTTTAGTATTTATTAGATCTAGTAAGGTTTGTATGTGCCTAGATGCTGCCTTTTATGGCGTGTAAAAGTAGTGATCCCCCTGTATTTATACGCTTTTCTGCTAGGTATCATTGTGGTATGTTTGCGCTGTAATTTTTAAAGTGTTGGTCAGATCATTTTTGTATCTGAAAATGATGGATGAATGGTCAAAATATTAATTTAGCAAAATTCCGCGTAGTTTGTATTCGATATTCGATTTGTTTTGTAGGTTTGCCTTAATAAGAAGATGAAAGAGAATTTCTTCCATAAACATATTTGTAAACATAAATGATAAAAAAATATAAATGATTATTAGAATAATGTTTATTTCTTTGCCACTTATGCTTGCTATCTTAATATCATGTGGAGGTAAACATGTATCATCTAACAATACCAAAAATGAATTAAATAATATGAGTAAAATAGATTCACTAATAACGATCCTAAAAGCAGATATGGAACTACACATAGATGTAGCAAACACTGCTACTGATGCAGAAATCAAAGAAGCAGAATTAAAACTAGGTGTACAGTTACCATCTTCATACAAGACCTTCGTAAAGGAATTTGGCAATGGCGCTCATGAAATCCATTGGTTTAGTGAATATCGGAATTTTGTACCAGATACGGTTCATACAGATGGATTTGGATCTTTTGCGGCAAACACCCTGTTGTGTTTAATGACCGAAGACTCTAATGGCGGTGCTTGGTGTTGGATAACAACCGAACATAATGAAAATGGAGAGTGGTCACTCGCTTATTTTAATATTGACGACAAAAAATTTTATTATAAAGTTTCAAACTTCATCGAGTGGTTAGAAATTGCAACTACTTGCAAAGAAGAAGTCATAAGAGAATTGGATGTTGAAGAAATATTAGGACTTGGATAAAAACACGTTGTAACACTAAAGCCCTGCAAAGAAATACCTAGACGTTGCAAAGCAACACCTAGGCATTGCAAAGAAACGCCTAGACATTACAAAGAAACACCTAGACATTGCAAAGGAACACCTAGACGTTGCAAAGGAACACCTAGACATTGCAAAGAAACGCCTTGACGTTGCAAAGCAACACCTAAGCATTGCAAAGAAACGCCTAGACGTTGCAAAGAAACATTGCGATGTTAATTTCCAACAGCCCAAGTTGTTAAACTGACTAGTTTTTGTGATCTTAATTGAACTAAGCCGAAGTTTAGCTAAGCCAAGCTTGAGTTTTGGGGGGGCGGTTTTTCTAAGCTTAGCTTGAGTTTTTCTAAGCTTAGCTTGAGTTTTTAGAAGATATAATAAAGATTGTAAGAGCCTTGATGCTGCCTTTTATGGAGTGCAAAAGTAGCGATCTACGTATTTCTACTTACCTAATCTACCCGTATTTATACGCTTTTCTGTTAGGTATCTTGTAGTATGTTTGCGCTGTTATTATTTTTTGTGATGGATGATCGGTCTGATTTTTTTGCATCTCCAAATGATGGCTGAATGGGCACAATAAATTTAGTAAAATCTTTTGTGGTTTTTTGGGTTTGGTTTTTGGCATGTTTGTGGTGATTTAAAATTATTCTGAAGTTTTTGTGTTTTTTAATCAGAATGGGAAATATAATAAAAAGAGATGTATAATATTTGTCTATTCTTTAGAGTAAAAAACAGTGAAATATAAAAAATTAAAGTAAGAATGAGATTTTCAGAAAGAATGGGAAAGAAAGAAATTAAGGTCGAGATTCAAAGAGATTTTCTCAGTAATGAAATAAAAAATTCTTTATGGACTTTATATTTAGAAATTACTTTAGGAAATAAATCGAAATAAAGGTAGAGAAGACTATTCTGAAAAATCAATATTTTTCAGAGCTTTGTGGATACACTTTTTTAAACGTCCAATTGATAATCTAAGAATTTCACATGGAGAAGTCAATTACTATGAAGCAAATCAAGTTGTAAGAGATTGGTACTTTAACGCAGAATGGTATGAAATTCTAGACTTTATAGAATTTTGTGTGAACAATGATAAAAATAAATTTGCTAATA
>JADKCC010000023.1 GCA_016714785.1 Saprospiraceae bacterium
AATCGCTATATTTAGCAAAAATTCATTAGGACTATTTTAAATCAAAACTATTTTTTCTGCCCTGACTTTAGAAAATAAGTGCCGCATCCCAAATTATCAAATTTAAGATGAGTTTCGCTTAGATTGAGCCAATTGGATTTTTCATTCCTTCTAGCTTGTATTGATAAGTGTTGCTTTGAGAATTAGGTAAAACTTAGATTAGAAAACAAATCAATATTATTTTTGATCTTATTTTTAGGTCTAAAGTTTGTCCAGAATTTGGCATGGTATCCAACTGCAAAGTTGACGATTTTCATATCAGATAAAATTGTTCTTCCTATTTAAGCCATTTTTAAAACATCTAAACTTATACCATTTATAGCGAGATTTTGAGATATATAAACAGTTTTGATCGATTAGAAATTGTAGTAGCAGGCGTAGGCACCACTCCAATATTGGAATTGTAATAATTGAAATTTGTTATCGCATTTTTTTATATATTAAATCGAGTGATGCCACTATCTGTAGAAATCCATACATTTTTCTCATGATCTCATGATTATGTTCCTGTAATCACCCAGTGGCTTATCTCTGTAAGTATCTTACGTCAAAAGTAGGAATTCCTTTGGTTACATCCATCACACAAAAACCATTGAATGAAGTGATTACTAATTTTCTTTTGAAAGAGACATCATCCCTTCCAAACTCTTCAATATTCTAACGTTGGGTAATCCTTTGAGTAAGTTTAATTTTTTGCTTTAGAATCAAAACAATATAAAGTATCATCTTCTTCATATTTTTATAGAAATATCCAAATTTTGCCATCTGATGCTACAGTGAATCTCAAGGCATATTCTTGACACTCTTGATCCATTGATAAACCTCCTGATATGTGCTTCTTCTATGACTTATTTTCGTGCCCTATTATACATATACATCCGACTTAACGATCCCATCCAAAGTCGTTGCCATGTCGATCTTCATTGATTTTAAGAATCTTGGGGATTTCTTTTTTTCAATATTCAATTAGGTACTATTAATTTGCCTTTTGCTAGGTCATCAGACCAACTAACCTTTATTATTGGATGACAGCCATAAGATATTTTTAGAATCAAATAGGAAGTAAATGGTTGTACTTTTTGACAATATGGTTTTCAAACTGTCGGTATATCTAATTTCTCTCGATTTTGGATGATATCATATCTGAAAAAGATTCATACCCAGTTACCAAAACCAAATAAGCTGCTATCTTTTGACTGCCCGAGATTCAAAATTAATACCTCCACTTCAATCTGATTGGCTATTTGATAAAGTTAGATCTACATTTGTACATTGCACGGTTTGTAAGTGGTCATATCTATGCAGACCTTGATAAGTACCGATCCACATACCTTCCGTTTTTTGTTGGTTCAAAATAAAATCCAGGCCCCAGTATGAACACCTTGAGGGTCAATGTGCTTGGATGTCTTGTAACCTTTAAATTCATGGTGTTGATGTCAAATGTTTTGACACCAACCAAAGTGCCCAATCATAAAATATTTTCTTCCCTTTGAATCCAGATTGATTTATGGTTATTGCCATTTTGCACCTTTGTTTTATCTGCAAAGTGTAACTAGACATAGATTTAGATAGGATATCAAATTTCATTAAATCCATTAACCCAACTTCCTATCCATAGGGTATTGTTTTTTATTTTTAAACATAGACCATAAATCCATCAATCGCATTTTACCTTAGGTCGCGTAACCAGGGTCGATGGAAGCTTGGTAGTGCACTTTTGACATCATACTGCCACAAACCATCATTGGCTGCCAACCAAAATCCGCCATTTCCATCCATCTCAATATCATAAATTCCAGAGTTTATATTTTTTTCAGGAATGGTTTAACTTTAAGATTCACTTCTTTTCCTGGGAATATAGTAATTCTTGTTTTGTACTAACCACACTTTACATCACTTGCGTTCATCATAGCCAAGGTCGGCATTCCAGAACTTATTTTCTACATCAATGCCTTTTGAATCCAATTCTTTTGGATTTGCCAACTTAGTATCGTAAAAACATTTAAATCAGGTAACGCAGTAATCCACAATCGACTGCGTTTGTCTTCCACCATATTTCTTATATAATTAGACGAAATCGTAGTAGAGCTTCTTCAAAAGGATTTGATCTAAAAGTTCTTAAAAACATGTCCACTCATCTTACAAGACCCTGCTCTGTGCCTATCCATACAAATTCATCTTTAGTTTTTCTCAAGACACAAGCTGAAATGAATTAAAAACCCTTGAACAGCATTGTAATGATCAAAAAATAATATCTCTATTCCAATGTCCGTCTTATAGTTATTTGTGCATCCAAAAAACTAATAGAAAAACTAATAAGACGGTATGAAGGCTTTTGACTATCAAACAAAGTTTACATTAATGATTTTTAATTCTCTATGAAGAAACTAAGTCTTTTTTCGATAAATACCTATGAACAGCTTCTGTGACCGAATGAACGTGCAATTTTTCATATATGTTTTACGTAGGTACGCACCGTATCTAACTAATGATCATTTCTAATTGCACACCATCTTATAACTTAGACCTTTGATAGCAATTTTAATATTTCTACTTCGCGTCTAGAAAGACGTTATGTTGATTTCCTGAAGCCTTCCCTACAGAAAATGGCAATTGGTAGGACTCTTTTTTCGCATTAGATGGACCGACAGGCACCGCCATTCTTCTGAAGTCTTGGATAGCTGTTAATGATTTAGTCAATGAATTTTTTGGCAAGTGGAAGAGCCAGTTGCACCTGCTTTCAAAGCATTAAATGATACGATCATCATCAAAAACCAGTCTTATGATTACCTCTACCTCTGATAAACAGATTTTAGCTCTTCTGACACCTTCTATACCCTGTAACATTCAAAGAAAACAATATCCATAATAATAACATCCGCACAAATGCTTTAGCATTCTGAATGACATCAATAGAGTGACCAAACTCCGCCTGCAAGCTCAACACCTTCCGACTCTCGAATGACCGATGCCAAATTTTCTCTTAACCCCGCATTATCTTCGTAAATAGCTACTTGGATCTTTGATAACTAAGGACGATATGTTAAATTCTAACAGCAAAAATAACAAGAAAATTTTGTAATTTATAAATGAAATGTCACATGATGATGAAATAATAATGGAAACATAATTTTCTAAATTGAATTAAAAATGCTAAATCAAGTTATTAATACCTTAATTAGGTACATTACTGTCACTAATAAGACCAAATATGAATCTTCAGAATACTTGCAAGTCATTATTTTATTGTTTTTGCTATCGGTTGGATAAGTTAGGTCAAAAAAGAACCAGCCATTGAAACTCCTAACCCTGGCAAACCATAAAGACCAATATGGAACTCTTTGCAGATATCCCCTACAATATCAGACGTAACAATGTATGAAATAAATCAAAGGGCATTTAGTGTTTCAGGTGATTTTGAAGGTATTATGTTGACGCTTGATTCTATCAAGGAATGGGGTGTCAACGTAATATGGCTCATGCCTATCCATCCTATTGGTAAAATTAAACAGTTAATTTCTCCATATTGTATCCAAAATTTATGAAGTTAACCTTGAATATGGAAATCTAGAAAAATTGTGACTATTAGTTACAGAAGCACATAAAAGAAAAATGGTTGTAATATTAGATTGGGCTGCCAATCATACTGGGGACAATCCATGGATTCAAAATAAAGACTGTACTTCCAGATGCCAACGACAACATCACATCCCCTGCAGGTACAAACTGCAAGATGTAGCCGATCTCAATCTTGACAATGCTGTTCTGTGAGACAAGCTAGATAGAAGCTAAGAAATATTGGCATTGTGCCAATATAGATGGTTTCCGCTTGTGATGCAGCCGATTATGTTCCATTTTCTAGGAGGTGATAGACTTCCGCTACGCAAGATCCCTAATCGCAAAATCATCATGCCGGCAGAAGGTGCCTCGAAAAGACCATTTTTCAGCAGGTTTTGATATAAATTTTGGCTGGGAGTTTTCAGTAAGGCAAAAACTATTTTCAAACCAATCAAACTTCGAGGATTTTATTAGCACATCAGTCTGAGTATTCTGGTAGTCCTACTGGTACACAAAGGTTACGCTTTACATCCAATCATGACGAATGTGCTTTGGGATGATACTCCTTTTTTAGGACTTTTGGTGGTAAAATGGTCGATGGCTGCTTTTGTCATAACTTCTTATATGGGTGGAATTCCTCTCATCTCAACAACGGACAGGAAGTAGGTTGTCCCGTAAAGCTGCCCTTCTTTAGTAAGTCGCCTATCAATTGGCAAACCAATCCCTGATATGCTTAAATTATATCAAAAACTGATTGCAATTCGTGCAGCCAATCAGGCTCTAAAAACAGGAATTTTGAACATTTTTCTACTAGATATAGTGGCATTCAGCCGCAAAGCTTTAAATAATGAAGTATTGATTTTAGTCAACGTACGAAATAGCAATAAATCTTTTGCTCTGCCAAACACTTTAAAAAATACTACTTGGAAAGATGCCATGAGTGGTGAAACCTTCAAACTTATTTCTGAAATTGAACTAAAAGCCTTTGAATATAAGTGCTGATAAAGTAGCATCAAAGTTGTAATTTTTGACTTAGCCTCCATGTCATACTAAGCTTTTCAATCTCACATCATCATGTGAAAGGGTATTTTTGATACCCAAGTCGATAAGTCGTAATTTTGTGGCCAAATATAGTGCTGATAAACATGGAATTAGTAAAGCAAACATTTTCTGGTACACCTTTGAGCGTAGGAGAAAACAATTACACAGAAATCTTTTTTAAAGATTATTCTATTGGCAAGTGTGGAGCAAGGACATAATATTTCAAAAACATCATCAGTAGAAAAACAATAGACACCATCTCATGAATAATAGAAATCAAAATTTAAAATTAAATATGGTTATTAAAAATATTTTACAATGAAAATATCAAAAATAAAAATCGTGAAGAGATTTAATTATGTGTGCATCTTCTTATTTATAATAGTATCTGGAAGACTAACCGCACAAAATGTGGGCATCAATCATAATGATCCGTTATCTACCTTAGATGTTGCCGGGTCCATTCGAGTGCAAAGTCCTATAACATTTTCCTCTGCTACACCAACACCTGCACAAATTTACACAATGAACAATACAGCATCAATACAAAACATACCATCAGCTGATTCTGTTTTTAGGGTATTGGATCCTGGAGGAGCAGGCCCTTATTTTAATAACATGCAAGGAAATATTTTTATTAGTAATGCTCTTGGGTGTAAGATCAACTTCAATGGTACTGATTTTGGAATAGGGCCAGGAGATACAGTATGGATTAGTAAAAAAAGTTATCCTAATTGTAGAACTAATTATCTTCATAGATATCTAAATACTACTTCTGTCCCTAATGAAATAGTGGTTGGTGGTAATATTTACATTATATTCAGATCTAACCGAAATGGTAATAATGGGGTAGGATTTGACATGACAGTAACTAGATTGTATGCTGTACCCAATACCAATGATCCAATAAATGCTTTAGGCAATGCTTTTTATTTTGATGATAAGACTGGAGCTATTAGAGTAGGATTATTGGCTAATGGAGTGGTAGGTCCTTATTCAACAGCTATGGGTTATAATACAACTGCAAGTGGAAATTTTGGGGCTACAGCTATGGGTTATAATACAACTGCAAGTGGAGATGAAGGGGCTACAGCTATTGGAGATTATACGATAGCAAGTGGAGATGAAGGGGCTACAGCTTTTGGATCTAATACAACCGCAAGTGGAGATGAAGGGGCTACAGCTTTGGGAATACATACAACTGCAAGTGGATATGTTGGGGCTACAGCTTTGGGAATACATACAACTGCGAGTGGAGATTATGGGGCTACAGCTTTGGGAATACATACAACTGCAAGTGGATATGTTGGGGCTACAGCTTTGGGAAGTATTACAACTGCAAGTGGAGATTATGGGGCTACTGCTTTGGGTTATTATACAACTGCAAGTGGATATGTCGGGGCTACAGCATTAGGAAATTATACAACTGCAAGATCTTTTGCTTCATTGGCTACAGGAAGATTCAACGATACCATTGTCGGGTCCAACAAAACCGCTTGGGTACCTACTGATCCTCTAGTCACAGTAGGCAATGGCATAAGCAATGCAGCAAGAAGTAATGCACTGACTATATAAAAATGGCAATACTGATCTCAATGGCTTTGTGAGATTGGGTAAAGTTACTGATGATGCCCCAAGGATAAAAATGAAAGAATTAACACCTGCCAATACAGATGCAGTTTTCAATGGCTCAGAACCCTTTCCTCACGGGGTTACTGGTTCAAAAATTCTAAGTGTAAATATATTGATTGAATGGACTTCAGGATCTTTTGCTTCGCCAGAATATGGATCAAGTGCCAACTTAAAATATAGCTATTATATCAGTGGTAGTGATATTATTATTCAAAATAATTGTCCTTCTATTGGTGAATGCTTAATAAATGGTAAACAAGCCAAAATATTGATAACATATAAGGAGTAGGGCAATACTTCGGCAAGTTCAGTATAAATTTTAACAAAATTAGATTAATGATGCGGTAACCTGAGTAGTTGTACTTTGTCATATTTGAAGTAAATAAGTTTTCTCACCACTTCATGGTTCGAAATGACGATGTTTGAAATGGAAATGTGGGAGAGAAAGGGTGTTCGGCCATGCCGAACACCCTTTCTCTCCCACTTAAATTCTAATTCTATGTCATTTCGAAGAAGCTTTAGCGACTGAGAAATCCATTTTTTTAGACTCAAATTTTTGAAAATACTAATTTGACAAAGTAGAAGTAGATACCAAATATCAATTACGAGTCACCATTATTTGACAGGTTCAAAACACAAATTAGTTTTTTCTCATCATTCTATAATATGAATTTTGCCCCGAGAATACCTTATTGTATATTTTCAGGATACGGACATAAGCAATATTGTAGTTACTAACAAAAGTTATATTGCCTATCATGCGTCATCAGTTTACTTTTGCACCCGATAGGCTATTAATTTTTTGAATGATGCGCTATCTTTATATATTCTCACATCATCATGTGACAGGCCATTTTTGATACTCTGCTCTGATGGACATAATTTTGTACTAAATATATTAGAAAATCAATATGAAATTAGTAAAACAAGCATATCCCACACCCAATCTAAAGATAGATACGGAACCAATCATCCTTCGCCATGAGCCATCGCTTCATGCTGCTATCGAGGCATCAGGTCGCATAATGCTGCCTCTCCCTGGAGGATATCAATGCTGTAAACCAGAAGACATCTTGTATCTAAAAGCAGAGAGCAACTACACAGAGATTCATTACTTAGATGGTTCCAAAAGATTATTGTCCAAGACGCTGAAAGTACTGGAAAATATCCTGCCACCTCATCAGTTTTTTAGGGTGCACAAAAGTTATGTAGTTAATGCAGCTCATATTACGGATATCATCCTATCCACCCATGAGAGTGCCGTAAGGCTTATTGGTGGGCATACCGTACCGGTGAGTAGGGATAAAAAGTGCATTATAAAATAATAAAATACAATTTACAGAACAATCATCAAAAAAACATAGTAAAATGAATATCAAACACTTATCCATTATTTTAGCCTTGTGCTTAGCTACAATTGCTGCACATGCCAATAACATCACCATCAGCAATGTATCCATCACGGGGCAGAACAATTCTCAGAAATTCAAACTCGTACAATTTGACATCTCCTGGGACAACTCCTGGCGGGTAGATTATGGTCCCAACAACTGGGATGCCGCATGGGTCTTTGTAAAATATCGCCGCAAATCCGACAATACCTGGCATCATGCCACTCTCCACTATGTAGATGGGACTGGAAGTGGCGATGGGCACACTGAACCTGCCAATAGCAATATCGCCAGTACCAATGATAATGGCAGTGGAGGAGCACATGGTGTCTTCATTCATCGTACTGATTTAGGTCAAGGCACGGTCACCTATACTGGAGCCAGACTCCGCTGGAACTATGGCGTCGATGGCCTCGGCGATGGAGACAATGTAGAGCTAGCTGTCATGGGTATAGAGATGGTCTATGTACCGCAGGGCAGCTTTTATGTAGGAAGTAGTGGTTTCGACGCTGGGACTTTTTACACCCACCCTACAATTTCCAATCCATATCAGATCACCAGTGAAGCGGCAATTACTGTAGGTACCACTGCAGGTAATTTGTACTATGCTACTGGATATGGAGATCAGCTTGGTCCCATCCCTGTAGGTTTCCCTAAAGGCTACGCTGCCACCTACTGCATGAAGTACGAAATCACCCAAGGCCAATATGTGACCTTCCTTAACAGGCTCATTTATGCCCAACAAGTGACACGCACGGCAGTGCTACCTACATCAGCTGCCGGTACTGCCGCTATGACTACGGGTACATTGTACAGAAATGGTATAGACATCATGACACCCGGAGTAGTTAGTTCCACATCTGCAGTATATGCTTGCAATCTGGATAACGATACCATCTACGATGAAGCCAACGATGGCCAAAGCATCGCCTGCAACTGGCTCTCATGGGCTGATGTCGCGGCCTATCTCGACTGGGCTGCCCTTCGGCCGATGACGGAGCTGGAGTTTGAGAAGTTTGGACGTGGCAATCAAAATCCGGTAGCCAATGAATATGCCTGGGGGAGTACTCAAAGATATGGAGCTCAAAGTATCCTCAATCCCGGATTGAATACCGAAATAACCTGCTGTGGGGAAAATAGTGTTTTTAATGTTGGATCAGCCGCAAGCGTACAAGGCCCAATGCGATCCGGCAACTTTGCTCAAATGGCTACTACGAGAGCACAATCGGGAGCTTCCTACTACGGCATCATGGAGCTAAGTGGTAATCTAAATGAGAGACCTGTCACCGTAGGGCACCCTACAGGCCGGGATTTTTCAGGTAATGGCGACGGTTTATTAAGTAACACAGGAAATGCCAACTATCCATGGTGGCCAGGAACCAATGCTGTAGGTGTTGGCTCCCGTGGCGGTGGTTGGAATCTTAACGACGCTTTAATGAGGTTGTCAGATCGCCTTCAAGCAGCTTTCACTGATGATATTCGTGGCGGTGGTTACGGCGGTAGAGGCGTTCGGTTGGCACCGTGATCAATGGGAGTTCAATTAGTACAATGATTTCAATGTCTTCGGCGCAATGGGGTTCAATAAGTTCAATGGATTTTAAATAAAAAAAATAAATTAAATGAGAGAATATAGAAATAATTTATTTTTAGTTTGTTTGGTTATATTCTTATTTAGTAATATAAATAAATTATTCAGCCAATGTAATAATACCTCACAATGGCCAACTAGTATTGTGAGTATTATGGCATGTGGTTATAATGAAATTATAAATAATATCTTTGCCGGAGAGTATAGCCTCACCTCAGGATATCAGCATAATGCTACATTGATATTTTCATCATCGGTGTCTTCAGACTATATTACCATACAGCGTGATGGAGACAATACTGTAATAGCACACGGCGTGACGCCACTTACCATAAATTACCTATCGTCCGATGGAAACCTAAAAGTACATATCAATACTAATGCTGCATGCGCTACACAAAACACAGCCAGGATATCCTCCGTGGTGCAACTATGTGGTTGTTTAAACCCAATTCAATACCCACCTACAGATATCAATGTAAACCTTGGAATGAATACACTTTCTACGGTCCAATGGGCAGGCGACTTCAATGTGACCAAAGGTTACTTACATGGGGCTTTGTGTATCTATAGTTCTTCTATAGCCACAGACTATATCACGATCAGAAAAGCATCAGATAAGACCATCCTGGTATCAAACCTTAGTCCCGTATCCCTTTCTTATGAAGCTACTATGGGTAGCATAGAGATGCATATCAACACCAACGCTTCTTGCGGCACCCAAAATACAAACAGAACGACCACGATGCTTATGGAATATAGTATGTACAGAGGTGGTGTATCTGATGGATATGCTGATGCAACATTTGACCAAGGGCCTAATCCTGCTCTTGCCATGTATCGCGGTGGCAATGATGATGGCTTTTCATTAGCCAGGATAGACCAAGGGCCTAATCCAACGCTTACCATGTATCGCGGTGGAAATGATGATGGCTTTTCATTAGCCAGTATAGATCAAGGGCCTAATCCTGCACTTACTATGTATCGCGGTGGCAATGATGACGGTTTTTCCTTAGCCAGTATTGATCAAGGGTTTAATCCTGCACTTACCATGTATCGGGGTGGCAATGATGATGGCTTTTCGTTAGCCAGTGTAGATCAGGGTCCTAATCCTGCACTTACCATGTATCGCGGTGGTGTAGATGATGGCTTCGCTATCGCAGATTATGAGCAATGTGATGGTACTATGACCAGATGGTACGGCAGCATCAGCATCGACTGGCACAATTTCCAAAACTGGGAATGTGGGATCTTACCTACACTCACCAGCGATGTCATCATTCCAAGCGGGGCGAACTTATTTCCCACGGTATCTGCCAACGATGAGATAAGGAGCATCAACTTGCAACCAGGTTCTACACTCCACATCTTGTCGCCTGCCATTTTAAAAATAAATGGATTGTAACCCAATGAGTATAAACCCTTCAGGATTCGACTCCACATTTTAAAAAATCAATAATTGATCAACCTGTTATACCACGTTAAAAAACAATATTAAACATTCATTTATGAGATTAATCATTTACATTTCATTACTCAGTTTTGCTTTCACAAACAAAACATATGCCATCACCATCAACTGGGATGGAGGTGGAGATTATAAAACTTGGACTGACCCTCTAAATTGGGACTGCGATTGTCTTCCTGGTGTCAATGATTTTGTTGTTATAAATACAGTTATTGATACAGTAGAAATCCCCACTGGCGCTTCTGTACATGTCAATGAGATTTTGGTTTACTGGAGTTTCACCGTATCTACTGGAGCTACCCTTGTAGTGGATGATAAAATTCGCTTGTGGTTTGGAAGTGACTTTATTAATAACGGGACCATTACGATTAATGGGGAAGGATTGTATGTCACAGATACTAGATATATTATAAACAATGGCGCGATCAATTTTAATGGGACCATGGACCCAAGTATAGACCTTTCATCATCTGGTATGGATACCATTTCTTTCATCAATAATGGCTCGCTCAATTGGAATTTTAGCAATTTTGGATTTTTGTATAAGTTGGGCAAAACTGGTTTTGTAAATCAATTATCAGGCTCCATCAATTCCGCTTCTATACTAAATAATGCGGGTACTTTTGTCAATTATGGTATCATTACTACCAATAAATCAGTTTCCAATGTTTCTAGTTTTACCAACGAAAGTACAGGAAAAATTTATTGTGGAAGGGTTGGTAATGGAGGTAATTTTACCAATAATGGTAGTATTGTAGTAGAAAATGAAGGTACATTGTTTTGTATTTCAAATGGCGGAATCTGGACAAGCAATGGTTCAATTGAAGTTACAGGAAAAAATATTGTCGAAAATTCCAACGAGATGCATTTGAATGGACCAGTTGTCTTCAATGCTGACCTTTCCTATGACGGCCTTGTCAATGATGGAAACTTATTTTTTGGCGGAACTGAAAACAATACGCAACTCAACTGTAAATGGACCAATAATGCAGGCAAGGTGATGACCATCGAAACATGCGAAAATGTAATCCATAACGGACCTTTTATCAATCATGGTACCTTGTATAATTATGGTGTTTTTAGACACACTCACAATGAAATTCCAATTTTAGGCTCATTTAGCAATGCAGGAATTTTTCATAGCAATGTTGAGCTTATTGGTTTTCCACCACCAACGATGCCGGATCCATCTGTAAATTATGGCATCCATCTAAAAAAAATAGAAGGTCAGCAATGTGCAGGTACTCTGGTCAATGATTTTTTTACTGGCAGTTTGTTCAATATAAATCAAACACCATCTGGCATATTTACCGATGTAGGATTGACCGTATCAGCAGGAAGTCTTGATTTTATAAATAAAACTTTTACACCTAGTGCAGCATGTCAAGGTCTCACCACGCTTTATTTATCTATTGAAAAACCAGGCTGTGGAACAGATGTTTATGAATTAAATTTTAGTTTACCCATCTACGCTCCCACTACCTATTATGAAGATACGGATTTTGATGGATTTGGTAATTTGGCCAGTCCTTTATTGGTAGAATGTGCCGCCGCGCCTATTGGTTACTCTTTATTCAGTACGGACTGCGATGACAATAACCCTGATGTATATCCTGGAGCACCAGAAATTTGTAACGACAAGGATTATAATTGTGATGGCATGATCACAGGCACTAATCCTGCACCTACATGGTATCAAGATTTGGACAATGATGGATATGGTAATGTAGCTGTAAGTATCACTAACTGTAATCCTATTTTTGGATATGTGGCTTTAGATAATGATTGCAACGACAATGATGGTTTTATTTACCCTTCGGCATTGGAAGGTTGTAACAACATAGACGACGATTGTGATGGACTTATTGATGAAGATTTTCCACCCACAACAGTCACTTTTAATGGAAGTGCAGATTCGGATTGGTTCAATACGGCAAATTGGACACCTGCTATGGTTCCTGGGTATTGTGTAGATGTCATCATTCCTGCTGGTATGATAGTCACAGCAGGTGGCATGGGCATGACGGCTACCTGTCGGTCTATGAGTATAGCGGCTACATCTTCTGTATCTGTAAATGATAATGTACAGTTAAATATTACGGGAGGAACTATGTTCGGTATCTCCAATGCCGGAACTTTAAACTTAAATAATGATTCCTACATCAATGTCCAATACATCAATGGTAATGGTATAGAAAATGGCAACACAATCACTATGACTGGAAATGCAATCCTATACATCAGTGTGACTTCTCAAAGCAGCATACGCAATCTATCGGGTGGTACTATAACCATAAACAGCAATAATGGTCTGGACATGAATGCTGCTAACGAAAATGCCATTTACAACTTAGGTACCATGCATAGAAGTGGTTTTTTCAACGCCAATAATATCACTGGCAGCACGATAAAAAACGAAGGTGTGTTTAATAATAATGATAATCTATTTATCAATGCATTTGGCTTACCAAGATGGTTTGTCGAGAATCTTAACGGTGGTATCATCAATAACAATGTAGGACAAACGTGGACATTTCCGATACCAGGATCTTTATATAATGTATCGGATATGGGATTGGTCAATCATGCGGGAGCTACATTTAATAATTATGGTACTCTCCAGTTTTTTGGACACAGGATAGCTGGATCTGGTGCTTTTGTTAGCTATGCGGGTAGTGCTGTGGAAGGGTGTGTGCCGGGATTGGGATGTCCTTAATTTATGTTTAGTCTTTTTACCATATATAATGTTTAAGTAAACCAAAAAAAATTAATATGAAACAAGTAAATTTTATTGCATCTTTTATCTTTTTGTGTTGCAGCTTTCAGTTGACGGCACAGAATGTAGGCGTGGGTACAACAGCTCCTGCAAGCAGGCTTACGGTAGTAGGTGATGCTGGTAACCCTACTATTCCGGGGACAACTTCTACTGGTGTTTTGAGAGTAGAAGTAGGTACAAATAATAATGAAGGAATTGATATTGGCAAATCTCAAACTTTCCCTTTTTCTGGATGGGTACAATCAGGATTTAATGGTATCGCAGCTGATCCACTCTCACTCCAGCCTC
This sequence comes from Saprospiraceae bacterium, assembly GCA_016714785.1. Taxonomy (GTDB): domain Bacteria; phylum Bacteroidota; class Bacteroidia; order Chitinophagales; family Saprospiraceae; genus OLB9. The sequence goes on from JADKCC010000023.1 coordinate 13,782, forward strand.
TCGGTGGAAGTGTAGGGATAGGTGTGCTGGCCCCACATGCTTCCGCTGCATTGGACGTCACATCCACTACTCAGGGCTTACTACCACCACGGTTGACTTTAGCACAAAGAAATGCCATCGCCACACCAGCAGAAGGGTTGATGATATCATGTACAGACTGCACCGTAAAAGGTCTACATCAGTACATCAACGGAGTATGGCAAGCGATGACCTCAGGCAACACCGGCAACTATGGCACCGTAGTCAATCCTGTCACCGGCAAGGTGTGGCTCGACCGCAATCTGGGAGCTACCCAAGTGGCAATTAGCTCTACAGATTTATTCAGCTATGGCAATCTTTTCCAATGGGGCCGAGGTGCAGATGGACATCAGGTGCGTACATCCGGCAATATCCCAACCCAAGCAACGGACTGGCTAGCAGGTAGTGGTGCTTGGAATGGATCATTTATCACGGTTTTCACAAACTGGTTAAGTACCGGTGAAACACATATGTGGTCTGGTACCGCAGCAGAAAACAATCCATGTCCGTCCGGATTTCGGCTGCCTACCAATGCCGAATGGGAACAAGAAAGGCTAACCTGGTCACCTAGTAATTCCTACGGAGCCTTTGCCTCTCCGTTGAAATTGCCGATGGCAGGCTATCGCCTTAGCAGCAATGGTGGATTTAGCTATGTGGGTAATGTCGGCAGCTATTGGAGTAGTACAGCTAATGGCAGCAATGCTAACGCTCTATATTTCACCGATGGCTATACCTCCACGGGTTACGGGTTACGGGGTACCGGGAGTTCTGTTCGTTGCATAAAAGACTAAAGATATAAGTGGAAAGTGGAAAGTTTGAAAGTAATCAGTTTTTGCACTTATTCAAGGTAGGGATGATCTCTACTTTATGGAGCAGGTGATGGCTGGTTGGGATCTCAATCTGCCTTCATTGCATTACAGCAGACAGGTCTTAATCTTATTCTTTTTCTAAATTCTAACATGATCATGTGACAGGCGAAATTTAAAGTAAGGCTGACTTTGACCTACCTTTGTGTGATCATCCACATTAGTTATTGGCTAAACCAAATCAATCATTTTTTAAAAATATCCTTTATGAGACCATACATTTTGTTCCACTTTGTTTTTTTCTTCATACAGCATGGTTTTAGCCAAACTGTAGAAATCCAAGGACAACTAAAAGTATCTACAGTAAATCAAAATAACTCAGTTAATGATGTGGTGATACGAAATATTGACGGGACTATAGGAAAGCGCGATGCTTCCACTATAGGTGGTCTCCCAAGTATGGGGATTGTGTTGAGTGATGTGGAAAACAATTCAAGTTTACTCAATGCAGGCTATACAAATATTGGCATCCTAAATACTCAAAGTGCAAATGCAGGGTCAGGTGGCAATATCTATGGTGAATGGGGCGGAATGACGTTGACGGATGCACCTTCAGCTAGGTTTGGACATACAGCTGTTTGGACGGGGGACCATATGCTGATCTGGGGCGGACTTGTAAATACAGGAGGAGCATTCAAGCCTTCTCTGGATACCTGGACCCCTATGACTTCTAACAATGCCCCATCAGCCAGAAGTAGTCATACTGCTGTATGGACGGGGAGCCATATGTTGATCTGGGGCGGAACGGTAGGAAGTAGTGAAACAAATACGGGTGGGTCGTACAATTTCTCTACTGATTCATGGACTCCTTTGGCTATGTTACATGTCCCATCACCAAGAAGAGGTCATACAGCTATATGGACAGGTACTGAGATGATAATATGGGGCGGAATAAACACTGGAGTCCGCACAAATACAGGAGCAAGATACGATCCAGCTACTGATACCTGGACTCCTTTGACTACATTAAATGCCCCATCGGCGAGATATTCGCATACTGCTGTATGGACAGGTACCGAGATGATAATTTGGGGTGGACTTTCATCTACGACAATAAATACAGGAGGAAGATACAATCCAGTTACAGATACCTGGACTCCTTTGACTACATTAAATGCCCCATCGGCGAGATATTCGCATACTGCTATATGGACAGGTACTGAGATGATAGTATGGGGTGGAATGGCTAGTCCTGATAAAGTAAACACAGGAGGCAGATATAATCCTACAACTGATACTTGGGTCACAACATCAACTATAAATGCACCTTCCCCAAGATCAGACCAATCAGGTGTGTGGACAGGCAATGAAATGATCATTTGGGGAGGAACAAATATTACTAACGAGCGAACAGATACGGGAGGAAGATACAATCCAAGTACAGATATTTGGTTTACAACATCTACAGTAAATGCACCTTCCTCAAGATCTTTTCATTCATCTGTATGGTCAGGGTCGGAGCTGCTTGTTTGGGGAGGAAGTACAAGTAGTATGAGCCTTAATACAGGGGGAAGATATAATCCAGTCATACCTGGATACTCCAGTTTTGTTCCTACTAATTTCTACTTATATAAGAAGAACTAAAACGCTAATAGCAAGAATGATCATTCAAATTTTGAGAGATATTAAATCATTTGCATTGAAATTGAGAATAACTTCTTATGTTTAGTATAATTATTTTTCTAAAGTAGAAAGTCGTCAAAAAAACATGACAGGCGGCTTCTATTAGAAAAGTAATGAGTCTCAGCATCAAATTCTCACATCATCATGTGACAGACCAATTTTCTTGTATATCTTTTCCCTACCTACCTTTGTATTATCAATTTTGATCACCATCTTAATTTTGAAATATGATGTTATGTAACCTAAGAAATGGTCTCAACCAATTACTAAAAATATTATGTTTTTCTAGTGTGCTTCTATTCACACAAAACAATGTATCAGCACAATGTTTTTACAGTCCTGTCATTGCCAAAGAATATTTTACAGGTGAGTGTGGAGAGCAATATTCACAAAATCTATTAAATGTTCAAATCTCCGTTTATGGCAATCATAATGGCCTACACTTTACATCTCCTTTAACAAATGATGTGAATGCTACAGCGACGCAAGATTTCAAGTTTGCTTTGGAACTGTATCCCAATCCTACTTTTGGCCTTATAAATATCAAATGGGGACAAGCTGAAGATGCAGATGTTTTTATATACTCACAGCTCGGGCAGTTGATTTCAAAATCTAATATTACCGCTTATTCAGCTAGTGAACTAGATGTCCAGAATCTTTTACCAGGCTATTATATCATCAAGGCAGTAACAGCCAACAATCAAACATTTATCTCCAAACTTATCAAACAATAATAAAATGAAAAATTTAATTTTAAGCTTCTTCATTATTCTATTTTGCTATTCAATCCAAGCTCAATCATTCAACTATCAAACTATAGTCAGAAATAGTAGTGGTGCTCCACAAGCAAATACTGCCGTAAATTTGAGATTTACTATATTAGAAACAGTATCGTCAGGAGTATTGTATCGCGAACTTCAAAATCCCACCACAGATCAGTATGGTTGGCTTTCTCTTACAGTTGGATCGGGCGTTCCAGTCACGGGTACATTTGCAATTTTAGATTTTTCTGAAAAAGATATTTATTAGTTGAATGCAGTACGGATGGCGGAAGTACTTATGGTGAAATAGGAGTTAGCGAACTTCATGCAGGAGGTATTGGCCCCAAAGGCGATAAGGGTGATCCTGGTATTGCTGGAGCCAAAGGCGACCAAGGGGAACCAGGTGATGTAGGTCCAAAAGGTGATAAAGGTGATGCTGGAGCTCAAGGTCCCAAAGGTGATATAGGAATTACTGGGCGAAAGGGCGACCGAGGCGAGCAAGGGATACAAGGCGTTGCTGGCCCCAAAGGAGACAAAGGTGATGCAGGAAGTGGCGTCAAGATTGTAGGTTCATTACCCGATGCATCTACCCTGCCAATACCTTACACTGGTTTGATAGGTGATATGTATATTTCCCAAAATGATGGAAACGGGCATGTTTGGTCTGGTACAGTCTGGACTAATGTTGGACAAATTAAAGGGCCAAAAGGCGACCAAGGGATTCAAGGTGTTGCGGGACCAAAAGGTGACAAAGGAGATACAGGTGCTACTGGTCCACAAGGAAGCAAAGGGGATAAAAGGTGACCAAGGGGCTTGTTGGGATGACAGGTACAAAGGTGATACTGGCGATCAAGGTATTCAGGGTGTGCAAGGTGTTGCAGGACCAAAAGGAGATAAAGGAGACCCTGGTAGTAGTTTCGCATTACCATATATTGGAAGTGCCAATACATCTGGGCTTGAACCTGTATTTCAAATTACTCAAACTGGCAATGGCAGAGCCGCCATCTCTGGTATATATGGAAATATAGCAGTGGGATCTGGATTATCAGGTGTAGGTATTAGTGGATCTTCAAATATATCTACTGGAATATTAGGTTCATCATCTGCTGGAACTGGGTATGCAGGGGTGACAGGAATAGGTTACAATGGTGCCAAAGGAATAGAAGGAAGAGGGAATGCAAGCTCCACAGCTGGATACTGAATCAACAGGTTCCTGGCTCGCTGGGTTTTTAGATCCAATACTGGAGATGCTGGATATTTTACTTCTGCTGCTGGATATGCCTTGATAACAGATCAAGGCAATGTTGGGATTGGTACACCTACACCAACAGCAAAATTGGAAGTCAATGGGCAACTAAAAATAACTGGTGGTGTTCCTGGTGTTGGCTAAAAATCTTAACATCTGATGCATCAGGATTGGCTACCTGGCAATTACCTATATCTGGTGGTAGTGGCTCCAACTGGCAAAGCAATGATTTACGTCCTTCCCTTCTTCAAAACAAAACGTCACATAATCAAGTTTTGATCAGCTCTGAACAGTTAGCATTGCTATCCTTGACAATACAGTCCTGACTGTAGCTGGACAAAATGCCAGTACCATCGCTAGTTTTATTACCCAAAATGTTACCAATGGATCTAAAGCAGTAAAAATAGATATACAAGGTACATCCACCACTTTTACAGATCCTATTGCTTTGGATATCAATAACAAACCTTTTACGGACTCTGGCATGGCTTAAAAAATCAATGCAGGAAATGCGGCTATTGATGCTCATGGAGATCTGAATGGTATCATATCGACATCTTTGGACCTAGGGAGTAGCAGGTCACTTCACTG
>JADKCC010000024.1 GCA_016714785.1 Saprospiraceae bacterium
AAACGCCTACAACAGAACTCATATTGATAATAGAACCAGCTTTTGTTTCATCATGGGCTTTCCCATATGTTTAGTCAAGTTAAATACGGACTTTAAATTTGCTTCCGATGACCTGATCCCATTGTTCTTCTGACATTCTAAGCATTAAATTATCTTTTAGTTATTCCTATTTGTTTATTAAAACATCAATTTTGCAAATTCATTCAAAACATCGGTAGCCAGGATTTTCAAGCAGTGTAATCAGCAGCATCTGAACTTATATGCTTTAGAACAGCCTCCAAATTGTTGTGCTGCCCGAACGACAGATTGCCTTTATCTTCTGATGATAAGTATAAAAGCAACATCTGCACCTTGTTGGGCAAATTTTTAAAACAATAGCTGCTCCAGTTATCTGGAACCACCAGTTATCAAGGCAACTTTTCCATTCAATAAACTGTATTGTTATATTTTGATGCAAAAATATTCTTTTAATATGATGGATGCTTTTTTAATGAATAAATTTTAATAATTTTTCTATAATTTTAATTACTTAAATGCAACACTAGCCTATATATGATGATAACGTATTATCTTTGTGCACTTAAAATTAGTTTTATGGAAATCAATATTTAATCTTAATCCTGATACCGCGCTTTTTGCTTCCATGCTTTACTATCCATTGTTCTGCATGCAGTTATGATTTCAATGGGTTTTACTAAGTACTTCAACTTGGCTACTATTCATTTTAATTGATTGGGTCATTGTCTAATCTCTTTGACATTGTGATAACAACTTATTCATTATTAGGAGATTTCATTAAAAAACATGAAAACTTCCGCATATTTATTTATGTTGAAACTTTATATTTTATTCACGGTATGATCGAAGAGCACCATGGTTGGATGCTTTTATTTAGTGTTGCTGGTGGTTTACTGGTAGCAACTGCACGTTCATTGATAAATTAGGTAGATTAAGTTTTGCGAAAAGGCTGAGTAATAGTCAGTAAAGCCTTTGTAACAACTGGTATTTAACTCGGCTATACAGTCAAAGTTTATAATGAAGAGTGAATAGTTGATGTAACAGTACGTAAATAAACTTACTTATAATTTAAGCCTATCAATATAATTCTAGATACATACCAGCCCTGAAAAGGGCGATATAATATCAAGATCCCAATGTTTATAACATTCACTACGGTGTAACTAATATTTACTCGGATGAAACTATTCATCACGATGTAGACTCGGATGTTAGTAATATTCACTCGGATAAAACTAACATCCATCACGATATTACAAACATTCACTCCCGGATGTAACTAATATTCATCTCGATGCTAGTGCCTTCCTCCTACTTTCAGTTCAAGTTTATATCATCTAACAATCGTAATAAGATTCAAAGATGTATAACTTGATTTCGTCATCACGTAATTTGATTCAAAGTTACAACATTTAATTCGCTTTGATTACGTAATTTGATTCAACATATCCTTGAACTTGATTTGTCATAGGAATATTTGATCCAACTGTTTTAGAACGCAGTTGCGTCACGTATTTGATTAAAATTTGTAAAACTCGATTCGGTAATCACGTAACAGTTTCACGACCACGTTACTTGATTCAAGGGTGTTGAACTTAATTTCGTCGTCACGTAATTTGATTCAAGAGTTGCAGCTAGGTATTCTACACTCACTCCCTTGTCCAAAAGCTCTTTCAGTATCAGAAGCTCTTTTTCGGATGTTCAGCTCTTTTACTGAATGTCCAGCTCTTTTTTGATGTCAAAAGCTCTTTTTCGGTGTCCAGCTCTTTTCAGATGTTCAACTCTTTTTCGATGTCAAGGCTCTTTTCGATGTTTAGCTCTTTTTGAATGTCCAAAGCTCTTTTGAATGTTCAGCTCTTTTTCGATGTCACAGCTCTTTCAGATGTTCAAGCTCTTTTCGATGTCAAAAGCTCTTTTTCGATGTCTCTTTTAATGTCAGCTCTTTTCGATGTCCGAAAGCTCTTTTTGAATGTCCAAAAGCTCTTTTCAATGTCAAAGCTCTTTTCGATGTCCAAAAGCTCTTTTCGATGTCCAGCTCTTTTCGATGTCCGAAGCTCTTTTCGAGCGTCCATTATCCTCGATGGCCGAAGTCACCGTCCCAAAATGCACTACCACACTCCAAACTCGGAACGATGGTCAGTTTGCAACTACGATCCTATTTTTTAAAATTTGCAATTCGACACCACCAATTGATACGCTAAAGCACAAAACTTAGCATCAAATGATTTTAGCATTTTGCAGAAGTGTGGTATGTGAGATTTACCCCGTTGGATATTAATCCTATGGGGTAAAGATCATAAAATAATTACATCGCGGTTGCAAACTGCACGACTCAAATCGGTAATGTTTAGAAGTAAGTATCCTTAATTGTATATCAGTTTTAAGGTTCGAAGCTAATTATGTCATTATTTTAAACTTTTTAACTTAAAATTTAGTCTTATTGTAATCAACAATTTTTTTTAATACAATGAAACCATCTTTGCTGGCTCTTATTATGTTTAGCTTGAGTATCAATATGTCCACTAGTGTACTTCCCACAATAATGCCAATACACTTGGGCAACTACTGATCCATCAACATTAGGTTGGTGTCAAAAAAGATTGACAGTTTGTATCAATTTTTAGCAGCTAACAGTACTAAGCCTTTATTTTACTGAAAGATGGAAAAATAGTCAGGAGAATACTTAAATGGCCACTCCCTACCTCAAACTGGTATTGGGCATCTGGAGGCAAAACATTGACAGCCAAACGCTAGTAGGTATAGCACAACAAGAAAACCTTTTGAAATTGTCAGATCAGACATCAAATACCTTGGGAAAGGATGGACTTCATGCACACCTAATCAAGAAGATAAAATCACCATAAGACATCAACTGACAATGACATCTGGTCTCGATGATGGCACAGGAGACCCATATTGTACCCTAAATACATGCTTAAAATTCAAAGCAGATGCTGGCACAGATGGGCTTATCACAATGGACCTTACACATTGCACTTATGGTGTTTTGAAAAAGCTACAAACAAAATCTATTAATCAATATAACAATCAGAAAATAAAATCTATCACGGGCATGGATGGATTATTTATCTACCAAGACTACAATAATGTCTATTTCAAGTACAGCAGAAGTATGGCTAGATTTGGGCTAATGATACTAAATAAAGGAAACTGGAATGGCACTCCTGCGCTGTCCGATCAACAATACTACCAAGACATGTAGCTCCGTCTCAATCCATCAATGAATCCTATAGGTATTTATGGTGGCTAAATGGAAAAAATAGCTATATATAAGGAGCTCAAACAAAATCACAGAAATGTTCAACCAAATGCTCCGAAAGATATGTTTTCAGCTTTGGGTAAAAATGGTCAATTTATCAACGTAATCCCTTCACAAAATATGGTATGGATACGCATGGGCGAAAATCCCGATAGCGCAGAAGTCCCATTTTTGTTTAATGATGATATCTGGAAATATATCAATGATTTATCTTGTGTTTCATCATCTACAGATCCATTTGAAAGTATCAACCACAAGTTTAAAATCTATCCAAACCCAACCATTGATCATCTGGAAGTAAAAAGAATGGATGGAGAAAGTAAAATTACGAGATGTGAAATACGAGATCAACTAGGTAGATTGCTTTTTGAGGAAGATCACAATGGTGGTGCATTTCAAATAAACACAGAGCCTTTGAATAAAGGAATGTACTTTTTAGTTTTGTTTAGTGATAATAAGACGTACTCCTATAAATTTATAAAAGCGTAATAATTTTACCTAAAAAACAATTAAATACTCAAACTCCTTAATCAAAGTGTCAAAGTCGAAACTTTTAACTTTGATTTGACGTTTAGTCATAAATTCTATTTATTAGGTCCATCATAAAATCACCTTTATTGTTTGCAGGTTCTCAAGGCGAAAAATATTTATATGCCTTACGACTCAAAGTCAATTTGTCGTGCATTCATCCAATTGCTTTAGAAAATTTAGAAGTTCCCGTAGCTTTAGGTAGAACAAGGATGATTGGGACTGCTGCAGAAGGACATTATATAGAAGTAAATCAAAGGGTAAGCTTAGATTTTTACATGGATGATGTGCTGCTTTCTGATGAGTTTTTGGTTATCCCAGGATTGAGTGAAGAAGCTATTATAGGAGCTGCAACAATGCAAAAATGGAGAATAAAACTTGATTTTGAGCATGATGTAGCTATAGTGGACCCTAAAGTTGCCAAGATGCAATTGATATAAACTTGGTTTTAACAGCTTTAATGTCTCCTTCGACCAATTTTTTGATTTTGAACATGATTCACTTCAATAAGAAATAAAATATTATATTTACATCACAAATGTTGGTTTTACAATTTGAAGTCATGTTCTATTGAACTTGATAAAATAAAATTCCGTTTATCAAACCATTAAGATCGGAAACAACCACTTATGCCCATATCGCAATCGGATCAGCTCTTTAATCTCGTAAAATCGCTCACCAAAGCAGAAAAGCGAAATTTCACCTTTTATTCTACCAGAATTCAGGATGCCGATACGTTGAAATATATCCACCTATTCGAACTCATCGACAAACAAAAAGTGCTCGACGAAACCAAATCTTAGCCAAACTCAAAGACGTCGATAAAACCCAATATTCTAATCTCAAACGCCACCTGTACAAACAACTCATGGTCAGTCTCCGTATGATTCACATACAAAAAAAGACAGACATCCAAGTACGCGAATACCTCGACTATGTAGATATCCTTTACGGAAAAGGACTCTATATCCAAAGTCTAAAAATCCTTGATAAAGCCAAAGCACTCGCCGAAAAATCCAATAATGATCTCCTATCTCTCGCCATCCTGGAGACAGAAAAAAATATAGAATCGCGACATATCACCCGAAGTGGTACAGACATGGTACCCGATCTCATAGAAAAAAGTGTCGCTAAAATTAAGACCATAGAAGGCGTCACCAAACTATCCATATCCGTATTCTTCTCCATAGTCATTACATCAAAAATGGCCACGTCAAAATCAGGAAGAACTAGATGCCTTTACCACAGAATATGCTTGGGTACGTGACTACAACCAAGAAACGACCCTATCCTATTACGAAAAAATCTACCTCTACCAGTCGCTCGTGTGGTACTACTACATTGTGCTAGACTTCGAGAATTGTCTCATCAATGCCGAACATTGGGTAGCCCTATTTAACGAGTCGCCCGAACTGATCAATGAAGATCCCGACCTCTACATGCGTGGCTACCACTACATACTCACGTGTGCATACAATCTCAAATATACCGAAAAATATACCAAGTACCTCGACGAACTCGAAGACTTCCGCAACGAGCGATACGGACAGTTCAATAATAACTCGCAGATCATTTCTTTCCTATACGTGCACTATGGCCGACTGAACAAATACTTCCTATCGGAGCAGTACAGCGAAGGACTCAAAGTGATCCCATCTACGCTCAAACGCCTGCAAAAATACAAGTACAAACTAGATGCACACCGTGTCTTAGTATTCTACTTCAAAATCGCATGGATGCACCTCATGGCAGGCGATAATACCACAGCCATCAAGTATCTCAATCAGATATTTAACATGGAAGTAGGCTCCCTCCGTGAAGACATCCAAGGCTACAGTCAACTCATGTTCCTTATGGCGCACTACGATGCTGGCAACTACGAGATCATGGACTACCTAGTAAAAGGTGCCAAACAGTTTTTTGACAAGATGCACGAGACCAATACGCTACAGATCAAGACCCTAGCATTTTTCCGCAAGGTAGTGAAGCTACCCATCAGCGACCGCAAGAAATTCATTCAGCAGTTTTACTACGACCTGCAAGCCCTAGAGCAAGACATCTTCGAGCAGCGGTCTATGTTGTATTTAGATATTATTAAATGGTTGGGGAGGAAGGTGTGAGGGAGAGATGAGTTAAGATTTAAGAACTGAAAGTTATTATTTGCTCGCCACAGTTTGAGCAGCTTGCTCAATAAAAGCAACTCCATTGTGATTTTCAATGATTTTCACACATAACGTGTTAGAAAACGTATGCATAAACGCATGATGTGTGGTCAAAACTGCATCTTGAAAATCTTGGTCATCTTCTAGTGCGGTAATATTTAACCCAACTTCTTCACATTCCTTTTTGGATATGTGTCTTGAGTGAGATTTTTGTTCTGTATGATTAGAAAATGTTCTAACAATTTTATTTACACGTTCTTCATCACCATCACACATATTATTTTTGAGCCATTCAAAAACCATTTTTTCTGACCATTCTATAGCTTGTTTACATGCTCCTAGAAATGTTGGATGATATTTACCAATAATAACTTGCCACAAAGCAGCTGATTGTGGGTTTATTTTAATATCTGCTTTTGCATTTTCAAATTCATTTAAAACCGCTTGACAAGCTAATCCTCCCATTTGAGGGTCGATTGGTCCCAAATTAGAGTGCTTCCCCATTACTATCTCCTTGGATGCAAAAGCAATCATAGTCCCTGCTGACATTGATATTTGAGGTACTATGACCCTTATATCATTACCGTACATTGCATACAAATAATCAACTAAAGATTCCGTAGCGGCAATATCTCCTCCGGGAGTGTGAAGAATTAAATCTAGCCCTTTTGACCTATCCAATTTATTAATCGTAAGCATAAAGCCAGATTTATCTTTATCATTGACTGCAGTACCAGCAATTTGAGGTTTTTGAAGCCAACCTGAGTAATATGCAATAGTATTTCTACCTGATATTTCTGATACTTTCTTTAAATACTTTCTCCTAACTGTATCAAGTGGGTTTACAGCAGGATTTCTATTTTTTTCTTGTTGTATTTCAATTATAACTTCATTCCAGTTTGGCATATTCTACATAGTATTTATTAGTGTGGTATTACCTAATGTCTCTACAGGTTTATAGGAAAGATCATACATAGAAAATTTTTGAAAAAAATCACCATTCTTTTCCCATTCAGATGTAATCACAACAGAATTACTATCATTTTCAAAAATTGAATTGTATTCATCTATAAGATCATGATCTTGTACAATTTCCAATATTACTGATTCATTTGCCATAAAACACTTTATTTTATTAAAACAATATTTCTCTTTAATAATTTCATTTTCACCATTTAATATTCAATTAATTATCATTATTGCAAATACTTCCTTCAAATAGTGGGAATATAAGGTGTGGTAAAACTATAATACAAAAGTAGAACTTAAAAAATTAATTACAAAATGATGGACAAAAAAAACTGCTTAATTAGAGATTTTTAGTGCCAGATAAAATTACACATTCTAGATCCTCACTCCAACCTAAACGTAACAGGCAAAGTAAACAAAACTCTCACAGGTTTCTCATTTTGATATCCTGGATTCCATGGCGGCATATTGGTTATTACTCGGGTAACTTCATCTTTTATACTCTGACAGACGCCTCTCAGCACTTTGACATCATCTATACTCCCGTCTTTGTCTATGACAAACTGTACAATGGCATTTCCAAACACACCATTCGCTCGTGCTTGCTTAGGATATCTTAGACTTTTATGGATATATTGCTGCATAGTTTGATCTGTACATTTTTCCTTTCTTCCAGATCTTCTTGCATACAGGAAGCCATCATAGGCATTACTTCTTTGGCTATTGCTTCTTTCGTTTGTCTAGTCTCTGAAAAAATGGTATCCGCTCTGTAGATGCCTTCATTCGATATTGCGCCTAGAGAGTCATACTCAATGAATGCACCATCTCTTAGGTTTTTTACATAGTGATATATAGCTGTTAATTTACCTTTTTTATCTGTTTGCTTCCATTCTCCTTCCTTTTCCATCTTGGTACATGCCTTTACTAATGCCTTTATTCCATTCACCCACTTCTTTTCCATCTTTATGTTGACCATCAGCTACAAGTGTACCGTCATCATACCATTCTTTGTACAGCCCATTTTTTTGACCTGTCCCCTTGTCATATTGAAAATAATGGGTTATTTGTCCCGTTTCAGGAAAAAACTGACGAAAAACATGGCTTCCATCTTGTTTCTTAGAAATTACAGTGTGGTAACTTGTAAATACCTCTTTTTCATCACTATCCAAAAACCTATTGTACTTACCCTTAAACCTTGACAGTTGCGACACATGACAAGAGGTTATCATAGTTAGTGTAATTATCCAAAAAAGTAAATTCTTCATGATTCAAATTTATATCACAAATATAATCAAACATAGTAAAGTCAAAAATAAAATTGTATGGATTTTATGAAAAAATAATGGTTCGATAAAATTCAACTTTCATTTTTTTACACATATATCCTTCACGCAACCCCATCATTCAGATTGAGTGCTTCGTCGTTTCCCTCCGCGGCAGATTCGTCGTTCATTATTCGTCGTTCGTCATTGTGCAGTTATTTTAGGACGAGTATCCTTCCCAAACTTAAATTCAATATCTGCTCCGCCACCTGATATTTTAGCAAAAAGAGAGTCTCCTTTTAATTTGTATAGTATCATTTTGGGGAATTCGTTGTTTGGGTTTCACAAACAAAACTTGATCTACAATATCTGTCAGTATGAAATCAGTAGATATAATATCACCTTTCCAGTTACAGAAAAATCCATGAAGTATCTCTTTTAAGGAGTTTTACATCTCTCTCCAAATCGTGTCATTTCCTTGCATAGTAAATCCAAGACCTAGATAAAGTGTATCATTAGCTTTTTGCCAGTGTTCGTAAGTATCCTTTCCCGGATTTTCATTTGATCGTTGCCAGGAACCCAACATCCATTCAAAGGAAACCAACTTTTTCTTCTGCAGGTGCTTCGGATTAGGTGATGGCTTACATGCTAAAAATACTAAAAAAATAATTTAAAAAATCCTTTCATGATATCATTATTTAAACCTGAATTAGCTCCGCAAAATATAATCTTCGACAAAAGCACTAAAATACATAAAATCCAAATTTCATATAGTTAATAATCAATACTTTATAGACCTTAGAGTCTTATTGGCATTCCATCATTTTTGACTTTTAGGAGTGGACTCAAAGTTTACAGATTTCATTTATTCAATTCAACATTTCCTTCAAAACCAACCACACATTCTCTCTTACTATAAACTGTCCTGCAGTATTCGGATGTTTGCCATCTTCAAGATTGAGCGATGGGATAGTCGCAACATTGGCTAATAAAAGGGATTAATGCGGCATTATATTCTTTGGCTAGTTTTGGGTAAATAGTTGCGAATTGTCTGGTATATTCGTTGCCCCATATTCGGTGGTGCTTCCATACCTGCAAGTACCAATTTTACGTCAGGATTTGAAACTTTTACCTTATCTAAGATGGCTCTGAGATTACTTTCTGTTTTCTTTGAGATCAAGGCCGCGGAGTACATCATTGGCGCAAGCTCCAGGACAAATACATCTACTTTTTGTTTTAGTACCCAGTCGATTCTATTTTTCCACCTGAAGTAGTCTCACCACTTAGACCAGCATTGATGGCGGTGTAAGGCATTTTCAGACTATCCAATCGTTGCTGAATGAGTGCCGGAAAGGATTCATTTTCGTCTAGCCCGTAGCCTGCTGTAAGGCTATTTCCAAAGAATAAAATGTACTTTGTGTCGGATTTTTGAGTAGCTACATGGCCAGAATCAGCATTTTGGTCTTGAATTTCCGTATTATTCCCAACTTGTTGGTCTGCTTCTTGTTTAGACTTACATCCTTGGACCATAAAACCACCGATGATTACAATCAAAAGCGTTTTCAAAGAATTTTTAAAATGGTATAAAGTTATATTTGGTGTCATTTTTGCTTTGGTTTACATTTATTAACCAATATGCCGCTAAAAGAGTTTTACAAAAATTAAAAATCAATATATGTCTTCCATTCTCGAAGTAGAAAATCTCATCATGTCTTATCAAAGCGGTAGTAAAACACTTACCGTTTTGCAAGACATTAATATCGTCATCCATGAAGGCGAAACTGTAGCCATCACAGGTCCATCAGGGTCCGGAAAGACCACGCTTATGGGACTTTGCGCTGCATTGGACAATCCTACTTCAGGGGATATCAAATTATTGGGCAACGCTGTAAAGCCTTTGTCAGAAGATCAACGAGCGCAATTGAGAAACAAATTTATTGGGTTTATATTTCAGAATTTCCAACTACTTCCAAGCCTTACAGCGTTAGAAAATGTCATGCTACCACTAGAACTCCAAGGTATCAAAGGTGCAGAAGATGATGCTAAAAAATTGCTGGAAAGAGTAGGGTTGAAAGATAGAATGAACCACTATCCGACGCAACTTTCTGGAGGTGAACAACAAAGAGTAGCCTTGGCCAGAGCTTTTATCAATAAACCCAAAATCCTGTTTGCGGACGAACCCACAGGAAATCTAGATGGTGATACCGGCTCTACGGTAGAATCACTGATGTTTGATCTAAATAAAGATTTCGGTACGACATTAATCATCGTCACCCACAATCCTGAGCTAGCTGCCAAAACGGGCAGAACGATACAATTGAAGTCGGGCCATATAGTCGCTGATGTAAAAAATATTGTCCAAAACACCGCAAACTAATCCAATGAACAGATTTAAGTTTTTGTGGAGTATTGCCATCAGAGACAGAAAAATAGGTCAAAACTATTGCTTTTCATGTCATCCATCATACTGGGTGTAGCAGCATTGGTAGCCATCAATTCATTTAATTATAATCTTCGGAAAGAGATCAATAAAGAAGCTGCAACGCTATTGAGTGCCGATCTATCTGCCACGAGCAATAGACCGATGGATAGCATCATGATGAATATACTCGACTCATTGCCAGGCGAAAAGGCCAGAGAGATGGAGATGATGTCCATGTCTTATATTCCCAAAACAGATGAAACACAATTTGTAAGACTGAAAGCACTCGAAGGCGATTATCCATTTTATGGCAAAATAAAAACGATACCATCAGAAGCCGCTCAGACTTATAAAACCGGTAGATCAGCATTGGTAGACGAAAGTTTGATGTTGCAACATGGTCTAAGAGAAGGTGATTCTATCAAAGTAGGCAAAACATCCTTCGAAATCAAAGGAAAACTCTCGGGAGCTATAGGTAGTGTAGGCGCCATGTCATCTGTGGCACCTGTGATATATATTAATATGTCGGACATCGATAGTACAGGTCTCATCCAACCGGGCAGTTTGATCAACTATGCTTATTACTTCAAAGTGCCTTCAAATCTAGACATTGATGAGTGGAAAGCAAAAAGAAAAACCCAATTTCGATCTGACAATGTAAGATTGGAGACAATAGAAGATCGTAAAGAAAATCTCAATAGAGCATTTAGTTTTTTGAATTATTTTCTCAATTTGGTGGCGATCGTAGCCTTGCTTTTGGGTTGTTTGGGTGTAGCATCGAGTGTGCTTATTTATGTAAAATCAAAACAAATTCCATTGCCCTACTTCGTTGTTTGGGTATGAAGCCATGGGATGCATTTTTTGGTGTATTTCATTCAAATTACGTTTTTAGGTACCATAGGTGTATTGATTGGTATTGGATTTGGTGTCATCATTCAGAGTGCTTTACCCGTATTGATGGCTGATTTTCTTCCTGTGAGTATTCAGATGGCTGTTTCTCCTAGAGCGATTTTAGAAGGGCTGATAGTAGGGATATCTGTGACAACATTATTTTCATTGATACCTTTGATTTCTATTCGCAATATCAGTCCATTAAGAACATTAAGAGTTGCGACTGACGAAACTTCTGGCCAAAGAGATTGGCTCAAAATGGGATTATATGTTGCCATTGTATTAGTTTTGACAGTCTATTTGTGGATTTTGACATCTTCTATTTTAGCGGCTTTGGGATTTGTGGTTGGTATTGTGATATCTTATTTATTGCTAAGTGGCTTTGCCTATTTGGTGATCAAATTGTTGAAAAATAGTATTCCTTCGAGTGCAGGTTTTGTGGTGAAACAAGGACTTTCTAACCTGTTCAGACCTGATAATCAGACACAAACCATCATGGTTACTTTGGGAATGGGCACAGCGGTATTGACCACATTACTGATACTGCAGAGCATCTTACTCAATAATGTCTCTCATGGATAGCGGTAAACAACCCAATATGATCCTTTATGGCATTGAGACCAATCAAATGACAGAATTAAAGTCTTTGACAGAAAGCTACAAGCTACCTATCCTGCAGCAAGTGCCTGTTGTGACCATGAAAATCGATGGTTGGAAAGGAAAATCCAAAGCACAGTGGCTGGCAGATTCCACCATGACAGCTGAAAGATGGGCTGTAAATCGGGAAGCAAGAGTTACTTACAGAGATACCATATCAGAAGATGAAACGCTAGTCGAAGGCAGTCTTAAACCTTATCGCAATCCTTCAGATAGTATCTTTGTATCTTTAGGAACGACCTTTGCAGAAGCACTAGATGTAAAGGTAGGTGACGAGATCGTTTTTAATGTGCAAGGAACCAGAATGGTGACTTATGTAAGTAGCCTTCCGGGAGATAGAATTCAGAAATTTATCTACCAGGTTTTTATCGTTTTTCCTAATGGTATTTTGGAACAAGCACCACAATTTCAAGTCTTAGTAATAAAACACCAGATAATGCGACGATGGCCAATTATCGTGGCGCTGTTGTAAAAGCATTTCCCAATGTATCCGTCATAGATCTCACCACCATATTACAATCAGTCAACGACATACTCACGAAGGTATCCTTTATCATACAGTTTATGGCTATTTTTAGCTTATTGACAGGATTGATAGTCTTGATCAGTTCATTGACACTGAGCAAATATCAACGACTCAAAGAAAGTATTTTGCTCAGGACCATAGGCGCATCCCGTGCTCAAATCATCAAAATCAATGCGACGGAATACACCTTTTTGGGTGTTCTATCTGCGTTGACAGGAGTAGGTATTGCCTTGATAGCCAGCTTTATATTGACCAAAGTGCAGTTGAAACTGGATTTTGACATCTCTTGGTGGATCGTCACGTCAATTCTTTTCGGATTGGTATTAATTACAGTAATCATTGGTATGTTTAATAGTCGCGATGTGGTGAGCAATCCGCCATTGGAAGTTTTGAGAAAGGAGAATGGGTAATGCAGAGGTTTAAGTGTCTATTTAAAAAAATATTCAGATTTGATTTAGCAGAAGATTATCTTTGGTTATCTTCAGAATATATTGATTGTTTAAAAGGCGATTCTATTATTGAAGGAACAAAGGTTCTTGACGGTATAAATAATTGTAATATAATTTTAAAGAGGAATGCAAATATTGGAATAAAAAGATCTTTTCAAACCGAAAATTATAGATCTTGGAAATAATATTGTAAGAATAAGAGAGAATTTTGGGAATCTTATCGTGTGAAAAATGATAATATTAGAGGAGGAAAGTTGAAGGAAATTTTGGATAAATAAAATGGTATTTGTGGAAGAAGCCAGAATTCACGCTAAATGTTAAAATAAATGGTGGTGAATTAATTTCAAAACTAGATACTCCTAAACAAATAAATTTTGAATATATCAATCAATTAGGGAATCATCCCTATCATCTAATTTGAGAATTTAAAAATAAGCGAAACTCAAAATACTCAAACACCCACCGTTCCCAAATAAAACAAATCCAGAACTTAAATGACAGTTACAGAGAGAAAATTTAATCCGATTATGCATTATTGTTCTGAATGATGAGATTTGTAAATCCGAAATCGAAAGCTTGGCTTCAACATTGATGTTTTCGAAGAAGTAGATTGGGATGATATGATGAAATATTGTCTGAAACCATTTCTGAATGGGACAATGAAAAAATAAACTTTCCTATCAAAAAGTAAATATGTCGCTTTGGAAGCTAAGACTTGAAAAGAATGTTGACCAATTATTGGATTATAATTCTTGGAATCATCACATTGAAAAACAAAAAGAAATTTGTTTAAAGTATAACACAAAATGGAGTCCCATAAATTACAAATTAAAAGTTGGGGTTTCTACTGATTTGAAAAGTGATCATCTAAATGGCAAGAGAGAAAAAGCAGAAAGTGGCATTACAGGATGGTATATTTGGTCAGGAGCGTATGATGATAAAGACGGTTTTCCAGCCACTTTGTGCAGAACACTCTGCTCCAGATAAGGCCCGAAATAATTAAGTACTTAGGACTTGATATTGGGTCCGGATTTTTTAATGGATAAAGATGGATATGAAGATGTTTGGCTTGATATTACTTAATGATCAAAGTAAATATAAATGGAGCAATTCAACATTGGAAGTATTGAGAAAGGAGAATGGGTAGGTGGTGATAAATTTGGCACTAAGATTGGTGATAACCAATTATTTAATTAATTTTGTGGTATGGTTTCATTTTATATTACGAAGATTGATATTAAAAAGGTGTTCATCTTCAAGATATCGAGATTAATATTTCTGACACCGAGCGAAAACATTTTGATACTGACAGGCAGAATGGAATGGAAAGACTTCTTTTAATTCGGTTTTGGGGACATTTTTTAATAATAGTAGAATAGATGGAAATGGAAAGCATAAAATATTTAATGATTCATTATGCTTGACATTTAATATATCAGAATCGTTTTCTCATAGTAAAGTAATAGAAATAACCAAAATGGTATTTCCCAGCTGTCCGGAATCTAAAAGGCCGAAAAGTCTGAAGGTGTTAAAGATAATATAACAAAAAAGTAGAAGACTTTGAAAAGTTTCTTGCCAAAAAGAGAACGGAGCAAGCTTTTTATCTTTTGAACGCGAGAATGCAAAGAAGTAAATTAATTTCTGATTGGTTTGATAAATTAGAATCATCACCTTCGTTTTTTATTTAGGACGAAAGCCGAAATTAATAAGTAAAAAGAACAGAGGACAAATTGAACTTTTATCTTACTTCAGATCATAGAGAAGAATTTGATTTTAATACTTTATCCAATGGATATAGTTCCATTCTCTACATTCTTTTTTGACATGATGCAGCAGATGCAAAATGAGGGTGGAAGTTTTGATTATACCAAAGAAGGCATCGACAAGTTTGGAGACTTGATGAAACAAGACATGGTGAAATATGAGGGATTATTACAGAGTGTCAATGGTCAGAATAAAAATGAAATTCTCGATATGCGCAAAAAGTTTTATCAGGAATATTTATACAAAAACAAAAATATGCTCCAATTAGTGCTTCCAGAAAATTTGCATAACCTAATTTCTTTAAAGATGTGGCACTTAGTGAGTTGATTTCCGATGGAAAATCTTTAGCTGGATGCTACTCCACTATTTGATCCATCCACCATTAATGCTAATCTTATGAGTCACAAAAAACAAGCCTGATTTTGATCTACTTACATTTGTGGAAGACCATTTTTGACATTCCTAAACTCAAAGAATCTGACTTCCAAAACCAATCCTGAACGAAACCACTACCTCATTTGTGGATCAAATGACCTTGGTCTTTTTCTAAGGAGAGAAGCCGATCAAGTCAAAATTGGCAGCACATTAATACCTTTTGCCGTATCCATATATCGTACCGGGTGGTAGATTTAATGAAATATATTAACGGGACAGCTACTTCACCCATCGTTGGGGACTCGCGCTGTCAGGACATAAAGATATGATAAGGTCCATGGTGGACAATTTCAGTTATTTGATTCATAAAGTCGGGTTTATACCAAATGGCAATCTGACATATTTCTTTGAGTTAAGCAGTTTTCAACCACCATTTTTCTCATGATCGTCGATCTCTTGGCAGTAGCCGAAGGTACTACTGTATATATAGAATATCTTGATGCTTTGGAAAAAGAATATACCTCGGGGTAAATAACCAAATGAATGCCAATGATGTCTTATCTCATAATGTATGCTTACCAAACGGCGACTTGCTACATAGGTAGAGTTACGATGCTTCACCTACACCAAGATCAAAAATGTTGGCCGCAGATACGCATCTTGCGACACAAACAGACAGAGAAGAAAATGACCTATTCCACAATATCAGATCAGCATGCGAGTCAGGATGGGATTTCAGCAGTAGATGGTTTGCTGATGGAGAGCATTTGGGTACCATCCAACTTCTGAAATATTGCCAAATGATCTTAATTCGTCTGCTTTATCATTTAGAAATAACACCAGCTCAGGCCTCGACATTGGCAGGAAGATCAACTGATGCAATCCAGTCTGGGCCCTCATGCTGAGAAGCGGAAAGATTTGATATTACAACATTTCTGGAATGGAAAGACGAAGGACACTTTCTTGACTATAATTTCGTACACTTCTCAACAAACCACATCTATTCATGCGGCTGGAATCTTCCTCTGTGTTTTGGTCTTGTAGATGATATTATTGGCCAAAGAACATTAAATTTCTCGCAACTCACTTACTCAAAGACGGTGGTATCATGACTACCATGAGTAGTGGACAAATAGCCGGATGCACCTAATGGATGGGCACCACTTCAATGGATGGCTTATATCGCTGCTAAAAATTATAACAATATGGAATTCACACAAACCATTGCACACAGATGGACACCGCTTAACGAAAGTGCTTCGTCAAACCGGTAAAATGATGGAAAAATATCACGTGGCCAATATTAACTCGATAGTGGTGGTGGAGAATATCCCGTACAAGATGGATCGGATGGACCAATGGTGTATATCTGGCTTTCTGAAGGCAGAAACAAGAATGTTAGATGGCAACAAACTTTATTAAAGACAAAATTAATTATCTATAAGATGGAAATCGTGTATAAATGTCAGCAATCAAAAACAAACGATCAAACATGTCGAGAATTATATTAATCAACCAATTCTTTACTTTT
>JADKCC010000025.1 GCA_016714785.1 Saprospiraceae bacterium
CCATAATCCATCAATCTTTTAGCTACATCTTCTGCACTAATGCCTACTGCTTTGAATTGTCTAAGATCCACAATCATCTCATGGGCTGCCCTTCCATTTTCTCCTGAATAAAGGATTGGATAAGCTCCTTCAAGCCTTGCTTTGATATAATTGGCATTAAGTATCGCATACTTTGTGGCGTTGGTGACACCTTCTCCTCCCAACATTCTGATGTATCCGTAGGATATCAGTAAAATACTGGCACTACCGAATGGAGCTGATGATACTGCATGAGTGGCTTTTGATCCACCAGTGGCAACAATTGCGTGACCTGGTAAAAACGGTGCTAGTTTGCTATTAACACAAATAGGTCCCATACCTGGGCCGCCACCACCGTGTGGGATAGCAAATGTTTTGTGAAGATTAAGATGGCATACATCCGCGCCAATGATTCCTGGGCTAGTAAGTCCAACTTGGGCATTCATATTGGCCCCATCCATATATACTAATCCACCATTTTCATGTATAATTTGGCAAATATCCTTGATCGATGCTTCAAAAACACCATGTGTACTAGGATAAGTGATCATCAAACATGCCAATTTTTCTTTATGTTGGTCAACTTTGGTGCTCAGATCTTGCATATCCACATTACCTTTTTCGTCACAAGCAACTACGACTACTTCCATACCACACATGACTGCTGAAGCTGGATTGGTTCCGTGAGCAGATGATGGTATCAATGCTATGTTCCTATGATTTTCGTTTCTATCTTCATGATATGCTTTTATCGTCAAAAGTCCTGCATACTCGCCTTGGGCACCAGAGTTTGGTTGCAACGAGCAAGCTTCAAAACCAGTGATCTCCGCAAGGTATGCTTCGAGCTCTGTAAATATTTGTTGGTAACCCTCTGTCTGATCTGCTGGTGCAAAAGGATGTATAGCTGAAAATTCTGGCCACGTCACTGGTATCATTTCACTGGCTGCATTGAGCTTCATCGTACAAGAACCCAATGAAATCATAGAGTGCACAAGCGACAAATCTTTATTTTCTAAACTTTTGATATAGCGCATCATCTTGCTTTCAGTATGGTAAGTTGAAAACACTGGATGAGAAAGTATTGGACTGCTTCGCTTCATATCACCAAGATACTCATTGGTTGATGTGCTAAATCTTGACTTTACACCTGTTACATTTTCGAACAAATCTATAATGGCTTTGATATCCTCGATGGTTGTCGTTTCATCTACCGAAATACTAATTTTGTCATCTCCATGAAAATAAAAATTCATACTTGCTCCATTGCTAGCAGATTTGATATTTCTTAGTGTTTCCTTGTCTGTTTGAACAGTGATGGTGTCAAAAAACTGTCTTGATATGACATTGTTTTGATTAGTAGTCAGATTTTCAGAAAGGATAGATGCGAGTCTGTGTATTTCGCTGGCGATGGCTCTCAATCCATCAGGACCATGATACACAGCGTACATGCCTGCCATGATAGCTAGTAAAGCTTGAGCCGTACAAATATTGGATGTTGCTTTTTCTCTCCTGATGTGCTGCTCTCTTGTTTGAAGTGCCATCCTCAGTGCTGGATGCCCATGTACATCTACTGACATACCGATGATACGGCCTGGAATCACTCTTTTGTTGTCTTCTTTTGTTGCAAAAAATGCTGCATGAGGCCCACCAAAACCCATCGGAACACCAAATCTTTGCGTATTGCCTACGACAACATCAGCGCCCCATTCGCCTGGAGGCGTCAAGATGACTAAAGACATAATGTCGGCAGCAACAACTACTTGAATTTCTTTGGCATTGCATTGTGTTGTAAAAGCTTTATAATCTTGTACATTACCTTCAGCGTCAGGATATTGGATGAGTACACCAAAATATTCATCAGAAAAGTCAAATGTTTTCCAATCGCCTACAACCACTTCTATATGCAGTGGCTTAGCCCTTGTGATTACTACATCCAATGTTTGAGTATATACTCTTTCGTCCACAAAAAACTTGGTCGCTGGATTGTTTTTTCTTTTTTTATTGTGAATACCTTCCGACATAGCCATAGCTTCAGCTGCTGCAGTACCCTCATCTAGTAAGGATGCATTAGCTATAGGCAGCCCAGTCAAATCTGAAATCATGGTTTGGAAATTAAGCAAAGCTTCTAGTCTTCCTTGTGCTATTTCTGCTTGGTATGGTGTGTATTGTGTGTACCAACCTGGATTTTGAAAAATATTTCTTAGGATCACAGATGGTGTAATCGTAGCAAAATATCCCTGTCCTATATAATTTTTATAAAGTTTGTTTCGTTTGGCTATTTTCTCTAGCATGGTAAGATATCCGTATTCCGTCAAGGCTTCGGGCAGGTTTAGTGCTTTATCCATTCTAATGTTAGGCGGCACTGTTTCATCTATCAATTGGTCTAGGGATGAGACACCAATGGTCTTGAGCATGTCGTCCATTTCTGATGCAGAAATTCCAATGTGTCGCTGTGCAAAATTTGTTAGGGTATGTGAAGGCATTTGTTAAAATTTGGTTGGTTGTGAAACGATGCACGAAGGTAAAAGTTTTTTAGATTTTATGAAATATGATCTTCATCTTAAATTAAATTTACAACAAGAGCAACAAACAGTTAAAAAAGACCGTTATACATTACATAATGTAATTAATAAATTACAATTAGCATTCAATAAATTACATTTATTGACTTTTTAAATAACAAATAAATAAAAGAAAATGAAAACAAAATTTTTATTACCGCATGGATTCAGGAAAATCGGAGTATTTTTGTTTATTCCATCTTGTTTTTTTGGTCTGATTGTACTTTTTAATAATTTTGAATTAGAGTGGTTGGGAGACAGGGTTTTTGCTATTTATTCAGGGAGTGGATTGAAGATATTAAACGAATCGGATACTGGCCAGTTTTTTACTTTTACGTCGGGCAATTATACACAAGCTATTGCAGGAATATTGTGCCTTATTTCGTTAATAATGATTGCATTTTCAAAGGAGCAAACGGAAGACGAATTTATTTTGCGAACAAGAATGGATTCCCTTTTATGGGCTACATACATCAATTATTTTATACTGATATTCTGTTTTATCTTCATTTTTGGTTTTGAGTTTTTATACATCATGATATTTAATATGTTTACTACATTAATATTTTTTATAATCAGATTTCACTATATTCTTTTTAAAGATGTAAAAAAGTTGATGGGTGAAAAATAATCTAAGAGTAGAAAGAGCCATTAAAGACATCACTCAGGAAGAATTAGCCAAAATAATAGGAGTAACCAGGCAAGCCATCAACTCTATAGAAGCAGCAAAATATGTA
The DNA here is from genome assembly GCA_016714785.1 of Saprospiraceae bacterium. Taxonomy (GTDB): domain Bacteria; phylum Bacteroidota; class Bacteroidia; order Chitinophagales; family Saprospiraceae; genus OLB9. Next base: position 3,317 of record JADKCC010000025.1, read on the forward strand.
CCATCTACGGTTTTGGCACTTAAGCTGTCTGCTTACTTTGGGAAGCCGGTCAATGATTTATTTTACTTGGAAGAGGGAGATTGATGGATTCACTTATATCGACCGTTGATGGTTTTGAGCTTTCTTCATATTAAATAAAAAAAATATAATCATAAATAATTGATAATATGCATACATACAAATATTGAAAATAACTATGTTTAAAATAAAATAAAAAATATTTTTATGTTTGACTTAAAGTATTTACCTTTACAAAACGAAAGCGGAAAAAATATTAAGAAAAATTATTCGTACGCTACGTAAATTTTCAATAAGTAAATTTAATTTTAAAAATATTGTATTTTAATATTACCATTCTTGTGTGCTAAAATCAATATTTTGCTAAATTTAATTTCTTTTTGTTTACAATTTTATTACACCCGTTGTTGATTAAGTTTGGAGTAGTATTTTCTTAGTAGTATTGCTGCTGAGTTTGTATTACGTATTTTTTAAGTTAATGGCATCTTACAATGTCATTCATTTTATAATCGGTTTTGATCATGGTATCATTACTACGGTTAATCACATATATGAATGTCTGCAAAAGTATAGACATAAATAAACAACAACAGTGTAATATATTTTTATGAAAACAATATTTATTAACTAAATTTTATAATGTGACAAGATAAATCAAAACAGCAATTAAGCATTAAACATCTCAGGAGATGGTAGCGTGCAACCCATTTTATTTTTTTCATCCCAATGCTGAACAAAAATAAAAAAGGAGCCCACCTTGGTCCATTCCAGCCAGAATGGAGGCGACTCCCGATCCGAATCACTCGGAGTGTCAAAGGTACGTATTCTTTTTTTGATTTGCTTAGGAGTAAGGGTATTTTATTATTCAAACTTTTATTTTTTTAAATCAAAAATTTTTTAAAACATGAAACATTTAATTTTTTTATTTAGTCTTTTATTTTTCTTTAGCTGTACTAAAGATGAATCAGGTAGTAATCAAAATGGTAACGATACATTATTAACTATACCTATTGATTATTCGCAATTAGTTGACTTAAAATCTGATGTGGCAACTTTCAAAAGTGAAGAAGATTTTAATTCATTTATGAAAACCCTACCAACTTTAACTCACCATCAAAAATTGGAACTCGCAAATCAAACTTCATTTACATCGGTCGAAGAGCATTTGGAATCACTTTATGATCAACTTGATTTGATAGATAATAGAGAAGCTTTTATTTTTGCCAATCAAAATAGTGAATATCTTGAAATAGTTACAAACGATATTGGTGATGAAGAAGTAGTCGAAAAGGAAATTTCTCAACATACTAGCGCAATTATCCATAATACTGATAGAATCATTAAAGTTGGAGATATATATTATAAATATATTAGCGACTTAGTTGTTAAAAATAAGGATTATCAGGCTCTAAAAGTATTAAAGTCATCTGAAGATGTAAAAAATTCAAGAATGAATTTTGAGAAAGCTTATGAAATTTTAGGAAAGGATAACTCGGTTAGATGGACTGATTTAGGTAAAGCATTTTCATTACAAGCGGAGAAAAACCCTTCAGGCTGTAAAAATGATAGAAGAGTGAAATTCTCTTGGGTACTTTTTGAGTTTACAGATCAAGGTGGTGATATAACAGGAAAAAGAATTCATTTGCTTACTGAAATTCACCCAACTAAAAAAGGAATACCTTGTATTTGGTATCGTTATAAAACTGTTATAACAAGAAATAATTTTAATTTTACAGGTAACATAAGGGTAACAAATTCTAGCCTTACTTCAAGTTTTAATGTTAGCATACCTAATACTGTGGTAACTTCAAGTAGTTTAGATTCAGATAATTTCTTATTTGGTTTTATTCCTATTGGTGACCAAAAGGCGGAAGCTTGTTTTACTCGCGAAAGAGTTGATGTTACTACACAAGGCAAGGGTGGTTTATGGATAAATTTAAATCAATCAAAATTATGCAACTGATTTTTTTATTGCAGTGTAATGATATATAGTAACTAATATGGTATAAACCGAAAGGTAAATAAAACTTATTTCGTGAGCAACTCCATTAAAAATGTATATAAAGAGTTATTTAATCAATAATTAATAATCATAGCGAGAGAAGTGTAAACTTCTCGCAATTTAAAATTTTAAAAGCATGACGATCATTCCTAAATTATTTTTTAACAGTTTTGTATTGCTATTTTTATCAATACAATGTATAGCCAATCTACAAATGAGCTTGAAATCAGAGCGGGCGTAGTCTTTTTTGATAGTAAAGTAGCAGAAGGCGATATTCTGCAAAAGGTTGGGGAAGTCAAGCTGATATTACATTTTATAAAACTTTTGATATTAAGAGAAGATTTAAACCAATGATAGGAGTAGGTTACACTAACTTTTATTATTGGAATGCGGTTGATAATTCAAGTTTACGAACCGCCATATTCTTATGATTCTTATGGTGGCGATATTACGTCTCATTACATGAATTTCAGATATGGACTAGATATAGCCGTTAAAAATGAACAATTTATGCTTACATTGATGGCAAGCCACTATCTTTTGTTACACAAAGAGTTGCAAGGATTTAATCAAAGACGTAACTTCATGAATGTAGAAGTGGGATTTAAATATCATATAAATAAAAAATATACTTTGGCTATTTCAACTCCTTTTACCATTCATCCAATAGTTCAAGACGGAATCGGGCGAATAATAACAGCGGGTAATACACCTGAATTTGAACGATTTGTGGAGATGAATGGTGTTTTGATCGGTGTGAGATATAATTTTAATAAATAAATTCATAAAACTGTGATATCATGAAACACAAAATATTTCTTATGAGCTTTTTAATGATATGTTTCTTTACCTATAAGTCTTTTGGACAAGACCATAATATTGTTATGTTTCGATTAGGGGTACAAAATCATGTGCCACAAGGTCTGCCTGCATCATTAAAAGAAGGTTTTACATCATCTAGCTTTCAATATGATTTAATGATAGATAGGAGATTTGTAATCAATGAAAAATACACACTCAATGGTGGATTGGGATTTACTATTTTTAGATTTTCCGATTCCAATTTATTTTTTGATGGCACTACCAATCAGAGTAACTATGGGATAATAAAATATGGTCTAAGCAGGTCAATTTATAAAGATAAGCTATCCATTAATGTAGATGTCTTTCATAACATCCTTGCCCACAAAGAAAAACAAGATGACCGGCAAAGACGAGCATTTACAAATATTGAATTAGTGCCTTACAAATAAATGATCGATTTAGCATATCTTTGAGTAGTTCTTTATCACTCACTCCTATGTCTCTATTGAGATTTAGTAACGGAGACATCAATAACAATGAGATAGTAACAGTTCGGTGTCGTAATTTTGTAATTGCAGGTTTTTGGATATAGCTTTTCAAATTTTGAACGTTTAAAAAAACAAATTTACAAGCTTTGGTGAGTAAGTTTGGAGTACTGCATTCTTGGAAGTAAAGTTGTCGTGTCAGTTATTTGATTATTGGTATCGATCATTTTAGTATTACTATGGCCGATCTTTTATATTATTGTCTACAAAAGTATAGACATAAATAAACAACAACACTGCAATAAATCTTTATGTAAACAACATTTAACCAAATTTTATAATGTGACAAGATAAATCAAAACAGCAATTAAGCATAAAACATCTCAGGAGATGGTAGCATGCAACCCATTTTATTTTTCTATCCCACTACCGAATAAAATAAAAAAGGAGCCCACCTTGGTCCATTCCAGCCAGAATGGAGGCGACTCCCGATCCGAATCACTCGGAGTGTCAAAGGTACGTATTCTTTTTTTGATTTGCTTAGGAGTAAGGGTATTTTATTATTCAAACTTTTATTTTTTTAAATCAAAAATTTTTTAAAACATGAACAAAGTAAAATTATTATTAGTGTTCTTCATAGTCGCAATTTTTACGTTAGGTTTCAATTCATGCGCTAAAGAAGAAGTTACATCAGCGGCAGAAGGTGTTGTTGAAACGAGGGCAACCGTTATTCCTGAAGGAACAACCATGCCAATAATAAGGCTTATGCCAACAGTAGTATCAGGAATATTAAAATTTAATAGTAAACAACATCTAAGTGAATTTTGGGAAGATATTGAAACATCTGACGATGATCAATTAAATCTATTGGAACAAACTCTCGGATTTGTTTCTTTAAGGTCTAAATATTATGATGCGGAAGGTAATTCGCTTATTGTACCTGCATTTCCATTTGTAATCAATAATCCGTTTGATGCGATGGTTTTTAACCAACATCATGAGCTTTGGGTAGGAACCGATATTTATAAGTTGGTCGACAAAAGATTAGTGGTAAGAGCAAATTCTGCTTATGTATCAGAAGTATTAAGTTTGAGAGACAACAATGGTATAGTAAGAGAACACACGGAGTTAATTGATAGGAATACAAAAGAAATCCTTCCAGAACCTAAGGTAAGTACAAGAACTAAATGTACTATGAGTATAACCGTGCCATTCAATCCTACTGCTACAAATGGTGGTAATTCTGTTTATGGATATATACAACCTGTAGTTATCAACACTAATGGGAATAAAGTTACTACTTGTGGTGGAAGTATTTCTATAGCTTGGGGCGATGGTACCACAAGTGGTGATCCTAACGGTAACATTAATGCAGTTAGAAATCACATTTACAATGTTGGGCCAGGAGAATGCAAAACATTTAAAGTAAAAGTCACATTAAATTTAACTCTTTGTGGAGAATGTACAGGTACACTTGTTACTGAACAAAGTATTACGATTTGTAGTCCAGTATCATGTACATCACATGAACATGAAACAGGTGAGCAATTAGTTTTAGATCAGGTCTATGGCGGAGCTCAAAACAATGATTTTAGGGCATTTTTTATAATGGGATATGATTCAGATGATTACTTATGGCATGATGCTCGTGCATGGGGACATATCAAATTTTTTGAGAAAACTATATTTGGAGGCGGAGTTGTCTTATATACTGCCATTACTAAAAAAGTAAATTCTCGAATTTTTATCCATGGTGCTGTTTTTGAAGAATCTTGCACAGGAAATAGGATAGCTGTAAATGCTAACTCTGGGATAAAAAACAAAAAAAGAGAACATAGGTTTATGTGGAAGTTAGATGATGTAAACTTTAGACTAAGAAGTGATGATGATCTTTATTGTGACTTTGAAGTTTTTAATACCAATAATTTTAATTCACCTGATATTTCGTTGTATAACAGAAGATATTCAAATCTTTAAACATAATGGTTAATATGGCCTTGGCAGTTATATGTTAAGGCCATATTTTAAACAAAAGTTTTAATAATAGGGAAATTAAACAACATCAATGAAAATATTCATTATTTGTTTTGTATTAGTATTTACTAATATAGATCAAGCAAAAAGTCAAGTTTACTCAATTGGGACTGAAATTGGACTAATTCGGATGAAAACCAAAGTGAAAGATGGAGGGACAAATGTTTTCGTCCCTCACCAAGCTGTAGGTTACGATGTAGTTGAAAATGTAAAACGTATTTATATTAAATTTACTAAAAAGTTAGTTTATGAGATAGATTACTCTAGAGCTATTTACACTAATTATATATGTACCAAAAACAATATTATATCTCAAAATTCAATAAAAGAATGTTTAGGTGAACTTTTTTCAACTAATCAAATAAATTTAAGTCTAGGAAAGGAAATATATATTGTTGATAAACTGAAATTAGTCCCATTTTTTGGGTTGGGATATGTAAGTTTTGAAAATTTCCTTAAAGGGAGTCAACCTATTGGACTTGGGCAAGGTAGTGGTGGAAGTCAAAATTGGCACTATACATCTGGTTATACTAACCTAAGAGAAGATAACTTTAATATCAATGCAAAATTAGAATTTTCATACAAAATGAATCCAATTCTAAAATTAAAATTTTTCTTTGGATTTCAACAAGGTGTATTTAGAATTTATGAAAATAATATTGTTGCTTGGCAGCCAGATAACATAGATGTCTTTTTACAACCTGATGATATCACAAAATTAAAATATGCCAAAAGTGAATCAAATGGAAGTAATACCCAAATAGGCATTGGCTTTGAATTTATTTTAAACCCTTCATCACAACCAACCTTAAAATAAATGAAAACAAATGTGGTTATAGTTTGCTGTTTGTTACTGCTCTGTCTTAGTTCATTATGTGCTCAGTTATATATTGGAACTGGAATTACAAGGTCATTTTCATATAAATTTAATGGAAATGACTTAAATTATTCTTATATAAATGTCGATAATAAACCTGTTGAAAATAGTTGGGTAAAAGATAGATCATATAATTTTCTAAGCCTTAACACTGGATATACGATAAAAAAAAATAGACAATATCATGATTTTAGAATTATTTTAACAAAGAAAGGTGCTATCAGTTTGCTTGATAAACAAGATTTCTACTTTGACCCAATAATTTTAGATTTACAGGCTTTCCGTGTAATTGGTACAGGGCCATCTAAACAAATAGAATTAGGTATTTATAACAGTAATATAGGAATAAGATACGGGTATGGCAAAAATATTAAAAATTGGCTATCCATTTTAGGGTATTTACAAACTGATATAAGTTTAAAAAAGAGATTTACAATAAATTGGTATGCAGATTATGAAAATAAACATTCATCTAATTATAGTGAAAATACCTATTCTGAAATTGCATTTAGAAAAGACTCTCCTCTATTTAATAAAGTGTCCAATATTAATCTGGAATTAGGCATTAACGGACTCATTCACATAGGTACATACTTTGCAATTAATCTTGATGTGGCTCAAAGCATTATACCATCAGTGCACAAAGGTCCGCACCCTGAATATAGTGAATATGTATATTTCGAAAAAAATGAATATTTTACATCGGTGCAGGTTGGTTTATTAACTTACTTTGGAAAGTAAATTACAAAAAAAGTTTTTCTTTAATAGTGATTCCTTTTTGATTTGATTTATAAATAGTTAAGACAATGATTTGATTATTTGCTAATTTAATGATATTTTCAAAAGGGCTAACAATTAATTACATAAATATTTTGGAAGTATAAAAAACCACCTCATTTTTCTAAATTTGAGGTGGCTTTTAAAATAAATTTAATAAAATGAATATTTGTAAATCTCTTGTATTACTATTATTTTCTGTTTCAAATACGATATGTTTTGGACAGTCATATATCGTTGAAATCGACTCCATATCTTACGATACTTTAATTGATTATACATCAATAGTTAAAGAAAATTGGGACGACAGAGTAATACCACCTAATAAATTCGATAAAGAATTTGACCTCGGATTTGATTTTCCTTATTTTGATACTAATTTTGATAAAGTATATATAAGTAATAAATCGCTTATCGATTTTGAAGGGTTTGATGAATATGCAATGCAATTTTTAGTACAACTTTCCCCATTTTACGCAGTTTTAGATCAACCTGATGTCTATAATTCTGATTTTAGATATAAAAGGGATTATGTAGATAATAAATCCGTTTTTATTATTGAATTCAAAAATGTGGATTTGTTCATTGAAGAAAATACTCAAGTTGATTTGTCCTTTCAATTTTGGCTTTGGGAAAACGGAAATATTGAAATTAGATTTGGCGAATTAAATTGTCCTAACGAGTATTTTAAACCTGGTTTCGGAGTTTATGATTCATTTTTGAACAAATATTTTACGCTATCGATGACCATATTGTCTAAGGACGGGAATGAAATCATAAATGTTGGAGGGAACATTAATACAAACCCAATAATACATTACAATACATATTTTGATGACCCACTTGGACTTACTCATTTACCCGCAAAAAATACTGTGTGTAGGTTTAGGAAGAAAACAACCAGCACCCAAAATCAGGATCAAGGCATAATTAATTTGCCCAATCTTTTAAAGGAGACCATCAATATTCCAGCTGATATAGAATTTAATTATTTCTTAATTAGTGATTCTTTTGGCAGAGTGTTGGCCAAAAGCAAAAACAGAAATTTTGATATTTCCAATTTGAGTAATGGTGTGTATTTCATAACATTTTTGCAAGGTTCAAAGGTAGTCACATCAAAATTTCTAAAAATTTAATTCAACTTTCATAAATATACTTTAAAATATTCTAAACAAAAAATTCAATGTTAAGACTCAATAAATTTATTCTAACGTCAATTTTTTTAATATCAATTAATCAAATTGTATTTAGTCAATCTCAGCTCAAATTGGGTTTAGGTAGCTTTGTTATACTGGGTAATAATACTCTTGCCAAAGTGGAAGGGTTTTCTGACTTTATAACCGTAAAAAACCCTTATGGTTTTTCCATAAATATGGATTATATGCTAAACTCTAGTATAAAGGTCAAATCCGGACTTGAATACAAATTTCAAACATTGAAACCTAATAATAATTTCACTTTCAATGCTGAGTTTTTTAGTATTCCACTTTTATTAGATTATAAAATCATAGATAAATCCAAGTTTAAAATTTCCTTATCTACGGGATTTTCCTTTGATAAACTCGTATATTATAGCAATAATTATTATTATTCATCTACCAATGAAACAAATACAAATTCTGTTTCAATAATGTTAACTACTTCGAAATATTTTCCACAAAAGGCCCTTCATTTTAATTCTATTTCTTTGCGTTTTGGGTCAGTGTTTTCTAAAAAAATTGGACGGAACAGTGAAATTAATGTTTTTGCATATTACATCCCTCAGCTAAATAACAGATTTAGTGCTGAAGCATATTTTATCAGGACATCAAAACCTTCTCCTGGATTAGAACTCACTTTAGAATATGATAAGGAGATAAACTTATCCCACCACGGTTTTCAAATTGGTGCATACTACACCTTTGGCACATTGGTTTTTAAGCAACCTTAGAAAATATTTTGCATTAATAACTCACTAAATCAATGGTATCAATAATCCAAATCTAAAATCAATCACCTATCTTCACATCCTCCAATGCCTGCTCAATATCCCACAAGATATCATTGTAATTTTCTACACCGACAGATATTCTGATCAACTTGTCTGTGATACCCATCTCTAGTCGGTGTGCCTCTTCTATACCTGCGTGAGTCATAGAAGCTGGATGCTCCGCCAGACTTTCAGTACTGCCTAGACTGACAGCTAGTTGGATGAGTTTCAGATTATTTAGGAAAGCAAATGCTTCTTTTTCTCCACCTTTGATATCAAAAGAGAGCATAGCACCAGGTGATAGATATTGCCGTTGGTAGGTATTATAGTTGGTACTATCTTCATTGATCAATCCTAGGTAATATACTTTTTCAACTTTGGGGTGTATATTTAGGTAATTTGCGATGACGGTAGCATTTTTGGTCTGTTGTTCCATTCTCACTTTCAGTGTTTCAAGACTTCTCATGAGCAACCATCCTGTGTTAGGGCTTGCCATATTGCCAAGAAAGGTACGTAATGTTTTTACTCTTTTCATGAGTTCAAAAGATCCCAATACAGCACCAGCGATGACGTCACTATGGCCACCAATATATTTTGTAGCTGAGTACATTACTATGTCTGCACCATGTCGCAGTGGATGTTGCCAAAGTGGTCCCATGTAGGTATTATCTACGGCAGTAAGTACTTTTTGATCTAGATTTGAATATTTTTGTGCTATTCGTACACACATTTCTATATCTATGATGGCATTGGTAGGATTGGCAGGTGTCTCTATAAAAATCATGGCTAATTTATCTGCTTTCCCAGTATTCTCCAGTAAAGTGATAATGTCCGTTTCACTCATTTCAGGTCTGAATCCTACAGTATCGATGCCTATTTTTGGCAAAAAAGTATTGATAAAATGATCTGTACCACCGTACACAGGCATCGAGTAAAGAAGAAGATCGCCTGGTTTTAAAAACTCAAGCAATACAGTAGTGATGGCTGACATCCCACTCTCAAAAACTGCACATTCGTCTGCCTTGTCCCAAAGACAAAGACGATTTTCTAATATTTCAAGATCCGGATTGTTAAGTCTGGAATAAATCAAGCCCATCTCTTCATTGACTTTTTGCTCTCTGATACCATAAGCCACTTCAAAAAAAGCTTTGCCTTCTTCAGCACTTTTAAATACAAAGGTAGATGTCTGAAATATAGGACATTTGATCGCTCCTTCTGACAATTCTGGTTTGTACCCATAAGACATCATCATCGATTCTGGACTAAAGGTATGATTTTTTACTGGCTTCATGATATTGATATTTATTCTAATGCAAAGGTAATAATAGCAACTACATTCTAATTATAGTTTTGATATTAGGAATAATATTCTTAAAAGATATATAAATATAGAAAATATAATTACTTTTGTTTTGAAATTTTAAAACTTTTAGAAAAATAATCTTTATGCCAGACTCATTTGACTTAGCCATCCTAAGAGAAGTGCAGCAAAATGCAAAAATTACTGTTAAAGAATTGAGCGATAAAATAAATCTAAGCCCAACACCTACCTTCGAGCGACTTAAAAAATTAGAAAAGGAGCAGATGATCTTGGGCTATCATGCTAGGATCAATGGTAAAAAATTGGGATTGGGTCTCACAGTCTTATGTAATGTCTCGCTCCGTCATCATCAGCGTGAATTGATAGAAAAGTTTCAGTCAGATATCGTGGGTTTTGACGAAGTGAGAGACTGTTACCACATAGCCGGTATGTATGATTATTTGCTCAAGGTAGTCGTAACTGATATGGATGCGTATCAGCAGTTCGTAAGCAAGAAATTAGCTTCGTTAGATAACATAGGGAATGTACAAAGTTCATTTGTCATGACAGAAATAAAATCAGAAATTGGGTTTAATATCTAACAACATTAAACCCAACTTCTACTTCCGAAATGTTTTATTTATTACTCAAAAGATCATGCGATCACCCAATCACTCAATCCTTCGCTGGCTCGATTATATTACTGAGCGCCTTCTATCAGCGACTGCAATTGTGTCAAAGACTGCATACCTGATTGTCTCCAAAGGATTTCGCCTTTTTTGTACAGTACGAAGGTAGGTACACCTTGGATTTTCATTTTTTCAGCAATAGCAGGATTTTTGTCCACATCTATTTTGATGATTTTCCCCTTCTCCCCTATTTTAAGTGCCAACTGTTCTAAAACTGGAGCCATAGCTTTACATGGTCCACACCACGCTGCTGTAAAATCCACTAATGTAGGCGTATCACTATTAATGATTTCTGTATATGTCATGTTTTTTTAATTATTTTGTTAAAATGAATACAAAAGTAAGGGCAATTAAGTTCCAGTTGTGTGATTTGTGTTACACAGATAGTGGTGATGTAAGGTGTAGATCAAGAAAATTATCAAAAACCTTTTACACGGAAGACAATATCTTCAGATTATTCGTTTTATAAAGATAAAAATTTACATGATGAGTTTGTTTACCTTCAGAATAGCAAGAGTTGGATATATTTTAGTATTAGTATTGACAATGCAAAGTTGCAGTCATAGTTTGGTTTACAGCCCTGCATTGAATTTACCATCCAAACCATTAAGACAAAATGAAACTGATATTCATGCGGCTTTAGAATTATTCCCTGAGACAAGGCCATCAGCGAACAATAGTTTTACAACTTTGGGTTTTACAAGTTCACTTGGATATGGGTTTACTGACAAATTTAATATGTATGGTAGGTTGTGGATAACTGCGAAAAGCGGAATGATACGTTCAGGTATCTCCATCAATGGGCAAATCATAAAAAGGATAGATGAAGACCAATATCTAACAATATTGCCACGGATTGGTGTTGTCATGGACAATAATACCCTACAAGGATATGGTGTTAGTGTTTCTAGTATTTATACAAGTAAATTTACAAAAAAACTAGCATCTATGGTGGTGCTGGATTATTATGGGGCATCCATTATTTAGGTAGTGCTGTCAATCCACGTGGTGAATCAAAAATACCCATGGGTTTTGGACTACTATTTAATACAGGAATTGTTTGGGATATATCACCATCTTTAAGATTAAATATGGAGATCAATCCTGTCTATCAAATAAATACTTTTGAAAATAATCAAAAATTTGTAATATCATCAACATTAGGTTTTGGATATACCTTTCACAAATAATTTAATTAGTAATGAGCAAAAGAAAATTATTTAAAAATAAATGCAACTACCTGCATTTACTGAAAACATAAATATGCCAGTGGTAAAATTAGCACCTGCATAGATACCTATTCGATCATTCATGTCGTGAATGTACGAAAGATCTACATCTACGCCATGATAATATCCGCCTCTTCCGCTCAGATTGTCTTGATCTCCCGCTGTGGATGTAAGATGTGCCAATCTATAACCCAAGCCAAGATTAATACTTGAAGCTCCACTTGTATTTACAGCTTTTTGTAACCCAACACCATAAATATTAATAGATTTATGAGAATAAATTCGACCACTGCTTTGTTTTTCTGCTCCACTACCTTTCATATAAATTCCTTTCACAATAAATCCATTTTTGATAGCTCTCCCATATCCTGCGGATAAAAATGTCATTCCCGACAAACCATCTACACCACCATATCACGCTATTTTATCGTTATAATAGTATGTCGGTAATCCTGCCTCAAAGGTTAGAAAATGCCAACTATTTATTTTTGAAAAATAATATCTAAATAATTCTTACACTACAATTTACAATATATTCTATACATTTGCCTTAAATTTTCAGTATTTGATATTGTAACTGCAAACATGCCGTAAAAGATATTTAAAAATCAGTGTTTGCAAGAATTAAATAAAATCTGATTTTACATTTTTAAAAAGCGCCAGTATGAACCTAAAGAAATATTTTCTAAGTTGTATTTTTTCTTTTTTGTTAATCAATACCTCTTATAGCCAGACTTCAGATTTTCAGGTAATGGGTACAGGTGGAGGAGGATATATGTACGCACCATCTTTAAGTCCACATGACACGATGACTATGTATGTCAATTGTGATATGGCAGGTGTTTACAAGTCTATCAATGGAGGTAATTCTTGGCAATTAATAGATAATCAGCAACTAGTAAGCACAACCAAATCTAAAGTGCAATTTACATCTGACCCGGCTGTACTCTATACAGTGCATAGGATGATAGATAATTCTGCGGATGCACCGATATCTTCCAAAGGTATTCCAGTAAAAAGTGTGGATGGTGGCGCTCATTGGTCTCCGATTAATGATCCTTCTTCCACAGGCATACATTTCCTAAGTGCCGATCCCAATAGTACACAAAATATTATCATTAACGAATATGACAAAATATTTCTTTCTACTGATGGTGGTACTAGCTTCAAAATCATCTACATCCCAAATTCAGGCATCGTCAGAGTCGCTGGCGTAGTTTGGGATAATGGATTGATAATCATTGGCACCAACGAAGGTTTGTTGGTAAGTCGTGACAGTGGACTTAGTTTTAATATAGAATCAGTACCAGGAATACCTACCGACGAAGGCATATTTCATCTGTCTCATGCTAAAATAGGTAATGATATCACACTGTATTGTGTCACTGCACATCAAGACTATCTGGCGCCATGGAACGATCCTCGTAGTGTAAAAGATGACGTGAGAAATATTTATAAGTTTAAATTCAATTCGCAGGCACTTTGGCAAAATATAAGAAACAATATCCAATCTGATCTGAAAATTCTATGGGTAGATAACGCCAAAAATAATGCAAACATACTATGGGCTTCTGCGGAAGATGGGGACAATGCTCCCTTTGTATTTAAATCTGTCGATGGTGGTAGCTCTTGGTCCAATGCCTTTAATATTACAGAAAATATGACCACAGGCTGGGCTGGAGGAAGTGAATCGGCTTTTTGGTACTATTTTATGGGTGTAGCGTGGGGTATAGATGTAGATCAAAACAATCCTGACAGAGTCTTATTGTCAGATGGATATTCGCATTACACCGTAGATGGAGGCAAAACTTGGAGACAAATGTACGTAGATCAATCAACCCAAAACCAGCTGGGAAGCTCTGGAGATAAATATAAATTTTATAAAAGTTCAGGTCTCAATGTTACTTCTAGTGCTAGTCTTCATTTTATAGATGAAAAAAAAGTGTTTGCGTCTTGTTATGATATTGGCAATCAATACACTGAAAATGGTGGAGAAACATGGACATTTGGTAGAAATACATTTCACAATTATGGTCCCGTAGCAAATAATAATTGGTATCGAATAGTCGAAAACAAAGACAAAAAGATACTCTATGCCGCCATTGCTGGACTCAATGATTTGTATCAAGACGGACGAATTTGTGACAACTGTATTGCCACCACCGGCCTAGTGTTGACCTCGATGGATGAAGGGAGAAAATGGGATACTTTATTGTATCTTCCTTATCCTATTGTATGGATAGAGATATCTCCAGTCAATCCTGAAATACTGATGATAAGTGTAGCACATCATACAGAAGGTGGACTATTTTTATCTATGGATGCGGGCAAAACTTGGCAAAAAACAAATAATCCAATTAGGACTCAAGGAAGACCATATAATATAAGGATGCTAAAAGATGGTTCTATAGTAGTGAGTTATGCTGCAAGACCAATTAGCAATGATGGCGAATCGTCAGATGAATTGATGGAAGCTAGTGGTGTATTTTTTAGCACTGATTTGGGACAAACTTGGGAAGATAGATCGTATCAAAATATGAAATACTTCACAAAAGACATCATCATTGACCCACATGATAGTACTCAAAACACATGGTATGCTGCAGTTTGGGGAAGATTTACGACTTTTCCAGGTATCAATAACCAAGACAATGGAGGACTTTATAAAACTACGGATAGAGGTGTGACCTGGCAAAGGATATTTAAAAATGAACGAACACAAAGTTGTGCCATTCATCCCAATGTAAATGACAGAATATATGTAAGTACCGACAATGAAGGTTTGTATGTTTCTTGGGAAAATGTTGGTGGCAATTACGATTTCCAAAGGGTAGAAAGTTATCCTTATGTCAGGCCCAAAAGAATATTTTTCAATCCATTTACACCCTGTGAAATGTGGGTTACTACGATGGGAGGCGGAATTTGGAAAACTTATGACATTATAAAACCTATTATAAATACCCAAGAGACAGCAGCTTGCTTGGATAAAGTCTTTACTGCAAACATTCAAAATAACATTTTCACCAATATGCAATGGCAAGTGGAAAACGGAGCCATTAGTCAAGGGCAAGGTACTCCAAATATTGATATAGTTTGGACGAAGGCAAATACTTCATTATTAACAGTTGGACTAAATAGTACATCAGCTGTATGTAAGACATTCGATAGTACTTATATCATGGTGAACCCACTACCTTCATCAAAATTTGACCAAATACAGGATGACAAGACCTTCACTTTCATCAATGAGAGTAGTGATGCAACTCAGTATTTATGGGATTTTGGAGACAATACCACAAGCAATGAAATTTCTCCCGTTCATATTTACGATGATTATGGTACTTACAACGTCACATTGGTGAGCTCTAATGATTGTGGAAGCTCGGAAGTTATTAAAACAATTGAGATTATTACATCCACTGAACATTCTGAGTTAATTCCTAATGTACAAATAGCGCCCAATCCAACTCATGAATCTGTCAATGTCATTTTTGACAACAATACCATTTCAAAATTTGACTTTGTAAATTATAATGGTACATTACTATTTGAAGGAACATACCCGCAAAATATTAATTTATCAACTTTAATATTGGCTAAAGGTGTGTATTTTATCAAGTTCTATACAAAATCAGGAATAATCATTCCGAAAAAATTGATTTTGTATTAGATATTTAATTTACCAAAAGATAAATATATAAATAAATAGCCTTATTTGGACAATAATTTAAAGATAATTTGTAAATACTCCTTTTTAATTTTTAATCAAACCTTTATAACCAATGTATTATAAAAACAATCATCTTCACTATCTTCGCACCAAATTTCAAAAGCATGATTCTCTCGGACAAAGAAATATTAAAAAGTATAACTGAAGGCAATATTGTCATAGAACCATATAGACCAGATTGCTTGGGTACTAATTCTTACGATGTTCACTTAGGAAAATGGCTCGCTGTGTATGAAAACCATGAGTTGGATGCAAAAAAACACAATACGATTAGACATTTTGAGATAGGTGATGATGGGTTTGTATTATTGCCTGGTACACTTTATCTCGGCGTGACGGAAGAATATACAGAAACGCACCATACCGTACCATTCCTAGAAGGCAAGTCCAGTATTGGTAGATTAGGAATCGATATTCATGCCACAGCTGGTAAAGGTGATGTTGGATTTTGTAATAGTTGGACGCTGGAAATCTCTTGCGTACAGCCTGTCCGTGTATATGCAGGTATGCCTGTGGGTCAGCTCATTTATTTCAAAGTAGATGGTGATATAGCCAACTACTATAATAAAAAATCAAACGCCAAATACAACCAAAGGACAGAAAAGCCAGTGGAAAGTATGATGTGGAAAAATAAATTTTAAATGCCCAACTCACTTTGTCCTTCTTCCTTTCCATGAATAGTTTGATGGAAATAATGCAAAATATCCAGAAATAATAATGTGTCCAAAGTAAATAAAAAAGCAAGGAATAAAATATTTCATCACTTTTTTATTTTCAAAATAGTTAGTTAGTTGATCAAGGAATAAATAATCGGTCAACATTTTTAGCACCAAAGCCAATAATACAGCAGGCAATGCTTGGTGAAAAGCCGTGATAGAAAGTATCAATCCGACCATCAATGCTACACTAAAAACAAATACAAAAGACTGAATATAAATAACTTTGCTATTGCCACTTTGCATGGATTTGGTAGCCCATCTTTTCCTTTGGGCAAAAAATGAAGACCAATTAGGCTCTGCTTTAGTATGGACGATGGCATTTTTCGATTTCAAAAATCGTACACTTTCGGGATGCTGTTCTGCTATTTTACTGGCCAAAAACACATCATCACCGGATGCCAAAATTTCATTATTTTCAAAACCTTTTACTTGGTCAAATGTATGCTTTTGATAACTCAAATTGGCGCCATTGGCTAGAAAGTAGCTTTGTCTATAGATGCCATTGGCTGTGATAGCCATCGTTGCCGCAAAATCTAACCATTGAAATTTTGACAAAATGGTTTCATTCATTTCTGGGAGCACTATTCCTGTATTAAACTTAACAGTATAATCATGATATGCTAAAGTATGCGTTTCTATCCAATTTTTTCCGACGTTACTATCTGCATCTGTGCAAATTATAATCGGAAATTTTGCTAGACTAATACCTAGAGTAAGTGCAGCTTTTTTACCATTTATACCTTCTTTTTGCTGTATAAATCTTATGTTATCGTTATGAAAATTTTGTATTTTTGCCAGAGTATCATCTGTACTATGATCATCGACGATTATGATTTCATATAGATTTTCTTTAATTTCATTGTCCAATATGGATTGGATACATTGTTTTATATTTTCACTTTCATTTCTTACAGCAATGATGACGGACGTGCCTTGTAGTACATTATTCATAGATTCTGAACAAGGCATGTTTCTCCAACCTACATAAATTTGAAATATTAAATAGCTGTAATATAAAGCTAAAAAAATAAATATGACGTAAATATTGATCAATATCTTTTATTTGAACATATCATCATACTCATTAGATTTGGATTGTTTTGGCGCTTCTGCTTGTTTTTTCAATGGTGGTAACTCCAAAAAACTGTCATCTTCTACCACTTCTTCGTACTCGGTATAAGTATTTTTTTCCTTCTCCACATTTTCTATTACTTTTTTGATGGATCTTTTGCCTAAAGCTTTAAAAAACAAGTAACCAGCAACAATCGGGTAACCAAAAAACACCAACAAAACAGCAAGAATGCCCATAACGGTATTTTCTTTAAGCAACTTCCAAACAAACTTAAAAAAATCTACCACTACTTGATGATCGATAATCAAAGTGACAATTAATAAAACAGGAGCTATCCAAGAGAATATCCAAAAAAGCCCTTTAGCCAGAAAAAACAAGGCTGTAAAAAAAACCGCTAAAATCAACAATGGACCTAAAAATCCAAAAGGGCTATTACCACCTCCTACTCTATATTCTTTATATATAGTCATGTTTTTACAAAATTATTTATTTACAAAGGTAATAACATATTCTTTCTTTTGCAAGTTCAATGGACAAGGCTATTTATTTGGTCGATGAATTCAAGCAATTACAATATAAGCCAAGGTAATTAGCTTAATTGGTTAATTGGTATCATTGATTTGAAAAAATATGATTTTCGACAGTTTATTGCTTTTTTTTTCTTAAAAATTGGTAACATTCATGATTTCTACTATATTTGTCATCTTTGGTAAAATTGTAATATTTTTGATTGTATGCCAGTTGGAGTTGCGATAAATGAAGATGAACGTAAATTGGTGAGAGCCAAGTTTGAAGAAGTTTTGAAGGTGATGGAAAAAAACCTTCAGGATGAAGATGTAATGTATATAGAAAAAGCCTACGAACTAGCAGTCGATGCACATAAATATCAAAGACGCAAATCGGGCGAACCTTACATATATCACCCTATAGAAGTAGCCCGAATCTGTTTTGAAGAAATTGGTTTAGGCCCAACAGCAGTGATCTGTGCATTACTACATGATGTAGTAGAAGATACTCCCGTTACTCTCAAAGAAATCACAGAAATGTTTGGTCCCAAAGTGTCTATAATAGTAGATGGACTGACCAAGTTGGATGGTACTTACAATACGGATGATGTAGAAAGTCCACAAGCTGAAAATTTTAAAAAAGTATTAAGTACGCTTGTGGTAGATGTACGTGTTGTGCTAATAAAAATGGCTGATAGGCTACACAATCTGCGTACCATCGGGGCTCAGCCGAAACATAAACAGCTCAAAATAGCAGCTGAAACAGAATATATATATACGCCTTTGGCGCATCGTTTGGGTCTTTACAATATAAAGACCGAATTTCAGGATATTTGCCTTAAGATTACAGATCCTGAGATGTTTGATGAGATAAGCCACAAATTGAGCGATTCAAATCAAGCAAGAAGCGTTTATATAGCTGAATTTATCAAACCCCTTCAAGAAGAGTTGCAACATTTGGGTTCACCATTTAGGGTATTAGGTAGGAGCAAGGCAATCTCATCAATATACAGCAAGATTAAAAATAATAACGTAACTTTCGAAGAGATTTTTGATATATTTGCTGTACGGATCATTATCGATGTGCCCGTGGAAAAAGAAAAAAGCTTTTGCTGGCAGATATATTCAATCATTACCGATGTATATAAACCAATACCCGAAAGACTAAAAGATTGGGTCACTACACCAAAAGGCAATGGATATGAATCGCTCCATACTACCGTCATAGGTCCAAAAGGAAGGTATGTCGAGGTGCAGATTCGATCGGAAAGAATGGATGAAATTGCCGAAAAAGGTTTTGCTGCACACTGGAAATACAAAGGCATCAAGAAACAAGAAAATGTATATGACAACTGGCTAGACAACATTCGCGAAATCTTAGAAGCCAAGCATACCAATGCAATGGACTTTGTCAATGATTTTAAGACCAATTTATTTAGTGAAGAGGTATATGTTTATACACCAAAAGGAGATATGCGTATCGTACCGAAAGGTGCTACTGCATTGGATTTTGCCTTTGAGATACACACTGATGTAGGATATCATGCTGCCGCCATCAAGGTAAACAACAAACTTGTACCAATGGGTTATAAACTCAATAATGGCGATCAGGTGCAAGTGATTACCAATAAAAACCAAAAACCCAATGAGGATTGGCTCAAAATGGTGGTAACAGGAAAGGCTAGGTCAAAAATCAGATCTGCCATGAAAGAAGAGCGACGAAAAATTGGGGAATTTGGTAAAGAAGCCTTAGAGCGTAAACTTAAAAATCTCAAAATCGACTTTGAAGATAATGTGGATACCATTGCAAAACACTTGGGTTATCGCAATAGAGTGGATTTTTTCTATGCATTGACACAAGAAGATGTTAGAGTTTCGGATATTAAAAATTATACCATCGAAAGTGGAAAAATCATCTTCAAAAAAGAAGAAGATGAAGAAAATAAAACAGCGCCTATTGCCGATGAATTAAAAAAAATACAACGTTCAGCCAAAACCAACAAATCCAATATATTGGTCAATGGCGAACCAGCGGATATGTATCAATATTCACTAGCGACTTGTTGTAATCCAGTGCAAGGTGATGAAATATTTGCTTATCTTACGACCAAAGATGGACTTAAAATACATAGGACTTCCTGCTCCAATGCCACCCACATATTGGCCAATTATGGCTACCGCGTCCTAAAAGCTGATTGGGAAGGAAGTGTGACGAGCAATTTTGTAGTAGAATTGCTAGTGACGGGAGTAGATTCAGGTCCAGGCGTGATACAAATGTTGACCAATGAACTTTCGAACAAATTGGGAATCAATATCAAATCATTCAGTATACAGGGAAGTGAAGGATTTTTTGAAGGTAGGATCGGAATAGTAGTATTGAACAAAGACCAACTCAATCTCGTTGTACAATCATTAGAAAAGCTTCCAGGCATTTCATCCGTAGTAAGAACAGACAGAATCATCAATTGACAAAAAGTTTATGACTAGCACACCAGATAAGTTAGAAGAGATCGTCTCTGAAGTGAAAACCATATTTTCTTCCCATCTCGAGAAGTTTGCACTACGAAAGACACCTGAGAGGTATGCCATCCTCGAAGAAATCTATAGACGGACTGACCATTTTGATGCGGAAGCGCTCTATATTCACATGAAAAATCAAAATTATCGTGTTAGTAGAGCCACAGTGTATAATACATTAGAACTATTAGTCAGTTGTGATCTCATCACGAAACATCAATTTGGCAAGAACCTAGCACAATATGAAAAATCATACGGCTTCAAACAGCATGACCACCTAATATGTCTAGATTGTGGTGAAGTGCTGGAGTTTTGTGACCCGCGTATCCAACAAATTAAAGCCATGATGGGTGATATCTTGGAGTTTGAAGTAACACATCACTCACTCAATCTGTACGGGAAGTGCAAAAAAGTAGTATGTGACCATAGGAAATAATAAATCTTTTATACTCTATTTTTAAATTTCCTGAATTAAATAACAAACTAAAAATAAAATGTTAGCCACATTGATTCATTTTTTTGAAAACCTAACCACTTTGCACAAATTCATTTGGATTGTATTGTGTTTATCTATATTTTGGATTGCTGAAGGTATTTATCCTTTATTTGATTTTCATTACAACAAATGGAAACATAGTAAGGTCAATTTGGTACTTTTGGGAACGACAATGCTCATCAATGTACTTTTTGGTATCGCAACTGTGGGTATTTTTCAATGGACTGCATCGCAACAATTTGGTTTATTTTATTGGATAGATTGGCCGCTTTGGTTAGAATTATTGCTTGCAGTGATGGCCTTAGATCTCATTGCGCAATATTTTGTTCATTTTTTACTCCACAAAGTCAGTTTTATGTGGAGATTTCACATAGTTCATCATAGTGATACTGCTGTAGATGTGACCACAGGTACAAGACATCATCCTGGGGATTTTATATTGCGGGAGACATTTGCATTATTGGCTATTGTACTGTTTGGTATGCCGGTAGCATTTTATCTGATATATCGGATTTTGACTATATTTTTCACCTATTTTTCACATGCCAATTTGGACTTACCCATCTGGATAGACAGAGTCATAAGTTATATATTTATTTCGCCGAATATGCATAAGTTTCATCACCATTATGTTCGTCCTTGGACCGATACCAATTATGGCAATATCTTTTCTTTATGGGATAGGATTTTCGGAACTTTTGTTTATGATGACCCGCACAAAATTATTTATGGACTTGATGTGGCCGATAGCTCTAAGTCTGATGATTTAAGGTATCAATTAAATGTACCATTTAACAAAAATATCAAAACGGATTACTAATAAATGCGCAAAAGTCAAATCTTGATAAACTTGTGTGTTTCAATAGTTCCTTTTATTATAACTTGAGCATAATAAGCCCCAGATTTTAGCAAAGAAATATCAAGAGGCATCCCTTTTACTGAAGTAGTCTGCATGATTGTTCGCCCGTTTATGTCTTTGATAATAATATTCAATATCAATTCTTCAAAATGACTTACAATAAAAAGTTGATTGGTAGCTGGATTCGGAAACAATCTAAACTTATCATTACTAACAGCTATATTGTTAGTACTACTTAAAATTTCCTTCGCTTCAAAATCCCAAATACCCCTACCATAAGTCCCAAATCGTGCTGTTTTTATTTGTGGAACATATTCAACACTCCAATAAGTTTGATTAGGTGTATTTTGACCATGCAAACTAAACCACTTCCCTTTGACAGCGATGTACACATAAGGACCAGCTTCTGTAGCTGCAAACAAAAGAGTCTCATCTTCATTGGCTACTATATTAAATACCATAGTCTGAGGCAGACCAGTACTAAATGGTTGAAACGTTTGTCCACCATTTGTGGACCTGTACACTGGTTTGTAATTATACCCATTGCCAGTCAAATAGACTACATTTTCTTTAGACTTAGATGGTAAAATACAAGAGCCGTAAAGATAATGGGACTCTGACAGCATGGTTGCTGTTCTGGAGAAATTTTTTCCTCCATTTGTAGATCTATAAAATTGACCATTGGTCGTAGCTACGTACCATTTATTTTGGTCAAAATGGTCAATAGCCATTGCAGAAATTTGCCCACCACTTACCCCAAAATTAAAAGGAAGCTCGGTCGCCTTAATTTCATTATTTAGATATTCCAATTGTATCAAATATGAACCATTTGATGATTCATCGGTACTTCCTCCAGCAGCAATGATGATATTCTTACTAGGATCAGGGCCTGGCATAATGGGTGGAATCCAGACCGTTTCATTTTTCGAGTTAATTTCATAATTGGCTATAGGTCCACTTTGATTTTTAGGTTGCGAATAATACCCTATAGACCCACCTGGATAAACAGACCATAAACTTTTACCATTTCCTGTAAACTCAATATGCCCATAATCACCCGATATATTTTGATCAAGTTCTGACGCTCCTTCATTAGATAAAAAACCACGTTGTTGGCCTTGATCTTGCGAGCCAGCAAATACATAATATGGTTCATTGGGATAGGTGCGCACATCATAATATTGAGAAACATTCAGGCCTACGGAGCCAATATTGCTATGTGATTGTCCATAATCTTCAGAATAATACAAACCACCGTGATTACCATTTAAAATAAATGGTTTCCCTGATTTGTATCTAAACTCTTTAATTGTCATTATATCTGCATGCAATTGGTTATAAATATCTCCATAATACTCCCACCAATTATTAATTCTTGACCAGACCAAGCCGCCATTAGAAGATCGAAAAGCATCCACTTCTCCGAAAAACATATTTTTTGGATCAGATGGACAGACATACAGCCCAACATCCCAAGGTGTCGTTGGCAATGTCACAGTAGGCGACCAATTATTGCCACCATTTTTTGACATATAAAGTCTATTGTCTTCATTATACAAATACATAAATATTGAATCCTTAACAGTAGTTACCTGAAGATTGGCCTTCCCTCCTTCACCAAAACCAACACCTATATTAGGAAGATGTAAATCAAGTTTTTTAGTTGATTTGATATATTTGTAAATGTTACTATTTTCACCAGTTGTTTGTTCGATAATATAAATACTATTACTCACTCCATCTAGCGTAAGTGCTACATTTCTTGTATCAGAAGTTGCAAAAGTTTTGGCTGTGCTGTATGTCAATCCATAATCAGAAGAAACATAAAGTTTGATATCTGACCAGTAATCTTTTTTGGCTAAAAAGAATATAAATCCTTCAGTTGTACTCTGCGAATGGTAAATATAACCTTCATTTGTTGCAATAACACCTGTCGCTTTAATCCAAACTTTGCCTCCATCATCCGAATAATGAGGCTCACCATTTACAGCAGATATTAATCTTTTTATACCATTTGGGAGATTGAATACCTTAAGTAAATCTGTTGAAAATCTTAATTTATCATTTACTAAAGTCCAATTTGTGCCAGAAATATCAGATTTAAAGATTGGCCCACCACCACCGACTGCATATACTTCTTCTGTTTCAGGATCAAAATCTACGGCCATAATATTACCTGCATTATTACTACTACCGCCTTCTTGCCATCTTCCTCGCAAAAAACCTTCCGCTACATATTCATCAGCATTACGGGTAGATGTTGTATTTTTTATCCATTGGTCATATTGATATCTTTGATTTTCAGCCTCAATGGATCTCCAACGACAATCTGCCCCGCCATGCATAAGCTCTACCCATTTCATACGGGCTACATAAGAGTTTTCATCTTCTCCATTTTGATGAATTACCGTAGTTTCTGTAGGAGCAGGATATTCATTATTACGAACACACGCCATCTGAAAATTAATGGTGAAAACTATAAAAATTATTAGTCTGTAAAACATTTAATTCAATTTTGTACCTGACAAAAGTAAAAATAATATTTATATTAGAACAATAAAGGTATCACTTTCAAGCTATTAATGTCTTTTGAAAGCCTGCTAAACACTTCAAGGTTTTCGCATTTTAATTAATTAATATATAAAATAGACTTCATTCCCCATTATTTAATAATAAATTTGACCTTTCTCAAAATAATTAATCAAAATACCAAACAAAACCACACTTGAACGATATTATATATTGATTTAAAAATAATCAAATGTTCTGCAGTTTGAATTATTATTTTGATGCTCTAAGATATTTTTTTAGGAGACATTTTTTTGATTCAGAAATATGTCATACATTGCATCAGTTTTCACAATTTATTAACAATCTTTATTCCTAATGCCACATTTATGAGGAATGTTTTGCATATTTTTTTAGGTATAGTTTCATTTTTTTTTATCAATCTTACATGTATAAACGGTCAGTCATTGATAAAAGGGAGTGTTCTTGATCAAAATACTGGAGAGCCTTTAATAGGAGCAAATGTCATCGTGAAGAATGATGCAGCGAAAGGTACTGTGACCGATTTTGACGGAACTTTTGAATTAAAATTAGACAAATTTCCTGCTACCATTAATATATCTTACATAGGGTACACACCGCAAGATTTAGAAATTACATCAGCAAGTCAAAAGATCAAAATAACACTTGCAGAAGAGTCAGTAACCATCGACCTCGGTGTAGAGATCAAAGGTCAACGAGTTTCTGAAAAACAAAAAGCGGCACCACTTACGATAGAGTCTCTTGATGCCATCGCCATCAAACAAACGGCATCTACAGATTTTTACAATGGTCTCGGATCTCTCAAAGGTGTGGACTTGACCACTGCCAGTTTAGGATTTACAGTCATTAACACGCGTGGCTTTAATAGTACAAGTCCGGTGAGATCTTTGCAGACTATAGATGGTGTAGATAATCAGTCACCTGGATTGAATTTTTCTTTAGGTAATTTCCTTGGTTCATCAGAGCTAGATATTCAGAAAGTAGATCTAGTAGTAGGAGCGAGTTCTGCCTTTTACGGTCCGAATGCCTTCAATGGCGTGATAGCTATGGAAACCAAAAATCCATTTTTCAATAAAGGATTATCTGCAAGTGTGAAAGTCGGTGAGAGATCTCTTGTCGAGACTGCTGTCAGATTTGCAGATGTAATTAAAGGTAAATCAGGGAAGCCGCTCATCGGGTATAAATTAAATTTCTCCTACCTTAAAGCCAATGACTGGGAAGCAGACAACTATAATCCAGTGACTGACTCTCTTAGTAACAATATTTTTTTATCAAAGGATAATCCAGGTGGATTTAATGCAGTAAACATATATGGAGATGAGTATAGTATTGTCAATAATGGTACAGATTTTAATTCGTCTTCAGGCCTAAATGTATTTCATAGACAAGGCTACGCAGAAAGTGATTTGGTAGATTATAATACAAAGAATATTAAAGCTGGAGTTACTTTTCATGTTAGGACTAAGCCTTCTAAAGATTTTGATTCACCCGAGTTAATTTTTGGTTCTAATTTTGGATATGGAACCACTGTTTATCAAGGGGACAATAGATTTAGCTTAAGAGGGATTCAGTTTTTCCAACATAAAATAGAATACAGAAAAAAAGACAAATTTTTCGTCAGAGCCTATGCCACTCATGAAGATGCAGGTGATTCTTACGACCCATACTTCACTGCTCAAAAAATGATAGAAGCAAGTGGTGCTAACGATTCTTGGCAACGAGCTTACGAAGATTACTGGCGTCAAAATAAAGTCTTTGAAAAACTTCAGGCCTTAGGTATGAGCGAAGACAATATGGTACAGTGGCAAAGAGACAATAAAGACAAGTTGGATCAGTTCCACAAGGAAGCGCAAAATTATGCATCGACTAAAAACAGGACTTTTAATTTGACAGATTTTTATAAACCTGGAACTGCTAGATATGATTCTCTATTCAATATTATTACTTCTAGAAAGAATAATACAACTGAAAATGGTACAAGATTTTTTGATAGGTCAGCATTGTTCCATGTACATGGTGAGTATAAATTTACGACTGACTTTTTTAAGGAGTTGACCTTAGGAGCAAACGCAAGGATGTATAGACCATTTACCGATGGTACCATATTTAGAGATGAGACGGAACGCATCACAAATAATGAATTTGGTGTCTATGGCGGTGCGACAAAGCAATTTGGGGATTTTGCAGTGTCTGCTGCTACAAGGGTAGATAAAAACCAAAACTTTAAACTGCTTATTTCTCCTGCAGGGTCCGTCGTATGGAAGCCATCAGAAAATAATTTCCTAAGAGCTTCTTTTTCATCAGCGATCAGAAACCCTACATTGTCAGATCAATATTTGGATTTAGACGTAGGACCAGCAAGACTGATTGGAAATCTAAATGGATTTGACAGTTTGATACTCCTAGATAATTTTTTAAAATACCGTAAAAACCCTTTAACAACATTAGAAGATAAGTACATTGCGCCTATCAGACCAGAGAAAGTTAAAACTTTTGAAATAGGATATAGAACGACACTTTTTGAAAAGTTATTTGTAGATGCTAGTTATTATTATAACATATATACTGATTTTATTGGTTATCAAATAGGTTTAAAAATTCCTATTGAATATCAGGAATTGATTCCAGGTTTCCCTCCTGTTCCAATCAGACAATTTACAAACATTCAAACTTATCGTATTGCTGCCAATTCTGATAAGATAGTGAATTCGCAAGGTTTTGCTATAGGTCTAAATTATTATTACGGGAAATATTATTCTCTAAATGGAAATTATAGTTACAATAACCTGATCACGAGTGTAGATGATGATATCATCCCTGCATTCAATACGCCAAAAAACAAATTTAACCTTGGAGTTTCGGGTAGGGACATTCCTATTGGTTCTGGAAAAAATACTCTGGGCTTTAATGTCAATTACAAGTGGATTGAAGGCTTTATTTTTGAAGGGTCACCACAGTTTACTGGATTGGTACCAACCTATGATCTAGTGGATGCACAGATAAACTACACCATACCAAAGCAAAACCTAACGTTTAAGGCTGGAGCGTCAAACATTTTAGACAATCGACAGTTTCAAACTTACGGTGGACCTAGGATAGGCAGAATGGCATATTTTACTATTACATATGATTTCAAATCAAAAATTTAATTTATTAACTTTAAATCTTTTCACATGCGAATTTTTACTAAATTTTTTCTTTTTTTAACTTTAATGGCTTCAGTTGTTGAAATAAATGCTCAAGAGCGTTATTTAAACGAAGTTTTCGATAAAGTTACTGTTTCCGCACAAATCCCGTTGCAAAGTAATTTTACTGTAATGCCATGGGTAGGAGGCTTACTGGGTGGAATGCCTGGTGGTGGCTCTACAAGACAGCCACTTCGAGCACAGTTTTACAGTCCTGAAGGAGATACTCGTACAGACAGACCATTGGTTATATATCTTCACACAGGAAACTTCATTCCTTTCTCATTTAACGGTTCATGTGGTGGTACAGTTTTAGACTCAACAAACGTAGAAGTAGCCACTAGATTAGCAAAAATGGGATATGTTGTTGCTGTGGTTGAATACAGACAAGGATGGTTGCCTACCATTGAGCAAGAATTATTAAAGAGGTACACATTAATCCAAGCAGCCTATAGAGGTGCTCAGGATGTAAATGCTTATGTTAGATATTTCAGAAAGAGTGTAGCAGAGTTAGGAAACGTACACGGAATCGATGCTGAAAAAATCACTGTTTGGGGACAAGGTACAGGTGGATATATATCATTGGCTGCTGGTTACCTTAATCAGTATTCTGAAATAACCAATACACCAGGAGGAAAGTGGATATTGCCAGTTCAGGGTGTCGGAAATGTACCTATGATCATCGAAGGCCAAAACGGAACCATCACAGGTGAAGGACCAACAACACTTTCAAGTGCTGCTTACATTCCAACAGCTGTACTGGGTTTTAAGTCTGGAGATACTTTATGTGTTGAAAACCACAAAGGATATTCTTCTGAATTTGCCCTTACGGTAAATATGGGTGGAGCATTGGGTGATACATCTTGGATCACTAAGGGTGAGACACCATTGATCTCTTACCATGTGACATCTGATGCATTTGCACCTTGCAAAACAGGAATATTGAGAGTACCTACAGCAAGAGGTCCAGAGCCAGTAGTAGAAGTTTCAGGTTCATGTGACGTTGCTGCTATTATGGATAGAATAGGCAACAATGATTTATTCAAAAATATCATTCCTGCAAAAGATCCATTTAACGCATACAATAAGAGTGGTAACTTAGGTTTTTATCAGTTTAATGGTACACCTAATGATTCAGGAGCACCGTGGGAATGGACTTTTGCTTCTCAGCCAAAACCAAACCAACAACCTACTGATTGTAATACAGATGCAGTTTCTGCAAGAAAATACTTGGATACTATCGTAGGATATTTTGCACCTAGAGCATGTTTAGCACTTAATTTGCCATGTAAATCATCTGTAACTTCTACTAAGGAGCTATCTGATATTAATGTAAACTTTAGAATGGCACCAAATCCTGCTACAACAGATGTACAGATTACAGTTTCTGACAAAACACCTGTTAGATCTTATGCGATCTATGATATCAGCGGTAGAATGGTAAGAAATATGAATGACATCAATACTAACGCTTTGACTATCAGACGTCAAGGATTAGAAAACGGAATGTACATCATCAGAATGCAGTTTGATGGCGGTATGCTAAGCAAAAAAGTTATTTTCGAATAAGATTAATTTAGAATAGCCAAAATTTAATCTTTTGGTTATTTTTGATGAAGATAAAGGCCCTGTAAGCGCAAGTTTACAGGGCTTTTTTGTGATATAAATAGGGGCTACTGAAAAAGTCAGCTATTATTTTTGGTTAATAGTTTAACGGAGATTATCGTTCAAAAAACAAGCAATAGTGAATGAAGAAACAAAAGTGCGTCTATTGCCATAGAAAGCACAAAAGATTAAATATGAATTACTTATGGCAATAGAAAAGCATTTTGGTTCGAAATGAACGGTGCTACGCAATTGCCTTTTTTGAACTAGACTTTTTGGTTACTTTTTTTGGGCAATGCAAAAGTAACTGCCCTGCATAAGGCAAAAGCCAACCCAAGGTACACGAATTTTGGACAAAATCAATTAAAAGGTTTGTATTTAATTTGTTTATTATAGACATAATTTTTTATTTATCAATTGGTTGTACCATAGTCTGCAAGCCTAAATAGACAATGGAAATTTACAAGTCAACCTAGA
This sequence comes from Saprospiraceae bacterium, assembly GCA_016714785.1. GTDB lineage: Bacteria > Bacteroidota > Bacteroidia > Chitinophagales > Saprospiraceae > OLB9. Next base: position 33,217 of record JADKCC010000025.1, read on the forward strand.
ACTCTATTAAAAAATGAGTCAATTTATCTTCACTCCACAATTTATAGCTAGCTCGATGCGCTGTCAAAATCTCACGACTTAGCATCAATCCGATGCCCTGACCATTTGTCTTTGTAGAGAAAAAAGGTTGATTGAGATTGATTGCTGTTTCATCTGTAATACCTGTACCTGTGTCTGTTATAAGTAGAGATTTGCCATTGTTTTGGATGTGAATATGGATTTCACCTTGGTCTGCTTCGATGGCTTCAAAACTGTTTTTGATGACATTGTGAAGCACCTGTTCTATTTGTATCGGATCGACATTGATTTTATGTGCGTTATCGCAGTCGTGTAGTTGCAATTTGATATGTCTTTCGTTGGCTTTGTATTGCCAGAGTTTGATGACATTTTCGCACAAATCAGCCAAAAGAACAGACTGAACATGTGGTGGATGTAGTCTAATTACTTTCGCAAAATTAGCAAGAAATTGACCTAAGTTTTTATTTCTTTCAATGGCAACTTGGACAGCTTCTGACCACATTGGCTCCGAATTTTGGTCTGTCAAAAATTCATGGACTGACTGTAAGATGGAATTGACAGCACCTGTGGAGTTATTCACTTCGTGCGCCATCATCCGTATCACTTTGCCATAAGCTTCTTTTTCAGATTGGAGCAACTCTACTGTCAGGTCTTCGATCATGATAAATGTTCGGTAAAAACCCTTGTATCGCACTTGGTTTTTTAAAACTCTGAATCTCTTATTTGAATTAAATGTGATGATGTCAGACTGCCCATTTTGGATATCTTCTAGCAGTGATTTTGGTAGGATGATTTCTTGATTATTTTCTTTATCTAGTTGGAGATATTTTTGTGCGAGTGGATTTATTTCTGTGACATTTCCATCAAAATCAAGAATGATGATGCCAATAGGAGACACCCTGATCAGATCTTCCAGAAACTGACCTTGCCCTTCGAGCCGATACCTTTCTTCGCTGATATTGGTGACCATAGAATTGTAAAGCGAGATAAGTTTGTCTAGGTCTTTATCGCCTGTTTTGCGAAACATCACACCATTTTCTTTACTCGTCAATGACTTTACACCTTCAATCACATGTCGGTAAGGTCGGTCAAATAAATAGAAAAATCTGATCGAAATATAGTAGGATATAAAAAGTGGTAATTGACTTAATATAAATATCCATTTTTCTTGAATCACGTAATACATCAGACCCAAAATGAAGGCATGAATCAGCGTCACATATATGATATATTTGACCTTAAGACTCATGAGCGATTTGATATTTTTCAAGTCTTCTATATAGCGAACTACGTGTGATACCTAGAGAAATGGCCGTTTTGCTTATAGAATGGTCATTGTGCAAAAGCGCCTTTTTGATCATTTCAATCTCTAAATCTATCAGACTTATTTTGCCTACTTCTGGTAGTAAGATCATACTCTGTGAAGGTGATTGTACATTAAAATTTTTCTCAAAATCTTGTATATCCAAGATTTCTTTGCCGATATTGAGCAAAAGCGTACGTTCTACTATATTTTTTAACTGTCGAATATTGCCAGGATAGTTTTGTTGGGTGAGCCAATGTATTGCTTTGTCCGAAATCGTTGGTGTGTCAAATCCATAAGCTGATGCTATTTTACGAATGAAGGTATGGATCAATAAAGGTATATCTTCTTTACGCTCTCTAAGAGATGGAATATGTAGATGAATGAGATTGATCCTATAAAATAAGTCTTCTCTAAACTGTCCCAAGTGTATCAATGATGGAATGTCTTGATTGGTGGCACTGATGGTCCTAAAATCAGATCGACTCACATCGCTACTTCCCAAAACTTCATACGTTTTTTCTTGGAGTACTCGGAGCAATTTGACTTGACTCGATGGATTGAGTTCGGCTATTTCGTCCAAAAATATGGTACCTTTATCTGCTTTTTCAAAACGGCCTATCCTATCTGAGAATGCATCTGTAAATGCACCTTTGCGGTGGCCGAACATCTCGCTTTCAAACAAACTTTCTGATATTCCCCCAAGATTGACCTTGATAAAAGGATGATGATGACGTTTGCTATTGGTATGAATATATTCTGCTAGAAGCTCTTTGCCAGTACCACTTTCGCCTGTGATGAGCACATTGGCATCTGTAATAGCCACCTTAGTAGCAATCTCGAGAAGATCCGTAATGGTTGTGCTTTGACCTATGATATTACTTTCTGACGCGACAGCTTCGTTTGAGTTTTCTTGTGGTAGAAATAGTGTTAAAATATCTTTGATCGAAGCAACCAACGACTGATTGTCCCATGGTTTGGCAATAAAATCTTTGGCTCCTAGTTTCATACCTTCCACAGCTAGCTGCACTGTCGCCCATCCAGTCATTAGTATGATGAGTTGATCGGGGCGAAGGCTGAGGATATTGGAAAGTGCTTTTAATCCTTGTTTTCCACTCGTATCTATGGTGAAATTCATGTCCAGAAGTATCAAATCAGGGGCAAATGTGGCAATCTTTTCCTGTATCAATGATGGATGCTGAATGGTCAAAGTGGTAAAGTTGTGCTTGCGCAAAAGCAACTGCAAACTACTGCACACAGCTATATCGTCATCAATGATTAATATCTTATATGGGTTCATTACGAGTTTATTTGTGTTTGGTGTTTTAGAATCTGTGTGACCAATGAGATATACTTATTGGGACACAAGCATCTTTTATTCTTCTTTCAGTCCTGTGGCCGGGTGTATTTGAGCACCTTTCCAAGCAGGGTAAAAAGCACAGACTAGTACCAAACCGAGCACAAAAATAACACTAAATCCTATGCCAGTGTACATAATCTGACTATCCACATCGATAATCTTGAATAGTGGCACCTGAATGGCAAAAATCAATCCAAATATAACTGCCAAAAGAGCTAGTCCACCAATCTCCGTCAAAAACTGTGTGATGATGTTAATGTTGGTCGCGCCCATAGCTTTTCTGAGACTAATTTCAGATCTTCTTTTATTGATATTGTACCAAAGCACACCAAAAAGTCCCATTGCCACATTGATAAAAAGAAATACAGAACAAGCTAGCAAAACACTTAGAATTACCCAGGTATCATGACTGCTTTTTTTTCTTTCATCATCCAAATTATTGATCACAAAACTGGTAGATTTGGTAACGTCTGTGATGATTTTAATTAATTTTTCTTGAAAAGCTATGGATGTACCTGGTTTCATTTTGAGTACTACATTCATAATGTTTCGATCTGTTTTTGGTATGTAGGAGATTACTGTAGGATCGTTGGGGACAAACTCCCCGTTGTATTTGTATGTTTCTACAATACCCACCAATTTTTTTTCTTCGCCTATATTTATGAAGCTATCTAGTGTGTATTTTCCTCCAAGATTTTTATCTATAAATGCTTGATTGACTACCACTTCATCTTTGTCTTCATTTGTCAACGGTTTTCTGAACCATCTACCTTCTTTGAGTGATATATCCATTGTCGAATGATAATCTTCTGTGGTTTCGCAAGTGAGCGTATGGTTTGGTATTCCGTTGTTTTCGGTACTTGTAGTCCATTGATTACCACTGAAAGGAAATGGACCATTAGTGTAGCTGACTTCTTCTATTTCTGGTTCTTGTTTGAGTTGAATGTCCAATTGCGTCATCATGTCTGCGACAAGTAGGGAATCTTTGCTATAAAGATCATCCAAAAGAATGCTCAGCCGATCTGTAGTTTCAAATCCTAAAGGTTGAGATATCTTTTGTAGGTTGAAATACATAAAACTGCTCACAGCACAAAGTATGATAAAGGAAACAAACATCTCTACGAATAGCAGAAAGTTGTTTTTTTTGTTATTCCAAATAAGTTTGATGATATGTCTTAACATGATTATTTATATTTTAAGGCTTCTACAATGTGGACTTTGGCCATTTTAGATGCGGGTATAAATCCAGAAATGACCCCGAAGACAATAGTGATGAAAAAACTAAGGGCAAAAAACAGAATATCAAATTCTAGAACAAGCTCTCCTAATAGATTCAAATTATTGGACAAGCGAATCAAAAAAATGGTAAAAATCATTCCTAAGAGTCCGCCAATAAATGTTAATATTACGTTTTCGAATATGAACTGAATCAAGATGCCATTACTATCGGCGCCAAAGGCTTTTCTGACGCCAATCTCAGCTGATCGATCCATGATTCTACTCATATTGAGATTGATAAGATTTAAAGTAGGCACCAAAATAAAAATGCCGATCAAAGCAAAAACAATCCATCGCAGGTAAAATAGACTTTCTGCGCCATCTTCCATATAAATGACATCTCTGGCAAGGGACTCTTGAAATGTGAATGGCATGGCTTCTATTTGGTTATATGCTATACCATTAGTTCTTGATGGATCTAAGAAAGGAACTCTAGATACTATGTCTTTGATTTCTGCTTTTACAGCATCAATGTTTCCGTTTTTGGCTAGAAATACAGCCATATAATTTCCAAAATACCCTGTTTCATATACATCATCGGGCAAGATGCTGCTAGGTACAAACATTTGACCGTTAATAGCTAGGTTGACCATTTTTGCTTTTTCTATGATGCCTTTTACTGTAAAGTTTTTACCATCAACAAGCATTTGTTTGCCGATGATTCCATTCGTACTTCCGAAATATTTTTTTGCCAGCTCAGAAGTAATCACAGCCATATAAGCTTTTTGATCTATATCCGCTTTGCTAATAAAATTTCCTTCCAGTAGTTTAAAATCGAAAATTTCAAAATATTGTTCGTCCACATAAGAAGTTGTAATATCTATTTTTACACTATTGACATACACATTATACTTACTAGTAGGAACAATAAAAGTGAATTTTTCTGCACTATTTAGCTGTCGAAAATAACTATCCAAAAACTTTTTACCATACCATGATATAGAGGTACTTATATTGTTATTGACATTTTGAAAAGTGCTATCGTACTTCCATATTCCATCAACTTGTGTAGAATCTTTGGCCCAAATAGTATCATTTTGTACCATTGCCATTTTTAGGTGACGCATATATACCAATTCATCCGTTTTGCTAACTGGATTTTTTGCACCAAACTGACTATGTAGAAATGCCACCACCAACATCAAGATCGTCAATGTAAAACTAATACCAAAGAGACTGATTCCCGTAAAAAACTTGTTTCGTTGGAGTACGCGTAACGCAAGTTTTAAATAATTACTAAACATGAAACGGTTATTTATTTTGTTATTTAAAAAATCATCATACGGTTGTTTAGAAAAGACCATTGTTTAGTCCTTCCATTTTAAGGGAAGGATTTAGGATGGGTATAAATGATAAAGTATCTTTACTAAACAACGATCACTACAGCTGTCTTCCATCATAAAGCCTCATCAATCGATGCGTTTTGTGGGCCATGTTTTCGTCGTGTGTCACCATGATGATGGTGGTTTTGTTTTCTTGATTGAGTTGGAGTAGGATATTCATGATTTCATTGCCCATGACACTATCTAAGTTGCCTGTAGGTTCGTCAGCAAGGATGATTGATGGCTTACCTACAATCGCTCTAGCTATGGCCACACGTTGCTTTTGTCCACCTGATAATTGTGAAGGAAAATGCTCCATTCTATTGTTTAGTCCCACAGACTCGAGAGCGACACTTGCCATTTGATTTCTTTCTTTTTGGCTAAGATTGCGATAAAGTAAAGGAAGTTGTACATTGTCCATCACAGATAATTCTGGAATCAAATGGAAGCTTTGGAAGATAAATCCCAAGTGTTCGTTGCGGAATTTTGCCGTTTCTTTGGTATGATAATTCGACACGGTTTGTCCTTTGATTTCGATCTTGCCATTGGAAGGTTCATCTAGCAATCCAATGATATTCAGCAAGGTACTTTTGCCACAGCCTGATGGTCCCATGATGGATAGAAATTCACCTTCATCCACTTGGAGATTAATATTGTTCAAAGCCGTGGTTTCTATAGTATCCGTCCGATAGAGTTTGTTGATATTTTGTAAGGTAATCATGATGTGCGTGTTTATTTTTAAATAAAATGATTAATAATTGATTGGTTTTTGTGTAATAAAGTCGTATCCTGTTAGCCTTCTGAGATCGTAATAAGCGACAAAAAAATCATGAAGACTTAGGAGATATTCGCGTCGAGTCTGATCTTTATTTCGCTGTGAAAGTATCAAATCTGTAATAGGCAATACACCTGCGATATAGCGTTCGGTACTTATATTGTATCGTTCTTCTGATATAGATAAAATATCTTTTTGGATGGCCAATCGTGACTGCAATTCATTGATTTGGAATACACGTTGTCGGACAAGATTAGTCAATTGTTGTTTTTGTTGAATGGCTTGGGTTTTGGCTTGAAAAATCCTTTCGTCTGCTGATTTTATAGTAGATTTTCGTCTTCCCCAATCCACCAAAGGCATACTTAGCGAAACATTCAGTTGTTGCTCATTAAATGGATTGGTATAAATTTCACTTGCGATTTCTGATCCCCGCGCGAGTCCAATGGCAGCAAAAACATTGATTTGAATGCCCCATTCTGCCTTCCTTCTAGCTTTTTCCATTTCAGCTTCCGAAATGACTCTTTCTGCTTCTAATAATGCAGGTGCATTGGACAAAGTTAGAGCTATGGATTTCGCTTCGTCTACAATTACTTTTTCATCAATCGTAGGCACTGCTAGGTTTTGAATGTTATTGATATTTTCAGAAAAAAGATTGCCTATTTCAAGCTTAGCTCTTTCCAACTGTAATCCCGCTTGGCTTTCTAGCATCAAAGCATTTTTATATTCTGTTTCCATTTGTAATTTTTCATCACGAGATATTTTGCCCAAAGCTAATCGTTCGTCTGCGATCAAAAGCAGTTTTTCATTGGCTTCTTTATTTTTGGTGGCAATGGCGACATTTGTTTCTGCAATTAATACATCAAAATATCTTGTAATCGCATTTAAGAAAGAAGATTCAATATCAAAATTGTATTGATATTGAGCTGTTTTCCATCTTTTTTCAGCAATGATTTTATTCCATTTCAAAGGATTGTATCCAATCAATGATTGCGAATATCCCAACCTTATTGGCACGCCATTAAAAACTTTGTATTTGCTACTAAAATCATCAAATCGCTGTATGTCGGTCTGCACAAAAAATGTCCCACCAGTAGGCAAAAAAGCTTGTTCGACCAAGAGTGAAAAAGAAGTATTGTTTTGGAATACAGGTTGAAAAGCGGTACTTCCATTAGGCTGTGTGACTGCATTGGATGTGCGTAGGAAGTTGGGTAAAGTCATCCTGCCAGATACCTGTGGTTTGAGCGATGCTTTAAAAAAATCCATGTCCGCTTCAGCCATTTTCCATGCTGATGTCGAAACCAAATTTTGTAAAGATTTGGCCTTTACATCATCCAATAATGTTTCCAATGTAAAACTATTTTGTCCAGATAGGGTAGTTGTTAAAAGGCAAAATAGGATGTAAAAAATAGGTCTTTTAATCATCATTATTTTTTGATTTCAAATTGTGAAAGATGGTCAAAATTTTTAGTATCTGAAATGATGATTTGGTCACCTACTTGCAATCGGTCCAATATCTCGACATATTGTGAATTGATAATCCCTTTATTAACAGATACTTTTTTTGCTGTACCATTCTGAACTACAAACATATCTTGAGTCGGTGCACCATTGATAGCAGGTCCGATTTTCAGTTTTTTCACTTGAGATTTTTTGTCAGTAATGATATACACATCGGTTTTGAGATTAGGTCTGAGCAATTTATTTGCTGCATCTTCAAGTGCAATGTGAAATTTAATGGTATTATTTTCTACCGTCGGAAGTGTATGTGTTATGGTACCGAATAGGTCTTGATTATTGATACGAACTCTCACTTGGGTCCCAGGTTTTAATTTTTCACTATTTCTATCTGACGTCACAGCTTCTACTCGGTAGTTTTGAAGGTCAGCTATGCGCACGAGTGGTTCACCTATTTGTACTGTTTTGCCTATGTTTTCATTGATCCAAGTGATCACACCTTTTGTATCTGAGTGCACGGTGGTTTCTGACAATTTCCGTTTCAATTCTGCCAGACGTTTTACTTGGATTTCGTATTCTAGTCCAAGATTTTGTTTTTCAACGACATTGTGACTTTTGCGGTAAGTCAATTCGTTTTCGAGCATCTTTTTTTCAATGGCCATGATGCTGAGTTTAAGTTTGACTTTTTCGATATCTTCTTCAGCTGCACCACCTACGTTTTTAAGCCTTATTTGAGATTTGAGTTGGGCATCCATTTCATTGATCTCGAGACCTTTGATTTGGTTTTTGAGATCTAGTTCACGCAGTTCCTTATCATAAAGCAATTTGAGTTTGTCTATATTGTTTTTGCGAAGAGACAATTCATCATTAAGCTTATCGTATTCAAGTCGAGTAAATTCTTGATCTAGTTCAAGGATTTTTGAACCAGGCACCACTTCGGCACCGTTGGTAAGGTGTATTTTTGTAATCTCCGTGACTACAGGTGCATTTATGACACTTTCGTAAGCAGGTATAACCGTACCACTTGCTGTCAGTGTTTGGTCCATATCGCCTAGCTCTATCGTGGCAGTATAAACATCTTTGAAATCCACTGAGCGAGTAAGCAGTTTTTGATAGGCCCAAAAGATGATAGCAGTTATTATAAAGCCAATTACCCAATAACTGATTTTTTTAATTCGTGCCGACTTTTGTTCTTCCTGACTGATTTGACGATCCATTAGATAATAATATTTGATAATAATCTTCCAATGGTCGTGCCAAACAATAGTATAATGAAAATGAATAGTTAATACATAAAAGGAATTTTCATATAATTCGATATTGGGATTTTGGTGTCCGATATCGGACATGTATGGCATACAAATTTAAAAATACAACTTGCTCTAGATAAACAGAATCCAAAAGTTACCTGTGAAATATTCAACAAGACTTATCCAAATAAAAAAGCCGAACAATTAATGTTAACTGATCGGCTTTTAGTATTATTTGAAATGTTAATATTATCTAGCAAATGCTGTTGCCCTTTTCTCTCTGATCACAGTTACTTTTACTTGACCAGGATATTGCATTTCGTCTTGTATTTTTTGCGAGATAATGAATGCGAGATCAGCGGCATATTGGTCCGTAACCTTTTCAGATTCCACTATGACTCTTAGTTCACGTCCAGCTTGGAGGGCATACGCTTTTTGGACACCTTCATAAGCCAAAGCCAACTCTTCCAACTCACCAATACGTTTTAAGTAGCTTTCCAAAATCTCTCTACGTGCACCTGGTCTCGCTCCTGAGATGGCATCACAGGCTTGTACTATAGGTGAGATGATATTATTCATTTCGATTTCATCATGATGGGCACCAACCGCATTTAAAATCACTGGATGTTCCTTGTGTTTTTCACAAATTTCCATACCGAGCAATGCATGCGATAGTTCAGAATCTTCTTCTGCTACTTTTCCGATATCATGTAAGAGCCCGGCACGCTTAGCCATTTTGATTTGCTTTGGATTCAATCCTAATTCAGCTGCCATAGTAGCACAAAGATTTGCAGTTTCTATGGAGTGTTTTAGTAAGTTCTGGCCATAAGATGATCTAAATCTAAGACGACCAACCATCTTGACAAGGTATGGAGCAAGACCGTGAATGTCTAGATCAATAATGGTTCTTTCTCCTATTTCGATTATCTGATCATCCAATTGCTTCTTGACCTTAGCCACAGTTTCTTCTATTTTAGCTGGGTGGATACGGCCATCAGCCACCAACTTCTTTAAAGATAATCTACATAGCTCTCTCCTGATTGGGTCAAAACTTGAAATAACAATAGCTTCTGGCGTATCATCTACTACTATTTCAGCACCAGTTGCAGCTTCAAGAGCTCGTATATTCCTTCCTTCTCTACCAATAATCTGTCCTTTGATTTCATCAGATTCTAAATTAAAAACAGATACAGAGTTTTCAATAGTGATCTCTGCACACATTCGCTGTATGGTTTGAATGACTATTTTTTTAGCTTCTTTGTTAGCATTAGTATGTGCATTAGCAATAGCCTCTTTTTCTATGACCATAGCATCGTTTTGGGCTTTGGCTCTAACTGCTTCCAATAATTGATCTTTAGCCTGACTTTCAGTTAGCTTTGAAATGGTTTCTAACTCTTTGATAAATCGTTCACTTGCAGTATCGAGCTCCTCTTTCTTTTTAGCTACGATCTTCATTTGCACATCAAGATTCTCTCTGATGGCATTGATTTCCTGCTCTTTAGTTTCGATGTTTTCCATCTCGGAAAGTATGGCATCTTGTTTGATTTTAAGTTCTTTCTCAAGGGCAACGGCTGTTAGCTCACGTTCCTTGATTTCTACTTTTTGCTCAGCTTTCCACGTTTCAAATTCAGATTTTAATTTAGAGAAATTATCTCTAGCTTCCTGAATTTTCTTTTGTTTTACAGACTCATTTTGTTGCTCAGCTCTCAAGACAATTTTTTCTGCTTTATTTTCAGCATCGTCCAGTTTGCGTTTAGCAGTAAGTTCTGCTTCTTTGAGTGTAATGTCTGCCTTATCGTTGGCGTCTTTTACTTTGGATTTGAATATTGATTGGACGAGAAAATAACTTGTTCCTCCACCTAACACTATTCCCAAAATTATTCCTATTATCGAACTCATATTATGATACGATTTAAATGATGAATAAATCCCTTGCGGGTATGACTAAATGAGAGCGAACTGAAGTAATGAAGGAAGTTAAACCAAGTAAAAACGTTATTCAGTTTCTTCCAGCAAGTTTTTGATTTTATCTATATTTTCATCCAAAACCTTTTGGTCTATTGTAGAAGATTTTTTTAGGTCAAATGTATAACTTAGCATGGTCATAATGACATAATCAAGCTTATCACGCATAGGATAAAGTTTTTGAAACTCACTTATCCTTTCATTCAGCTCGGTCTCCAAAGTTACTGCTACTGGCTCTTCAGTTGCAGTCAGCTTTACTGGAAATGTTCTTCCTGCTATTGTTATGTTTATCGTTTTCAGATCATCCATTTTATTTATTTTGTATGACTTGAATACATTGATCTATATCTTCCAAAAAATCATCCAACTGTAACTTTACCTGTTCAATATTAGCACTTTTAAGTTGCTCTTGTTTTGAAAAAATAGGTTCCAAGTTTGAATCTTCTGATGTTGATAACGTTGTTTTGATATCTTCCGCTACTCTACCTTCCTGCTCTTTTTTTATTTTAACTATTTCTGATTTATATTGATCAACCTCTACTTTTAGATGGTTGAGTTGAACTTCAAGATTTTGTTTTTCCGACTTCAACAGTAGATATTTGGTCTTAAGTTTTAGAACTTTTTCAAATATCTCACCAAGTTGTGCTATCAGATTTTCCATCAAAGATAATAATTATTTATAATATAAATTTATTTTCTTATTAATGCTCCTGTTTTCTGTTCTAATTGCTTTACCATTTTTACCATGATGCCATCTATTTCGGTATCATTTAGCGTTTTTTCGGTATCTTCAAAAACAAAAGAAATTGCATAAGACTTCTTATCTGCACCTAATTGTTGTTCATTTTCATAAACATCAAACAAGGCAATCTGTTTTAAAAGTTTCTTTTCAGTTTGCTTAGCAATCACTTCTATATCACCAAATTTTACATTCTTGTCTATCACTAATGCCAAGTCTCTCCTCACTGATGGAAAACGACTTATCTCTTGAACCTGAATTTTTTCTTTTCCAATTAATTTTAGAATTGTGTCAAAAGATATCTCCGCAAAATATAGAGTGGTCTTTATGCTCATTTTTTGGCAAACATTCTTTTTAATCTCACCAAATTCTGCAATAACTAGTGGGCCTCTGTGTATTTTAAGTCCATAAGAAAACCTATTACTTCCTTCTATCTCACTTATTTGATACTGAAATATACCACATCTTTGCAATAAAGACACTACAGGTTTTTGTCCTTCTTTCTTATAAGATTTGCCAAATTCGTATAATGAAAGGTTGGTCTGTTGTCTATTCAGGTTATGAGATACCGAGACTAATCCGCTCACTAACATGTCAGGTCTCATGATATCCAGGTGTATGTTGGATGTATTATTTATGAATACAAATTGAGACTTTTCGGCAATTTCCAAATCGGTATAATGCCTAGATTCGATTAAGGACAAACCCATCATTTCATTAAAACCTATGGAAGACAGAAAATCAGACAACAATTCTTTTGTCTTATGCTTGTCAGGTTTGTTGGTATAGGATATGGTACTTTTGATTTGTGAAGGTACTGGCACTCTATTTAGTCCAAAAATTCTCACTATTTCTTCTATCAAATCTACTTCTCGGATGACATCTGCCTTATTAGTTGGCACTTTGACCAAAATGCTTTCATCATCTAATGGTGTAATTTCCATGTCCATAGCTTGCAAGATGGAATGAATATCATCCTCAGGTATTTCCATACCAATAAGACGGTTAACATTAGCATAGTAAAGCCTTATTTCTACTGTTTTGACTACTTTAGGATAGACATCTACTATGACATTACTGATAGCACCACCAGCTAACTCACGCATAAGTGCTGCAGCCCGCTTCATTGCAAATTCTGTGATGTTTGGATCTGAACCCTTCTCAAATATTTTGGCGGCATCAGTTCTCAAATTATGTCGTGTACTTGTTTTCCTAATACCTTTGGATGCAAAACAAGCGGATTCGATAAATACATTTTTGGTATTTATACTCACTCCACTATCTATACCTCCATATACACCAGCCATACATAGCGGTTGGCTTGCTGCGTCACAAATCATCAAGTCTTCATTGTCCAACTTTCTAGTCACACCATCAAGACTCACAAATTCAGATCCTAATTCTGCTTTTTTGACAATGATTTTTTTATCTTTTATCTTATCCGCGTCAAAAGCATGCAATGGTTGCCCCATCTCATTCAGCACAAAATTAGTGATATCTACTATATTATTGATAGGCTTAACGCCAATAGAGACTAATAATTTTTTAAGCCAGTCTGGAGAATCCTTAACTTCTACATTATTGACAGTGATACCAGTATATCTAATACAAGATACCTTGTCCAATACTTCTACATCAATGTTTATGCCTACTCTTTCAGTCACAAAACCTGAAAGATCAGGGTCTTTGATATCTTCATTATAGCTTTCGTTCACTCTAAGATAAGCCAGCAAATCTCGAGCCACTCCCAATTGCGATGTAGCATCAGACCTATTTGGTGTCAATCCTACTTCAAATACGTAATCATCTTCAATATTGTAATACTTTGCAGCAGTTGTACCCACTTTGGTTTCAGACGGCAATATAGTGATCCCTGAATGATCATCACCAATACCTAGCTCATCTTCCGCACAAATCATACCGTGAGATTCTGTGCCTCTTATTTTACCTTTTTTGATGGTAAATGCTTCCCCTTCTTTGGTATAAAGTTCTGTTCCGATGGTAGCCACCATGACTCTTTGTCCAGCTGCAACATTTGGGGCACCACAAACTATCTGCAATGATTCTCCACTACCAATATTCACAGTAGTTACAGATAAACGGTCAGCATCTGGATGTTTTTCGCAAGTCAACACTTCGCCAACAACCACGCCTTTAAGCCCACCTTTTATAGATTCAACCTTTTCAATACCTTCTACTTCCAGACCTATAATGGTCAGCATTTCTGCTATTTTTTCAGGCGTATAGGATACATTTAGATACTTTTTAAGCCAATTCAACGACAATTTCATACTTCACTCTGTCTTTTTATTCTTACTTACACACCAAATAAAAAATCTCTATATATTCAAAGCAATAATCTAAAGAAAAAAATCAAACTTCACATAAATAAAGTTAATTAATAAATCTTGATGGATGCTTTCATTAAATTATTTTTTACACTATGAATTACATTTCTTATATGTTCACAATGTAAAAAATATATAGAAACCTATCAAAGGTGCAAAAATAAAAAATATTTACTTCAAAATCAGACATTTTCTAAATAATTATCCAAATAATTGATTTGTTTCTGGTAATTTAATAATTGTAATTACATTTGCCATATAACCTAATAACATGCCACTTAAAAAGATAAAGGTCATAGCGTTTGATGCAGATGATACACTATGGGAAAATGAAACTTATTTCAGGGAAGCAGAAGAGCAATTTTTTGATTTGATGCAAGGCTTTGAATCTCGTGATAATCTTGCCAAAGAGTTGTTTACGGTTGAAATAGCTAATTTGCAACTGTATGGATATGGGATCAAGGCGTTTATGTTGTCTATGATAGAAACGGCACTACAAATAGGAGGTCCAACATTGCCGATAGAAGTCATAGCCAAGATCATGGACATAGGCAGATGGCAACTAGAGAGACCCGTCATACTGCTAGATAGTGTGGAAGATGTCCTGAGTAATTTGTATGCAAGCTATAGGTTGGTCGTAGTCACAAAAGGGGATTTGCTGGATCAAGAAAGAAAATTAGAAAAATCAGGTTTAGCAAAATATTTTCACCATATCGAAATCGTATCAGAAAAAAAGGCATCAGATTATAACAAGTTGCTAAAACATCTAGATATTAAACCCGAAGAATTCGTTATGATAGGCAACTCGCTAAAATCTGACGTTCTACCGGTACTCGAACTGGGATCTTATGGTATTCATGTGCCTTTTCATACTACATGGGAACACGAAAAAGTCGATGTAATCATTACCGATCCCAAGTTTTATCATGCAGAATTTTTAAAAGACATTTTACCCTTATTTTAATATGTACACTATTATTGATGTTGAAAAATGGAAAAGAAAAGAAATATATGAATTCTTTTCAAATTTTGAAGAACCATACTTTGGCATCACATCTGATGTTGATGTCACAAAATCATACCACTATACTAAGGAAAATGGCATATCTTTTTTCTTGTGGTATCTACACAAATCCATGTGTGCTATCAATCAAATATCAGCATTAAAATATAGAATTGAAAACTATCAGGTAGTAGAATATACAAACATTCATGCATCCGCAACTATCAACAGATCTGATGGCACTTTTGGATTTAGTTTTATCGATTTTGATGAGATTTTTAATGTATTTCGTCACAATGCACAATTAGAAATAGACAGAATTCGTTCATCCACCAATCTATTTCCATCAAGGAATGGTAATGATTGTGTACACTGCTCTTCATTACCATGGATCAAATTTACTGCTCTATCTCATGCTAGAGCATTTAAAATAAAAGATTCTGTCCCAAAAATATCTTTTGGAAAAATGTACAATAATAATAATCAATTATTGATGCCTTGCTCTATCCATGTTCATCACGGACTTGCAGATGGCAAAGATGTAGGAACTTTTTATGAAGTATTTCAGGTTTTACTGAATGGTTAATAAGTTTAATACCTTTTGTTATACCTCTTATCATAAGGTAAAAAATAATTATAAAAATTAAAATATTTTTTAATTTTTAACAAATTCTATTTACCAAATACCTCCGATTCCGACACTCCAAAGCATTTTGTTAAATTCTGGAATCAACTTCTCAGATATTTCGTTTGCTTTTAGCTTTAGAACATCCCACTTTGTATTCATTTCCGAAAGAAGATCCAAAGAAGCTTGATTGACTTGTACGATATCGCTCTCACTTTGATTCATCAAAAACATGTATTCTGCAGTAAATTTATTCGGAAAATTTTCTACATCGTCATACGCTTTCGAAAGACGCTGAACCATATCTTCATCCCAAAGTTTTGCGATATTTATTATATTTTGGCCCTGCTCTTTGATGTCCTTATATTTTGCATCCATTGGTATCGTGGCTAGCAATTGTTCGAGTTGTGTTCTTTTTTATATAGTGTATTGACTGTATTGTGCATTTCTGTCACATTTTGTTCCATGCCAGACATCAATTTATCATAAACATCATAAGTCTCTTTTGTAGTAGCGTAAGTTGGATTACTTTTGATTTCTGCAGCAACAGTTACTAACCTATCGGCATAAGATAACGTAACCTGATAAGATCCGGGAATCGCTTTATGACC
The DNA here is from genome assembly GCA_016714785.1 of Saprospiraceae bacterium. Lineage (GTDB taxonomy): Bacteria > Bacteroidota > Bacteroidia > Chitinophagales > Saprospiraceae > OLB9. The sequence goes on from JADKCC010000025.1 coordinate 49,269, forward strand.
GGCAAAGCTGCTTTCAATATATACATCATTTACGCCTGGCATGGTGCTGTGCCTCAAATTCCATACAAATCGGTTGAGGCCTTTATTTACAGTAAGCAATGGTTCTGCAGAAGGTCCACCATCATATTTTTTAAATGTAGAATCTGCTTTTGACGAATATTGTCGGACTAATTTTCCATCTGCGTCCTTGATCGTCATGGTAAGTACAGTATTAGGTTTCAACTCTGGAACATAGTAATAAAGTACCATACCTGTAGCCGGATTTACCCCTCTAGATGGATGGCTTCCTGTAAAACTTTCGTTGGTTTCGTTCAATTCACTACTGCCATTCGTCAAAGTAACGTGTGATGGCGTATAAAGCATCATTTCTTTTGGTTCTATCTTCCCTTGTCTTATCATAGATAGGTCATCAAGTATCCAAAATGATCTCCCTGAAGTAGAAGCGATAAGGTTGTCTCGATGGACTCGTAAATCTGTGATAGGCGTAATCGGAAGATTAAGTTGTAGAGAATGCCATTCCTTACCACCATTGTATGATATAAAAACACCTAGTTCTGTTCCTGCATAAAGGATATCCTTATTTTTGTCGTCTTCTCGCACTACGCGTGTAAAAGCATTTAGCGGAAGATTACCATTAATATTTTGCCATGTCTTGCCATAATCATTTGTTTTGTAAAGACCTGGTGTGTGATCATTAAATTTGAATCTCGTAGTGGCGATGTAAGCCGTTCCCTTATCAAAAGAAGAGATATCGATAGCATTGACCAAACATTCCTTCAAATCCTTCGGTGTGACATTGGTCCATGACACAGCATTATCTTTTGTCACTTGCACATAACCATCATCGCTACCTGTCCATATCACACCTTTTTCCAACTTGGATTCAGCCACATAAGCCAATGTTCCATAATTTTCTGCACCTACAACTTCATTGGTATATGGGCCTCCGCCAGGACCTTGCTTGGATTTGTCATTTCTCGTAAGATCTGGAGATACTTCTTTCCAAGTTTTGCCCATATCTGTGGTTTTTAATAATAGTTGAGCACCGTGATAAAAAGTACCTTTATTATGATGCGAATGGATGATAGGTGCATTCCAGTTGTACCTGTATTTCATATCTTTGGGATCTTTAGCAAGGTATTGGATCGGTGCAGCCATGACACTTGTGCCTGCTTTAGCTTTGGTATCGAGAATTTCTATGGTGCCCAAATAACTTCCGCCCATTACATATCTGGGATCATCGGGATCAAAGGCCAAAAATGCGCTTTCACCTCCAGCTGAGTAGGTCCAACTTGTACGCGAAATCCCGCTACTGCCAGGTTCGCTACTAGCAATGACAACAGATGTATTATCTTGCTGTCCAGCATAAATGCGATATGGATATTGATTGTCAACATTAATTCTATACAGCTGGGCAGTAGGCATATTGGCTTGACTTGACCATGATTTACCACCATTGAAAGTGACACAAGCGCCTCCATCATCTGCCATAATCATATTTTTAGCATTCAATGGATTGATCCACAAATCATGATGATCTCCATGCTGAGTATTCATTACTTCCCATGATTTTCCACCATCTATAGATTTTAGTGCTGGCGCGCTTAATACATAAATTGTATTTTCGTTTAGTGGATCAATGTACAATTCTATATAATACCAAGCTCTTTGAACTAGGCGATGATCTTTCGTAACCAGTGACCATGATTTACCACCATTGGATGAAACAAATAATCCTCCTGCTTCTTTTTTTGAATCACTTTCTATCAAAGCATATACTTTATCTGAATTTGACCTACTGACAGATATTGCCATTTTACCCATTTCTATAGGTAAGCCTTCGTGGATTTTAGACCAGGTAACGCCATGGTCCACTGATTTGTATAAACCACTACCTGGTCCACCGCTGGTTATTTTCCAAGGTTGACGACCATGCTCCCACATTGCTGCATAAAGAATACTTGGATTATTCATATCCATAGATAGCTCAGCACATCCTGTTTTATCATCTATATAAAGTGTTTTATTCCAACTAATACCGCCATCAATTGATTTATAGATTCCTCGTTCTGTAGATGGACTGTATAATGCACCTTGAACAGCCACATAAACTATATCTGGATTTTTAGGATGGATGACGACTCTTGCTATATGCTGGCTCAGATCAAGGCCCATTTTTTTCCAAGTTTTGCCTGCGTCTGTCGATTTGTACATACCATCACCATGGTGCGTCATCACACCGCGAATCGCATGCTCACCCATACCTACATAAACTATATTTGGATCACTTTCTGAGACTGCAATAGCTCCTACAGATCCCGTTTTGAAAAACCCATCAGAAATATTAGTCCATGTGATGCCCATATCATCGGTTTTCCATAATCCGCCACCAGTAGTTCCCATGTAATAAGTATGAATATCGCCCAATACGCCTGATGTAGCCACTGATCTTCCACCTCGAAAAGGACCTATATTTCTCCATTTTACAGGTTTGAGATATGTATTGAGATCAAAATTTGATGTAGGTATATCTTTTGTATTATTAGTTTTTTGGCTATAACCAATGGTGGAAAACGATACACAGATAAAAATGGCAATAAATCTAAGGAACATGGTTTTGGTTTTTATTTAAGTTTGAAATTTTAATTTGCATTTATGCTAAGTCAAAGGTATGGTAATTTTTTTATAAACTTTAGCACTATCTTATCAAAAGTACTCTTGTGTTCTTATGATGCATTAATTTTATTTTATTGGAGTATAATTAGGGCTTGCTGACTATGGTACAACCAATTGGTAAATAATAAATTATTTCAGTAATTATCAAATTAAATGCAAGCCTTTTAATAGATTTTGTCCTATTTGAATAAAATAAGTTTTCTCACCACTCTGTGGCTCGAAATGACCAAGGCTGATAAGGAAAAGAGGGAGATGAAGGGAGTTCGGCCTCGCCGAACTCCCTTCATCTCCCTACCTTAAACTCTAATACTAGGTCATTTGAGAAACCCCTTTTTTAGTCTCAAATTTTTTAAAATACTAATTTGACAAAGTGGAATTAATCCTTTGTGCTTTTTATGGCAATAGACGCACTTTCCCACCCACCCGTTTCACGGTTCACTCCGTCAAAGGCTTTGTCTTTAGTGCTTTGCACTACACTCCGTTCATTTTCTCTATTGCTTGTTTTTTGAACGATAGTCTCCGTTAAACTAACAACCAAAAATAACAGCTGACTTTTTCAGCAGCCCCTAAGTACCTTCGGATTTTAAATTGTCTTTATTTTTAAAACGGTTATTTTTAAACTCTTAATAGTATAAAATTTTGCATCCAAATTACTACAGGTAAAAAAATTGCTCAGTGGGATCTAGTGGGAATGCAGTGGGAACTAGTGGGAACTCGGTGGGAACTTAGTGGGAACTCGGTGGGAATGTGGTGGGATCAAGTACGGAACGTGTACGGAGCATGTACGGAGCTGATACGGAGTAAGTACGGAGTAAGTACGGAGGAGCCGCCTAGTAAGGTAGGGGCTATCTCGTCCTAAATAGCTACACAGGTTAATTAAACAAGCCTACAATAACTTTACACTATGCAAAAATAATCCTAAAAAACTTTAAACAACAATTTTTGTGTTTATTTTATAAAAATATATTTTTGCCGTACGGATTTGTGCTTTATATACATAACAACTTTGGACGGGAGACATTGTAAAGCGATCCATTCACAGGGAAGGCCTTCTAGTCCTATCTTTTGGATAACACAAATAAAAAGAGGCTATTCCCATTTTCTGGAAACAGCCTCTTTTAAAACTCAATACTCAAAATTTACTTTTTCACTATTCTTTTTGAATATATGTTATCTTCTGTCTCTATTCGTAAGAGATACATTCCGCTATCAAAATTGCTCATGTCTATTTGCGTCTCAAAACCTTGGCCTTCACTCATTATTAACTGGCCAGATAAATCATATACTTTAACTTTCTTGATTTCATCCGACGATTTGATCTTTAGAATATCATCTACTGGGTTGGGGTATATTAAAAAATCATCATAAACCGACTCATTAAAACTAACTATTTCTGGTAAAGTTGTTATTGTCAAACTATTATTGACCATTCCACTTCCTGTACTTGCAGTAATTATGACTGCATCAATATGCACATTATCATCGTTTTCGGATGCATCACACTGGAATCTGAATCTAGATACATTGCTCAATGTACCAGTAATTGTAACCGTGGCTGTATAGAGCTGGTTATTTACAAAATTTGTTCCAGAGGTAAACGTAGCAATCGTGGTCCAAGTACTGCCGTTATAATATCTTATCCAAAAGTCTTCACTTGTATCCATTCCTTCTGCTTTAAACATAAATTGAACATTTACTGTATTAAATGAAGATAGATCATAAATTGGAGACGTCATAGCAGATTGCTCACCTGAATTATCTCTGATACGAATTGAATATTGGCCTTCAGGTGATAATGCCCCCAAATATCTTGAAACATCACTACCTCCATCGAGCCATCCGTCCCATCCTGTTTCAAAGTAATGCCCTGATAAAGTCACAGTGCCACTTGATGGACATGCGGGACATGAACCTCCACAGTCTATACCTGTCTCAGTACCGTTTTGGATACCATCGCTACACGTAGGGCATGCAGGACAAATACCACCACAATCTATACCGGTCTCTGTTCCGTTTTGGATACCATCACTACAGGTAGCACATGGGGAACATGTACCTCCACAATCTATACCTGTTTCAGTACCATTTTGAATACCATCACTGCACGAACCACATGTGGTACAAATACCACCACAGTCTATACCTGTCTCTGTTCCATTTTGGATACCATCACTACAGGTTGGGCCATTATTTGTTTTATAACCTTTGATTATAACTGCATCGATGTAAATTTGATCCGTGTCATCACTTGCATCTGCTTGAAATCTAATCTGAGCATTACTGGCCAAAGGCCCATTTATTTTTACCTTTCTTGTATATACCGTATTGTTTGCGAAATCCGTAGGTAAGACAAAAGCCTTTATTGTAGTCCATGATGAACCATTATAATATCTAAGCCAAAAGTCTTCATTGGTCTCAAAACTTACCGCTTTAAATTTATACTCAACTGTAATTGAATCAAATTGGGATAAGTCATAAACAGGTGATGTCATAGCAGAAGGCACACCACTATTATCTCTAATTTGAATAGAAAAATTGCCCTCTGGTGAATGTGTGCTAGATACCCTTGCGCAGTCATTCCCACCGTCTGCCCATCCATCCATTCCTGTCTCAAAGTAATGGCCAGCAATATTTGTGACTTGTACTCCACTTGTAGGACATGCAGGACATGAACCGCCGCAATCTATACCTGTTTCAGTACCATTTTGAATACCATCTGTGCAAGTTGATGTGGCGCAAGGCGAGCACGAACCTCCACAATCAATACCTGTTTCAGTACCATTTTGAATACCATCTGTACAGGTAGGACATACAGGACATGTACCGCCACAATCTATACCTGTTTCGGTTCCATTTTGAATACCGTCTGTACAGGTAGGACATACAGGACATGCACCGCCACAATCTATACCAGTTTCAGTACCATTTTGAATACCATCTGTACAGGTAGGACATACAGGACATGTACCTCCGCAATCTATACCTGTTTCAGTACCATTTTGAATACCATCTGTGCAAGTAGGAGTTGATCCAGATGCGCAAAAATTTTGGGATTGAGCGCTTAAAAATTGTCCCCCTGTTATTAAAACACTACCTCCTTGTTTTATATTATAATACCCTGAACCAAAGGAACAGCATATACCATCTCCATAACTATCATAAATATTGAATGTGAAACAAGCAGATGGCAGGCAGACAGGAATAGTATTAAGAGAATTAGGCGTAGCATAGGGACCACCTGCATATAAAATAGTTCCTGCACTGTTTCTAATATCCCATGTCGTTTCTGAAGGGTAATTGTCAGTTCTGATTTCTAACGACAATACATTTTCTGTGCAAGGATTTCCGCCGCCACCGCCGCCACCGCCGCCTGAACATGCTTGTAAACAAGATGCTGAAGCTACTCTAGAACGGATGACATTGCCTGGTTGTGTACCAAAACCATTTGAAAAATTAATACCAGCATTCGTTAGATGGCAATATGACATGATTGTTCCAGATGGAGGCAAGCCAGGATTTGGGCATCCACCTTCTGTAGTATAGCACCCATCAATAGCGGTATTATTCCCATTCCAAGCACAGGCATGTGTGTGTTGTGACCCAAATAAATGTCCAAATTCATGTGTCACCACCTCTACAGTCCAGCTATATGTTGGCACGTTTTGATATGAAGCTTGAATGCCTGAATAACTCATGCTATAATCTGGATTACTTCTACATAACCCATCGACATAAGCAATGCCTCCACTCGCTTGATACGAAAGAAGCTGTGCCAAATCGCCATTAAATCCCTGACGGTAATCCGTAAATTGATTTAACATTCCAGATGAAGTTGTGGATGTATAAGGACTAACTTGGGTCCAAATAACAATTTCTGAAATTACTGTGTTGATTTGCTCAGCTGCATACAGCGTGCTCACTTGGTTAAAAATACCAGTAACATAAGATGTTACATTTGCAGTACTACTACCTTTATTTAAATAAATATCATAATTTACTTCAAAATACAACCTAGTACAATCAGTCAACGCTCTAGTACCTGAATGATTATCTTTTAAATCATCCACAGTATAATTGGAAGAATTATCTTTTGCACTGCATTTAAAATTATTAAGAGTTGATATCTGATTATCTTGGTACATAATATGATCTTCAGAACCATCAAGCTTTCCAATAACCATATTGCCAGAAGCAGAAGGATGTGAAACAAATCCCATTATCTGATCTTCATAAATAGAAATAGCTGCTACACTTCTTTCTTGGCCTTTGATAATGCCTCTGTAATGTTTACCAGTATTGACTTTGACTATCTTCATAGATGGCGCTTCAATAACAGAAAATCCTGGTGCAAAAGGAAAAATTTCCACCAATTCTAAATTAAGGTCATTTCTTCCTTGCTGTGGAATAGCTAAACTAATAAATGGAGTTTTACTCCCATTAATTTGATTCAACTCCTCTTTATTCAATTTTAAAATAGAATAATCAACTATCTTGTCTGGAATGGTGACTCCATGCCTGACATAAGAAAGTTTAAAAAGATTGACAGGTATTGCTTTTAGGTCTCTTTTACTTTGGGAAACCAAATGACTAGGCTTTAAGCTAGCTGTTTGAGCATGCAAAGTAAATAAACCAATAAACAAAATAAAAGAGAATACAAAAATTTGCTTCATACTAAAATGATTTAAAAAGGCACATAACACACCTCAGGTTTTAAAATAATAATCAGGTTAGTAGATACATCATTGGGTGGAAAATATTTGACTTTACGTTGCTTATGTCTTGCAATATTAAAACCAAATACCCATCAAAACAAGCATTAATCAGTATAATATTTCAAAATGGATATATACCCTTAATGCGTTTTAATGGTTTATACCAATAATTGTGCCTATTTTTCAAAAAAAAATGTTTGTAACTAAAAAATAATAATCTTTTTATATCTGAGGTAGTTCACATAGCCTTGATCGCATCAACCTAACATATAGACATAATATTTAGCATTGATGCATATAAATATGGGCCAATTATGAAAATAGAAATGGATGGTAATGGTATTATACTACTCATCCCAAATGGTCCAAATAGGGCTTGCTGACTATGGCACAACCAATTGATAAATAATAAATTATGTCTATAATATACAAATTAAATGCAAACCTTTTGATTGATTTTGTCCTATTTGAATAAAATAAGTTTTCTCACCACTCTTTGGTTCGAAATGACCAAGGCTGATAAGGAAAAGAGGGAGATGAAGGGAGTTCGGCGAGGCCGAACTCCCTTCATCTCCCTACCTTAAACTCTAATACTAGGTCATTTCGAAGGAGTTTTAGCGACTGAGAAACCCCTATTTTAGTCTCAAATTTTTTAAAATACTAATTTGACAAAGATCAATTAAATAAAAGATCTAAAAAACTTAAAATTAATCAATGACGTTGATTTGTTTATAGGCTGGGTACCTATTATTACCCTTATTAATATTAGTAGTAATTATATTATCAATACTAATAATAGCACCTTTTGTGAGCTTTTTTAAATTATTCAATGTAACATTATCTAAAGATTCACCCTTAATAGTTGTTGAATAAATAGGGACTCCCTGCTTATCGTTGAGCATTATTGCAAATGTGAGAATTTTGCTTTTATTAAAGTCCGGGTATTCTTTGGCATAATTGAATAGCAATTTTCCAGGGTTTTCCAAATCTTTTTCTTTTAGACTTCCTCCTATTTCTTTTTCAAAAGCTAAGGTTGGTTCAGGCAACATCCTAGAACTCACGGAAGTAATCGCACATAATACCTTTTTGTAATAAAGCTTAAATTTTATTTCATCTTGCACGCCTTGAGGAATATAAACGTAGGTACTATCTGATCTTTTTTGAAGTGACCCTACATTCACCTTTAGTTGAATTTCTTCAGGATTACAGTTATTAAGCTGAATATTTATAGAATTTTCGATCCCAAAATACACGACCTCACCTACTTTATCAAATGTTGGAATATTAGCAAATACTATGAAAACTGATGCTATAAATGTACTCAACATATAAAATAATTATAGAAACTAAAAAAACATCCGCTATTTATAACTAGAGAAAATGTAGTTTACATATTCGACTGATGCAGTATCATATTTTATAAGGTTTACATCGCTGACAAACCTTTCTAATGATGCTATTGGATCTGGACCATTGCATGAGTTTTGGTAATATTTTTTTTCAAATGTACCATCTACCAATTTTTTGGTACCAAAAATGAATTCATTGCAAATATATATTTCTCTTGAGTCATTATTGATATACATACCTGGATTCAAAATATTTCCAACTTGCTGATAATCAAATGTATCTCTGGTTAAAAATTCTACATTGTCATATAATGGATTCAGTGTATCATTGATCATAAGACGTGAATATTCAATCTCCATTTGATTGGCACTTAATAAAGTAATTTTTGAAATCATAGAATTGGAAAAATTCTTTCTAATTATAAAATTGAGCGTATCCGCAATATCTGGATTGGATATATCATAACTGCCTAAAGTATCCCCTAATTTTTTAAACTTCCAAACCAAATTCTTCTTATTGGTAGCAGGATCATAAACATAACTACTGTCAATCCTGTAAACGGATCTTTCTTCAAGGCTTGGTGTATTAAAGGTAAAACTTGTAGGATAAACCAATGTAGGCGTAGTTTCTTTACTACATCCCCAAACTAAAACTAATGTTACAAAAACTGTTAAAAATATCAGGATTGATTTCATTTAATATATCTAATTATAATTTAATGGGTCAAAAGTACTACGTTAATTCGTATTAGCTTATAATTGCGGTAAAAATCAAACGTCAAATGCAGAAAAACATTATAAATAATGCAAATATTATAAAGATAGGGCATTCTTTTTTAAAGTTCATCATTAAATCGACAAAAAAATGATTTGCTAATGTGCTGATTTGCTAATGTGATGATTTGCTAATGTGATGATTTGATGATGTGATGATTTGTTGATTTGATGATTTGATGATGTGCTGATGTGCTAATGTGCTGATTTGCTAATGTGCTGATTTGCTGATGTGCTCCTTTTGTCTGAACTATGATTTATTTGATCTTTGTGATTAGGGTGATTTGTTGATGTGCACCGGTCAGAGACCGTAGGATACTATCCGTCAAAGTCAAATAAGACTTTTACAAACGGTGTTAATTGAATTATAAATTCATAAAATATTGCATCGCAGTTGCAAACTGCGACGATCGTAGATGTGCACCGGTCAGAGACCGTAGGATACTATCCGTCAAAGTCAAATAAGACTTTGACAAACGGGGATGGCATTTTAATGGCCTTGCAAATTCATTTGCAAGTTAACATAATTTGTTGCAATTAAAAATTGCAATGCCATTAACACAAGCTCTTTTTGAACGTCCAATAGCTTAGATCTAACTTTCATTGGCTTAGATTGAACTTTCAAAAGCTTAGATTGGATGTCCATTGACTTATATTGGATGTCCAATGGCTTAGATTGAACGTTCAAAAGCTTAGATTGAACGTCCAAAAGCTTAGATTGAATGTCCAAAAGCTTAGATTGAATGTCCAAAAGCTTAGATTGGATGTCCAAAAGCTTAGATTGAACGTCCAAAAGCTTAGATTGGATGTCCAAAAGCTTAGATTGAATGTCCAAAAGCTTAGATTGGATGTCCAAAAGCTTAGAATGGATGTTCTAAAGCTTAGATTGGATGTCCAAAAGCTTAGATTGGATGTTCAAAAGCTTAGATTGGATGACCAAAAGCTTAGATTGGATGTCCATTGGCTTAGATTGGATGGTCAATGGCTTAAATTGGATTTCCAAAAGCTTTGATTGAACGTCCATTGGCTTAGATTGGATGGTGTTCCAATTTATTGATCTCAAGATGTGATGATTTGTACCGTTCAGAGACCGTAGGATACTATCCGTCAAAGTCAGATAAGACTTTGACAAACGGGCATGGTATCCTATTGGAGTTGCAAACTTGTTTGCAACATGGATCGAATAAAACTTTGACAAACGAGAATATCAAACAATAGAACATGAGATATAACCAAATATCGAAGAACGGAACTTAGCCCCTCTTTTTTAAGAGAGGGGTTGGGGTGAGTAAATAGTGATTTGATGATTTGATGATGTGCTGATTTGCTCAGATAAGATGTTAATTGAATTATAAATTCATAAAATATTGCATCGCAGTTGCAAACTGCGACGATCGAATGATCGTAAGATACTATCCGTCAACTTTGAAAAACGGGGAGGCATTTTACTGGCCTTGCAAATTCATTTGCAAGTTAACATAACTTGTTGCAATTAAAAATTGCAACGCCATTAAGTCCGTATATATAAAGTCATAAATACGCCCATTTTTTGATGGTGGCTCAAGATTTTATATTGTTGGTCCAATACCTTTTTATCCTCATCCGTAAAGTCATTATACACATTGGAGTATAACACATAGTTACTTGTAGTATGATCAAAAGCTGAGTGTTTAGTAATAATATTGGATAAATCCATAAATCTTTGTTCACTATTATTGGGAAAAACGCAAGCTACTTCGTCAATAGTAATATTTTGTGTTCTCATATCATCCAATACTTTTTCCCTTAGTCCATAATAATGCAAATGCGCCAAACTAGCATCCCAACCTTGTGATATATGAGACGGATAAATCCACAGATGTCCACTCATTAACCCAATACATAAGGTTACTGATAACCATGATTTTTTAATTAAGTCACTACCAAAAATCATATAAATGACCAATAATGAGAAACTAAGATATACCGGTAACATGTACCTATGTGCATTTAGTCCTTTATAAGTTAAAAAACTTATAGCAGAACAAATAATTACAACCATAAAGATGACCACCAATTCTTTGATTTTATCATCTTTTCGAAATTTTGGAAAGTACATTAAGGCTAACCATAAACCAGCTATCCAAAGAAATATCCTACCAAAATCCAATAATCGCCAAACCAAAATAACCATGTTTTTCAAAAAACCAGCAAAATCAACAGGTTGGAATGATGGTGCCCAAGGCGAAGTTTCGTGATATCCAATCCAGCCATTATCAATGTAATGCAAATAATTGTACACAGAAAACAACAGAAATCCTGGCAAATACGGCCCTGACATTTTCACAAGGCTCCAAAATGGTTTGGGTGAAGACTTTTTAAAATTGAAAGATAGATCAATCATTAAAATTGCAAAAGCTGTCATACCACCACGCATACTGATGAGAAACAAGCCCAAAATACCAAAGGTAAGTAATATTCTTTGGTTGTTTAAGATGCTATTTAATGCTAAAAGAAAGAAAAAAACCAAAGGAATATCTGGTGAAATCAGAGCTGACTGGCCAAGTAATGTAGGCTCGAGTAGAAATATCGTCATTGCCCATAGCAAAGTTTTTTTTTGGACATATCTCTGCAATAAAAAAAAACTTTGAATCACAATTCCGATCAGAAATGGCAACATTGCAAAATGACTGACCACTAAACTCTTACCAAATATCATCCAAATTAAAGCTAGATACATTCCAAAAATAGGAATATGACCACTATCTATGCTATCTGGGAGCAATATTTCAGAAAAGTTAGTATCATAAAAGTGAAAGCCATGTTTAGCTCCTAGCTGCACCGTATCCCAAAAAAAAATGTGGTCTGACACAAGATAGGTCAAGATTATGAAAAAAATCAGGAAAGGAAAGATTGGTAAATATTTAGTTTTGAATGTATCTATCATGATATTCGAGCCCAATCCTTATGTTTTTGACGCAATTTTGCTACTTGATATTTTATATTTTCATGTATGTCGCGTTCAAGATTTGGATCATTTTCTATAATTCTGATAGCTATGTTTCTGGCTGCATCCATTATGGCCCTGTCTTGACCGATATTGAGCAATTTAAAATCCAATAATCCACTTTGTTGTGTACCTTGTATATCACCAGGCCCACGAAGTTTTAGATCCGCTTCAGCTATTTCGAAGCCATTATTGGTACGAACCATGGTTGCAATTCTTTCTTTACCTTCTTTTGATATTTTAAAATCGGTCATCAAGATGCAATAAGACTGATCAGCACCTCGCCCTACACGTCCTCGGAGCTGATGTAGCTGAGATAGACCAAATCGTTCGGTATTTTCTATAATCATCACACTGGCATTGGGAACATTTACACCGACTTCTATGACGGTAGTAGCGACCATGATTTGTGTCGTTTTATTGATAAATCGTTGCATTTCCCAATCTTTGTCTTTGGCTTTCATCCTTCCATGCACCACACTTATTTGGAAATCTGGTGGCGGAAAATACTGTAAGAGTCGCTCATATCCATCTTGTAGGTTTTGCAGATCAAGTGTTTCTGACTCTTCTATCAATGGATAAACGATATAAATCTGCCGACCTTTGGCAATCTCACTATGCATGAATTGTAATAACTGTGGTCTAGATGCTTCATATTTATGTATGGTTTGAATTTCTTTACGTCCTGGTGGTAACTCATCTATCACCGATACATCCAGATCACCATAGATCGTCATAGCCAATGTTCTTGGTATCGGTGTGGCTGTCATCACTAATATATGTGGTGCCAAAGCACTGTTTTTTTTCCATAAACTGGCACGTTGTGCTACACCAAATCGATGTTGTTCGTCAACTATCGCCAGACCTAGTTGCTGGAACTCTACGGTTGGTTCTATCAGAGCGTGAGTTCCTACTATAATGTGTATCTCACCACATTTTAAACCTTGAAGTATTACTTCTCTTTTTTTACCTTTGACGCTACCTGAGAGAAACGCTACATTGATGGACATATCACCAAGCAAGGAAGTGATATTGACATAATGTTGTTGGGCCAATATCTCAGTAGGTGCCATGATACAACTCTGGAACCCATTGTCTATAGCAATCAACATACATAATAGTGCAACGATTGTTTTTCCACTACCTACATCACCTTGTAGCAGACGATTCATTTGGGTATTGAGTCCCATATCCGTTCTGATCTCTTTGATGACCTTTTTTTGTGCATTGGTCAGTTCAAAAGGCAGTCTTGTTTTGAAAAATGTATTGAAATATTCACCTATGATCGTAAATGGAGCACTTTTGTACTTATACTTACGCATTATTTTACTTTGCAATAACCGTATTTGTACATAAAAAAACTCTTCAAACTTTATCCTGTTGGTAGCCAATGATTTCTGTTCTTCATTTTCTGGAAAGTGTATCCATCGAATGGCATTGTATCTACTGCAAACCCTCAATTTTTCGATCACATAATGAGGCAATGTTTCTGGTAGATCAACATCTGAAATGGATCCTAGCAAAGATTTTATGATTTTCCGTCTGGCTTTACTGTCCAATCCTTTGCCATCCATTTTTTCAGTACTTGAGTAAACAGGATCATAAGTTTGGGACAGAGCAGTTGCAGCATCACTCAACAATTCCATTTCAGGATGTGCCATTGTCTTTTTGCCACTAAAAATGGTGACTCTACCATAGATGATGTATTCTTGTCCAACTTGCAGTACCTTATCCAGCCAAGTAGCGCCTTGAAACCATACCAACTCCAAAAAACCTGACCCATCCTTAAACATTCCCTGGATTCTGGAACGATTGTTTTTCCCTTTTATTTTTTCTATGGAGACCAAGGTACCTTTGAGCTGAATATTATCTCCATCAGTTTTAATATCTTTGATCAAGTGGAAAGTAGTACGATCTATATATCTAAATGGGTAGGTAAAGAGAAGATCCTGAACCGAGTGTATGTTCAGTTCTTTGCGAAAGGTTTCTCCTTTGGCAGGACCTATGCCTTTGACATAATCTATAGGTGTATCGAGTATGGAATGTGGTGTGGACAAATTTTGATAAGAAATTATAGATTGGCAAAAGTAGGAAAAAAATGGTTGTTTTTTTATAGTAATAAAATCAAATTGATATTTCAAATATGAGTCCACTCTGAAAAGTGGCATTTTTTAAATTTATTATAAAATAGCACTTTTGGGCCTACGGGTTAAAGAAGTTAGGTCTTGGACCACACTTTCTAATATTTGGTGCGCTATATGGAATAATATAGCTGTTTTAATGAAATTTAGGGCAATATTTGGCATGTTTTGCCCATTTTCTATCACAAAATTTGCGATTCGGACAAAATTCACCCATAAACATCTCATATTGGCCCACATTTGATGCTTAGGTAGCCCACGATACCTACTCTTTGCATCGGGATAGTGATACCCTAATTGGAAGATGGTGGCCTCAACATTGTTTCTATACTGTAACTCATCTTTTGGTCTTTCACCTATTTCTTTTCTTAACTGATAAGTGTCTATTTCTTTTTGTGTGATGTACTTGTATCCTTTGTCTGTCTTTATTCGCCATTTTTCAGTTTTATCTTTGCTGATTATTTTGGTACTTTGTACATCCTGACCTGTTTGTGTATCTCTTACTTGTAATGTTTGTGTTTGTTCGTTCATTTCTAGTTCGTACCTTCCTTTGGCTCCTTGTATGGCTTGTAGGCATAAGTCTATTTCGTTGATTTTACAGTAGTCTTGATTTTCAGGACTATGGTAGGCACCGTCTGCGTGTACTACTTCTATTTTGTCTGTGACTATTATTTGTGTCGATTCGATATCTGTCTTTAGAAAATCTGTGTCTGCTGTACTTACCACTTTTACATTGGCATTTGTTATGAGATTGAGATTATCATCATCGCATGTCTCTGTTATATTCACACTATATCCTTTTACTTCTTGCTTCTTTTGTCCACCATGACCGCCTTTGCTACGGTAGGTGCAATCTGTATCGAAGGGTGATTGGACAGACTGTGGCGATATGGTTTCTTTGTCCCTAGCGACTATTATTTTATCATCGTTCATCTCATACTGTTCGTTGAATACTCTTTGTAATATTTGGTAACTCTCTGTTTTGGAGCATTCACTTATCGCTAATACTTGTGATATCAGGGTTCCTAATTCCTTCAATTTCTGCTGCACTTCTTGGCTTGTATGGGTGTAAACTACTTTGTCACCTTCCATTTTTAGTGCTTCTTCAAGCTTACCTTTTAACGTAGCTTCTATTACTATTTCTGCATTTAATTCCTTGTAGTGTATCTCTAGTGTTTTGTGTATCAACGAATAACGACTCATCCAAGCGATATTACTGCCTAATAGTTTGCTATCCATTCGTATCCGCTTGCCACTTACGCCAAATTCAATGCATTGTTCCTTCGTTATATCAGCAAATACTTCTTCAAATATATTTTTTCCTTTGGTTTTGTCATACGCTGCTACCTTGTGTCTTAACAAATAATAAGTTGATTCTGTAGGTAGGGTATCGCTCAAATTTAATAATCCTAAGGCACTACGATATAAAAGATTGTATCTACAGTCTTCAAATATTTTCTCATCGCTCAACCCAAATGCTTCCTTTAAAACCATCATGCCTATCAATACTCTTATTGGTGCATTGGGCCGGCCTTGACTTTCGCTAAACAATGGGTTGAATAATTCTTCATCAATGCGATTGACCACTTCTTTGCGAAATAGATTATGCCATCCATTAGGATTTTCATAACCACTTTGAGCCTTCCCGCTAAAAAGCGACACGGGGCTTGAAAACATATCTAACTGGTGTTCCTTTGATGATTTCTTTAACATCCTGATGATCGTTATTTTGATATCACAAATTTATAATACATATCCCTTTTTTAATATATATTTACACTTTATTTATTAAATACTTTTCGGAGGGGACTCAATATTAAATCTAATGTAACAAATTTAGGTTTAGTTTATGGGTACTCTTACAATCCAAATTCAAGAACCACTTTTCAACTTGGAGCTAAAGCCATCCTTGGTTTTTCTTCGATATCAGATATGGGGTATGCGCTGCAGATGCCTGCATCAATCGACTATTTTATCAGCAATAGAGCAAGGATTTCTGCAAATATGGTTATGATCTATAATGATAACTCAGAGTCAACAGTGGTTTTACGTTCACCAATATATGATAACTACTTTATTGGCAATAGTGGAGACTTGAGATTGGCTTCAGGAGAATATTCGTGGTTATATGCCAGTGTCTCTTTCAATTATGCATTTTTCTAAAGAGCAACACAAGACAGTAATGATGCCAAGAGAGATGGACATCAACTTTTTTTAAAAATTAGGAAGCCAAAAGAAGTCATGTGCCTGATTGTCTGACGTTTTATTTTCTAAATATATAAAAAAGTGCTATTTTTGCGTTTTATTAATTTTAAGAAATTATTTTTAATTATGTTGAACAGATTTGTTTTTATTTTAGCAATTTGTGGCTGGGCAGTGAGCGTGGTGAGTCAAGTTCAGGACCAAGTGTTGATGAGAGTCGGGAATAGCGATATCAAGGTTTCGGAGTTCAAATATATCTACGAAAAGAATAATGGCACTGGTGCTGACTATAGCCAAAAAAGCCTGAACGAATATTTAGATCTTTACACAAAATTTAAATTGAAGGTTGAGAAAGCCAAGCAATTAAAATTGGATACTATAAGTGCTTTAGTATCAGAACTTGATGGGTATCGCAAGCAATTAGCAAGTTCATATTTGATAGATAAAGAAGTAACAGATTTTTTGCTTCAAGAATTATACGGTAGGACGAAAGAAGACGTAGAGTTTAGCCATATCTTCATACCAGTACCTGAGACAGCTACTAAGGCTCAAAGGGAAGAAGCAAAGTCAAAATTAAGAGAAGTAAAATCAAAACTAGTAGCAGGGGCATCATTTGAGTCTGCCGCTAAGGAGTATTCTCAAGACAAGACTACAGCAGACAAAGGTGGTAATATGGGATACTTTACAGCCAAGTTACCTTCGGGATTTTATGAATTAGAATCTGCGCTTTACAATACACCGAAAGGACAGGTATCAGATATTGTTACATCGCGCATAGGTTATCATTTGGTAAAAGTGACAAATAAACGTCCGTCAAGAGGTACTTTGGAAGTAGCACATATTTTAGTAGCTTCAGAAAAGGCAAAACTTGCAGATAGCATTTACCAAGCCTTAAAGACTGGAGCTGATTTTGATAAGTTGGCATTGAGCTATTCCATAGATAAGACAACCATGAAAAATGGTGGTAAATTACCTCCTTTTGGCATCAATACTTATGATCGAGTATTTGAAGATGCAGCTTTTGCTTTGCAGGCAAATGGAGATATTTCAGTGCCATTCATGACAAAGTCTGGATGGCATATTGTAAAGAGAATCAATAAGTTGGCACCTGATAGTTACGATATATTTGTGCGTAAAATGAAGTCTCAGATCAATAAAGATCAACGTTTTGATGCTGCCAAATTAAAATTGATTGATGATATAAAGAAGGCAGCGGGATTTAAGGAAGACAAAAATGAACTTTCTAGATTTGTGACTGGACTGAATGATGAATTTTATTCTTACAAATGGGCTCCAGAAGCTAATATCAGTAACAAAATGCTTTTTTCTTTAGGTGGAGATAAAATATTTACTGTACTTGATTTTGCCACCTATTGTAAGAAAAATACAAAAACAAGACTCAAATATGATAAGTCAAAACCTGTAACTGAAACGGTTGAAGAATTATATTTGGAATATGTGAATGAAACTGCGATGGCTTATGAAGAGCAGTCTTTAGAAGCCAAGTACCCTGATTTTCGTTCATTGATGCGTGAGTATGAAGAAGGTATTTTGCTATTTGAGGCAACAAAAATTAATGTTTGGGATAAAGCCAATCAAGATACAATTGGTTTGAAAGCTTTTTTTGAAACTGCAAAATCAAATTACAATTGGCAGGAGAAAGCAAAAGTTGGATCTTATAAAATTACCAATGTAGATAAGAAAATGGTTGATAAAATTTACCAGTTTGCTTTAAAAAATGATTGGGCAAAGTTGGATAAAAAGTTCAATAAAAAGAAAACTATTGTAGAATATACTGAAACAGAGATAGAAAAAGATAGCAAAGAAGCTGTAGGATTTGAATGGAAGATAGGGACAGTTTCGCCACTATCGACAGATGTAAAAAGTAATGTATTCTCATTTAAAAAGCTTAATACAATCACACCATCTAAACCTAAAAGTCTATCTGAAGCTAGAGGATATGTGGTGGCAGATTATCAGGATTTTTTAGAAAAAGAATGGATGCAAACTTTAAAGCGAGAATTTGATGTTAAAATTTTTCAGGAAGTATTGTCATCATTAAAGAAGTAAGATAATTTGGGATATTGTAAGATTTTATCTTTAGTGGCTTTTGTTTTGCTCTTTTTTGGATGCAAAGATGGTTTTTATTTTAACAAAGATGCCAAAGATCCTGTAGTAGCAAGGGTAGGAGAGCGAAATTTATTTAAGTCGCAATTGGAAAATTTGGTGCACAGTGGAACATCACCTGCTGACAGTGCGGCCATAGTAGATGGTTACATCCAAAACTGGATAAGAGAGCATCTAATGATTTCAGAAGCTGAGAAAAATGTAGCAGCTGACATCAACCTTAATAAATTGGTGGATGATTATAGGTCTTCATTATTGGTTTATAATTATGAAAAGATGCTCATTGAGACTAAGCTAGATACGATTGTGACATTGGATGAAAAAAAGAGTTTTTATGAACGCAATAATAACCAATACGTCCTTTCACACCCTATATTTAAATGTATAGTGGCTAAAATTCCAACAAAGTCTGCAGATATTGGTAATATTAAAAAGGCATTGGATAAATCTGATCTTACAGAAGCACTATACCTTATAAAGGAGAGAGCAGTCTATCATCACATAGATACAGCAGCATATCTAACCATAGAAGATTTAAGCTCATTGATACCTACTAATATGGTTGAGCCTAATAAAATTGTAAGCGGCAAAATTTATCAACAAAAGAGTAAAGATTATGAATATTTTGTTAAAATACTCAAATATTACGACGAAAACAAAATCCCACCGTTTGATTATATTGAAATTAAGATTGTTAAGACTATACTTAGTGAACGCAAAATACAGTTGTTGAAAAAGTATAGACAAGATTTGTATGATAACGGAATCACCAATAAAAATTTTGAAATTTTTAAACCTGAATAACAAATAATGATAGATATATTGAAAAATAGCATTTTTATAGTGCTTATGTGTTTTTCTACGTACACTGCAAAAGCCCAACTGATAGACAAGGTAGTGGCAAAAGTAGGCAGTGAACATATCCTTTTATCCGAAATTGAAGATGAATTTTCTTATGCTAAATCTAAAGATCCCAACATTAGTGATGATGTAAAATGTGTAATGTTGGACAATATGATTGCACAAAAACTTGTGATTTATCATGCTAAGGTAGATAGTGTCGAGATTACGGATGCAGAAGTAGAACAACAGTTAGATTATCGTTTTGAGTCAGTATTGAGACAGATGAATGGCGATGAAGCATTTTTTGAAGAGTATTATGGTGCATCAATCTCTGAAATGAAGGAACGATATAGAGATGACCAACGCCATAAAATATTGGCTGAAAAAATGCAATACAAGTTGATTTCAGAAGTTGAAATCACACCGAGAGAGGTTCAAAGTTTTTTCAATGGTGTACCGTCAGACTCTTTGCCTTATTTTAAGTCAGAGATGGAAATTTCAGAATTAATAATTGTGCCGCAAGTGAATGAATACGAGCGAGTTAAAGCTTTGAATAAGATCACAGAATTAAGACAAAAGATTGTTTCCGGAGCCGCAACTTTTGAAGATATTGCTAGCAAAAATTCACAAGATCCAGGTTCAGGATTACGTGGTGGTGACTTGGGATATGCGAAAAGAGGTGTATATGTACCAGAATTTGAAGCTACAGTTTTCTCAATGGCTAAAGATGAAATTTCTGAAATAATAGAGACTGAATTTGGATTTCATATTATCCAATTGATGGAAAGAAGGGGCAATTCTGTGAGAGCACGACATGTACTCATTAAACCTGAAATAACGCAGTCGGATTTGGATATTGCTAAAAACCGTTTGGACTCTTTGCGTACTGTCATTCTTTCTGATAGTATGAGTTTTGAAGCAGCTGTAAAAAAGCATTCACTCAAAAGTATGCCTTCGTATGCCAATGGAGGTAGGGTCAAAAACCAAAATTCTAATAATACATTTTTTGCTGCGGATGATTTGGATCCGGATACTTATTTCGCTATTTTTGACTTAAAGCCAAAAGATATTTCCAAACCACTATTGATCACTATGCCAGATGGTCAGAAAGCATATAGATTAATTCAGCTTAATAGTATCTCAAAGCCTCATAAAGCCAACATGAAGGAAGATTTTGATAAAATTTCTAACTTCGCAAAGGAAAGTAAGAAAAACGAATATTTTCTGAAGTGGCTTAAGAAAAAAAGAGAAGAGACTTACATATATTTAGATCCTATGTTTAAGGATTGTAAAATGGGCGAAAGTAAGGAGACTCCGTAAAGAAAGAAGTGGAGAATACCGGGCTCGAACCGGTGACCTCTACGCTGCCAGCGTAGCGCTCTAGCCAACTGAGCTAATTCCCCATTATTGAGTGATAAGGCACGCAAATGTAAAAACAAATTTTATTTTTTATAGACTTTTTAGGATAATTTTGATTTAATATTTACAAATTAATAATGACTTTTGATCAGATAGTTAAGGATATCCATGGCACAAGGTACACTCCTGTGTATTTTTTGCATGGAGACGAACCATATTATATTGACAAAATTTCTGACCTTATAGAAAATACAGTGCTCAATGAAGGTGAAAAATCCTTTAACCAAGTAGTGATGTATGGCAAAGATGCAGATTTCAAAATAGTAGTAGATGAAGCACGTCAATTTCCGATGATGTCATCTTACAGAGTTATTATCATCAAAGAAGCGCAAGATATGAAGACTTTGACGGAATTAACAACTTATCTTGAAAAACCATCTTCGACATCTATTCTAGTTTTGTGCTATAAATACAAGAAACTAGATAAACGTACTAAGTTTGCCAAATTATTGGATGATAAAGCTACAGTATTTGAAGCCAAAAAGCTCTATGATAATCAAGTAGCTGCATGGGTTAAGGATTATATTAAAACTATAGGTTATAGTGCAGATCCAGGTGTGCCAGAAATATTAGGGGAGTATTTGGGTGCAGACTTGACAAAGATAAGTAATGAATTAGACAAACTCTCTCTCAATATTTCAAAATTAAAACCTATTTCAATAGCAGACATCAAAGAGCAAATAGGTATTAGCAAAGATTTTGACGTTTTTGAGCTTAACAAAGTAATTGGGGAGCGTAATTTTACAAAGGCAGCCATGATTCTTAGATATTTTGCATCAAATCCTTCTGCCAATCCTGCAATAGTTACCATCAGTAGTTTATTTGGGTATTTTAATAAAGTTTATATCGTAAAATATAATGCTTCTGCCAATGATCAAGAGTTGGCAAAACTAACAGGTGTCAATCCATTTTTCCTGAAGGAATATAAGCTAGCTGCAAAAAATTATTCTTTCCAGCAGTTGTATAAGTTTTTTCAGGTCTTGAAAATAAGTGATCAACAGGCCAAAGGGGTAGGTTCACGACGATCAGATGATGGAGCTATTCTAAAAAATATACTCATCGCTTGCA
The DNA here is from genome assembly GCA_016714785.1 of Saprospiraceae bacterium. Classification (GTDB taxonomy): domain Bacteria; phylum Bacteroidota; class Bacteroidia; order Chitinophagales; family Saprospiraceae; genus OLB9. The sequence continues at coordinate 71,566 of JADKCC010000025.1, forward strand.
TGTCTTAAAAGATTCATAAAATTTATAATTGGTTCAACTGTGATAAGTATAATTTAGCTACAAAAGCATAAAAACACAAACATTGAGTAATCTCAAACAGTTGGTAATCATTTCTTTCGCCAATCTTAGGGACTTAGAATCTTAGTGGCAATTCATTTTTTTTTGCCGAGTGTACCAAACTTAAAAATGAACAGTTTTTTGTAAAAGCCAGTGATCTATTAATACTAAAGTGGCCATGGCTTCTACTATCGGTACTGCTCTAGGTACTACACAAGGGTCATGTCTTCCTTTACCTTCTGCCAAAGCAATTTTACCATTGATATCAATAGTCTCTTGCGCCTGAACTATGGTGGCTACGGGCTTAAAAGCTACATTAAAATTGATAGGCATTCCATTGCTGATGCCACCTTGGATTCCGCCCGAATAATTGGTTTTTGTAAAAATATTTCCGTCTTGATTGACAAAAGAATCATTGTGTTGTGACCCACGCATACGTACGCAATCAAATCCTGAACCATACTCAAAACCTTTAACTGCATTGATGCTCAACATGGCTTTGCCGAGATCTGCATGTAGTTTGTCAAAAACGGGTGCACCCAATCCTACAGGGCATCCTAAAATGTGACAGGTGATCATACCTCCAATTGTGTCTCCTTCTTTTTTAATATCCATGATTAGTTCTATCATTTCTTTTGCTACTAATTCGTCTGGACAACGAACGATATTGGTTTCAATGTGTTGATAATCAATATCTTTTGTCAAGTCCATTTTAATATGGCCAACTTGGCTTACGAAAGCTTTGATTTCTATTCCTATGCTTTTTAGTATCAATTTGGCAATAGCACCTGCTGCCACTCTTGCTACAGTTTCTCTTGCAGAAGATCTTCCACCACCCGTATAATCGCGAATTCCATATTTTTGCTGATACGTGTAGTCGGCATGAGATGGGCGGAATATTTCAGCAATATGAAGATAATCCTTACTTTTTTGGTCATTATTGGGAATAAAAATACTTATGGGTGTTCCAGTACTTTTACCTTCGAATATACCAGATTGTATAACAAAAAATTCATCTTCTTTCCTTTGTGTTACAATCTTGGATTGACCAGGTTTTCGTCTATCTAGCTCTTGTTGAATAAAACTAACATCGATATCTATACCAGGAGGACATCCATCTATAATCAATCCTATACCTGGTCCGTGACTTTCTCCAAAGGTAGTCACCCTGAATATATTGCCAAAAGTATTTGCTGCCATTATGCAAAAGTAAGTTATAAAATGGTCTTATCCAAAAATCTATCTTGCCATTGTTTTGCAGGTATTTCGCAAGTATTGTATTTTCCATACCATTTATACCGATATTTTGCTATAAAATCATACCCAATGTCTCTCATGGCCTTAGGAAATATGCCGAAAATGAATGATATTAGCTTGTATGTTCCTCCTAGGAGTACAAAAATTTGAATTATTGCAGCACTTTTATCATGCTTATTACCATTGTGAAGTAAAATGACAGAATTGATTGTTTTTGAAGAGTTTGACTCAAGATATGACGTTTGCAAATGATGAAATTTTAAAATTTGGTTTTTATCGTGTTTGATAAGCCATTGAACTGATTGGTTACAAAGCATACATTCGCCATCAAAAAGTACAATCGGATGGCGAAAAGAGTGTTTTACAATATAATCTTTAAAAATCATTTGGATGGCTATTAAGCGAAAATTTCTCTAAGCAAGTCATCAATTCTAGAAAGCATCTTAACTTCTACTCCGAAATTCTTTTTAGGAAGTAGTTCAGACTTATATTTTGATATGTAAATTGTATCAAACCCAAGCCTTCCAGCTTCCTGTATTCTTTGTTCTGCTCTACTGACAGGTCTGATTTCACCAGAGAGACCAACTTCGCCAGCAAAACATATTTTTTTATTTATGTGGATATCTTGAAGTGATGAAATTAGTGCAGCGACTACAGCCAGATCTATAGATGGATCAGTAACTTTAATGCCACCAGCTATATTGAGAAATACGTCATTTTGGCCGAAAGCGAGACCACATCTTTTTTCTAAAACAGCCAAAAGCATGGATAATCTGCGTAGATCAAATCCAGTAGCTGATCGCTGTGGCGTACCATAGATTGCAGGGCTTACCAATGCTTGAGTTTCTAGAAGTAATGGTCTGAGCCCTTCAACTGATGCTGCTACGGCACTACCACTTAACTTGTCATCATCGGGTGATATGAGGAGTTCTGATGGGTTGGATATTTCCCTTAGTCCAAACATATCCATAGCATAAATACCTATTTCATCCGTACTGCCAAATCTGTTCTTTAGAGTCCGAAGGATGCGGTAAGCATAATGTTGGTCTCCTTCAAATTGCAAAACGACATCAACAATATGTTCCAATAATTTTGGCCCAGCTATACCACCTTCTTTGGTTATATGACCTATGACGAAGACAGGAATATTGGTTTCTTTGGCATATCTTTGAAGTTCACCAGTACACTCTCTTACTTGGGATATACTACCAGGAGTACTGTCTATAAATGGGCTCATTAGCGTCTGTACCGAGTCAATAATGATAATATCCGGCTGCAGCTTATTGGCTTCTTTTAGGATTTGTGTGACATTGACATCAGTGTAAATATAGCATTCTGGATTTTTATGCCCTATTCTATTGGCTCTCATTTTTATTTGCTCTTCACTTTCCTCACCAGAGACATACAGTATTTTTGATTGCTGTTTTAATGCTAATTGAAGTAATAATGTAGATTTGCCTATACCTGGTTGGCCACCCACGAGGATGATGGAACCCATTACCAATCCTCCTCCAAGTACTCTATTTAACTCGCCGTCATGGGTATCAATACGACTGGCTGTGAGTGAAGATACATCCTCCAATTTTTTAGGGGCAGATTTTTCTTTTTTGCTACTTCTCCAGGCATCCGACTTTTCTTCTTGCGTTGTTTTTTTTTCTAGAATTTCTTCATGATAGGTATTCCATTCACCACAGGAAGGACACTTACCTATCCATTTTGGTGATTCAGTTCCGCAGTTGCTGCAGAAAAAAGATGATTTGACCTTCAAAATAATTTATTTAAAAAATTAAAATTGTAAAAATGTGACCTAGCAAATTTCAAGCGTCTTAAAAACAGAAAATTGATAAATTCAACATAAATATTCCAAAAGTGGAATACAAAGTAAATTGTTTTCAATTGGTTTTTTGGGGTTATGCGGAGTTTGGGCGTAAGCTTGGCTCCGCTTTTTTTATGTACTGAACTAAAAAAAAGAGCAAATGCCATCAATAATGCCATCTGCTCTTTAATTAAAGTGAGGTAACTAAAATAAAATTTAAGCTTCCAACTCTTCTTCTTTATCCGATGCAGAAGCTGTATCGTCTTCCATTCCTTTTTGAATATCTGCGATCTTGTCTTCCGCTTTGTCTTTGATCGCATCAAATTTATCGGCTGCCTTGTCAGCAAGTACTTCCACTTGATCTTTGATATCATCAAGTTTATCGATCGCTTTCTTTTTTATGTCATCAAATTTGTCACTTGCTTTTTCAGCATAATCTTCCGCTTGATCTTTGATATCATCAAATTTGTCTTCCGCTTCATCTGAAATGTTTTCTAACTTATCTTCCACTTTATCAGCCAATTCTTCTGCTTGGTCCATGAGAACATCTAACTTTTCTCCTGCTACTTCTGCTACAGCTTTGGCTGTATCTACTACATCTTCGACCAATTGCTCTACCGATGCAGCAATTTTATCAATGAATGATGCTTCTTTTTTGGGTTTAACCAATTCGCTAGCGGCTTTTTCGAGCTTATCAGATATTTTGTCCATTTCTTTAGACTGCTCTGCTATGCCTTCTGCTATTTTTTGTTTTACAACTTCCTTGGCTTCGTCCAGTTTTCCTTGCTTCTCCACTTTTACTGCTCTCTTTTTTTCTTTTTCAATTTTGGACTCGATGTCAGCTTTGGTAAGATTCATATCATCCAGTTTTTCCTGTTTTGACTTTAGTCTTTCCTCTATCATTCTGATTTTAGCTGCACGAAGTTGTGATTCCAATTGTCCATCGCTATCGGCTACTTTTTTTGCTTGGAAATCTAAATCTTTTTGGTCAAAATCTATGGATTGTTGCATTTTGTGAATAGCGCCTAAAAGACCTTTTAAGCGAGCTTCCAATCTAGCTAGATTATTGTTGATAAACTCTTGATGGCCTGTGCCTCCTTGTCCTCTTTTTTCTTTGAGTTGTTTGAAGGTAATATCTATTTTATCCCAAAGCTCGTTTCTGTCATCTTTAGTAAATTTAAACTCTCTAACCTTGGTTTGAATTTTTTTAAGATCTTCAAAGATTGGACTTAAGCCCAGTCCTTTTTCTATTTTGCCTTCTATATCACTTAATTCTTGGATAAAAGTTTCTAAATACTTTTTTGATTGAGTTTCGTATTCATTTTCCAAAGACTTTTTGAGATTTTTCAGCTTATCAAAAAGATGGTTAGTCTTTTCTCTAAGTGCCGCACCGTGCTCTCTGAAGAGATTTTTGTCATTGACTTGACCTTGCACTTTACTCCAAAAGTCTCGCAACTCATTCCAAAGCACATTGTCATAATCACTTAGACTTTCTACTTTTTCTTTTAACTCTTCCAACTCTGATTTATATAAACCATAGAGTTTGGATGACAATACTACAAAATGCCATTCAGCTTGTGCTCGATTGATTAGATCTGTTCTTTCTACTTTGATCTCATCGGGTAATAAGCTGTCAGATACAGAAAGTTTCCTTTCTACTTTTGTAAACCCTGCAGGAAATTCTACTTCTTCATCGTCTTTCCATTTTTCAGACATGCTTTTGTAAAAATCTTCTGTTGCTACATTTTCTGGAAAAGTGTAAATATTTACCACATTTTCTTTTTCTAAAAGCTCCAAAGCGACGAGCATTTTCTCATCTTTTTCATTGGTGCCCCAAAGTACTAATTTGCGTCTCATGATACCATGTAATTAAAAAATCAATAAATTCTAATGTAATTAAATAACAAAAAATAAACTATACTAATTGGTTTTTGACCAAATATTGTGCAATCTGTACGGCATTTGTCGCTGCTCCTTTACGGAGATTATCTGCAACTATCCATAAGTTCAGTCCATTACCTACTGATTCATCTCTTCGGATACGGCCTACAAATACTTCATTCTTATTCTTACTATACAACGGCATAGGATAACTAAAAGTTTCTGGGTTGTCCAAAACAGTGATACCATCTGCATTTTCTAATATGTGATTTATATCAGCTAATTCAAACGGTAGATTCAATTCGACATTTACCGATTCTGAATGCCCTCCATTAACAGGTATTCTGACAGCAGTGGCAGTGATACGGATGCTATCGTCTCCTAATATTTTTTTTGTTTCATGTACCAATTTCATTTCTTCTTTGGTGTATAGATTGTCGGTAAATACATCACATTGTGGAATAGCATTTTCAAAAATCTGATAATGGTAGGCCATTTCCGCTTTATCTTGTTTTAGCCCTGCTTTTTCTGATTCGTATTGTGCCACGGCTTTTGCACCTGTGCCAGTGAAGGACTGGTAAGTTGAGATTACTAAGCGCTTAATTCCATATTTTTTATGAAGTGGCGCTAATGCCATAACCATCTGAATAGTAGAGCAGTTGGGATTGGCAATGATTTTGTCATTTTTAGTAAGGACTGATGCATTGATTTCGGGCACGATCAGTTTCTTAGTAACATCCATCCGCCAAGCGCTCGAATTATCTATAACGAATGTGCCATTTTCAGCAAATTTTGGTGCCCATTCTAATGAAGTGCTTCCTCCAGCTGAGAATATTGCTATTGCTGGTTTCATTGCCAAAGCTGTTTCCATACTGACTATTGGATATTCTTTGCCTCGATAGGTGACCATCTTACCTACAGACTTGTTTGAAGCAACAGGTATGTACTCCTTGATCGGAAAATCAAATTCTTCGAGGACTTCATTCATGACCCTACCTACAAGCCCTGTAGCTCCCACAACTGCTACTTTCATACTATTTATAACTTATTAACAGAGATAAAATACAGAAATCTGTTCAAACTTTTTATATTTGCTTTTTAATTGTGACAATACCAAAAGGGAAAAGTCTAATTATGGATATAGCAAAGTTGAACCATCATCCTAACACTTTCATTAAAATGAAGCGCAAAGATATACTTTACATTAATATCAAGAACTTATTGACGTTAAGATATTTATTTATTTTTACAGCTCTCTTGTGTATCAAGGATGCGGTAGGACAGTTAAATTTGAATTTTAATGATGGAAATATCAATACTGTAAAGTGGGTAGGTAATAATATTGACTTTGTAATAAACACCTCTGGTCAACTGCAATTGAAGGCTTCTGGAGCTGGCGAATCATCATTATTTACCAAATACAAAGTGCCAGCAGACAGTTTACAATATGATTTGTATTTTAAACTTCAGTTTGCACCATCCAATGACAATTATGGTAAAATCTACCTTTTTACTGATAATGTTATTGAATCTGTTGCCAATGGATATTATTTGAGATTGGGAGAAAATGGGTCAAATGATGCCATTCAAGTGTGGAAACTCACCAATGGTACATCACAGTTGATGGGTTCGGGCGCATCAGGAGCTCTCAGTTTGGACCCCGCAGATGCAAGGGTTAGGTTTAAAATATATAGAGATGGAATGTGGATTATGGCTACAGATTATAATGGAAATACGATTTTGGAAGAAGATTTGGTATTTTCTGATCAAAATTTTATACTTCAAGATTCTATGTATTTTGGTGTTTATTGCAAATATACAGCTACTCGTATAGACAAATTTTTCTTTGACGACATTGTTGTCAAAACTGTAGAAAGAGATACTTCCGCACCTATCATAGTAAATACTGAAGTGATCAATGATACACAATTAAAAGTTGTTTTTTCCGAAAGTTTAGAATCAACTACTGCATCAAATTTTGCAAATTATACAGTAGATAACGGTCTCGGTAGTCCTGATAATGTAATATATATGTCAAGTAAGCCACAAGAAGTAGTCCTTAATTTTACTTCCCAACCGATAAAAAGTGGTATCAATTATACATTAACTGTTCAGAATGTAAGAGATAAAAGTAATAATCACCGCACACAAAAAGTTAATTTTGTATTTTCAACAAGACCAACGGTGGGTGACATTGTAATTTCTGAAGTACTAACCAATCCATATTCTGGAGGTAGTGATTTTATAGAAATTTACAATAAATCAGACAAATTTATCAAACTTGATAGTTTGACATTACGAAATGCACAACGTAATGAAAATAGAGTGATTAGAACTCCTGAAATATTATATCCCGGTGAATATATGGCTATTTCTCAAAATGTTGAATTTTTAAAAAGTACTTATGCCCCTCCAACTTCAGCAAGATTTTTGGAAGCAACGATACCCACATTCAATGTTTCTGAAGCAAATATTTCTATTATGAGCGTTTTGAATGGCAAAACAGTGACAATAGACTCATTTGATTATAGAGAGAATATGCATTTTGTTTTAATCGATGAAAAGAAAGGAGTAAGTCTAGAAAGAATAAATCTAAATGGCACCACCAATGATGCAAACAATTGGCATTCAGCATCTACGTTAGTGAAATTTGCAACACCTGGATATAAAAATTCAAACCAAAATGCGATTTCAGAAAATAATAATATTGGGCTGACACCAGACAAAAAAGTATTTTCGCCCAACGGTGATGGATTTGATGACTTTGTCTTATTGAATTATACATTGGAAAAGCCGGGCTATTTGGCCACTATTAAAATTTTTGATGCCGAAGGGTTTCCTGTTTATGACTTAACTAATAATTTTTTGTTGGGCACTGAAGGAGCTGTAAAGTGGGATGGTATTGATGCTGAAGGCAATATAGTGAAAATCGGGATGTATATTATTTATTGCCGACTTTTTCATACGGATGGTGATATTATCGAATCGAAAAATGTCGTAGTTGCGGCACAAAATTTTTAGTAATAACATATTGCATAGGCCGTAATGAGGAGATTGTACAAGACAGGGAATATTTTTGTGGCAGCTATGATAATTTTGGCTACTGTTTTGGCTATATTCTTACCAGTAATTGATTTGAATGAGCATTTTCAAGATTATTTGGTTCATTTCCTTATATTTTTAATTTTTTCTGGTTTGATGGGTTTGGTTATTAACAATAAAATCGTTTTATATACCAGTTTCAGTTGTGCTGCGGCGCTGGCTATTTTTCTAAAAAATGCATCAAATGCAGAATTAAAAAACCCTAAGCTAAATGAGAAGGATAAAATAACCGTGGTCCATTTGAATATGAGTTTGATTTCTGATATAGCTACGGTGCAAAACATCATCAGAGATAGTACCATTGATGTAATATCTTTTCAAGAATATACGCCAGATTGGGCCAATATTATTCCTTTAATTATTAGTTCTAACTTTCCTTATGCGTATGAAGATGTACGAATGGATCTTTTTGGTAAAAGTATTTTTTCGAGAATTCCTATTCAAAATCCAAAGGTGATCGAATTTCTAGGAATACCTAATATAGAATTGCAGATGGAAGTAGGGGAGGAAATTTTTACTATTTTATCATTATATCTGACTCCTGCTTTGGATAATAGGTCTAAAGGTGTGGCAAAAAGACAAATTGAAGAATTAAATAAATATTGCCTTTCGGAAAAGAAAACTAGAATCATTATGGGGGAGTTTAATCAAGTTTATTGGTCTCATGATATCATCACATTCAGAACTAAAACGGGTTTGCTCAATAGTCGAAGAAATGTTAGTCCCAATACATTTAAAATGCCATACAATCATATTTTTTATACTTCAAATGTAGAATGTTATTATTTTGATGAAATAAGGGATGATTCAGGAGAATATGTAGGAAGTAAATCATCATTCCAATTAAAGTCAGATAAAAGAAAAAAGAGAAAATCATGACCTTGAGTTATAGTTGTAAACCATTTGCCCAACTTTCAATTGATGAGTTGTATGCAATCTTGCGGCTGAGGCAAGAAGTATTTATTGTAGAGCAAAGTTGTCCATACTTAGATGCAGATGGCAAAGATATTAAAGGGTACCATTTGATGGGAGTGGATGAAAATAAAGGTTTACATGGTTATACAAGACTTCTACCTGAAGGTGTTTATTATTCTGGCTATACGTCGATAGGAAGAGTAATTAATAGTACAACGGTGAGAGGAAAAGGTTATGGAAAAGAACTTATGCAATTGTCCATAATGAAAATAAAGGAACTATATCCTGATTATCCTATCAAAATTGGAGCACAAGCTTATTTAAAGAAATTTTATGAATCTTTTGGTTTTGTGGATATAGGTATTCCTTATCTTGAAGATGGTATTCCACATATTATTATGATATTGGTGTAAATTAAAAAAGCCCTCTGCTTTCAGAAGGCTCTTTTTCTTCGCTAAAGATTTTTTTCAATTAAATTTGAAAAGAATATCAATCTTTGAGGCATGATGCCTCTATGTATAAGAGCCTATAAGATGGCATTTCGCTGCTTAGAAACTAATAAATTTTTGATATTTTTTCAAATGTTTTATTTGTAAGTTTTAAGTATTTGATAATCAATTATTTGTGTTTTTATTTTTTTTCCTTAAAGTTAATAAATTTTAAATAATTTGCATTGATACTTGTTTTATTTTGAATAGTGGTAATTTTGCAGACTTGTTAATAAATAAAAGGAATGTTATGAGAATCTTAGTAAATGATGGGATCGAACCCATAGGAAAGAAAATGTTAGAAGAAGCTGGTTTTGAAGTGGATATGAACAAAATAGACCAAGCGGATCTCCATTCTAGATTAAATGAGTATGACGCAATTTGTGTACGAAGTGCCACCAAAGTTCGTCAAGATCTAATAGATGCATGCCCAAACCTAAAAGCTATTGGTCGTGGTGGCGTTGGCTTGGACAATATTGATGTGGATTACGCTAAGTCTAAAGGCATTGCCGTCATCAACACACCTGCAGCATCGTCTCGATCAGTAGGAGAGTTGGCAATGGCTCATTTATTAGGTTTGTCTAGATTTTTACCTCAGTCCAACAGACAAATGCCTCTTGAAGGCGATACCAAATTTAATGACCTTAAAAAAGCTTATGCTAAAGGTACCGAATTAGAAGGCAAAACACTGGGTATTATTGGTTTAGGACGTATTGGTCAAGAAGCAGCAAGGTGTGGACTCGGCATGGGTATGAATGTTTTGGCTGTAGATCCTTTTGTTTCGGAAGTAGCACTTTATGTAGGACATTCTTCATTGGGATTTAAAGTTACTGTCAAAACTGTTTCCATGGATGATCTGCTTGCAGATGCTGACTATATTTCTCTTCATATCCCGTCAGTAGGTAAAGCGGTGCTGGGCAAAGAAGAGTTTGATAAAATGAAAACTGGTGTGATTGTTGCCAATTGTAGTAGAGGTGGTACCATTGACGAAGATGCTTTGCTCAATGCACTATCGATAGGTAAAGTAGCAGCAGCAGGTTTGGATGTTTTTGACAATGAACCTACTCCTCGTAAAGATTTGCTGGTTCATCCTCGTATATCCTTGACGCCACATATCGGAGCATCTACCGAAGAAGCGCAAAACAAAATAGGGGAGGAGTTAGCCCAAAAGATGATCGCCGCCTTAAAAGGATAGTTTTAGTTCATTATAATTAAAGTCAAAGAAGGAGCTATTCAGAAGTTTATTTCTTTGACTTTTTTTATTTTAAGCGTAACTGTTCAGGTGTAGGTATTTCTATACAATTTTGTCAAGTTTTTTGCATATTATAGGCAAATGTAGCGCCAAAATAACTTAAGTTTTACATTTTTTTATCAGATTTACATCCGTGGTTATTAATATTTAGCCCCGTTGATGTGAGACCTGAATAGTTAGTTAGATTTTGGCAATACGTATGTTTGTTCAAGTCATATTGACTTTGACGAAACCTATCACTTACATTTTTCTATACAATTGGGTTTTATCCCATAAGGATTCAGCATCTTCATACATATAAAACGGCAAATTTTAGCAAATACACTATCCCAATAGTTATAAACATTCTACTCCTTTTGGTTAGAAATTGAATAGTTTTGAATAAAGCAGGATTTAATATTGGGTTCCCAATTTTTTTTGTTTAATCACAAATTTGTCAAAGGCAATTTTTAGGCTTCTTAATAATTTATATCAGCTACATTGTTCAGAAGGAGATTCAATTTTTTAGGTACAATACGCCATAACCATATATTTCATTAATTTGGAAAATGGTAAAAAGGAATTAAAACTGTGATCATCTTTACTTTCTCTTGATACATACAAATAAATACTTACTACTTATAAATATTTTTTCTGTTACCAATTTTAATTATGTCCACAATAAAAACAGCGTCATTAATATCATGAAGAACTCTATAATCTCCATATCTAATTCTAAAACCATATCTTCCTATTAATTTTTTATATCCAAAAGGTCTAGGGTTATCTTCTAACTAATGATATTTTCTAGAATCTTTTCCGATAAATTTTCAGGAATTCTATCAAGGAATTTTACTGCCTTTTTGGATAAAACAACCTTATTTTTAGACATTAACCTTCTTTCTTGTTTTTAGATAATCAGACAAAAGTATTGTTTCGCCGTCGTCTTCCAATTTTGATTTATCATAACTAATAATGTCTTCAAGTTCTTCTAACTCTTCCATTATGGTTTTATATTCATCCATAGAGAACACAACGGAGACTTTATTACCTGACGTGTCTGTAATAAAATGTGGATTGATATCATGTAAATTCATAAGTTACAAATTATTTGGGTAAAACAAAAAGATAACAAAACCAATAATTAATTAGTTCCACTACAACCCACAAGCACAACGCACACCCATAAATCCATTGGTCTCCTGATGGAAAGGGTAAGCTAGCCCACTACCATCTAGCTCCCAATAGAATTTGGTTCTTTTTTTGGTGGTATTACCTATTTCATCCATGGTATCTGTGTCATAAAGACGGCCATTAATCATGGTGTAAATCACATTTTCCGTTTTTGCGGATATCTTCCATCGGATTACCATCAATGACGATGAGATCGGCGAGTTTTCCTGCTTTGAGTGTGCCTATTTGCTTCTCCATACCTAATAGTTCTGCACCATTTACAGTGGCGCTTTTTAAGGCTTGATAGTTCGTCATTCCACCTTGCTGTAACATCCACAATTCCCAATGTGCACCCAAACCTTGCAACTGACCATGTGCTCCGAGATTGATATTGACGCCTGCATCTGCCAATTTTTTACAAGACTTTGATGTCAAGATATGGCCATTTTCATACTCTTCTTGTGGCACCATTGTACGGTGCCTTGATCGTGAGTCTATAATGGACCTTGGAGTGTATTTGAGCAATTTTTCTTTTTTCCAAACTTCTGTATTTTGATACCAATAATATTCACCAGTAAGACCACCATAATTCACGATGAGCGTTGGTGTATTGCTTGTTTTGGTATTGGACCAGAAATTGACGACGTCTTTGTACAATGGTGCTACGGGTATATTGTGCTCCACACTCGTATGTCCGTCTGCCACCATGCTCATGTTGTGGTAGAAAAATGAACCACCTTCTGGTACTACTATAATTCCTAATTGTCTAGCAGCTTCTATGACTTGTTGACGTTGTTCGCGTCTTGGTTGGTTGTATGATTTTACAGAAAAAGCGCCGAATGCTTTGGTTCTTCTGAGTGCTGATTTAGCATCTTCAAGACTATTGATTTCGGCTTTGAAGTCTCCATCTGCACCATACAGAATCGTACCTGTGGAGAAGATTCTTGGACCTGTGAGTACACCAGCTTTGACCATTTCTGATTGTGCAAATGTGATTTCACTATTGACAGATGGATCGTGAGTGGTTGTAACACCATAAGCTAGGTTTGCGAAATATTCCCAGTGTTTTTGTGGACTGATGCCATCCCTGAATGCACCAAGATGCGCATGTACATCTATCAATCCTGGCATGATGGTTTTCCCTTTGACATCTATGATTTTGGTATTATTATCCAGTTTTAGGCCAGAAGCAGGACCTACGTATTTGATGATGTTTTCTTCTACTAGGACGATACCATTTTTGATGACTTTATCATTCTCCATGGTAATGATATTGGCATTTTTGAAGGCAATTTTTCCTTTTGGTTTGTCTGTTTTGATGGTCAAACTAATTTTTATTCCTACTGTATCTATCGGTGGAATAGAGTCTAGCGCACCTTCTAGGAATAGAAATCTTCTATTAAGACTTTCTGTAAAATATTCATTCCCAAGTGTCCAATGCAAACTTTTGCTATCTGCCGACCAATGCAGATTGATACCTGCATCTCGTGCCACTTGGGCGACAGGGACAGCTTTGGTTTTGGCAGAAAGTCCGATAGGTTGACCAGTTTTTGGCATTGGAGCGATATATACTTTGTATAATTCTGTAAAAGCTACCCATTTGTTATCAGGACTTGGGACAAAATTGGTAGTGTAGCTCGTATTGAAGACAACTTCTGTTTTTTTGGTTTTGAAACTATATTTTTTGAATGCTTTGGCGATAGAACCGAATAAAAATCCACCTGTGGTAAAATAGATTTCAGATCCATCAGCTGAGAACATTGGTTTTTCTCCTTCTTGTGTGATTAATTCGGCATTTTCGCCATTGATATTAGCAGTGTATATTCCAGAATTGGTAATGTATTGATATCCTTGATGACCATTGCCACCTTCTTTGCGATAAACGATTTGCTTGCCGTCAGGAGAGAAAGATGGCGTACGATAGATGGCAGGATCTTTGGTGACGACCGTTGATTTTTTAGTAGTTAGATTATATATTTGTATTTTTCCTAGGCTTTCATCATTCCACGTGACATAGACGATTTGATCCCCTTTTGCATTAAATTGTGGCTCAGCTTCGAAGTCCGTTCCTGAAGTCAATCGTTCTGGCGTTTTGCCATTTTGAGACACATACAAACTTCCCAATGCACTGAATACTAGTTTGTTACCATCAGGAGAAGTTGTGGCATTTCTAAGTACTTTCACATCAAATGCTTCTTCATACGCTTTATTTTCAAACTGAACGGTTTCCATCAGTTTGTGTTTTGCGTTAACAGTAAATGGGATATCAGTTGCCTTTTTATCTGCAATATTGATCTTTACGATTTTACCTTTTGCCCAGATTACAATTTCTTTATCATCAGGCATCCAATCAAAGCCTGTATAAATTCCAAAAACTGTCCAAGCTTCTTGTTGGTCTTTGCTTAGTTGATCGTAAATAGCCCATTCTTTTCCTGTCGAAATTTCATGAATGTACAACACTGATTTTTCTCGCACACGACGTACATAAGCAATTTTATCCCCTTTATTTGATATTTGTGGACGGCAAGCGCCGCCAGGTCCACCAGTAACTCTTTTGGTTTCGCCTGTTTCCATATTATAACTATTAATCACAAATATCTCGCTGTTAGGATCTTTATTGTATTGAAAATATCCACCAGGATACACATCTTCACTGTAGTAAAGCATCTTCCCATCAGGAGAAATCGTTGGTTCATTGACATCTTGCTGATCATTTTTTCTTTTGGTAAGTTGTATGCCTTCGCCACCTGAGATATGGTACATCCACATTTCGCCTGCGCCAAGCGAGCGACCTGAAGTAAAATGTTTCCTAGCTATAATGTACTGTCCATCAGGCATCCACACAGCATTATTGAGCAATCTGAAACTTTCCTTTGTGATTTGTTTTACATTTTTTCCATCTGCATCCATGTGAAATGTATTGTCTCCACCCGCAGAGTCGCTCGTAAACAATATTTTTTTGCCATCAGGACTCCATCTTGGTTGTACTTCCCAAGCAAGACCTATACGAATAGCTCTTGCAGTGCCGCCTGATATCGGCCTGGTATAAATATCTCCTAGCATATCGAAGGCGATCATACTTCCGTCAGGGCTGACATCGAGATTCATCCAAGTACCTTCATTGGTAGTAAAAGATACTTCTTTGGAGTTGCCAGGAGGATTATTCACATCCCATTTTGGTTTGTCTTGTGCAAAAAGATGGATAGAAAGGAATAGGGTAGCGATGGCAAAAATATGCTTCATAAGGTTGGATTTTAATGAATTGGTGTAAAAAATAGAAAAAATTCCTTTCCGATATATCACAATTATTAAAATTAACTTGCAATAAGCTAAGTCAACAGATTACATTGATTTATAAAGCACTTTTGTTAAAGAAAATTAGCGAATAATCAATACAGTTGATCCAATGTTGTATTAATTTTATAATTATTTTAAGGAATATTTTTATACGACATAAAAATACACGTATATTTGCCAAATAATGTCAAGTCAAATTAAAGACAATGAGTAGTCAATTCGGAAATAAAATAAGAACTTTTAAGAGAAGAACAGAACTTGCTGTTGAGACAGGTTGCTTCTTTGCTTGAAATGGACACAGCGCAGTTAAGTAAAATTGAGCGTGGCGAAAGACAAGCTAAAAAGGAAACTGTTTTAAAAATTGCGTCAATTCTTAAAGTTGATGAAAAGGATTAAAAACACTTTGGCTTGCAGACCAAATTTACGATGTTGTTAAAGACGATGAAAATGCTTTACAAGCAATGATGGTTGCAGAGGAAAAAGTTGAATATTTAAAATCACATAAAACAAAATGAAGAAAACCGGAAAAACTGTTATAGATTTGTTTTGTGGTTGTGGTGGACTTTCTTATGGTTTCATTGAAGCTGGTTATGAAGTTGTTTTAGGTATTGATTATTGGAAAGATGCAATCGAGACTTTTAAATACAATCACAAAAATTCAATTGAATAGTTGCAGATTTATTTAATGAAACACCAAAAAAAATAAGCGAAAAAACAGGTGTAAAAAATGTTGATTTAATAATTGGAGGACCGCCTTGCCAAGGATTTTCTATTGCAGGTAAAAGAATTGTTGATGACGAAAGAAATAAACTTTATAAATCGTTTGTGAATTTTGTAAGCCATTTTCAACCAAAAGCTTTTATGTTGGAAAATGTGCCAAATATAGTTTCTATGAATAATGGAATTGTAAAAGACAACATCATAAATGATTTTGAAGATTTAGGTTATAAAGTTGTTTACAAAGTTTTAATGGCATCAGAATTTGGCGTTCTCAAAATAGAAAAAGAGCATTTTTGTTGGAATTAAGGGGGATAAAGAATTTATTTTCCTAACCCAACAAACAACAAACTACCACATCTAAAGAAGCTATTTCAGATTTGCCCGAAAACAGTATAGTTGATGGTTCGAATATCCAATTAAACCAAAATCTGAATATCAAGAATTATTAAGATTAAATTCAACAGGTGTTTATAACCACCAAATAACGGTGCATAATGAACAAACTATTGAAATAATTGCAATGGTTCAGATGGTGGAAATTATAAAAATCTTCCAGTTGAATTACACCAAACAAGAAAAGTAAATATTGCATGGACACGTTTAAACAGCAAAAACCAAGTTTTACAATAGATACAGGACACAATCATCATTTCCATTACAAATTCAATAGAGTACCAACAGCGGAGAGAAAGTGCAAGACTGCAATCGTTTCAGACAACTTTATTTTTAAATGTGGTAAGACAAGTCAGTTAAAACAGATAGAAATGCTGTACCACCATTATTGGCAAAAATACTTGCAGAAAATTTAATAAAATATATTTAGAAATGTTCAATCCCGATATACAATATAGATGCACAATTATAAGAGGTAAAGCTCAAAAGGAATTAGACAACCTTTTGCCTGCTTATGCTAATATAATTGCAGAAATATGTCCTCTTTACCAAAAGAAGATTTTGACAAAATTTTAACGATGAATTGTCTAACATAATTTATAAAGCAAATTTTGACTTATTAGATGAAAATAATCAAAAAACAATACGTAATCACATAACTGAAATAGCAGGTAAACTTTTTTGGGTTGTATTATTTTGATCAGAACTTTATTTTTGAAAGTGAGAGTAATAAAAGCTTTTAGAAGATAATGACCAGCCAGCATTTTTTAAAAACTTGTGTTTAAATTTTCACTTTCTAACGGAACTCAAAAATTCAAACAATAGTTGAGCGAATTGATGATAATATCAAATTCAAACCTTTTCATTTTTTATTAGCCTTTAATTTCATTAGCAAAAAAAAGCAATGTCTTTTTAACAAAAGATGAAATTGCCTATTATGTTCTAAACGCAAAGCAAGTTTTACAAGGGGAAATTAGTACTGGAGAAGTTTTAACTGAAATCTTAAAAGACAGAAAAGCAATACTTCAAAAATTAGAAGTAACGTCTTTTTAATACCCAACACATAAGAGAACAATTAAATTTATTGGCACTTGCAATTTAATTGTTATAGACGGAGATTTGGTTGTTCTAAACCAAGCAGAAACAAATACAATCAATCTTTTATTTCAGAACTCACCGAGCCTTTAAAATTTGACATCTATAAATACGACTTAAGTATAGATGAAAAAAAAAGGCAATGTATTCAGAATGGTCTCAATATTTTGGAAAAATTGCAGTTAAAGATTATGAATTAATTTCAACATCAATTGAAGCATTACAACGAGTTGAAGTCGAAAAAGTTGTTATTCCTAAAAAAGGAACAGACCACACTATTTTAGGAGACGAGGGAGAAGAGTATGTATTTACTTTAGAAAAAAACAGGGTAACGGCAACACATCCACGACTTACAAATAAAGTATTGCTTTTAGGAAATCAAAGAGAGCTGAGGATACGATATTTCTCTCTGTCGAAGCAAATGAAAATATTGAAGATTTCAGAATTTGAACGTTTTATTGAAGCAAAATCAACAAAAGAATAACTGAACCTGATTTACAAGAGACACAACTTGGATAGACACTATTAATCTTACAAGAAAAGAATGGATAGCTGCTAAACAATATAGAACCGCTTACAATATTTACAGAGTATATTTTACGCCTAGCGCAACAATAGTAAGAAAAATAAATGACCCATTTGATAAAAATGAAAATGGAATAATTACAGTTTTACCAACTTTATACAGAATGGGATTCGGTTCGCTACAAAGCATAGACAAACAATATTAGTATGAAAGAGAAAATAAAAGTTGCATCGTTTTTTTTGTGGTTGTGGAGGTTCTGATTTAGGAATTATAGGAAACTTTAATTTTAAATCAAAACTATCCTGAACTTCCTTTTGATATTAATTATGCTTTTAGATTTTGACAAATATGCAGTTGAAACATATAATGCAAACTTGGAGCATCCAGCAACATCTGACGATATAAAAAAATGTAGATATAAATAAATTAGAAGATTTTGACCTTTTAGTTGGTGGTTTTCCGTGTCAGCCTTTAGTACAGTAAACCCTAACAAAGACACGAATGACGATAGAGCAAATTTATATAAAGAATTATGAAAAATTTTAAAACAAAACAACCCAAATACTTCATTGCAGAGAATGCAAAAGGATTAATGATATTGCAAAAAGGAGAGAAATACTTAAAAATAGTTTGAATTCAAGTCAGTTGATATAACGTTAAATACAAACTTTTACTTGCTTCAAATTTTGTATTCCCCAAAAAAGAGAGCGATTATTCATTATTGGAATTAGAAAATGATATAAAACATAATTTTTAATTTCCAGAAGACACACATTCTGAATTATCTTTATTTAATAAGAAAAGATTAGTCCCCCTGAGTTCAGTTATTTTCCGATAAATTGGAAATTGATGACGAAAAGTATTATTTTTCTGAAAAGCTGTTATAGGAATGAAAAATGCTAAAACTAATATGAAAAGAGGGTCTATATCAAGACCTTAATAAACAGTGTTTGACAATTACCTCTCATTTGGCTAAAACAAGTTTAAACTCAAGAGATCCAGTTTTATTAGTTAATTCTGAAAAAGAAATTTATAGACGATTTACACCCAAGAGAAGCGGCACGTATACAATCATTTCCAGAAGGCTTTAAGTTTCCAGTTAGTGAAACACAAGCATATAGACAAATTGAAAATGCACCCACCCGCATTGATGGTATGTTGCAATGCATTGAGTAAAAGTCTAGAAAAATATATATTAAGTATTTAAACAACATTTAACTAAAAATACAGTTATATACTTTGTATAATGTTAATCTCATTATTTTTCAATGCCCATGCTCAAAAAACTTCAGGTTTACGCCACATTTCTGGAAGCTGATGTTTCTAAAAAGGTCAAGTAACGAAGATGTTTGATAAGATTGCACCTTACTATGACAATCTCAATCGGGTACTTTAGGAATTGATGTGTTGTGGCGAAAAAGCGATTAATTTATTAAAAAAGAATCACCACCTTCTTTATATTGATATTGCAACAGGTACCGCGGATTTAGCTATTGAAGCAGCCGAAGTCATTCGGCCTAAACAGATCATAGGCCTCTAGATATATCAGCCAATATATAAAAATTGCGATGAAAATATTGAAAAAGGATTGAATGATGTCATTTCTTTAGAGCAAGGTGACAGCGAAAATTTACGTTTTGAAACCAATACTTTTGATGCAGTGATGGCAGCTTTTGGGGTACGTAATTTGAAAATTTGAGAAAGGGGTCAGCCAGAAATGTATCGTGTACTTAAGCCAGAGGGACTATCATGGTGTTAGAATTTTCGAAACCAAGGCATTTTCCATTAAAACAGTTGTTTAATTTATACTTAAAAACATTTTCTGCCCGTTATAGGTAAGATAAGATCCAAAGACGAGAAGGCATACAAATATCTTTACGAATCGGTACAAGCCTTTCCTGATTACAAGGATTTTACCGATATATTGAAGGGTTTGGGTTTTACTCAAGCAGATTATAAAGTTTTAAGCGCTGGAATATGTTGCATTTACATTGCAAAAAATAGGTTTTAGTTTAATTGGTTTACTTTTTTCGATATTGATTGTTGGCACAATTCATTGGAAGAGACAATCATAATTTTAGAGATTTTAACAGAAAGTCCTATTATTTTGGTATCAATGTTGGTTTTAATAGTTCGGGCTATAAACCCCATCAATCAGGATTTTATTAACAATGATAGTATCAAAGTGATTGAAGGCAAAAGTGAAGTCGGAGTAAATATGCACATGATAACCAATCTAAAATTGGGCGAATGTTTTGATTTTAGATTTTTACCGGGATTTTCTTTGCTCAAAGAGGTTTTGAATTTACATCTGTCAGCGATTCTAAAGTGGTAGAAAGGAAAATAGAATCTGTGTTTTTGAGTTGCCTTTCATATTAGATTTAAGTCTGAACCTTACAAAGATAAAAGAATGTTTGTAGTGGCAGGACTTAAATATAGTTATGATGTACAGTCCAACTCAAAATCCCGAAAACTTTGATTAAAATAGCGCCGCATGATTTTCAGTATGAAGTAGGTGCGGTATGCAAATGTTTTATCCATATTTTATATTCTCCCTGAGATTAAGTTTTGATAGTCTGGGTAATATTCTTGATATATGACCGAGCACAAAATGAAGCTAGAGTTTTTAGAAAATGTGGTATCTCAAATATTCACCATTTCTTTTAATTTTGAAGGTTAGATATACTGTAAGAATAAAGCTCAAGCGTTTTTTGGTTTTTAACTAACCTCTCATTTTGTCCAGTAAATCGCTAAGAAACTGATATTTTCATCTGAAAGACACTTAATTTTGATCCTTTTTTGTACTTCTGGATATAATATCACGGCTTTCAGTCCATTGATAGTAATGTACTATTCATCTCGGCGTTTATTTTCAGGCAAACATTGCGATTTACCCAACCTTAAAACGACTAATTTGTCAATAAGTCTTGTTAAGTCTCTTCCTTTGTCCAACATTACTTTGATATATCCCGGAGAAACTGGTTGAGATGTTTACCATTTAGGATGCGCAATATATTGAAATGTTGACCTTGGATATGGTGTTTATTAAATATAGCAAGATGTGTATCTCTAAAAAAATTGGAAGTGAAAACAAATTTATCATTGCTTTTGATACTTATCTACAAACTTCGACTGTTTTATGACTTTATCTATTTCCACAACTAATCACATTATCTAAAAAATAAAGACTCAGTAAAGGCTACAGAGTCTTTATTATAACGGATTAAATAAGCGTTTGTTGCAACAGATATTGCTATTCATTGAAATAAAAATCTACGTATAATTCCAGCTGAAAGTTCTAACCTTGAAGTTAAATCTTCCTTATGATTATAACAATTCCTGTTTTTGAAAATCCAAGGCATCACTCAGAAATAATTCGTTGGTACTTTTATTAAACAATGGAGTAAAAATTTCCATCTGCAAAGCTTTTTTCTACACCTTCAATATTGCGTTGCATTGCTTTGCCATCTACAAGATAGTATAATTTTTCACCGTTTTTATTGATAAAACCTTAGCACCATTTGGGAGTGTGTAGGTTTTGCACAGATTATCCATTTTGGATTTTATGAGGAACCAGATGTATTTAATGAAGGATTGGTCCAAACATTAAATCCACTGCATAAGACCCAAATATCTCCGTTTTTGTCTCCTACAATATCGTTTGGATTATCTCCTACCGTGATTAGAGTTAATAAATGTATTAGACTTTGTATCAAAACCAATACAGATCTTGGGAATATGTCGAATGGATTCGAAGAAACCGTAATGTAAATTAAATCATTTTTTAGCTTAAACTCTTTTCGGCAAGGCCTTTGATAGGGATTGTCGAAAGCACTTTCAAATTTACTAATCTATTTGAATGATGTCTCCATTTGAAAATCTTTTGGACCAAGAAGTTAAGTAAAGCTTATTGCCTGAAGTGCAAAATATCGGGGCAATGGAATGTTCGGAATGTCACTGACATTTTTTGAAATCTTTGTACTGACTATTTGTATTTTATCAGCATTATTGACAGCTATGAAGTATTTATCCATTTTATCATAGATTGTGTTATATTACCAAGTGAATTGCCATTATTTTCTTTGCCAAAGATATCTTGAGTAACTTTTGTACCATCAAATGACTAATCGTGCCTGTCCTGATCCATGTATATCAGTTGTTTTCCTATCAATGTTGGATCGAAATAATGTTCCAATGATGTTGTTTTATTAAAGGCATATAAAAAGGTAGGTTTCCAATGAATGGTTTTCCAAACAAAGGATGTTTCAGCTTTTATTTCCATACCACGACTAAATACTTTTTTCTTGATTTGTTGGTTTCCAAATGCCAGAGGCCTGATGCACCCATTGAATCCAATCATCTACGATCTGACCATAAGATGCAAGATTAAGGTACCACTTATTCAATGAAACTTTGGTTTTTAACTCAGCTTGAATTGATTTTTCAGTTTTTAACAATGAATTACCACCTAATGGCCAATATAAGTCATTGAATCCAGGTAAATTGTAATTTTTAGAGAAAATCAAACCTATATTTTTATAAATACTTTGTATGGTCAAAGATATGGGCATCCATTGTCTATCCACTACGTCTTGTCGCAAAGACATGTCAGAAATAATTTTATTTGTCCAGTTTAATTTTTTAGCCATACTCAGTTGAGTTGTAGATCTACTTTTTGATTTAATATAAAAATTTGGTGATGCAACGTCACTCCTATGTGTCAAGGTCAGTAAATAAGATTTATTTTTGATTTCTGACCATTCTATTGGAGCTATAAATACATTTACTTTAGCTCTGAATCTATGCCTGTTGTCTTAAAATTCAACTTTTCTTGGAGGTAACCTATAGATGATTTTAACCTGTGTTTTTTGCCAAAAAGTTGATGAGAAATCTGAGTTCGTAAATTTTTATCTTCTTGACTTTGGTGAGTTAGTGCGGAAGTGACACTCACTGGAATAAGTCGATTCGAAGACGCCACCATACATTAAAGCTCGTAATGGATGTTGGTTTATGGAAATAGTCAAGGTTGAATACCAAATTGATTTATTAAAATCTGAAGCGTTTCTAGTTTCAGTTTTCTGATTGTAAACATAAGAAAATATAGTTTGATCTTTCCTATTTCCAATCCTACATTTGATGACCATTTATTGTGTTGTTGTCCACTTTAAGCCCAACAGTATAATTTTGAAGGTAGAAAGTTGATTGTAGGTTTTTAAACTACTCGGCTTGTAAATACTACCGTTTTGAATACCCTGAGCGCCTGCAAAACCATTATTGCCCTGAAGAGTAGGACTTCCGACGGTATAAAAATCACTTCATCCATCAATCCTATGGGAATCAAACCTAAGTCGTAACTGCCATTAACGATACTTTGTGATTGACACCATGCCACAATACTGGTAAATGCCTATTGTCCCAAACCTCGATGGAGAAATGTCATTAAACCTCCAAGGTGTTCTTCTGAGTTGAAGCCGTCCGCTTGTAATTTTTGTAAAAAGTCCCGGGTTGTTATCGAAAAGTATCGTTGTTTTTTGTAATCAGGATTTTGAAGTTGATAGATAAAAAAGGTTTAGTATCTGAGATCACAATAGAATCTATTGTTGTTTCTTGGCCATTAATTAAAGATGCACATAACAATATTTTAAAAATGATAAAACTAACTTGAAGTGATTGTCCACAAAACTTATTTTTGCTCGGGACAAAAAGGACTTCAAATGCTGGGATGAACACGTACAAACTATTTATAATGCTGTTTGTTTCTCTAGAATTAATGCCCGACTTTTCGCCCGAAAGTCACAATACAAATATGATGATTCAGGCAGGTCTTCTGACCTGTTTTCGGTGATTGAGCCTTCCCATCCTGGAGACGTGGCATTATTTGATCACTATTGAATGAAACTTACAGTTACGAGAGAAAGCCTGACTTGCACCGATTCCTTTTAAGGATTTTCTATAGAAAAAATCCACCATAACCGATGCAAAGATGTGAGATATATTTGGAATACTATAATTTTAAATAAAATATGATTTGTGGCAACTTAAAATACCCTTTTAACAAGTGATATTAAAAAATATTTCTATGCCATTTTTTCGGATTCGATCAAAAGTGTTTGCATTAACGCAGTTAATTCAAATCTACCCAATTTGCGCACGCCAATTTTTTTTGTTCATTAGGATGATAAGAAGATATTACAAAAGTCCTTTAGTTATTCCAGTCATTTAAATATATTTTCAAAACTTCTTACAGAATATAATTCATTTGAGTAATAGTATAGAATTACGTATAAATATTTTAATATCAGTGTTGTGAATATGAAAGTGTTTGAGCATAACATTTTGTATGAAAAGAGTCCTATCCGATATATTTAAATGGGATATTTTTGTATCATAATTAAAAATATTTACTCGACAAGTAATGAAAATATAGAATCACCAAGGATGACTCTTCATCTTTAGTAAGAATAATTGGCTTTAATGATTTTGAAAGGCGTCTGAAAAAAGTTTCAGTCGCCTTTTGAGTTTTAGAGCAAGAAAGTAAATTACTACAGCACGACATTTAAACTACCATCCTTTTTGTCTTTTAAAAATTAAGTCCCTATATTTGTCCGCAGTTTGATAAAAAAAATGTTTATAAAGCATGGGAACGGATTTTGAATGGCTCAAAGTTAAACACATTGTAAAGGATGCCATGAAAAAAGATGCATTACCTGATTTGCAGACCGTTTTATTTCTAATAGGTGCAAGAGTTAGAAGGATACCAAGACTAAATTTACTAAAGAAGAAAAACGCGATTTAATGGATGTTGCTGTTTGTACCCTTTTGGAAAGTGAAGGTTATTTTGAGTTTGAAGGTCGAGATCAAGATGGTTGGCCTCATTGGAAGGAAGTAAAATCATTTAGCCTAAAGGTGGTGTAGAGCAGGGAAGCTTTTTAGTGACTAGAGTGATTGATTATTTTAAAAATATAATGAAGTGACATCTTTTTCATTTAATTGAAATTAAAAAAATGGTTAAAAATGAGAATAGCCTTTTATACTTACTTATAATTGTCCTTTTGTATCTTGAAAAGATCATATGACTATGCTACAATCGAAACTGAATTTGTCAAAATGGAGATACATTTATTAAACCTTTGCGCCGCTGCATAAAGCAAATTTTAAAAGCTGGCTAATGAAGGTTTTACAATGATCTGCTATTCCATAGAGTAATAGATGGATTTATGATACAAGGTGGTGATCCGCAATCTAAGGGTGTTGAAGCATCTGGCGCCATTAGGAAGTGGCGGCCGGGTTACACTATTCCAGCAGAGATAGGTACTCCGCATTTTGGGGATGCTTTCTGCGGCTAGGCAAGGCGATGCGGTAAATCCCAAGAAGGAATCTTCTGGATCACAATTTTATATAGTTCATGGCAAACCTGTTACAGATCACGAACTTGATGCCATGGAAAACAAAGGTTTTAAGTATTCACCAGCTCAAAGAGAAAAGTATAAAAAGTAGGTGGCACACCTATGTTAGATGGCGATTATACCTCTTTGGTGAAGTGGTAAGTGGCCAAGATGTGATAGACAAAATAGCTAAAAGTGGAAAAAAGACAGTAGAGACAGATCTTAAAGGATGTCAAAATGAAAGTATATTAAAAGATAAATACCATAAAATCATAGATGAGATATTGTTATTTTGGCTTCTATTGCTCTTTTCGCTCTTGCCAATCGCCAAAAGTAATTTTTGATATTATCCAAAAGAGAAATCAGCTCCTGCCACGGTATCTTTTGATAATCAATCAATAAAAGCATTGTCTTACTTTTGGGATTTTGGTGATGGCCATATTCGAAGAATTGAATCCTACACATAAGTACATACTTTCGGGAAAATATTTGGTTACACTTAATGCCACCAATAATGGTAAAAGTGTATCATTAAAGAAGGAAATAATCATAGAGCCACCACATCATTGTATGGTAGAGATTCAAACTACCGAAGGAAATATGACTGCTATATTATACGATGATACACCACTTCATAGAGATAATTTTTTAAAATTGGTGGAAGAAGGTTTTATAATGGGATACTTTTTCATAGGTAATTAAGGGATTTATGGCTCAAACAGGAGATCCAGAATCAAAAACTGCCCATTCTGGAAAAGAATTAGGGAGTGAGGAGGCCCAGCTTATATAAGATTAAAGCCGAGATTAAGGATACTTTGGTACACGTAAAAGGCGCTTTAGCAGCTGCAAGAATGTCGGATCAAGTAAATCCTAAAAGGAATCTTCTGGATCACAATTTTACATCGTCCAAGGAAAACCTGCAACAATTGAGCAATTAGAAAATTATGAATTGCAAAAAAAACAAAAATATTCAACAAAAGATAGAGAAACTTTGATTCAGCATGGCGGAGCGCCACAATTGGATATGGAATATACAGTATTTGGCCAAGTGATCAAAGGATTAGATATCATTGATGCCATAGCAGGGCAACCCACGGACAAAGAGATAGGCCCCTTCAAGATGTTAAGATTGTAAGTATAAAAATTAATAAATAAAAGTAAACGGATAAGTCATGGAAATCCTGGTATAGATGTAGGCGGTACAGGTATCAAATCTAACGTGGTCAACCTATCTACTGGAGCGTTGGTTGCTGAAAAATTTAAAATCAAAACACCCGAACCGGCTAATCCTGCGGCCATCATCGAATGCCTGAAGGCCTGTGTGGATAACTTTGGTTGGCAAGGAAAAAAAATTGGTATCGGTTTTCCATCGGTGATAAAAATGGGATTTCCTTGACAGCTAGTAATATCGATGCGGAATTTATTAATTATAATATTGATGCTGAATTCAGTGCTGCATTAGGATTGATGTTAAAGTGGTAAATGATGCAGATGCAGCAGGGATTGCTGAGATGACTGATGGTAAGGGAAAGATGTTCAAGGGTTGGTAATCTTCATTACACTAGGTACTGGGATAGGCTCTGCACTATTTTATAATGGTCAATTGTTGGGCAATACAGAATTTGGTCATTTGAAATATAAAAATCAGTTTTTGAAAAGTATGCATCGAATTATGCACGAGAATTTCATCATCTTAGTTGGAAAAAATGGCTAAAGAATTGGATGTATATTTGAATCATTTGAATTTAATACTGAGTCCAGACCTAATACTGATTGGCGGCGGTATAGCAAGCACTTCGATTTATACAAACAGTACTTAAATGTCCCTGTAAAGGTAGATATAGCGTCTTTGCTAAACGATGCTGGGATAGTCGGTGCAGCTATGGCAGCAAATGAGCTTTAGGTATATGTTTTACTATTCCTAAGTGGCCTTGTTAACTCATTCTTATAGGTAATTGCACAATTATGAAATTAGATGTAAAGGTTACGAATTACAATCTAAATTCTCTAATCTACTAACATCTTTTCTACATCTAACACTTGTTGTTTCATATTGGAAGGTAGGTCTCTATATTCATATTGTTGATTACGAAGTTAGGGTACTGAAGCCTGCATCACTTGATAGCTTTCTGGATGCCATCAGAGGTGAATCTAAAAGCTGCCCCGGCCGCCGACACTACATTTTCTTCTATCATGATACTTCCGAAATCATTTGCTCCGGCATGGAGAGCATAACTGAGCAGTTGCCTTACCTACCGTCAACCAAGAAGCCTGAATATTGACTATATTGGGCAACATAATACGACTCATAGCTATCATACGTACGTATTCGTCTCCAGTACATTGATTGCAGAGCGCGTTTGATTTTTTAAGATGGTATCTTCATCCATAAAAGGCCATGGGATGAAAGCTAAAATCCTTTTGCATTAGTTGGTTTTTCACTTTGTACTTGACGTAGGGCAACAAAATGCTCCATGCGTTCCATATTAGTCTCAATATGACCAAACATCATGGTTGCCGATGTAGTAATGTCCAATTGGTGTGCTGCTCGCATTACATCTAGCCATTCTTGACCACCACATTTGCCTTTAGATATGAGTCTTCGTACCCGATCATCCAAAATCTCAGCACCAGCACCGGCAGTGAGTCCAACCCAGCATCTTTTGAGTGCTTGGAGCACTTCGATATGTGTTGACTGCTCCAGTTTGGTGATGTATGCTATCTCTGGAGGCCCTAACGCATGTAATTTAAGATTTGGATAAAGGTTTTTGAGTTCTTTAAATAATTCAACATAATAATTTAAACCTAAATCAGGATGGTGGCCACCTTGCAACAATAATTGCTCACCACCTAACGCAAAAGTCTCGTCTATTTTTTGTTTATATTCTTCGATTGTAGTTACATAAGACTCATCATGTCCAGGTCGTCTATAAAAATTGCAAAATTTACAATTGGCTATACAAACATTGGTCGTATTAGAATTGCGGTCAATGATCCATGTTACTTTTTGATGTGGTACATGAAGCTTTTTGATAGCATTGCCCACATACATCAATTGAGTTGTAGGCGCATTTTCAAATAAAAATAAACCTTCTTCAGCGCTTAAAAATTCAAGCCGCAATGCTTTTTGTAATAAAGCTGATATATTATAATTCATACTCTTTATCTCTACCTTTGGAAACAACAAAGGTAAAAGATAGTTTGATGAATTGATGAGTAATAATAATTATTTTAATAGGTTCAGTCCATTATGATTGAACTCATAATAATTATTGGCTTGGTAAAGGACAAATTTCAATCCAGTCTTTTGTATTTCAAAAGGTAGTTCTACGGGTTTACATTCTTTGGTGGCTATGGTATAGGTTTTTAAACCAGATGGTGTGAAATAGATTACTTGGTTACCATCAAACTGTACTGATAGTATGTCTGATTCTTTAAAATGGAATAGATACTGTCCAAAATTGTCAAAGAAATAAAACCTTTAGATTTATCCATAAGGATTACCACATTTGATTTTTCTTTGATAATACTAATATTGACATCAGACATACCAAAGTCATTCACATTGGAAGACTCTAAAATCACTTGACCGTTTTCATTGATTTTCAATAGTTTAAATTGTGAAGGGTCGTAAATCCAAAGTTGTCCGTCATTGCTCATACCACAGGCCGATATATCCACAAATTTATCAGATAGATTGACTTCATTGATGATCGTAAGTGTATTGTCAAAAATTTTTACTTGGTTAAAATCATCATAAAATGCTATGATATTTAATGGGTTAGTTACATCAATAGTCGAAATTAATCCACTTTTGGTATTTGCGTATCGATATTGTTCCTTTAGATCTGGCTTATAGTTTATGAATTTATTTTTGTCGTCCACAATGTATATTCTTCCTAAATTGTCCACATCACCAATTCGTACTTTTACCACTAGATCGAATGACTTTTTAATATCGGAAGGTGATTTTATATCTTGAGCTGTTGTACAATTGGTCAAAAGTGATATGAACAAACCGAATAATATGGACTTCATATTCGAGACAAAAATAGCTATATGCGGGAAAGTAAGATTAGTTGCCATAGATTTTTGTCATTTTAGAGTCGTAAAATTTTAATTCAAAAGTAGTTCCGTCCCAGACTCCGTAAGAAGCAGCGTACATCCACTCACCTAGATTAATATATTTACTCGTGCCGTTAGAAAGTGTATAGTCTATAGGTAGGTGCCTGTGACCGAAGATATAATAATCTATATTTTGTTTCTTTTGATTTGATTCTGCAAATTGGACTAACCACTCTTTGTCAGGATTGGAAAATGGCTCTTCATCTCCCGTGTATTGCCTACTTTTGACACTAAAAAACTTCATAAGTGAGAGCCCCATATCAGGATGTAACCAACCGAACATCCATTGACAAATCTTGTTATTAAATATAGATTTGATGAATTTGTAGCCGTGATCTCCTGGGCCTAAGCCATCTCCATGACCGATGAAAAATTTTGAATTTCCAATGATCTTAATGATTGGTGATCGATATATAGGTATGCCAAAGGCTTCTTCAAAATATCGAAACATCCACATATCATGGTTGCCTGTAAAAAAGTAAACTGGAATGCCTGCATCTCTAAGCTCAGCCAACTTTCCGAAAAGCCTAAAAAAACCTTTAGGAACTACTTTTTTGTATTCATACCAATGGTCAAATACATCGCCAACTAAATACAACTCACCCATGTCTGATTGGCATTCATCAAGCCATCTGACTATTTTTTTTTCTCGCTCTAGCGAAGTTTCTAAAGCATCTACACCTAGATGAAAATCTGAAGCAAAGTATATTTTTTTTGACATTAGCGCTTATTATTCCACAAACCGAACGTCAGCTTCCATCATTGTGCCGCAAGTAGGGCATTTTCTCAATTCATCAGACCCATAGAAATGTCGGAATCTTGGCAAAAAGTCCTTTTCGATATTTTCTAAATGGAAATAAGATTCGTGCAATTTACTGTTGCATTTGTCACAAAACCATAAAAGACCATCTCGCTCTTGGCCAGTTCTTTTTAATTCAATAACTAAACCAATAGAACCTTCTGATCGCATGGGTGAGTGAGGGATTCTGGCTGGTAAGAGAAACATTTCGCCCTCCTTTATAGGTATATCTACAGCTTGACCATCTTCCTGTATGCGAACATTGATATCTCCTTCTAGCTGGTAGAAGAGTTCTTCAGTTTCATTATAATGATAATCCTTGCGCGCATTGGGTCCCGCTACTATCATGACAATATAATCGCCTGCATCTTTATAAAGGTTACGATTTCCAACTGGAGGTTTGAGTTCGTGGCGATTTTCGTCTATCCATTTCTGGAGGTTAAATGGTCTTGGTACAGCCATATTTTGATAAATTAAATAAACAATTATAAATTTATTATCTCATCTTCAGACAATCCAGTGATTTCAGCTATCTCTTGGATGCTAAATTTTCCCACTAGTTTAAGCTTTTTTGCTATTTCAATTGATTTTAAATATTGCCCTTTCTCCATCCCTTTTTCCATCCCTTTCTCCATCCCTTTCTCCATCCCTTTCTCCATCCCTTTTTCATGCCTTTTTCCATGCCTTCTCTTAATGAATCTTTCATCAATAATTTTTGTGTTCTGATTGCATCCATGTATTTGTCATAAGCTAATAATTCTTTCCTTGGTATAACTACTCTCTCTAACAAACCAATAGCTTTAGCGATTTCTGGGACTTCAATAATTCTGAGGTATCATATTACAATTATTTTCTATTTCTGATAAAAACTTAAGCCAAAGGTACTGCAATTTCCTCTGAGAAAAGCTATTTGCCTTAAATTTTGGTATTTCTATAAACAAAAATTCCATCCCAATAAGTTTCCTATCGGGCTTATTTATTTGATTTATTGTATAATAATGATAATATTCGCTTTCATCACGTGCTGTAAAATGGTCATTTATGATATTTATAGAATATACGGTAGAGAGTTCGTCATAGCTACTGCCCCGAGCCATTTGCATGATGTATGTTTTGGATGTATTGAAGAGTACTCTGGACGTAAATTGCTCTGTCCAAATTAATTGGATCTCAATAATAAAATATCTACCCTTGCTATCCTTACATTTTACATCGACAATTGTATTTTTTAGGTCGGGACTATTGGGTGTTAACTCAGATGATAAATATTCTAAGTTTTCTATTTTACTGTCATCATCAAATGGCATCAAAGCATTCAACAAACTTATCATCAAATCTGGATGATGTCCAAATATTTTTTTAAATGTTAGGTCATTCTTAGGATCAAGATATCTCATAGTAACCAATTAAGTTAGGTTGTTTATTCTCTTTAACGCTTCATATTCATCAAATAATGAAAAGTCCATTATTTCGCTCGCATATTCCATCAGGATACGATCTTGTGCTCTACCTCTTTCCATAGCAAAGCTGTAGGATAGATCTTCTCTAAATGTTACCATGCTATATTTACTAAAATAATCTGGATATTTTTGTTCAAGATGGAGTTCCATTTTGCGTTTTAAAAGAAAAACAGGATCAGCAGTAGATGAGCGCATTTCTATCTCATTTTCAACAGCTAGGTCAGCTATGGCATCTGCATCACTTTTTCTTATTTGCTGGAAAATGGATAAAATTTGAGGCCAATTACCTTCATATTTGTCTATTAATTCGTCTAATACTACTACATCTTCAAACGATGCATTCATGCCTTGACCATAAAAAGGGACTACTGCGTGTGCGGCATCTCCCATCAGCAAGAATTTGTCATTTATTTGCCATGGATAACATTTTACAGTACCCAACGCACTTGTGGGATTTGATCTGAAATCTTCTAAAAGATGTGGCATCTGCGTATAAGCGGTTGGGAAATTATTCTCAAAAAATGCCATGATCTCTTCATCTGTATTTAGCATTTCAAAACTAGTTTCGCCTTTGAAAGGTAAAAATAAGGTCACAGTAAAACTCGCATCTAAATTTGGAAGTGCAATCATCATGAAGCCATTCCTAGGCCATATATGCAGGGCATTTTTTTCTAATCTATACCCTCCGTCTGACGCTGCTGGAATTTCTAACTCTTTGTATGCAGTAGAGAGATATATTTGCGAAAAATCAAATCTATATTTTGCGGATTGGTTCAATATTGCATTTCTTATGGCGGAGCCAGCGCCGTCTGTTCCAAAAATTACATCACCATAATCATTTGTTTTATTACCCGTTTTTACATTGGTGAGAGAAATGTGGCCTTTCACGAGATCGACATCTTCACATTCAGTATCAAAATGGATAGTCACTTTTCCAGTAGCTTCAGCGGATTCTAACAGCACTTTATTTAAACCACCTCTTGATACCGAATTTATCCACTCGCCTTTTCTGCCACTATAATTTACAAAACTGGTGTTGGTATTTAGGGGATGGATCATTCTCCCGTGCATAGGTATAACCAATGGTAAGATTTTATCTTCAATACCTACCAAAGCCAATCCTTTTAAACCTCTATCTGATAATGCCAGATTTATAGACCTGCCTGCCCCGACATTGGATTTACGCATATCAGATCGTCTTTCATACATGACTACTTGGTATCCTTTTTGTGCTAATCTTAATGCCAATAATGTGCCACACAAGCCAGCACCTACAATGATGATTTTATTACTCATTTTTGATATTTAGATTTAAGTTTTTAAGTGTTTTAAGATTGATTTTAGGGATTTGTTGACATTATTACTGCATACTATCAAATCTCCATTTGCGTCCGTTAGCTTCTGTAAATGCCACAATCCCTTCGTTTTTATTATAGTATGTTTTATGGCGCTGTGTAGAAGTGAATACATTAAATATCACGCTCTTAAACGTTTTATCATATATGGTCAATTCGTCTGTAGTGTCTATTTTGTCTGCAAAACCATCTTTAGATTCGCGAGTATCTATGCGTGTATTAAAATAAGGTAACACTCCATCTAGTCTTCCATTGTCGGTGATTTGAATTTCGATTTCATCTACTACTTTTTTATTGGGCAATGATGTGTCAAAGTCATTATATATCTTTGCTACTAGTATCAGCGCCCCTCCAATCTCGGTCAATGTGTAGCTCCAAGACTGACTCAACATGCAGTTGGTAATCTTTCCTGCGGCATAAGGTACGTTATTCAATACCGTATCTTTTATAGTGATCGAATTAGTCAGTTGAATTGATGATTCAGTGAATTTTACAACAAAGACTTTTTTGATACCCAAAGAATCGATGAAAGTTACATTTTTAATACTTGTGTATGGAAAGGCACTTTTGCTTATTACGGTAAGCTGTTGTTGGCCGATATCGTAGGTACATGGATCGGTAACTTCGTTTTTTTCTTCATTTAGACAACTGCTCAAAAATATAACAGCTATATAAATAAACCAACATTTAACATTCACTTTATTTGATCGAATCATTCTTTAAAAATTTTTATTTCCAATGTTTTTGCGTCCATTTGATAAGTTTTCCATTCAGTACTTATAAAACTATTTACTTCATTTATGACCAGATTGGTATTTACTTTTGCTTTTTGTACGGCAAGCATTGCATTTTCCTGTGGTGCTGTCCAGGACGACCTGATATAATTGGAAGCTCCGAATAGTAAACTATTAAGTTGATCGGGATTTCGTTGGATTCCTTTTACATTTTCAGGGCCCACAAACTTATTGATCAAACTATCTAATTGACCATTCAATATTTTATGCTTTTCTTTGTATGACTTTTTGATGGTATCTGATTGGTGTTCAAGTAATTTTTCAACAATGCTGATAGATTTTTTTGCTTCGAGTAATTGATCGAATGCGCTTTTGGCATCCTTGATTAAAATTGCGTGATCATCCAAGGCTTTTTTAATACCATTCCTATCGTCCAAGGTCATAGGTGTTCTTGGGTCTGCTTTCACCCACACTTCTGTAGAGTCTTTATATTTATCTAGTGCAATGACGGCTTTATATTTGCCAGGCAATACATTATATCCACCAGGAAGATCGTCGTCTTCTTTTACTTCAGTGCGTGAAAAGAATCTCATACCATCGGTTTCTAATCCCCATGCAAACTTGTTCAAGCCATCTTCCACTTTCCTTTGTATGGTTCTGACCATTTTTCCATCTGCATCATATATTTTGATAGTAGCTTTAGGACCTTTGTCATCGTCTTTTTTTGTTTTTTCTATCGAAGGCTTTTTCCACACGTTCAATAAAATTCGGTCATAACCCCTATTGTCACCTTTGAACTCGCTTTGTCCTGCAAATCTTACCCATCATACGACTTGTAACTCACTAAATAGCCATGGGTACTTTCCAATACATCAAATTCATTATTTAAGATAGTTTCGCCTTTTGCTGCTAACTCGCGCAATGGGTTGATATCATCTAGAATCCAAAATGCGCGACCAAAAGTACCTAAAACCAACTCGTCTTCTACTTTATGTATCTTCATATCATTGACTTGTACTTGTGGAAATTCTTTATTCCAATGATGCCACTTTTTACCTTTGTCAAACGAAACATACAAGCCTACATCCGTACCCAAAAACAATAGATTGGGCTGTTTGTGATCTTGAACAATACAGAGTACAAAACCTTTAATTTGGGTGTCATCTGCTATCCTTGTCCAAGTCTTGCCAAAATCTGTGGTATGATAAGTGTAGGCGCTGTAATCATTTCTGCGGTAATTGTTAGCCACAACCCAAGCTTCGCCTTCGTTATGTTCAGAGACATGAATCTGTGGTATCCAACTAGCTATAGGAAGTCCTTTTAATGCTTTATGGTGATTTGTCCAAGTTTTGCCACCATCCTGAGTGAGCTGAATATTGCCATCATCAGTACCTACCCAAACGACATTTTTATTGATTGGGCTTGGTGCAATGGCAATTATGGTAGTGTGATTTTCTGCATTGGTGGCATCCATAGTGAGCCCTCCACTTTTATCTGCGTTTTGTTTGGTTGTATCATTGGTGGTAAGGTCAGGAGACAATATGCGCCAACTCTCACCACAATCATTTGAGTAGTGTAAAAATTGGCTACCAAAATATACACCACAGTCTGAAAAAGGATCTTGCGCTATAGCAGCATTCCAATTGTATCTTAACTCTACGGAAGGGTTTGGGTGATTGGGTTTGACAAAGCGTGTTTTACCTGTCTCTCTGTCATAAAATCCTACATTACCACCTTGTGACATGGCGTATCCATATCGACTATCTTTTCTGTAAGGTACCACATCAAATCCATCTCCAAAATATAATTCCTGAAAATCATGATTGCGTATGCCACCTCGTTTGAGTACAGCTGATGGTCCTACCCAAGAGCCATTGTCTTGCATTCCACCATATACATTGTAAGGAAAGTCATTATCGACATTGACATGGTAGAACTGTCCTACTGGTATGTTGCCCGCAAAATACCAATTGACACCACCATCGCGTGAGATTGTTAAGCCACCATCATTGCCATCAATAATGTATTGAGGATCAGTAGGGTGTATCCAAAAGGCGTGATGATCAGGATGTACATCATTGCCATAATTGGCTATCTCACGGAAGGTCTTGCCACCATCTTCACTCATGGATATATAGGTGTAAACATTGTAAATCCTGTTTTCGTTTAGTGGATCAACGTATAGTTCTGCGTAGTAAAACGGTCGGTCACCTATATTTTTAGTTGAGACCAAAGACCATTTTTTGCCACCATCTATAGACTTGTACAAGCCGTTTTCTTTAGCTTCCACGAGTGCATAGATGATATTGGGTTTGTTCTTCGCAAAGGCTAGTCCACACCTACCGAGGTCACCTTTTGGCAATCCATCTTCATCACTTAGTTTTTTCCAAGTGTCGCCAGCATCATAGGTGATGTGCAATCCTGAGCCTTTCCCACCAGAGTTGAAAAACCAAGGATCTCTTTTGTGTTCCCACATCGCTACGATGAGTTTATTGGGATTGTTTGGGTCAGTGATCATGTCTGCTGCGCCAGTTAAATCATTGACATAAAGTATTTTGCGCCAAGTTTTGCCACCATCTATGGTTTTGAATACGCCACGATCTACATTTGGGCCCCATGGTGAGCCTAGGGAAGCCACATAAACAATATCTGGATTATCTCTATGGATGATGATACGGTGTATGGTCTTGGTGTTTTCCAGTCCCATTTTTTGCCATGATTTACCACCATCTAGAGATTTATAGATGCCATTGCCTGTATTTAGAGAGTTGCGTGGGTTGCCTTCACCAGTACCTACCCAAATCTCTGAAGGATTTTTTTGATTGATTTTGATAGCACCGATAGCCAGAGATGACTGCTCATCAAAGATAGGTGTCCACGAGATGCCTCCATTTTCAGATAACCATACCCCACCGGAAGCGGCACCTGCGAAGATTCGATTGGGATTGGACAAATCTACATCTATCGCTGTGATACGGCCACTCATACCTGCTGGTCCGATATTGCGAAACTTCATGGCTTTGAAATCATCCACTTTAAACTGTCCAAAAACAAGTGTTGAAAAAGCAAAAAATAGAAAAGATAATAAATACTTTTGCATAAGTGAATAGGTTTGATTGGAAAACTTGACGCAAAGTAATGGAAAAAGCTTTATTTGCCAAAAAAAGTAAATAAAATGCTAAAAAAAGTGATTTTATATAGGATGTACCTATTAGGCTGACTTACCGATACTAAGATGCATCAGTGGGATCTAGTGGGAACTCAGTGGGAACTAGTGGGAACTCGGTGGGAACTCAGTGGGAACTCACTGGGAATGTGGTGGGAGTACATACGGAACGTGTACGGAGCATATACGGAGTTGATACGGAGTTGGTATGGAGTTGGTATGGAGTTGGTATGGGGTTGATAGCAGGTTGGTACTTAGTAAGGATGGAAGAAGTGTCGTTCTAAAATAGCTACACAGGATAATTAAATAATCCTACAATTACTTTACACTATGCAAAAATAATCCTTAAACAATGCAGTATCATTAAAGATGTCAGGGCTACGACCCTTATTGTTATTTACTAAAGTTTCGGGGAAAATTTTGCACAACAACTACTCTCATAACCTTGAATCAAATTCAATTGTGCTCTTTGGGGCTAATGATTATACTATAGGTTTGGCATTGTCGCCTGCCGCGCTTCTTTTTGCATTGCCAAAAAGTAAACAAAAAACGCTAGTTCCGCTAAATCGCTCCGCGTACCGGAACAGGCTCCCCAATGAGGTAAGCCTTGGTATTACTACACCTCCCAAAGCAATATGTTTACGTCGTATTTCTAAATCTCCTTGTAAATTGTTTTAAAGTATTGATTATCAGTATTATAAAGTAAGTTATTATTTGATTATTTAATATGTAATTAGTTGATATTAATCCATTTATAAACTCCGAAACTTCAGTCATTTACTTTTATATTTTATAAAGATGTCAGGGCTACAGGCTACGCCCTTATTGTCATTTTCATTTATCTTTTTATAAAGATATCAGGGCTACGCCCCTTATTGTCATTTACATTTATCTTTTTATAAAGATGTCAGGGCTACGCCCCTTATTGTCATTTACATTTATCTTTTTATAAAGATGTCAGGGCTACGCCCCTTATTGTCATTTACATTTATCTTTTATAAAGATGTCAGGGCTACGCCCCTTATTGTCATTTATCTTTTTATAAAGGTGTCAGGGCTACGCCCCTTATTGTCATTTACATTTATCTCAAAGTCAGGTAAGACTTTGACAAACGGAGATTGTATATATAGTCAGGTTGGAAGCCTTGTGATATAGAATCTTAGCGGGGACGCTACAATTAACGGGCTACTCTGCTTTGGCTGCTTGTACTGCTTGCCAACCTTTCAGTACTGCTAGACGAATGAATAACATCCAAGGAATGCCGTGCATGAAAAAATCTCCCCAATCCATGAGTGACATGCCATGTGCGCCTCCCGCTATCCACCTGATTTTGCCCAAGATATGTGGCTCGGGGAAAAATGGTGCTAAACCCATAGTGAGTGAAGCCATTATGACAAATGACCATTGATTCCAGATTTTACTTTCGTCCATTCGTGCTTATATTTGGTGCAAAGGTAGTGGATATGCCCTGATTTGATGTAACTAGTGTTACATTGCGCATTTGGCTTTGGAGCAAAGTTTTGTGTGATTGGAAAGATAAGTGGTATGTGTGATCTATAAATTGCCTGATT
Organism: Saprospiraceae bacterium; assembly: GCA_016714785.1. Lineage (GTDB taxonomy): Bacteria > Bacteroidota > Bacteroidia > Chitinophagales > Saprospiraceae > OLB9. Next base: position 110,112 of record JADKCC010000025.1, read on the forward strand.
ACGTGCTTGCGGAAGTAGGGTATTGGCTACTTTATCCGTTATCAGTAAAGTATGCAATAGTACAAATAGTGCGAGTCGTTCTGATAGTGTGAACCGTTCACTCATCAAAACATACCGTTTACTAACAAAAATGGGTGTTTCAGATGTTTGTCTAGATTGGGTTGATTTTTTAGACTTACATTTAGGTTTTGGATAAGATGGGTCGATGTATGGTTTTGTGTTGTGCTGATAGCGATGAGACACCTGCTAGACTGCTGATCATTAGCAAAAACCTTTAACTCATCAAAATCTGCCATTTAATCATTATTTTGTATGTTTAAGATATTTTTAGTTTGCCATATAAATAAAAAGATATATTTTTACACTAATTTTTAAATCGTTAATAAAATATCACCAACATGAGAAGATTTAACATACTGATGTTTTTCTTTTTGATTTCTGTGACGATGCATGCTCAGTTTATAAACAACGGCGCTACTGTGACCATACAGTCGGGTGCTACACTGAGAGTCGAGACGGATTTCATCAATACTAGCGGTACCGTAATCAACAATGGTACTTTAGAGGTAAAGGATGATTTTACCAATGCTGGGACTTTTACTGCAGATCCGGGATCTACTGTAAGATTTGTGGGAACTGACCCATCCTTAGTTACATCGGGTGGGGCTACTTTCGGTAATGTAGAGATGGCCAAAACCAATAACAATATCACACTACAAGATGCCATGTCTGTAGCAGGAGCACTTAATTTTGTATCTGACAACAATAAAGTGGTACTCGGTGATAATAATCTAACATTGACCACTTCGGGTAGTATCACCTCAGCAGATGATAACGAATATGTAGCCACTACAGGTACAGGCACATTGATAAAACCTGTGTCAGGAAATGGAACCATTGCGCACGAAATAGGCGATGCATCCAATTACACACCACTATCTAGTGCAGTGACAGGTACAGGATATACTGCGGCTACCTTGGCGGCTAGGGTTTATACTACGGGCACGCAAGCAAAATATGGTGAAGCATCTGACCTTATAGCCCGTGAGTGGCAAGTAGTAGCTGCTGGTATCGCAGATTATGATAATACAATGACAGGTACGTATGTAGCTGGTGAGTGATATCTACAGGAACAGAAACATTTATCAAAGGAGTACTTACATACAGACTGGTTTTTGGTGCGCAGGAGACGCTGCGTAATACAGTGATTGCTGCTACCATGTAGCAGACGTAAAATTTTCAGGGCAAAATTTCTTTGGTAAGGCAAATCTGAAAGCGTTTTGCAAGGACCATATAATTCAGGTACTGGATGATGACAACGCTTTGAATGTCATTATCCAATACACCGGAAGCTTTTAATGCTACATCAGTTAAAGCCCTCTATCCGGCGACTGCTACTGACGGATACTGGTAGCGATGCAGGCTATATTTTACCAAATCCAAACATTGTTACTGGGTGAGACTAAATTTAGAGACCCATTGAGACGAAAAAGTGGTAAACAGTTAGTCCCATTTATAAAAATCATGGTGGGTATTAGGTTTGTTGATGGACTGTAACATTACCTAGAAGAAAAATTTTAGCCTGAGTAAAGGTGTTAGCCACAGAAATCGCTTTCCTATAGAACGAAGATGCAATTGATATCTGGATTGCAGTGAGATATTACATGCAACATGATTTTGAGATATACAGGTTCTGGAACTTATGATTGCTTTGAGACAAATGAATCATGGGTGATGCATTGAGGATTGATAAATTTTTAAGTTCAGCTTAATGGAATTTGATTAATATAATCGATGCAGCCGATATTGGTAATCAACATTTAGAATACAAATTATTTGATTTGGCACTTTTGTAAACAATGATGGTGCGTATCTTCTACGGCATTATTAATAAATTGTTGGGTTCGCAATTAAATCACATAATTAATAATCCCAAAACTTAAATTACATGAAAATGAAATATACATTTTTCAAATATAATATTATTTCAATTTTTTCAAAGTTAGTTATGGGCAAGAAATTTCAACAAAGTTAATGCTAAAATGAAATTCCAATATATTTATTTCAATTTCATTTACCCTCAAAATTAATAATCGTTAATAATGCTGAATTGTTCAAATACGTGAGACAACTGTTTTAGAATGCTCAACTCAAGGACTTTAGCTCCATATGGTTTGGGGATCTTCAAACTTTTACATTAATTTTGAGTTTCCCAAATTTAGTTCAGGCCATAGAAAGTTTATTCAGCAATTTATCTTAAATATCCTTGTCAATGGATTGCCTAATCAAACTTATGATGGTAGAAGTGTATACGTATACCAACAGGAGACCCTTAATTCCGGAATTCTAGTATTTCTAATTTAGGGTAAACTAGTGAATAGGAAATACAATTACAAAATCAAGGGCAAATTTAAGTTTTGCAGATAATTTAGCATAATTAACCTTAATGTACAAGATCAAACAGTTCCTCTCCCAATCAAAGTTAAATCTTTCTCTGCCATTAAAGAAGGAGAGCGTGCAAGCCGATTGGATTGGGTTACTTCATCTGAGGTTAATAGCGACTACTTCGGTGTAGAGCGTAGTGCAGATGGAAATACTTGGGAGCAGATAGGACAGGTAGCCGCAGCAGGCAATAGCAATACAGACTTAGCGTATCAATATATAGATCGTAAGTTGCCTTCTTTCCGTGCAGGAGAAAATATATTTTATTACAGATTGCGTTTGACAGATCTAGATGGTCAGTACAAATACACAGATGTAAGAGGTGTTAACTTCGGAAAGACATCTAATAGCATCGTATCTATCTATCCTAACCCTACCACTGAGATCATCAATGTAGATATCTCGGGTATGAGCCTAGACGCAGGTGATGTAACACTATCTGTATATGATATGAATGGTCGCAACATGATCAGCAAAAACATCCTAGGCAACGGCATAGAGTTGATCGATGTTGATCAATATCCTGCAGGTACCTACAATGTAGTGGTACAACAAGGAGAAACCATACAGCAGAAAAAAATCATCAAGATAGATTAGAATTTATATCCTATCAATAGGCAATGGATTTATCTAATGACATTAATAGCCAATTGCTTTAGCTATTGGAGATAAAAAAACCGAACATCGCAAGATGATTCGGTTTTTTTTTGTTTGTATATCATCAATTGCCCATAGCTTAAGCTATGGGCAATTGATAGGAAATTATAAATCTTCATGTCTTACAAATCCAAATTTTGTAATCATTTCATCAAATTCATCATTAAATGATTTTTTCTTATGGTGTTCTTCTTGTCTTCTTATATATGCTCTAACTCTATCAACTACCGATTCTGAAACAGAAACTGCAAAATAATCATTTTGCCATTGAAATTTTTCTTTTGTCAACTTGTTCTTATTAATCCAATAGGATGATTCACCTTTTATCAGCTGCATAATTTTCTCAATACTTTGGTCGTGACTTAGCGAAACAAGACAATGACAATGCTCTTCGAAGCCATTGATATGGTCGATGTAGATTTCTTTTTCTTTAGCATTATCTTTTATATGTTGCCAAACAGTTTTTCTTAATTCTGGTGTATCTAGATAAGGAATTCTATGTTTTGTACTCCAAACAAAGTGTATGTAGATTTTGATATATGGCATTTTCTTTATGTATTATTATTTCAATTCCGATCAATTCCCTATGGCTTCAGCCATAGGACTTCCTCCACTGTCACCATTTTATCTGATTGATTGCCCCAAGAGTTGAGGATATAATTCATGACGTCGGCTACTTCGGTGTCGGTAAGTCCGGGATTGGGCATCGTACCGTTGTAGGGGATTCCGTTGACATTGATTTTGCCTTTTTGGCCATATTTTACTGATTTTATGCTTTCAGCTCTGTTATTGATGAGAAAGTCGGACTTGGCCAAAGGTGGAAAAAACTTTGGTGTTCCTTCTCCATTGGGTTTGTGGCAGGTGACGCAGAAGTCGGTATAGATGTCTTTGCCTCGACTTATACTTTTGGTCAGGTCACTATCTTGCCAATCTGTGAAACTAAAAAATAGGCTTACGCCGAACAGTAACGTTATTATTTTGATCATTTTGATGGCATTATTTTGTAAATACCTTTGCCTTCTACGGCTACATAAATCAGACCATCGGGACCCATGATTACATTGCGTATGCGACCTATGTCCGTCATTAGTTTTTCACGATAAGTGACTTTATCATTTTTTAATACTACGCGCTCTAGGTATTGAAACTTTAGTGAGCCGATCAAAAGGTTGCCTTTCCAGTCTCCGTATTTATCAGAATCTACGAATGCCATGCCACTAGGAGCGATAGAAGGTACATAATAGTATTGGGCTTGCTCCATGCCTGCCATTTCTTTTTTATCTGTCAATACGCTGCCATCGTAATTGATGCCATAAGATATGACTGGCCATCCGTAGTTCAGTCCTTTTTGGATGATATTGATTTCGTCTCCGCCTTGTGGACCGTGTTCATGTGCCCATATTTTGCCTGTGACTGGATGTTTGACCATGCCTTGTTGGTTGCGGTGTCCATAAGACCATATCGCTTTTTTAGCATTTGCAGTGGAGTAGAAGGGATTGTCAGTAGGAATGGTACCGTCATCTTTGAGCCTATAGACTTTACCACCATCTTTGGTGATATCTTGGGGATTGACAAAATGTTCGCCACGGTCACCGATGGTAAAATAAACATATCCATCATTGTCAAAAACGATTCTAGAGCCAAAATGATATGGTTTGGTGGTATTGGGACTTCCTTTGTACAAGACTTGGTTTTCTATAAGGTTTCCGTTTTGAAGTTTTGCCCTCATCAACGCAGTATGTCCACCATCTTCCGTTCCTTCTTTGGAAGAGTAGGTGAAGTATATCCATCCATTGTTTTTATAATCAGGGTGTAAAGCTACATCCAAGAATCCACCTTGACCACGTGCATATACTTCAGGCGTGTTGCCTATGATTGTTTTTTTACCATCTTTGAAGTGTATTAATTGACCTTTTATCTCAGTAATTAAAAGACTGCCATCAGGAAGGAAAGCCATTCCCCAAGGTATTTCTAGTTCAGGGACAAATATTTCTGTCGTGTATGATACGTTTTCTGGTGTCTGAATGGTCATGTCTTTTTGTGCTTGACAAGCCAACAGCGTACCTAGAAATAGGATAGTGAAGAGCTTTGAATACATATTGTTTTTATGATTTAGGAATGTAACAACAATTGGTTGGAATTAGTTTGCTAAATGCTGTATTAGCTAGCGTTTTCTGATTAATGTAATGCCATCCCTTATAGGCAATATGACGTTTTCTACTCTTGGGTCCGCTGCTATTTTTTGATTGAACGCATGGATGATTTGGGTTTTTTTGTCTTTGATGGCATGTATGACTTTCCCACTCCAAAGCACATTGTCCACGATGATGATGGCTCCTGTAGTACACTTGTCTATGATGAGATCAAAGTACTGAGCATAAGCTTCTTTGTCTGCATCGATGAATACCAGATCAAAAGACTCGTTCATATCCGCTAGGATAGATTTGGCATCACCTACCAAAAGATCGATTTGAGCTGCATAGGCGGACTGGTGGAAAAAACGTTCGGCTATAGCTGCATGTTCGGGATTATACTCTATGGTTGTCAGTTTACCATGGGCACTTAGCCCTTGTGCCAATGCTATGGCCGAATATCCTGTAAATGTGCCTATCTCTAGAATGTGCTGAGGACTAACCATTTTGCTGATAATGCTCAAAAGACTACCTTGCAGATGACCAGAAAGCATGCGAGGTGCGAGTGTTTGAAGATGCGTAGCTCGCTCGACCTGATGTAGCAATGGGTCGGGTAGGGTAGTGTGTTTTTCACAATATTCGTACAATGGTGCCAATGTGTCTTGCATAATATAAAAGTTATAGTTGTCTGGTATAAAAATTCAATTTGAATAATGAATCCGACTTTTTACTCAAGATTGTTTTTTATGTTTTTATTTATGTTTTGGCATTGATTCTTTGTAACAAAGGATAACTAAAAACGGTCAACAAAATAATGCCTGCGCCTATGTAAAACATAGTATTGAGCTCTTTATGCTCTTTGAGTATGACTATGGCTAACAATATACCATATACTGGCTCAAGATTGATGACCAAATTGGAAGCAAACGCAGAAAGATGTTGTAATGATTTTAGTGTCAATACGTGCGCCAATGTGGTACAAAGCAAGGCTAAAACAAACAACCATAACCAATCTTCCCATCTCGTAGGAACATATACCGACTGTGGGTAGCCAAAAATCCAAAATATGCCTACAAGTATGGTAATCATCGCCCACGCGCTAGATAACTCTATAAATGATATCGTGTAAGGATCAGCACCTTTGATATTGGCTTTGTTCATGACTGAAAATACCGCAGCTAACAATGCAGATAACAAACCAACAATGACACCATATAGATAAGAACCATCTAATTGATTGACGATCAATATCATGCCAGGTATTATCAATGAACCTATAAAGAGTTCCGTTTTATTAAATTTTTTCCGAACTATCAATGGTTCGATGATAGAAGTAAAAAGAGATGTTGTGCTCATACAAACTAGACATACTGAGGCATTGGAAAGTTTGACAGAGCCATAAAAACATATCCAATGTAAACCTATAATCATCCCTATGATGCCATATTTTTTGATCAGATGATTGGGAAGTGTAGATAGATTTCTACCGAAATTTATGAAAAACAGCAAACTGAAAGAGGTGATTAATACGCGCCACCATACGATCATCACTGCTGGCAAGGCAATCAAGTCACCGAGAATAGCAGTAAAACCAAAGAGCAATACAGCAATATGGATTTTGATATAAGCAGAGGATTGATTGGTGACGGACATTTTTGAGTTTAGGCCGCAAAGATAAAGTATTTGGTTGTTAAATTTGGGAAAGAAATAGCGAAAAGCTAAAACTACTGAAAAGGTTAAGGAATCTATATAATTAGCTAAAATTGTCCTATTTTTGCACACTGTAAATATTTTTAAGAAGTGATCTTGCTGAGAAAATAGGATTTTTGAGTTTTTTGATCTCAGATAGGGACAGTAAACGTGAAGTTGATGGGTCAAAAAAGCCATATATTTAGATATTTGACATTAAAACAAGATAGGTGCAATCATGCGAAGATGGTTTAAGATATGGGTGTTGTTAATGTGTTGGCTGACAATGCTGCCTATCCTATCGGGTCAAAATAGTATTGGTTTACCATTGAAAGATTGGTTGCAAAAAATAGAAAAATCTTCTCAATATCTTTTCAACTACGATCCTGTAATCCTCAGTAATCAGGCTATTTCAGTACCAAACGAAATCAAAAGCCCTAAAGACATACTAAGCTATATAAGTAGTGTGACAAAGTATCAGTTTAAGTACATTGACAATAAATACGTGCTTATACACACATCAGGCGAAAGTGCATTGTACCAACCAATAAAGATAAAATGTAAAGTATGGGATGCTAATATGGAAGAACCATTGGCATTTGCCAATATCTTTACTGAAGATTATGTAGCTGGTTGCACAAGTGAAGAGGATGGCAGTTTTGTATTGAAGGGCAATTTTAATCCCAATCAACACATCATAGTAAGTTATTTGGGATATGAATCTACCAAAGTGAAAATCTCAGATATAGGTACTGGGAATGTGAAGACTATTAGGCTTAAACCTATAGATCAGTTCCTCAGTGATGTGGTGATTACAGATACTAGGAATGCCTTTTTAAGTAGCAAAATGGAGCAAACTACAGTGATTAAAACTAGTAATATTTCAATACTCGCAGGGCAGGCAGAGAAGGACCCTTTGGCTTTAGTGCAGCTATTGCCTGGTGTGTCAGCGATAGGTGAGTCTGTCACTAATATTTCCTTTCGGGGTAGCACATCCGACCAGAATTTGGTTACTTGGAATCAAATCCCACTTTACCATACAGGTCATTTTGTTGGGTTATTGTCATCTTGCAATCCCTTTGTCATCGATGAGATCAAAATATATAATGATGGTTTTAAAAGTAACTATGGTGGTAGGGTAGCGGGTGTCATAGAGATGAATAGTAAAAACAGGCACACCAATAAATTGGCTGTCAATGCCAATGTTAACCTATTGACAGCCAATATGCATACTCAAATACCGCTATGGAAAGATCGCATCACATTGGAAGCTTCCTATCGAACCTCGTATGGTGGTGTATTTAAAAACATAGCCTATCAGAATTTTTTTGATCAATCATTTCAGTCAGGTAGGATTCAAAATATCAAAGATTACATAGCAGTAAATGAATTACAAGCCAATGTATTTAATTCGTCCAATGTATCATTTTATGATTATAACCTTAGGGCAATGATCACGCCATCTGATCGTGATTTGGTAGCGATTAATTATATCAAAGCCAAAGATATAGTACGCAATGATTTGACTTTTGATTGGAGCGACAAGCACGAGACCGATACGATATCGCTTTATAATTTTGGTGTCAGTAGTATATGGTCACATCGGTTTTCAGATATTTGGACTTCTAGCATAGCTTACGTTTATTCAGGATTTGAAAACGGCTATAGTTATTTTGAAGACATCAATCAGAAAATATCCACTGGTTATATCAATAAATCAAACAGCGTAAAAGAAACTAAGATATCATGGGAAAATATTTTAACCTTCGAAGATGTAACATTAGAATTTGGGTACCACAGAAACCATATTGATAACCGAAGTTATAGAATTACTGTGCCAAGCAATGTATATGAAAAAGATGAAAACGTCCAAAATAATGGGCTACTTGATGCCTTGTTCCTAAATTATACTTATTCGGCAGATGAAAAATTTAAGTTGGACCTAGGAATAAGGTATAGTAAATACAACTTGTCTGGTCAAAAGTTTGCAGAACCAAGGATGACTTTGTGGCATCAATTGAATGATATGTGGCGAATCAAAGCATCAGCAGGCAAATACACCCAAGTACTCACCCAAATAGAAGAATATAATGATGTGCAAGTAGAAGATATGTACTGGAGATTGGCAGATGGTAAGCCAGGAAATGAACTGATACCGATTACTACCAATACCCAATACTCAACAGGTGTCTCCTACAGCAAAAAGCAATGGAAAGTGGATTTAGTTTTGTTTTCTAAAAAAGTAGAAAATATTACAGCATTGGGTTTGGAGTTTGATAGTGGACTCAACCCTTGGTGGATAGCAACTGGCAAAAGTGTTGGCATTGAATTTTCGTTGTCCAAAAAATCTAAATTTGGGCACAGTATCATCAATTATAGTCACAATGATATGAACCTTGACTTTGGAAGTAATAGGATTTATCCTGCGCCTTACAACCATAAACATCAAATCTTATGTATGCAAACCTTTCAGTACAAAAAGTGGGATATCTCATTGATATACAAAATAAAGACGGGGAGACCTTATTCCGTATATACATCTTTTTATATCAGCGGACCAAATGAATTGGGTGATCCTGAAGCAGTGTTTGTATATGATAAGCAATTTGATAAAAATTTGGATGCCTATCAACGCTTAGATTTTACGCTAACGTATAAACTATGGTCCAAACCTTCCAATAAATGGAGCGCTAAAGTAGGTATCTCGCTACTCAATGTTTTGAATCATCCTAATATTATACAAAGAAGTAATTACGTTGATTATAGTGATTGGCCCGAAATAAAACCCGCAACCTTCGACAGAAAGGGATTAGGTTTTACTCCGAATATATTTTTGAGTTTTCAGTTTTAGTGGGTTTTGGTCCCAATTAAGAGTATTATAATAAAAATCTTATGAACCTGACTTCAAAATAATTGCCTTGTATAGTACACTAAACTCGTTGATTCTTTTATTGACAGAACGATAATCAGTTGATTATCAACTAAGGAAATTATGAAACATATCCCAATTTTACTTTGTCCTATTTGAATAAAAAAGTTAATTCGCGACTCTGTGGTTTGAAATGACAATTTTTGATGTGAAAATGTGTGGGAGCAAAGGAGTTCGGTATGGCCGAACTCCTTTGCTCCCACTTAAACTCTAATTCTACGTAATTTCGATGAAGTTTTAGCGCCCGCCGCAGATGAGAGAAGCCCATCTTTTAGGGTAAATATTTAGAAAATAATAATTTGAAAAAGAAGAATTCATAAGCTTCTCCAAGTACTTCATAAGCTTCTCCAAGTACTTCATAACCTTCTCCAAGTACTTAATAAGCTTCTCCGAGTACTTTAAGCTTCTTTAAGCTTCTTTAAGTACTCAATAAGCTTCTCCAAGTACTTCATAAGCTTCTCCAAGTACTTCATAAGCTTCTTTAAGTACTTCATAAGCTTCTCCAAGTACTTAATAAGCTTCTCCAAGTACTTCATAAGCTTCTCCAAGTACTTAATAACCTTCTTTGAGTACTCAATAAGCTTCTTTAAGTGCTAACTAACCTTCTCCGAGTACTTCATAAGCTTCTTTAAGTCCTTAATGAACTACCATTAAAAATATTGATAAATAATGTATGACCTTATAAGCGAATGCTCCAATAATAAATGGGAATGCTCCAATTGTTAATAGGAATGCTCGAACAATAAATACGGACGCTCCAATTGTTAATAGGAATGCTCGAACAATAAATACGGACGCTCTAATTGTTAATGAGAACGCTCCAAAGATAAATGAGCATGCTCCAATGATAAATGGGAATGGTCCAACTACAAAAAGGGATGCGCCAATGGAAGGTGATGGATGTTTTTAACCCATCCCCAGCCCTTCCCTCCAGAAGGAAGGGAGAAGCTGTAATGGCCTTGCAAATTTATTTGCAAGAACACACCGTTTAGAAACCAAAGGATATCGCATCGAAGTCTAGAGACTTTGACAAATGCATTGTGGCCTTGCAAACTTGTTTAAAGCATGTAGTCGGTCGGAGACCGAAAGTATAAATTATCGAAGTTACAAACTTCGACAATCGGGTTGATTATAGTGATTGGCCCGAAATAAAACCCGCAACCTTCGACAGAAAGGGATTAGGTTTTACTCCGAATATATTTTGAGTTTTCAGTTTTAGTGGGTTTTGATCTGTCAAAGTAAAGTAAGACTTTGACAAACAGGCATATAGGTAGGAAATAGGGACGCAGTTGCCCCCAAAGTATATTTGTCAAATAATTTTTAATGAAATGTCTCCTAGGATACTAAAATAAGAAATAATCAATTTTTATTAAATGCGGAATGTTATTTAGTTAGGCTACAGAAGAACTTTTCCTAATAGATATATAATTTTTTGAATTTTAAATTATACAAATTTATATTTTTAAATATACTCTTTTATTATCTGTTAAAGATTGTATAAGTGAAATAAAAATATAAAAAATAGCGAAAATATAGTTGCGCGACAACTTTTAAGGTCGTATATTGCATTATCTTTTAGAAACTAAACAACAAAATAGGGAAGATTTTATCTAGGTGCACATAGATTAAGCTTACATTTTAGAAACTTTTTTAAGAGATGAAGATTATTAATTATTTAACAGAAAAAATTTTTTATCATGAAAAACAAATTTTTATTCTTTAATAGCAGGTGGGAGAGGAATTTAATTCTGACTTTTATTTTTGGTATTAGTATTTTGGATATGTATGCTCAAGATTGTGCCAATGAAACCTTAGGTCAAGTTTTTAATCAAACATCAGGTACAAGGTCTGGGTGTGTTGATGTTACTGGATATGGTGCAAGTTATGTAATACCAGTAGCGGTTCACGTATTAAAAGACAATCATGGAGATGGTAATTGGCCTCCAGATAATATTGTTCAAGATATGTTAGATAATGCAAATACTTATCTTGCACCACATTTTATGTTGGTTCCTATTTCTGATCCTAATAATTGTGGAGCAATAGCATTTAGACCAACAGCAATTAGGCATAGTATTTCGGGAGAAGTAAATAGTCAATTAGATGTGAAGGACCTTAGTAGAGTAGATCCTTCAGTGGTTTGTAATATATGGTTAGTAAGAGATGTAATTAATGGTGATGGGTTTGCATACAATCCTAGAGGCAGTGGAATAAATGCTGCTTTGGATGGTATTGTAGTAGATAAAGACAGTTTATACACTACAACATTAGCACATGAAGTAGGCCATTATTTAGGGTTGCACCATGTTTGGGGCCCAGATGAAGGAAATTCAACAAACTGTTATGCCCCTGCAGATGCATGTAGTTATGGTGATGAAGTTGCTGATACCCCAAGAAGTTTTAGAAGGTTTCCTTTTCCTAATTCAGACTGTAGTTACTCAAACTTAGAAACTATGCCGGAGGTAAATCGTTTTTTTTGTGTACATGGGGAACCTATACCTTGTGATAATATAATGGGATATAGTTCAGGTAGAAACGTTTTAACACAGGGCCAGAGAGATTTAATGATCAGTACCATAAATTTATATAGACCTAGTTTAGGTGCATACAGTAATGCTTGTTTAACATGTACAGACCCTTGTGTTCCTTGTTATTATGGCACGCCTCCTGTTGATCCTAGTACTAATCCAAATTACGATTTTTGTTCACCATGCCATGCTGCTCATGTACATCTGGATATGACTTCCATTACAGGTATGATCAATATCACCCAGCCTACCTTGATAACGCAAGATCTCAATGTCCACGGTACTTTAAATGTAAATAGCGATTTATATGTAGCCCCAGGAAAGACTATTTATATAAATCAAGGTGGTAAAATTGTAGTAGGGAATCTAGGGCATATTACATCTTGTAGTGGTTTGTGGAATGGAATATATGCCTACAGGGGCACTATAGATATTAAGGAAGGTGGCACCATAAGCAAAGCTAATCTTGGTGTATATTCTTTGGAAGGACGATTGAATTGTGATTGGGCTTTCTTTTATGATAATGGAGATGATGTGCAACTCCAAGGCAATGCCCAGGCATCCTTTGCAAACTCTGCATTTATTGGGTCAAGAAATGCGGTACAACTTTATGGTTTACCTAACTTAACCAATTTTTCAGGCTGTGACTTTGCATATCAATCAGGGTCTGCTATCCTTACCAATTATGGATCGACAATAAGTGTGGCACATAATAATATATTTACAAATTGTGTTTATGCTATTTCTTTGGGTAATGTTTTTGGTACTGCTAGTAATAATTTTATAGGCAACTCTGAAACAGGCAACCAGTTTACCAATTGTTATAATGGCATTCGTAGCGTAAACGCTTCTTCTCTAATACGAAACAATAATTTTGACAATACTAGCTTCGGGCTAGTCATGAGAGGATTAAATGGATTTACTTCCCAAAGTAACTCCTACAGTGGCTCCAGCTATGCAGAGGCCATCGATGGCACAGGTACTGATTCAAATCAATCCTTTGGAAATGACTATTCCTCCACTGAGGGGATTTATCCGCATAATTACAATGCAGGGTACAATTTTTATAACAATTGTTTCAATACACTTTGGTGGGATGTCAATGCGCTGGGCGTCATTAATTCGACACAATTTGGCCCAGGGGATAGAGCGGCAGGCAATTGTTTTACACACGGAGGAGTGACAGACTTTATATGCGAAACAAGCACCCCTGTAGCTTATGGTATCCCTAATACAGTGGCAGCTCCAGATTGTTTATTCCCAGATAATACAGGAGGATGGAATTATACAACATTTCCTAGTTCATTTGTAACAACTGGTGAATGTGGAGCAAACTTCACATCAGAAAACCAATATGGCTACCTGATTCGTATGGGCTGTGATGAAAAGAAGTTAAAGAAAAGTACAGATAGCTTACGGTTGATTGTTAAAACTCTAAAAACAAAAAAAGAAAATGGGCCTTTGACAAAAGCAGAGCAGATTTTACTTGCTAAAACAGAACGACATCTTAGGTTTGCCATAGCGCAATGGGCTTGGTGCTTACGCAAAGAAGGCCGACGTAGAGAGTTGAAGGAATGGTATAAGGAATGGAGTAAGGAGTTTCCGAATGATAAGTATCTGGCACTTAAGATGGCAGAGGTTACTGCAGACATGGGCCAATACACACAATCAAAAGCCGAATTAGATTCTATAGCATTGCTTCATCCTATAGCTAGTGAAATATTGCAATCACTAAAGATGAGTATAGATGTGCTACAAGCCACGGCGCAGAGAAATTTGGCCATATCCGAAGGTAATACGATAGTATCAGAGATACCTTCTTCAGAGAGCAAAATAGATGGAAGGTTTATCTCAGGCTATCAGTTGTCACCTGCCAATCATGAATTGCTCCGTCGTGTAGCGCATAGGATAGAGCCAGAAGCGGCTTATGGTAGAGCTTTATTGTCCTATCTAACAGGAGAAATGATAGACCCACCATCACTGATGCCTGTGGGCAATAGATCCAAGTCTATTGGTTCAGTTGCTGCAGGTCTAGGAGAGATTTATAAAATGAATCCTAATCCTGCCGCCCAAGATGTCATCATAGAAATACAGCACCAAGAAAGGGATAAACAATACCATTATACACTAAACAGTATTACAGGGAATATCATAGATCAAGGGCCAATCAATGGTTTGGCCAATCTCAATGTCTCTGTTATACCGAACGGTGTATATATAGTTCGTATTACCAAAGATAATTTGACTGTCGATATTAAGAAATTAATAATCCAAAAGTAAGATGGTCATAAAAGCAAGATTGTTTTTAACTCTAATGCTCAGCACAATTTTTGTGCTGAGCATTCAAGCTCAATATTATGTTCAAAAACTTTTGGATGATGAAGTTCAAAAAGGAGAATTATTATCTATCTCTCAGTCTGATGATCAGAAATTATTAATGCATCTAAGTATCGTTTATAATTCTGCCAATATATATTCTGATATTTTATTGAACGAATCAAATGGTAAATCTATTTCTATCATCAAGGATTTTTATCCACCAGATCAATGGATGTACTTTTGGGGAAGATCTTTAAAATATGATAAGGAATTCTATTATGTTGGGACTAGAGATATTTTTTTTGATAACACTAATATTGACTCTGTAGGATGGAGTTATCATGTTTTTGATAACATAGGCAATGAAATAATTAATAAGAAGTATTTAATTAAACCTATTGGAAACACATTGGGATTTTGCCATGGTATTGAGGTTGTTAAAAATGGAGAAATTCTATTATGGGGAGAAAACCGTAATCCAAATTTGCCTCCAAACCTAAACGATCCACATATTTCATGGATTAGAATAAAAAAAGATGGAACATTTATAAGTGGTCCTCATTATTACAAACCACCTAGTATGATTGGATGGGCAATTCCAACCGACGCAACTTTGGATATAGATAGTAGCCTAGTGATAGTTTTAGACAACAAGGTGAAAGGAAAAGAAAAGTATGTATTGAAAATAAGAAGTGATGACACCGTTGAAGTCATGGTGCAAATCGACCTAACAAATAATGACGTTAACGATTACACGAAAGTAGAAGTGACTAAAAATGGACATTTTATTGTAACAAATTATGACAAGGATTATTTTGAACTTCCTGTTTTGAACAGAATTGATAGAAATAATAACATCTTATGGAAATCAGCTTTTGAGATACCGTATGGATGGCGTAATAACGTTTATAAACCAAATATCAGTAAAATATTTTTAAATCGAATTCGTGAGATTTCTAATGGAGATATTTTGGTTTGTGGTATAAATCATCAGATTGAAAGTTTCGAGGTTGATTCCCTGGGCACACAAAGACTGAAATCGGGATATACAGGATCATTTATGGCGAGATTTGCAGCTGATGGTCAGGTCAAATGGGCTCATTTTTTAATTGATCCAGATGATACCGGTGGGTTAAATAAAATTAGACTCAACGATATCATTGAAATGGAAGATGGTAGTATCTTAGTAGGTGGTGAGTTGGGAGTAAAAAATGATATAAATAGATCAACGCCCTTCTATATGAAATTAGGGCCAAACGGCTGTTTTGACGAACGGTGTAGTCATGTGGACAAGTGGTGGTATTTTCCAGAGGACATAGTGTCGGTTTCTGATCCTGAAATAATTCAGAATAAGCTGACTTTATTTCCTAATCCAGGTAAAGATCAGGTGAGCGTCTTATTACCAGAAATAGAATCGAACGAAATAGCATATAGATATGCTGTGTACGATATTAAAGGACAATCACACATTCAAGGTGTGATGCAAAGTGAAGATTCTATCATTAATACGAATTTTTTGCCTAGTGGTATGTATTTCATCGCATTACAAGATGTCAATGGTTCGGTTTGGCATGGTAAGTGGGTGAAGGAATAAATAGATTTTAAGGATTATTTGATTTATGGAAATGTCTAAATACTAAATTCTTATCGCTAATGGTGTGTATATAGTTCGTATTACCAAAGATAATTTGACTGTCGATATTAAGAAATTAATAATCCAAAAGTAAGATGGCCATAAAATCAAGATTGATTTTCACTCTAATGCTCAGCACAATTTTTGTGCTGAGCATTCATGCTCAATATTATGTTCAAAAACTTTTGGGTGATGAATTGCGCAAAGGAACTGTTTTTTCTGTCCAGAAAAATAATAGCATAAATGAGTTTTATTTAGATATAGGTGTATTTTACAATGAAATTTTTGGTGAAAAAACTTTGTTTTATAAGTCAAGTTATAAAGGCGAAAACTTAAAATTAAAAGATTTTAAATTTATTAACCAGTGGTCATCATCCTTAGGCGAATCAATTAGGTTTGATGGATTAAATTATTTCTATTTAACAAGAGATAACAATCCTAGCAACATGCATCCGGACAGTGTAGGGTGGAATTTTGGAAAAATAGATCAATTAGGTATTCAATTGTTTGATATTAAAATTCCGTATAGACCCATTTCAGGATTAGAGTATTTAGCTTACGGCCTTGAACTTGTCAAAAACAATGAAGTCATACTTTGGGGTATAGGTATTCCACCTGATAGAGATCCATCAAAAAATGATCCTTATATAAATTGGGTACGTTTAAAAAGAGATGGCACCTTCGTCAGTGGGCCTCACTATTATAAACCACCAAGTGTCACTACCTGGGCACAGCCTACCGATGCGACATTAGACATAGACAGTATGATGGTTATGGTATATGATAGTAAAAACGGTGGGAAGGAAAAGTACGTCCTAAAAATAAGGGAAGATGATAGTATTGAGACTATAGTACGGATGCCATTAGGAAGTGCCGAAAATAATGAAAATGCCAAGCTGTGTGTAACCAAAGATGGCCATTTTATGGTGATAGATTATGAATTTCCAGATATCGAGAAGCGAATACTGACACGCATAGATAGAAATGGAAATGTGGTTTGGAAAAGCAGTTTTGACCTGCCTACAGGAATAGTGTATGGCTTTAACAGAACCAATGTTAAAAATATATTTACTAACAGAATCGCAGAAGCAGCAAATGGCGATATTTTGATGTGTGGCTCCAATGCTGTCATTGATAGTTTTTTTATACCAAAGTCTGACAAAAAGGTTTTGACCAGTAATAGTGGAAGTTCATTTATCGCTCGATTTGATAAATTAGGTAAATTATTATGGCGACACTTTTTGGTGGATCAGCACGATGATGGGAAACTTAATAAAATTATACTCAACGATATTACCGAAACGGAAGATGGTAGTATCTTGGTAGGGGGTGAGTTGGGAGTAAAAAATGATATAAATAGATCAACGCCCTTTTATATGAAATTAGGACCAAATGGCTGTTTTGACAAAGGGTGTAGCCATGTGGACAAGTGGTGGTATTTTCCAGAGGACATAGTGTCGGTTTCTGATCCTGAAATAATTCAGAATAAGCTGACTTTATTTCCTAATCCAGGTAAAGATCAGGTATCCATCCTTTTGCCAAATTTTGAAAGAAATGATTTGGAAATCAAATATGCTGTCTCTGATACCAAAGGTCAAACACATATTCAAGGTATATTGGACATAGGAAACCCTACAGTATTGACACATTTTTTGCCATCAGGCATTTATGTCATAAGCATTCAAGACAGTAATGGTACTGTATGGCATGGTAAGTGGATAAAGGAATAATGCCAGATTTTTTTCGAGATAACATTAAAATACAATCATTGAAATGAAAACACATAATATTCAAAACAAACTTAAACCTATAATAATTTGGCTCATTTTTATAGGTATGGTATCGACAGGTCAAAGTCAAAAAAATAACCTTCAATTCCAAATCGGTGGACAGATTATGCAAAATTATAATTTGGGTGGATTAATAGATAGAGGCTTGGGATATGGTGCATACCATGAAAGCAGACAAAGTGTGGCTACTACATTCAATCAAGATGTATCAGTATCACTTTCATTTAATAAACATCATAGTGTAATACTTGGAGGTGGATTTTATACCACTTGCAGAAGGATCGATGCTGTGACAAGCGATGATACAAGAAACAAAAATTATTTTTACGATGTTAAACCATGTTATGAAAATTATTCTGTTTATATGCTATACCAATTTACACATTGGTTGGCACCAACTTTGAATATTCATGCATCTTTAGGGCCGATGTGGGCAAAAAATCATAATCAAGTAGATTGGTTTTTTGTACCTGTCAAACTTAGTTATTTTTCTGGCATCGGAAAAATAGGTGTACAATACAAGCTAAGTGACCATTTATCTTTAGAGTTGAATGGTATGGCTGTGCGATCTTTGACCAATATTGTAGAAGTAAGTCAAGGCACAACGGGCAGTATTATTCCATTTTTGGTTGGATTGGACTTAAGGGTAGGGTATCAATTTTGAAGCTGTAATGGCCTTGCAAATTTATTTGCAAGAACACAACGGTCAGAGACCGAATGATATGGCATCGAAGTCTTGAGACTTTGACGAACGATAACATTTATCGCGATGTTAGTAACATTTATCGCGATGTTAGTAACATTTATCGCGATGTTAGTAACATTCAACGCGATGTTAGTAACATTCAACGCGATGTTAGTAACATTCAACGCGATGTTAGTAACATTTATCGCGATGTTAGTAACATTCATCGCGATGTTAGTAACATTCAACGCGATGTTAGTAACATTTATCACGATGGGCATCGATGTTAGTAACATTTATCGCGATGTTAGTAACATTCAACGCGATGTATGTAATGTTCTTTTTAAAATTTTTCGTCTTTGAGTTGGAGGATGTTAGTTCTACTTTGACCTATTTGAATAAAATAAATTTTCTCACAAACCTGTGTTTCGAACTCCCTTCCTCTCCCACTTAAACTATAATCTATTGTTATTGGTAAGAAGCTTTAGCGACTGAGAAAACCCTTTTTTAGTCTCAAAGTAGGACTAACCTCTAGCCCTTTCTAATAATACCATCATAATAAGACTAAGCATGATGCGCTCTTCCTCTTGGGAATCTATAGCTCCTTGTTGGTACAATTTGAATTTTTTGCCTAAAAATGAAGCTTCTTTTTTAAATTCGGCCACTTTCTCACCTTTTGTGTTTGTGATGTTGTACTTGGGATTAAAAACATATCCTGTAAAGATACCTAAAACAGGAATTTGAGAAAATAAACTATCTATGATTTTCACCATAGCGCTATCTTCTTCTATTTTAAACTCCAAATTGTCTGCTTGGTCATAAACTTCGTAGGTTGCTTTCCAAAGAGATCGTGCGCCTTTACGTCCCATTTTTCCTAAGGCATTTCCTGCTGCATCGCTCAAAATGTAAGATGCAGACCAATCGATCCATTGATTAGCTTTGATTTTGTACAGAGGTGTAGTCTGACTTTCATTTTCAAAAACAGTGATATCTTCTTTCAACTTGAGTAGCTTTTGTTTGACATAAGCTACCTCTCTACCTGAAGCATCTCTTATGAAAAACTGTGGTGCCAATGCTAATACTTTGAATTCGAATTCTAAAGGAAAATTTAATGATGCGGACATAATTTTAGATTTTAAAGTTTTATAAAGTTTATATTTAACGAATGTAATTATTTTTACTTTTTCAAATTTGCACTCACCAACATCTTTTAATTTTTAGTGAAATGGTAACAAAATTCAATGATAGACATCTATGCTCAAATAATTATTATCAAAGGTAAATAAAAAATCAGTAGTCAAGTAAAAAATTAAAAATATTATTACCCTTTTTGGGGTAATTTTTAAGATTTTCATATTAAAGTTTAAAACAGTTTAAAGAATATCGTCATACAAAACGAGTTGACAGCTTGTCGTCAATGAAACGTTAAATATTTTAACATAAATATTAACCCAAATGATGGGTTATAAAAAGGGGTAGTTTTCATATTATTAATAATTGTTATGGTATCATTTTTGGCTTATAGCTTGCAGACGAACCGATATAAAGATATCAGAATTTATATAATTAATAACCAAGACCACACTCATATTATGTTGTACAAAAAAGACGAGTTTCTGTTCAGAGACTCAAGATTTGTACTAGCTTTTTTATTGCTTAGTTTTATAGTCATATTTATGGCACTAAGTTATCAACAAGTATAGTACATGCCTAAGCGCACTGAAACAGAGGAAGCCTGGACATACATTGTTCGGGCTTTTTTTATTACCTTTGCATTACATCAAAAAAATAAACACCCTTGGATTTGATAATAAAATATTTTCCAGTTTTGACTGCTAAGCAGAAAGATCAATTTGGACAGTTGGATAGTCTATATCGCGAGTGGAATGATAAAATCAACGTCATCTCTCGCAAGGATATCGACAACTTATACATGCATCACATCCTACACTCGCTTGCCATTGCGAAGTTTATGCAATTTAAAGATGGTACTAAAATCATAGACTTGGGTACAGGTGGTGGATTTCCTGGTATTCCGTTGGCTATATTATTTCCGGAGTGTCAATTTACATTGGTAGATAGTATCAATAAAAAGATCATTGTCACAGCTGCCATTGCAGAAGCGTTAGAATTACAAAATGTGACTGCTAAAACAGCAAGAGTTGAAGAGCTCAAAGAAAAGTGTGATTTTGTAGTGACACGCGCTGTGGCTAAGATCGACAAATTATTGCCTTGGAGCCGCAAAGTTTTGACCAATGCTCAACAAAATATATATCCCAATGGACTTATTGCGCTCAAAGGTGACTTAAAAGAAGAAATCAAATTGCTTCCCAAATACGAATATAGGGAATCTGTCCACATCCTAAAGTATTTTAATGAGCCCTATTTCGAAGAGAAGTATGTGTTGTATGTACAAGGGTAGGGAGTAAAGCAGCTCATTGCCTTGTGTATTGAACTAAAACGTACTACATTTGTTACAACAAATAAAAGTATGAGTAATCAATCTAGAAGAGATTTTTTTAAAAAATTTACCCTTGGTGTCGCAGGAACTGTGGCTATTGATAGTGCTTCTGCTAAAGACAAAACTGATAATATACGTAAAATGATCAAAAATATCAAACCCATGGGTTTTACATGGGATACACAAGACCCATTTTTATTTTGTGTGCACCATGAAGATGCATTCCCGAAAGGAAACGAAATGATGGGACCAATAGACTCACTAGATGATCGTAGTTTGGGTGATGACTTTATCATCAAAGATGGGTATCGCATGTATCATGGGACAAAGGTACCTGGTTTTCCTGGTCATCCGCACCGAGGTTTTGAGACGATCACTGTCGTGCGTAAGGGTTTTGTCGATCATGCCGACTCTATTGGCGCGGCAGGGCGATATGGTGAAGGAGATGTACAGTGGATGACAGCTGGTAAAGGAGTACAGCACTCAGAGATGTTTCCGTTATTAAGCCAGGACGAAGATAACCCAATGGAATTATTTCAGATATGGCTCAATCTACCGGCCAAAGATAAAATGACGGAGCCACACTTTAAGATGATGTGGGGAAGCCATATACCAAAATATCAGACAGAAGATGCCAATGGTAAACAAACAAAAGTAGAAGTGATAGCGGGACAATTGCATGGACATACATCTCCACAGCCACCGCCAGGTTCTTGGGCAGCCGATTCTAATAATGAAGTAGCTATATTCAATATGCATTTGGATGCAAATAGCAGTTTTACCATACCAAAAGCATCAAATGGAGTCAACAGGACTATTTATTTTTATACAGGTGATTTTATAACGATAGATGAGCAACAAGTATCTGCTTACCAATGTGTGGAAGTAGAAGCTGGATTTGATCTAACCATCCAAGTGGGCGATCAAGATGCTAAAATCCTTATGCTCCAAGGAAGACCTATCAATGAGACTGTCATTCAGTATGGTCCTTTTGTGATGAATAGTAAGGAAGAGATACAACAAGCATTTAATGATTTTCATGCTACAAAATTTGGTGGATGGCCTTGGGGAGATTATGACAAAGTGCACGATAGAAGCAAAGGCCGGTTTGCATTGCATGCAGATGGCACTTATGAAGAAGGAGTGTGAAAGTGGTAATTACAAATTATGTACTAAAGTTTCGGGGCAAATTTTGCACAATAACTACTCTCATAACCTTGAATCAAATTCAATTGTGCTCTTTGGGGCTAATGATTATACTATAGGTTTGGCATTGTCGCTCGAGCCGCGACTGGCTTTAACTTTTTTGCATTGCCCAAAAAAGTAAACAAAAAACGCTAGTTCCGCTAAATCGTCCCGCGTAACGGAACAGGCTCCCCAAGGAGGTACACCTTGGTATTACTACATCTCCCAAAGCAATATGTTTACGTCGTATTTATAAATCTCCTTGTAAATTGTTTTAAAGTATTGATTATCAGTATTATAAAGTAAGTTATTATTTGATTATTTAATATATAATTACTTGACATTAATCCATTTTCAAACTCCGAAACTTCAGTTAGGTAGAATTTGTTATATTTAATTCAAATATGTTTTCTCACCACTCTGTGGTTAGAAATGACGATTTTTGGTGCGAAAATGTTGGGAGAAAAGGAGTT
Source organism: Saprospiraceae bacterium (assembly GCA_016714785.1). Taxonomy (GTDB): domain Bacteria; phylum Bacteroidota; class Bacteroidia; order Chitinophagales; family Saprospiraceae; genus OLB9. The sequence goes on from JADKCC010000025.1 coordinate 133,035, forward strand.
CGGTCAGCCTGTATAGTCTAGTCGAGCGAGCCTTGTCGTACTCCATTTCTCCCCAACTTAAATTCTAGTCCTAGGTCATTTCGAAAGAGCGTTAGGGTCTAAGAAACCCCTTTTTAGTCTCAAATTTTTGTAAATACTACGTTGACAAAGTATTATTAAGTAAATAGTAAATAGTAATTCTGTAGAATATACCTACCTTTGGGGCAAAATATTAAATGCAAAAGAAATTGAATTTTGAAATATTATCGTGGTTATTTGCGATGGTATTTTGTGTGCTTTTTATCATACCTATTTATATGAAATCAGGTGGGCTATATCCATTTTATATATCAAATGCGATATCCATCATCGTCTTTCTGACTTTTACTAGGTTGATATTTTTGCTTTCTTACACACCTTATTCGCATAGTAAATGGCTTAGGATGGTTTTGATATTTCTGCCTATACCACTTTTTATGTACCAAATAGATGGTTTGTTCGAATTCCAAAAATTTGTAGATGAAGAAGGCACTATTAGCTTTTTTAAAGGAAATTTTGAGCTTTCGGATTATAATTTTGGCAAATATATCAAGTATCAATACATTTTTTTTAGTGTCGCTGCCTTAGTTACTGTTGTGTTATTGCCGATAAGGATGATCATCTCATTCTGGCGAACCACCAATACAGTGGATAGGGTGTAAGGTTAGTATTGAATGATTTGAATGATTTGAATGACGAATGATTTGAATGATTTGAAAGACGAATGATTTGAATGATTTGAATGACGAATGATTTGAATGATTTGAACGATTTGAATGATTTGAACAATTTGAATGACGAACGATCTGAATGATTTGAACAAACCCACTTCACAAGATTACTAGATCACAAGATAATATCACAAAATAAACAACAGATGTCACAAATCAAAGAATTTAACGAGTATCGCACCAAGATGAATGAACGCATTCTAGTGCAAGACAACAAAGTGCTAAAGCGATTTTTTAGCTTAGACAATCAGACCTACCAAGATGGTGCCTTGTCTGTAAAAACAAAAGAATTGCTTGGCCTGGTCGCATCGATGGTGCTTAGATGTGATGATTGTATCAAGTATCATCTAGGTACTTGTCATGAATTAGGTGTCACTACTGAAGAAGTGTATGAAGTTTTTTCAGTGGCTAATCTGGTAGGCGGCTCTATCTGTATCCCTCACACAAGGAGAGCTGTAGAGTATTGGGATGAATTGTGTGGGAAAATTTAAAATTGATAAAATAAAGATAGCAAAGATTTATGAAAGTAAGCTACAAAATTGGGATGTTTTTATTTGCTTTTTTGATCAATATTACGATATCAAAAGGACAGACCTATAGTTTTGATGAATTTTACCAAATAAAGTTTTTTGAAGGTAGTTATTATTTATTTACATTTAATAATGACATCAAAGTACTTGGGCAGTTTATTGAAAAAAGAATGATAACTTGATTGTTATTTCGATAGATGATAAGCTTAAGGAAATCAGCTTGTACGATATCAAAAAAGTTAGAATAATTGAGAGAGTAAATCTACAAAATGAAAATTTTTGGTTTGCAAATTCATTGAGCACGAAGTATGGTGTTAATCCATCTGCATTTACTTCTGGGCATCTTAAAGGCAACATTCAAAGTATGTATGTTTTTTTAATAAATGGTACTTTAGGTCTAACCGATTATTTTGATGTCACTGCAGGTGGCTTTCCTTATTTGTATTATAGTTATGGTTTTCGGATTGGAAATATTAAGGTTTCAGAGAATTTGTTTTTAGGGGCTTACTATCAAAATATGAATTTTGGACCTTATTCAATACAACATAAATATGCGCTATTGACCTATGGCACTAGGAATAATAACTTAACACTTGGCGTCGGTACTTTTCGAAATGATGAAATTTTTAGAAATCAAAAGCTCAGAAGCATACAAGTAAATGGCATGTATAGGTTGTTTGAAAAGTTCTCCTTATTAACTGAAAATATGCTAAATTTGGGAGAAAATGAAAACTATTCCGGCACATTGATTCTTCGGTTTCTAAAAAGAAAGTGGATCATAGATATTGGTGGAGTGTACAATTCTCCACTCATTTTTGGTGGTGGTACAATCCCTTACCTAAGCATCAGCTACAAATTTTGATACTTCCATTTTCAAAAATAGCCTGATACCTCACCTTATTTCTTACCTCAATCTATCCATCGATCTTACTGTATTTTCATCTTTACCGATGTATCTGGCAGCAAGTATGGAAAATATCAAACCAATAATAGGAAGATAGATGCCAAAACTATCAGAAATTTTGTCAGCATTGGTGGTAAAAGTTCCTTCATTATAGACAAGTAAAATAGAAACTAATGGCAATAGAATAGCAAATATGGTAGTTAAATAAGTCAATTTTAGTTGAAGCGCTCTATTGTTAAATAAAAATATAGCGCCGATACTTACTAATCCACCTAATATACAAAGTATCAATAAGATTGGACTGTCTTGGATATTGTACACCAAATCAGTAAACAGGTTAGGAATAGCTACGCTACTTGGTAGCAAATGGTACGCCAAACAAGCCAAAAAATGAAATGCCGCTCAATAATAAGAAGATGCTCTGAATCCTTTGTATCATATATTTATATTTTTACATTACTTTTGTTACTTATTTATTAAAATCGGGCACAAGATAATGAATTATAGTTTTTGGGAAAAATATTTTATTGAGTCTCCTTCAGATATTACCATCCTCGGCTCAGGTATTGTAGGATTGAGTACGGCCATTTCTATCAAAGAAAGAAATCCTAATCTTAGTATAAAAGTGCTGGAAAGGGGCGCATTTCCTTATGGAGCGAGTACGAAAAATGCAGGTTTTTCTTGTTTCGGCTCCGTCTCTGAGTTGCTCGATGACATCAAAAATATGGGCGAAAAAAACTGTATGGAAGTGGTACAAATGAGATGGTTGGGCCTACAAAAGTTGAAAGATAGGGTAGGCATGCATCATTTAGAATATCAACATGTCGGTGGTACAGAATTATTCAGAAAATCAGATCACTTACTAAAGCAGCAGTGTTTGGATAGTTTAACCTATTGTAATAATCTGATAGCTGATTATTTGAATATTGATAACTGTTATAGTGCCAATCCCAATGAAAAATTAAAAAATTTTGATAACCAATGTATTTATAATCAGTATGAAGGCACTATCAATCCTGTAACGATGATGCAACGATTGAAAAATATTTGTGTATCCTTAGGCATTGACATCATTTATGGAGTCGAAATTGAAGCCATACAAAAAGAATCGCACACACTTGTAGCCAAGCACGGGCTAAATATAGCGTACCATAAGCTCATCATCTGTACCAACGGCTTTACTCAGGAATTGCTGTCTGAACTAGATGTCATTCCTGCCAGAAATCAAGTGTTGATGACAAGGCCACTGACTAATATTCCACTGCATTCTGGATATCATCTAGACAAAGGGTATGTTTATTTTAGGCAATATCAGGGACGAATTTTGCTAGGCGGAGGACGGAACTTAGATCTCAAAGGCGAAACAACTTCCGAGTTTGGGAATACTGAATTGATACAAAGCTATTTGGTTGAAATATTGGAACAAATATATCCTGGTGCTTCGAAGCAAATTGATCATTGGTGGAGCGGAATCCTAGGCATTGGTCCATCCAAATATCCCATCATACAATGGCATGATAAAGATATATTGATTGGTGTCAGATTAGGGGGAATGGGCGTAGCGATCGGAAGTTATCTAGGTGAGCAACTGGCAGAAATGATTTCATAACAAAATTAAATAAAAATGCCTGAAAAATTTTCACTCTTCAGGCATTCAATATCTTGCGAAATTAATAAATATTAATCTTCTTTACGCTCTCTTGGATTGTCCAATAATGCTTTTCTAGACAATCTCAATTTACCAGTTTTAGGATCTGTACCGATGATCTTTACTTCAATCTTTTGTCCTACTTTCAATACTGTACTTACATCTTCGATGCGCTTGTGATCTACTTCAGAAACGTGAAGCAATCCACTTTGACCGAAGAATTTGACAAAGGCACCATAAGGCATCAAAGACTCTACTTCCGCTTCATAAACATCACCCACAGAAGGTGTGAAGGCTATTCTAGCGATGGCTTCTTTAGCGCCTTGTAATCCTTCTGCATTGGTACTTGCGATGGTCACAATACCTTTATCACCTACTTCTTCTATATTGATGATGGTGCCTGTACGTGCTTGTATTTCTTGGATGATCTTACCACCTGGCCCGATCACAGCTCCGATAAATGACTTGTCTATGACTACTTCTACCATACGTGGTGCGTGTGGTTTCATATCTTCTTCAGGCGCTGAGATGGTTTTGTTCATCTCGCCAAGGATATGTAAACGACCTTCTTTGGCTTGCATTAGCGCCTTTTCAAGCGTTTCATACGGCAATCCATCGACTTTTATATCCATTTGACACCCTGTGATACCTTTCGAAGTTCCAGTTACTTTGAAGTCCATATCTCCTATGGCATCTTCATCTCCTAGTATATCTGAAAGGATGGCAGATCTGCCACCTTCTGCGATCATACCCATGGCAATACCCGATACTGCAGATTTTATTTTCACACCTGCATCCATCAGAGCCAATGATCCTGCACAGACGGTGGCCATAGAAGAGCTACCGTTGGACTCCAGAATGTCTGAAACGATACGTACGGTATATGGTAAACCTTCTGGCATCACTTTTTTGAGTGATCTACCTGCAAGATTGGCGTGACCTACTTCTCTTCTGCCTGGACCTCTGTTTGGTTTTACTTCACCTACTGATAATCCTGGGAAGTTATAATGAAGGATAAATTTTTCATAATAATTGTCCAATGCATTGTCTATCATCATTTGGTCCAATTTAGTACCTAATGTGAGTGAAGTCAATGATTGAGTTTCACCTCTATTGAATATAGCACTACCATGCGCTGCTGGCAAGTATGCAACTTCACACCAGATAGGTCTGATTTCATCACACTTACGACCATCTAATCTGACACCTGTATCCAATACCATCTGTCTGATTACATTTTTCTTCAATTTGTCGAAGTATTCAGATATTTTAGCATCATTTTCAGTTGCGTATTCTTCTCCTTTTTGCTCTAAGATGGCTGCTTTTACTTCCTTGCCAACTGCTTTATATCCATTTTTACGCGAATTTTTATCAAGAGCTGAAGATGATATTTCCAGTAACTTATCATAAGCCAACGATTTGATCAATGATTTTAGTTCTTCATCAACTTCAGGAGCGAGTACTTCCCTTTTGACTAATGCTTTGTCACCTACCAATTTTGCCAGCGTCAATTGCGCTTCACATTGTACTTTGATGGCTTCGTGACCAATTTTAATGGCTTCGATAATGTCAGATTCTTGACATTCGTTGGCTTCACCTTCTACCATCATTACGTCCTTGATAGTGGCAGCGATGATAAGATCAAGGTCTGCTGTTGCCAATTGGTCTCTCTCTGGGTTTACAACGTATTTACCATTTATTTTAGCTACTCTTACTTCAGATATTGGGCCATCAAAAGGGATATCAGACACAGCAAGTGCTGCTGAAGCTGCTAATGCTGCATAAGCATCGGGCATATTTTTCTGATCGCCAGATATAAGGTTGATGATGATTTGTGTTTCATTTAGGAATGTGTCTGGAAACAATGGCCTCACAGCTCTGTCCACCAATCTAGAAATTAGGATTTCATAGTCTGACAATCTAGTTTCTCTTCTGAAAAAGTTGCCTGGTATTTTACCTGCAGAAGCAAATCGCTCCTGATAATCTACAGATAGTGGAAAAAATGATTGATCCGGCTTGGCATCAGGGCTAGCCACAACTGTCGCTAGCAGCATAGTATTTTCAACTTTAACTACTACAGAACCATGTGCCTGTGTAGCTAATTTTCCGGTCTCTATGACCACTTCCTTACCATCAGGAAGTCTGAACGATGTGGATGTAGGAATGATGTTTCCCATAAATATAATTTGAATTTTTATAAATAATAACCTTGTTAAGTGTTGATATATAAATTAAAATATATTATAACAAATATTAATGTAATAATATATAACAACAAATATATAATCAACTTTTATGACATAATTGGACGGGAGGCGGATGTCCAATTATAAATCACTAAAATGTGGTGCAAATATAGAATTTTATTTTAATTTGTTGTATTAATTCATATTAATAAATTAAATAAAAAAGGGGCAAAATTTCTTCTGCCCCTTTTCGGTTACTTTCTGATACCTAATTTTTCAATCAAGTCTCTATATCCTTGAATATCTCTGTGCATCAAGTATTTGAGCAATCTCTTTCTTTTACCAACTAAAGTCAACATACTTCTCTTGCAAGAATTATCATGTTTGTTGTCTTTTAAGTGCTCGGAAAGCGATTTGATTCTATACGTAAATAAGGCGATCTGCCCTTCGATAGATCCTGTGTTGGTAGCGCTGCCACCGTACTCTGCGAAGATTTCATTCTTCTTTTCTTCAGATAAATAAACTGCCATTTGTTATTTTTTAAATGATTACCAATGATACAAATCACGAAGATCTGTAAATAGCGCCGCAAAGGTAACATTTTTTTGGATATAAAAAATATATTTTTGTAAATATTCGTTCGATGTCATGTTACTTTCAACGTTATAAACAATTTGATCTATATTTTTAAGTGTTTTATCTAAGATGTGAATGCTTTTTAGTTTATTTTTAGTCTTTTTGCAACCAATCTTTAAAATCTTTCGTCCTTCTAAATATTGTAATTTTTTTCCTTCATAGGGCAAGACAATCTCTAATTTATATTTCAAAATCAAAGCAATTTTATGAAATTCAAGTTTACTTTTTTTTTAATACTGATGTCATTTGTGCATATTTACAGTCAGATGACCATCAAAGGAATAGTTAAAGATGAAAATAAACTTCCGATATCTTTTGCTACTGCAGCATTGATATCAGCTGCGGATTCTACATTGGTCAAGGGAAGTCTAACGGATGATACTGGTTCTTACATCATCGAAAATATTGCGCCTGGAGTATATAAAGTGATGGCATCTTATCTAGGTTATGATAATGTATTTAGTGATGCTTTTGAGTTGAAGTCAGAAAACAGAGGAGCGACCATTGATATTAATTTTCTTCAAAAAGGTGTCGTTTTAGATGCAGCTGTAATAACAGCCAAAAGACCCTTTCTCGAACAAAAATCTGATCGTTTGGTAGTCAATGTTGCCAATAGTGCTGTAGCAGCTGGAGGTACTGCGATGGAGATATTGCAGAAAGTACCAGGAGTTGTTGTTACGCAAGAAAAAGTTACTTTGGGCGGAAGTCAAAATCTGCAAGTCTGGGTTGATGGTAAGCCATCGCCATATACTGATATGAATGCATTGCTCCGAGATATGCCTGGTGATCAGATTGATAAAATTGAACTTATTACACAACCAGGAGCTGCGTTTGATGCGGCTGGAGGACCTATATTGAATGTGGTATTAAAACGTAATGCAGATTTAGGTTGGAAGGTAACTACTTCTCTTACGTTGTCTGGGTATAGAATGGATCAAAGTGCATTTGATAGAGGATGGAGAGACTACGGACGTGTCAATCCATCAGCCAATCTTACATACAGAAGTGGTAAAATCAATCTATTTGGCAATTTATCCTACAATACAGGTAATGGATTTAGTACTGCTGATTTGAAGAGAAATATATTTTCTGAAGTGTATAGAGGCAAAAACTTTGATGAGTATAATTATGATTTTATCAATGTACGAGCTGGAGCAGATTATTACTTGAGTGAAAAATCGACTATTGGCACTTCCTTTAGAACGTGGCAAAGAAACAGTCTAGGTGATGCTTTAAATAGGACAAGTGTGTTGGATGATACTGAATCTGTATTATTCACCATATTTAATACTGAAACGCACGACATCAGAGATAGAAGTGGAAATTTTTACAATATTTACTACAAAAACGACATAAATAAGAAGACAGGAAGAATGTTTAATGTGGACCTAGACTACAATACATTCGATACTGAAATGATCAATAATCTGGCTATATTTAATGATGAAACACCGCAAAAAAGGTCACTTTCTCGACAAGTAGTGGAACAGCCAGTCAATATTATTGTAGGAAAAGCAGACTATTTGCATCCAATAGACAGCACATTCACTATAGAAACAGGACTGAAATCATCAAATGCTACGGTGGATAATGATTTGAAATTTTATCGATCTGATGTACTTTCTCCGCAAGAGTCCAATGATTTTCTATACAAGGAAAACATTCATGCGGCTTATGTAAATCTGACAAAAAAAGTATCAAAACTAGAATTGAAAGCAGGACTACGTGCAGAGCAAACCATCGTCAAAGGCACATCTATGGGCATCGATACACTGGATAGAAATTATATTCAGTTGTTTCCAAGTGCCAGTGCCTTGTATCGGTTAAACCAAAATATGGCTATTCAGACATCTTACGCTCGTAGAGTTAATAGACCTGGATTCCAACAACAAAATCCATTCTCTAATTTTATTGACTCACTGACCTATACACGGGGCAATCCCAATCTCCGACCTGAAGACAATCATACAGGCCAAGTGAATCTTACTTTTGATGGCCAACCATTTTTCGGTGTTTCATATAGTGTGACCAATGATGTCATCATAGAAAATGCACCTAAGCTAGAAGGCACCAAAACATTTACCAATGTTGAGAATTTGGCTCAAAATAAAAGAGTAGAAATCCAACTTAATTTTCCCATAAAAATAGGAAAAGTCATAGATGGGTTCGGTGGAAATCAAGCTATATACAACGCATACAATGCAGAATATCTAGGTAACCCTTATAATGCATCCAGGTGGCATTGGTTGGCATATTGGCAGATAAATGCTACACTTCCTTATGAAATAAAGTTGGAGTTTGGCGGATTTTATATGACCAGATTTTTGGAAGAATTTGTAACAATCGATCCCCTTGGTGGTGCCAATTTGGGTATATCTCGAAGCTTTGCCGACAAAAAGGGTAGGATAGCACTCAGCTGGAATGACATCTTTTACTCCCAAAATGCCAATGTTTCTATTGATTTTCAAGATATACAATTGCGTTTGCTCCAGCGTGAATTTAGTCAAAACTTAAGGCTTACTTGTAGTTATACCTTCGGTAATACCAAGGTTAAGAACTTACAAAGTAGAGATTCGGCATCTGAAGCAGAAGCGTCAAGGGTAAAAGTAGATTGAACAACCGAATAACGAACTGAAAACGAATAATCTGAATGACGAACAATTGAACACTTGAACAACCGAACAACCGAATAACGAACAATCTGAATGACGAACAATTGAACACTTGAACAACCGAATATTCGATCTTCTAACAGCCTATATTTTGCTCTATAGCGTAAAATACTTTACCATCACTGTATAATTGGATGCCCATATTTGGTTTATTATTTTCATATTGTAAGACAGGAAACCAAGTATGGCCACCATCTGCCGATGCGTTGATACCATCGATACTGCTACAGTGCAAAACGCCATTATGGAGTGTGACATTAGTGATGCCTCCTAGCTTTTGCAAAGCTTTGTCAGCCGTATGATTGTGCCAAGTTAGGCCACCATCAGAAGATACTTGGAGCTTTCCATTACCTGCATTTTTGTTTGGGTAGTCGCTCCTCACTATGGCTAAATCTTTTCCTAGCGTAAATAATTGATAACTATGATCTTTATCTCTGTCAACCAACAGATTATTGGCATTGGGTTTGGCTATAGACAATGTAGTCCACGATTTGCCCATATCATTAGAACGATGCAGACCACCTACGCCACTGATTATGATAAGATCATTTTGTAGTACGATATCCTGTGCCCATCCTTGATTGAAGATATGTTTCCAATGGTCACCATTATTGCTTGAAAGGTAAACGCCATGTTGCCCAGTGATGTAGAGATTGCCATGATGGTCTTCTTTTACTTCATTAACAACATTCAAACCTGTAGGGAGTTTGATAGGTATCCATTGGTTGTGTCCTTTAGTTTTTTTATAAAGTGCGTCGTAAATAACGCAAGCATAATATGCGGTCGATGTTTCGAAAATTCCAACAACTGAATATCCAGTATTATCAGTTTTGTGAATGTACATTTCCCTTAAGTTTTCAGTAAGCCAAGTATTGCGTGGTGCACTTTGATTGACATATAGCTCGGATTTCGCAGAGCCAATGAAAGCTTGGCCTGAAGCAACTAAAACAGCATTTATATTGAGATTTTTTGGTAATCCATCCGAGATATCTTCCCATGATTTACCTTCATTGACGGAGCGCATGATCCTCCCTTCGAATTTATTTACATTGCTGTTAGCTAATGGTGGGTTATTAGTTTTTGATTGAAGATCGCCTTCTGAACAACCCAAAGTCAAAAGTAACAAAAAATTTACACACAGATTAAAAATAGACATCATGATTATTTTGTTATGAATTATTATGAAATATGAACAAATGTAACTTAAAATGTCCCGTATTCAGGTTTGAAATCGAGTAAAAAAAGTGTAAATAAGTGTAAAATCAATAATTTACATTATTTATGAGCTTATCTTTGCTCCATGAATATCATAAAACAACCAATTTTAATAGTAAAAGTTATCATATTTTTATTTACCATTATTACGTCTAATGCCCAATCTACGGATATGGAGTTGAAGGTAGTAATGCGTAGTATAGGCAATAAAGTATTATGGGCACTTGGAGATTCCACATCGAGAGTACTACCGATCAAAGTATCTGACGAGGGAGATATTTATACCATATCCTTTGATAAGTCTATCAACATTAATTCTGACTCTTTGTATGATATTGTTACAAAAGAATTGAAAAGGGCTCAAGTATTCAATTTCGTTGCAGAATTAAAACAATGTCAAACCAATGATGTAGTACTTGCTTTTATTCACTACAATCCTAATGATTCTATACAGCCATGCAGAGGCAGGGAAACACCATTTGATTGCTATCAAATTGTTATTTCTGTCGCTCAAGGCACATCCAATATAAAAACTTATCTAGGGTTACTTTTTGTCACAATATTAGGTCTGACATTTTATTATCAACGGAAAAAAATAAAATCAAACTCTAAAAATGAACCATTATTGGAATCTAAGAGTATGGAAAAAATTACGATAGGTCAATTTACATTCTTAATATTTGAACAGCAATTGGTAAGAGATGGAGTAATTATTGATATGACTGAAAAAGAAGTAAAATTATTGAGGTTATTTTTAATGTCAATCAATCAAGTATTAAGTCGAGAGCAACTAATGGCCGAGATATGGGGCGAAAGTGGAGTTATGGTAATCTCAAGAAATATAGATGTTCTAGTATCTAAACTTCGCAAAAAACTGAGCACTGATGAATCAATAAAAATTACGAATGTACACGGAGTAGGCTATAGGCTTGAAGTGGGTTGAAAGAAATTTTTTTAAGAATTTAATGCTGAATTTATCATATAACATGTTAACAAACTTGGGAGTTATTACCCAATTTTGGTTACAATTTATATGTCAATATTTGTTAATGGAATAAAGTAAAAAGTCCCATTTTCAAATTACTTCTTCCTCTAACAATATTTGGAATATGATACAATAATTTATTTTTTTTGCTATTATTCAAAATAATATATATTATCAAAAGATGTAATATTGTTAGTTGTAATAGTCGTGATAAATTTAATACTGTGCAATGATTGTACAGTGAAATTTTATTTTAAGAGATTGATGATATTATAAACTAACCTATTTGGGTTATAAAACGTATTATAGAAATGTAAAATATTTGGCATGGCTTTTGTTGGTACACCATTGATTATAAATGTTTTTATAGGATAATCCCAAACAAAATACGATTATGTTGATCTCCCGTAAGTTAAAAGAAGTATTTTTTATTTCATTGCTGCTTGTATATGCAAGCATTTCTGCATTTGGACAGAAAGATTGCAACTGCAATCCACAAATAGAAATCTTAATGGATGATTGTGCCACGCAGGGACAGCAAACAGAAGTTGGTTTCTATATATATGATAGTTTTCTGTCCAATCAAGGTGCAAATAAGTGGGTAAAAGTTTTTGCTGGCAATGAATTGGTTTTAGATAAGGCAATCCAATTTTCTGAAAAAGGTATATTTGGAGAAGTGTTCAAATTTGCTCCATCATCTGATACTAAGATTTTGGTAGAATTTCATTGTGATAAAGATAAGTGTTATAACACTTCAACTAAATCATTAAGAACGATTCCTGACTATACAGTATCATACAAAGACATAAGTTGCTTTGGAAGCTCTAATGGTGAAGTAAAATTGATGCCTGAAACCATCCAAGGAATAGACTTAGTTTGGGAATCTGGAGAGCGCAAAAATTTTGTAGAAAAAATGCATGAAGGTCTTTACAAAGTCACCGTAGAAAACACTAATGGATGTAAAGAAGTCAAAGAAATTTTCATTCGTGAACCAAACCTTTAAGCTTAGAACCTAAGTCTTTCTGTAGATGATGGCAGTAGTAACTAATTATGTACAATTAGAAGTAAGTGGAGGTCAAGGATCGTACACTTTTGATTGGGATCATGATGGATGGGTGATATGGGATGACAAATCATACTATTATTCAGTGAAGATGAAACACATGAGGTAATGGTCATGGACCAAAATGGTTGTTGGACACAAGAAAATAAGTTTTAGTAAAGAAAATCTAAAAGATTTTGTCCGTCAAAGATGTGACCATCAGAGCTGATAAGAAAATGGAAGATGAGTACACTACAAGTTCAATTTGCTCAAGTCTCAGATCCAGATATTGGAGATATAGATGGAGATGGGGGTTTCTGGTAGTTATTTTAATGAAATTTCATTATAACCCAAAAAAGTATCAATGCAACAAATGATACAATTTATGCTGAAATAAGGCAAATCAGTGAGTTAAAAAGAAAGCTATTGCTATATTCTTTTTCAACTTGCAATTTATTTTGATAGTAATGCATGAATTGCTCAATGATACTATTCCCAAATGATTAACCTTTTATTTAAATTTACCTCTTCATTTCCAACAACAAAGGTATATTTGTTGAAATGGTTGGTAAGTTTATGACACATAGAGATACAAATATTGGAACTGCCTGTTCGAACTATACTTGAGACAAAATCCAATGCATGAAACCTATTTTTGATTTACGGAATACGATGTTTGTTTATACATTAAGGAGGTGAATCAAAGAAAAGGGGTTCTTTCTGTTCAGCAATAAATCAGTTAATTTAACTTCAGACATAATTTCAATTTGCAAAAATGATCGTTTATTTCACTTTGAAGCTAATCCAGGCCTACAACGTTAAACCAAGATTTTCATATAAATGAAAACCAAGATCATCCATCAATTTTGGGATTGAATGGAGTACATATATTATTGATCCAAATACTTCCATATAGAATGTCATTTATAAAATATAAACCGAAAGTTGTCAAACACTTACTTGTTAAGTGCATCTGTTACTATCAACATCCTACCTTTTCCATCTGTTCAAATCAACCAATTTGATGCACAAGTTTGCGAAAAAGAAGAAATAAGATTGATCTTCATCTTCTAACCACATGGGAAATATTAGTAAATCAACTACCAGTGGTTTTTTAGATCAAATAATTACCAACACCTTTCCAAATTCTAATAGTGCCAACTAATAGTCCCTGATGCTGATGTCACGGGGGAATATATAGTCAGAGCCACTCAATCCAATGGTTGTTTTGCTCAAGATACTGGTCAAGTTCAAGTGATTGATCTCCCAAAAGTAAATTCACAAGTGCTGACCAATGCCAATTGTTTTGGTTTGAGTAGTGCAATGGTAGATGTCACTGTCCAAGGAATATTGGACTACACTGGCTATACTTTTGAGTGGGTCGGTGTCAATACTGATACTATGCGCTCAGGAAGAATTCAAAGCAACCTTCCAGCTGATACTTTTTTAATTACAGTCACTACACCGCCATTGAACAATGGAGGGCCAATATGCTCTATCGTAGATACGGTCGTCATACAATCACACCCACCTATAGGTATTCTTTGTAACCCAAAGGATACGATGATCGCTTGTTTCGGTAGTATGAATATCAATAGAACTATTTCAGTTAGCCCACTTGCTGTTGGACCATTTGGCTATAGCTTGAATAGTTTATCAGGTCCTTTCGACACATTAAATACCTTTACAGGGTTGGGTGTTGGTAATAATCCAGCCATTTTATCACGAGATTTCAAAGTATATGTAAGAGATGGTAATGGCTGTATAGATAGTTGCTCATTCACCATCATGCAGCCTCAGCAACTAATGTGTTCTATTCAAGGAACTGATTTGACATGTTTCCAAAATGGAAGTGGTATAGCTACTGCAAACGTAATAGGAGGTACATCGCCTTATAGATATGCGTGGAGCAATGGTACTACAGAAGGACCGACGACCAATACGTCATCTAGCATCAGTGGACTTTCTGCTGGAACTTACGGACTTACAGTTACTGATGCCAATAACTGTACGACCACGTGTACCATCGTAGTCAACCAACCTTTGGCAATATCACCTAATGTACCTCCAGTTACTGTTTGTTTGGATTTTGATACCCAAATCATAGCTGCGCCTACAGGTGGTACTGGGTCTTATGCCTATACTTGGAGTCTAATGGATGCAGCCGACACTGATGCAACAGAAGATAATCTTATTGGCACTACCAATGATGCCATACAAGATTTTACCGCTTGGTGTTTGAAGCCAGGAATAGTTACTTTATCTCTAGAAGTGAGAGATCAGAACAATTGTTCGACTTCCACTACTGCCACTGTTAATATGAATTCATGTTTTGACTTAGCGATTAGAAAAAGAGTAGCATTGCCAAATAAGCAGTACTACCCAGGCGATACAGTCACATTCAATATTGAAGTTTTTAATCAAGGTACTATCAATGCCACAGACGTAAGAATATCAGATATTTTGGATGTTAATATGCAGTATAATCTTACTCATAATACCGCGGCCCTTATGGGGAATGACCAAAACTGGACAGCGGGTAGTAATGATTCTATTCATACTATAATTAATAGGATTAATGTTGGTCAAAAAGAAATAGTAAAAGTCGTACTCATCATAAAAGCAGATACAGATAGCCAAAATATGATCAATACAGCACTGATTTCTGGTAAGAAGAGTGAAGTGCCTTATGGCTTAAGTTTTAGATATAAAGACAATCCTATTGATGAAGATGAAATATTGCCACCACTTAATTTTCCTCCTATCAAACAACCAGAGAAGGATGATCAAATATGTGATAACAGGAACGCATTGCTATTTGCAGGTGAGTGCGCTTTGGGAGATGATCCTGATGACGAAGATGGCGAAGACTTTGCAATCGTTAGTATTTGCCAATTGCAAGGTAGCACAGTCAATAGAGCAGAATGTGTTTCAAGTGCAACTAGGATTCAAGGTATTGTACTAAATACTCCAGAAAATAGAAATGAAATGGATCCTACAGGAAATGGAGACGGTATAATAAATAATGGTGATACCGGAAATTTAGTGACATCATTTCACCATACATCCCTTGACGCCATGCGGGATTCTTTTCCTATCACGGGCAAAATAATATTCAGTAATGGAAATGGAGGCGTCAATTCATCCAATGGGATTCTTACGCCACAAGGTGACTTAAGAGTTTTTTCTAATCAAAAAGTACAAATTTTTGCAAGGTTAATATCTTTAGATGAGTGTGTAGGAGTGTCAATATTAAACTTAGATTTTACACCGCAACCCACTATCAATGACCAACCTGAGAATAAACTTGCCATATTAGATCAAGAAGATGTTTGTTTTAATGTAAGCAGTAGATAACAGTTTGGGTATTCCTTTCACTATACAATGGCAGCAAAATATCAATAATGTTTTTGTGGATATACCTGGAGCTACAAACCCTGAATACTGCATAGACCAAGTAACGGCCGAATACGATAGAAGACAATTTAGAGTATTGACCTTTGAATCATCAGACAATTTAAGGTCTTGTGCCATAAGTTCAGCTGCGGCTACCTTGGAGATTGAAGGAGACCCAGTACTAGTGTGTAATGACTTGGTCAATATTTCTTTAGATCATAATTGTTTGGCGTTGATTACTCCTGATATGGTATTGGAAGATACAAGATTTGAATCAAGATTAAGGATCAGGATAGTCGATAATCAAAATATAGCAGTGCCGAATCCAATTACTTCTGCATACGTAGGAGAAACATTGACCGTATATGCTTATGATATTTTAAATGGTAATTCTTGTTGGTCCACTATTAAGATAGAAGATAAATTACCGCCAGTTATAACTTGCCCACAGGATTATACGGTAAGTTGTGCAAATAATAATTTCTTTCCACCTACTCCGTTATTTGCAGATGCTTGCGATCCAACAGCTACCATGCAGTTGGTTGGAAATGTACTCACTGAGTTAGCATGCGGCAGACAAGATAGTGTAATAGCCATCAGAGAGTTGACATATATTGCCAAGGATAAATATGGTAATACTTCCGCCCCTTGTATATTTAGGGTATATTATAAATCTATCAATATTAATAATATAGTTTGGCCTTCTAATCTCGAGTTAAGTTGTAGGGTAGTGCCGACCTATCCAGCGTGGGATTTTAATAGAAATGGCAAACCTGATCCATCTGAGACTGGAGTACCAAAAATTCTCGGACTTGATTTGGCCTTTGCTAGTTCAGTAGATTTGATTTCAAATACATATTGTAAAGTCAATGTCGCTTATCATGATACAGAGTTGGCATTATGTGGAAATACTTATAAAATTGTAAGAGATTGGACGGTATTGGATTGGTGCAATGGTATAATATTGAGACACGCACAGTTGATAGCTATAAAAGATAATCAAGGGCCAGTAGTCTCTTGTCCTTTGGATCAAAATTATGACATATTTACACAGGATCACGCATGTACCGCAGATTTTGAAGTACCAGCGCCAATTGTAATTAGTGATTGTAATAGCACAACATGGAGTGTAGGATATCTGTTGGCAGATAATAACGGATTGGCACCAGTCAATGGTCAATATATTACAGACAATGTAGTGCAAATTGGAAGTAAGTTTACCATTACCGATCTACCTACAGGAAGGACATGGTTACGATACACTGTAATAGATGCATGCGAAAACATATCTTATTGTTATACAGAGGTGACCGTATATGACAAAATTAGACCGACACCGATTTGTGACGAATTTACAGTGGTTACACTCACTCACAATGGAAAAGCTTTAGTATATGCAGAAACTTTTGATGATGGAAGCCATGACAATTGCTCTGAAGTTAGTTTTTCTGTACGGAGGCTGACTGCTGGTTGTGGTTCAAATGGCTCTTCAGATGAAAGTATTAATCCTTTTGGACCTTATGTCGAGCTTTGTTGTGGAGATGTAGGCACAGAAATAATGGTAGAACTAAAAGTCAAAGATGCTTCTGGTAATGAAAATTCTTGTATGGTCACAGCCATAGTAAATGATAAAGTACCACCAGTGATCACTTGTCCTGCTCCTATACTAATCTCATGTGGGGCAGACACATCAGCCAATGTGCTTGGTAAGCCTATATATTCTGCTGCACCTATCAGTACTCCATATTATAGTGATAATTGCCTTGATTTGAAATTGACATGGCAAAATAGAGGTACAATCAGTGAATGTGGACAAGGTATTATTACTAGGACATTTACGGTAACAGATAAAGCTGGAAATAAAACATCTTGTGAACAAATAATAACAGTCAGGAATACCACACCTTACAATGGGCCTGTACTTTATGTGTCACCATCTCCTTATGCTAATGGATTGACATGGAAAAATTTGGAACCAAGATCTATGACGGGCTGTATGACTTCTGATATAAATCCTGCCAATACAGGTGAACCAGAACTAGGTAACGGTGCATGTAGTTTGGTTGCAAAAAATTATGAAGATCAGATAGTTCCATTTGTGGATGGTGTGTGCTTCAAGATACTTAGAAAATGGACAGTAATAGATTGGTGTAAATTTTCTCCCAATACTGACATCAATGGTGATTTATATCCAACTGTTCCTGTTTTGGGTGTAAATATGTGGACTTATATTCAAACAATTGCAGTATCTGAAACAGACGCTCCAGTTTTGCAAAATTGTAGTAAAGGTGATACTGAAACCACAGCTGAAAATTGTACGGCACAGGTAGAACTTATCAATACGGCGCAAGATTGTACACCGAATGAAAAACTGAGATGGACATACACCATTGATACATATAATGATGGTATTGGTCCATTTATAAATGGATCATCCAATAATGCATCAGGTAATTACCCAGTTGGCTTACATAATATAAGCTGGACTGTAGAAGATATGTGTGGAAATCAATCTACGTGTTCGCATACTTTTAGAGTGGTGGATAAGAAAAAGCCAACACCTTACTGTATATCTGAACTTAGCACAGTGATAATGCCTACTGTAGGTCAAGTAGAGTTATGGGCTAAAGATTTTGACAAAGGGTCATCTGATAATTGTCCAGTGACAGGTTGCGGATTGAAATTTACATTTAACGGTTTCAAACCACCGGTGACTATATCTGAAGTGTTATTTGATGTAAATGGAAATATTGCAGGTTCATGGCCTACAACAAATGCTACTCTTTTGGACCTTTATGCAAATGGGATATATCAAAGATGGCTGCCATCTACGTGTTCTTCAGCAAAACTTTATACCTGTGATGATCTAGGTTCAAACACTGAAAATATGAGCGTTTGGGATGCCGGTGGTAATACAGATTTTTGTACCGTAAAATTATTTGTTCAAGCTAATGGAACTTCTTGCCCTGGATATAGAATTGCAGGCAATATTGGTACAGAGTATAATAATATGGTATCAAATGTCAGTTTATTGCTAAGTAATGATGTCAATAATGAATCAGTTGCCGTGGTCTCTGATGTAAATGGATATTTTGAATTTAATGCAATAACTCCAGGTACGTCATATACCATCATACCTGAAAAAGACACAGATCACCTGAACGGTGTCTCAACTTTAGATTTAGTCATCATACAGCGCCATATCTTAGGATTGAGTGATTTGGATTCGCCGTACAAGTTTAAAGCGGCTGACATCAATAATGACAAAAAAATAACAGCATCAGACTTAGTAGAATTAAGGAAACTGATCCTAGGTGTTTTCAATAAATATCCAAAAAATACATCTTGGAGATTTGTGGATAAAGCAGAAAAGATAAATGTAAATGGCGACGTATTTTTTGCCAATGAATATGTAAGACATGATACTATAAATACAGCCATGATGCAAAGCAACTTTGTAGCCATCAAAGTAGGTGATGTCAATGGTTCTGCATCGGTAAATGCTCAAAATATTTCTTTGGAACAGAGGGCATCACAGAAATTGACACTCTCTACTTTTGATCAATCATTTAAGAAAGGAGAAAGTCTTAAGATACCAATATTGGCTGATAATTTTACCAATATTTCAGGAGCTCAATGGACATTGAATTATGATGTTTCTAATTTGGTATATAAAAACATCGAACCTGGAGCATTAGATTTAACTGCCGAAAACATTAATGTAGTGGATGGGAAAATTGCTTTTAGCTGGAATGATATTGAAGTACTGTCAATGGAGCCCAACACGGTACTTTTTACCCTTGAATTCATGACCCAAGATGCTGGAAATATTTCAAGCAGCCTAAGTTTATCATCTGATATTGCAAAGGCGGAAGCTTATACTCGAAATCTTGAAGCTATTCAGATGGATTTACAGATCCGCAATAGTAATCTGGATGTATTTGCTTTGGAACAAAACAATCCAAATCCATTTACAACGACCACAACTATTAGCTTTACATTGCCTGAAGATGGGCATGCCACAGTGAATATTTTCGATATCACAGGTAAGGTGCTTAAATCAATAAATGGGCAGTTTGCAAAAGGTAAAAATGAACTAATGTTATCGGCCGAAGACTTTAATGCACAAGGAGTAATGTTTTACGAGCTAGAAAGTAAAGGACGTAAAGCAACTAAAAAGATGATATATTTGTACAAGTAAGTAATTTACTTACTTAAAACAATAAGAGGACGCTTAGCTGTGCTGCGGCATATCTAGGCGTCCTTATTATTTTAGTAACATGTAAGTAAGTAGGGTCAATTGTAGCAAAAAGAGATTACTTCAATTTTTAACCCGAAATAAGCATTGGAAAATCTATTCCGAAGCTAAACTGCTGCAAATCAGAAGCTTAGTCTATTTTTCTTCTTTAACCGTAGCGGTGTTACGCTTTTCACATATAAATAGCTGATTTATTGCATTTTAGCTTCTCAGGACGAAGTTCTACTCATAATCCGGGTTTATTGACAAGTAAGCTCCGAAAAGTATAATTTTGCCACAAAGGCACAGATGTACAAAAAAAAACCCAAATCCCATATAGTTAATAATCAATACTTTATAAACCTTAGAGTCTTGGTGGCATTCCATCATTTTTGACTTTAAGGAGTGGATTCATTGATTGAATTTTTGACTTACTCACTGACATAAATGTAATTTTACAATACACTTCTAAGTACGTCCAATGAATTCAGGTCTCTGAAGCCCGGGATGTGTATTTTATAATATTTGAGTAGATTGTCAGTAAGTCTATCTCTTTCTGGTTTAAGGATGTGGATTTTTCCCACAGTAAAGCGATCAGTTTGACATATCTGGTATAAATTCTGACTATCTTCACCATCCAATATATAATCACTATTGTCATGATATTCACAAAATATTCCTTCCATCATGTCAAAATATGGCGTCTCGCCACTATGATTGTCCATAGGTCCGAAACCAAGCAAAATGCTTAGTTCAGTCATAAATAGTATGTGCACGAGAGGGCTTATGGGCTGTGTACTATCCAAATAAAGCAACCAATCTTCCAAAAAGGTGTATAGGTCAGGATTTGCTTCTTTTTCTTTGATAGCGTTGCGGCAGACTTCAAGTATAAATATTGCCATGGAAGAAATTACAACATCCGTATTTATTTTTTGGAAATGATGGTGTAAAGAAATTTCTTTTATTCTAGCTAATTTCTCGGCTTCCTGATCATACGAAATCAAATCAACAATATTCAAATGTCTGTAAATAGCAGCTTTCGATCCAGATTTAGCAGATCTTACACCTGATACTATAAATGATCTTAAACCTTTTTCCTTGGTATAGACATCACAAATGATACTTGTCTCAGAATATTTTATAGTGCGAAATATTATTCCAGATGATTCATATATTTTCATAATATCAAAACTCCCAGCCTTCTATTGGGTCCACTTTATATCTTTGTTTAGTCTCAATCCTTTGTTTTTGCCTATGCAGTATCAATTTTCCAATAGCAATAGGTGCGGGATCGATATCGATAGGAGATAATGCTTTATCTATTCTTTCTTCATCTATGTCCAATCTGTATAAATAACTGAGCAACAAATCTTTGTCATTTTCTAAAAACCATGCCACTCTATCAGAAATAAGAGTGAGCATCTCATCATCGGAGATAGCGTCTTTATATTCTATATTTAAGTCATTATATATCAACTCAAAACTTTCGTTCATCTTTTATTTGTTTTGTGCTATGAAATCTATTAATTCATCCAAATACTTTCTGTTGTTGGACAAACGAGGTATTTTTGATTGACCACCAATCCTACCTTTAGATTTGAGCCAATTTTGAAAAGTATGTTCAGGTGCAATGGACAGTTTTAAAGATTGGAGTGCTATATCTTTGTGTCTCTTGGCATCATAATCAGAATTGACTAATCTCAAACGAATATCTAACTCCTTTTCAAATAGCGATGGATTTTCAGGCATTTTTTCAAATTCTATTAACCATTCGTGACCACCTTTATTTTTATCTTGCATGAATATCGGAGCTACAGTATAATCTGACACTATTCCACCACAGATATCACAAGTTTCTTTTAAAGCTTGGTCTGTATTGTGTACCATCACTTCTTCACCAAACACATTGATAAAGTGTTTAGTTCTGCCTGACACCATAACTCTATACGGTGCTACACTGACAAAACGCACTACATCACCTGGTTTGTAACGCCATAGTCCTGACGAAGTTGATATCAAGATACAATAATCTTCTCCTTCTTGCACTTCTTCCAAAGATAGTGTGGACGGATTCTTATCATTCATACTGCTTATAGGTATAAATTCGTAATATATTGCATTATCCAAGAGTAGGAGCATACCTTTTTCATGTAGTCGATCTTGTACAGCAAAATAGCCTTCTGACGCATTGTAAACTTCATAATATTCTATATCTTCTCCTGGCAAAAAGGTTTTGAATTGCTCTACGTAAGGATCAAACCCTACACCACCGTGAAAGTAAGTTTTGACATTTGGCCATACTTCCCTTATATTGTTTTTCCCTGTTATTTCCAATATTTTTTTAAATAGTACAATGGTCCATGTTGGTACTCCTGCAAACATTACAACATCTTCTTTGATACACTGGGTTGCCATTTTTTCTATTTTTTCTTCCCAATCCGAAAGCAAAGCAGTTTCAAAATCTGGGGTATAAAATGGGCGACCTACGGATGGCATCCTATGCAATAATATGGCGGAAACATCTCCCACAGTTACGTCTTTATTCCATTGTTTCAAAGAGCCACCCATGATAAGGTTTTTACCATCAAAAATCCTAGCATCAGGTCTATTGCTATACAAAACGGCCATAGCATCCCAACTAGCTGCAACATGATTGTCAAAAAGATTATCTTCAGATATTGGGATATATTTACTTTTATCATTTGTGGTGCCAGATGACTTTGCAAACCACTGTACTTTTCCGGGCCAAAGGATGTCTGTTTCACCTTCCATCATTCTATTTATGTAAGGAAATAGTGATTCATAGTCAGTAATAGGTATAATGTTTTTAAAATCATCAGGGTTTCTGATTAGATTTGCTTGGTGTTTTTTTCCATATTCGGTAGTTTTTAGTTTGGATAATAGGGCATGGAATACTTCATTTTGCATATCATGCGGTGCATTGTACATGTTTTGAATTCTACCTTTGCGATATTTTAAATATCCTTTGATAAGAGTATTGAAAAAAGAGTAAAACATACTAATGACTTTAATAAGGACGAAAAATATGTTAATTTTTGATATGTTTTGCTAAATGGTGATATAAAAATATTTTTTATACAAAGAGTAATATAGAATTTGAAATCTATTATGTCCATGTTTTAAACTATATTCTTTGCTTAAATCTTAATATTGGTTTGGATGACTTATGGGTCTGAAGTATTTTATATTTTATCCATCATAAATTTTTGATCGAAATAAGAGAGAGTAAAAATATCCATGATTTTATGTTTTTTTGATTTGGAATTATAAAGTTACTTGACATATTGAATAAATACCTATAACTTACATCGAATTTAATAAAGTTTTGGTTATGTTCGACGAATAGTGAACGTTTGAGTTAAAAATTTTGTTATAGGTTGTTGGTGGATCAAAAAGATTCAATCAAGGCCAATTTTACATATATATATTAAGTGCAACAGCATAATTACAAATATGAATCAACATAATACTAGTTATCAGCAACTCATACAGAAGTTGGATCAATTTATAAGAAAATATTATGTGAACCAACTCATAAGAGGAAGCTTATATACAATAGGTGCCGTGGTAGCTTTGTTTTTGATATTCAATACTTTAGAGTACTTTTTTTATTTCAGTACGGGTGTGCGAAAATTGTTTTTTTATTCTTTTCTAATTACAACAGTTGCCGGTTTCGGATTCTGGGTGATAGATCCTTTAGTGCGGTATTTTAAGCTAGGACATACCATTTCGCATGAGGATGCTGCGTTGATTATTGGCAATCATTTTGGTGATGTAAAGGACAAATTACTAAATGTTTTGCAGCTAAAAAAACAAGATGACATTTTGCACAATTCAGCATTATTAGCAGCAAGTATTGAACAAAAAACAAATGCGATCAAACTTGTTCCTTTTCAAGCGGCAATCGATTTAAATAAAAATAGAAAATATTTAAAGTATGCTTTACCACCATTCTTACTATTGGTACTAGTACTTTTTACAGCACCGAGTATCATCAAAGATGGCACAACTAGAATTATTAATAATGATCAAAAATATGCCAAAGCAGCACCTTTTTCATATATATTGCCATCAGATGAATTGAAAGTGGTTCAATATCAGGATTTTACACTTGAAGTAAGAGTGGAAGGTTCTGTATTGCCCAATGAAGTCTTCGTTACAATAGATGATTTTCAATACAAAATGCAAAAATTGGATAATACTACTTTTAATTATATATTTAAAAATGTGAAAAAAGATCAAAATTTTCTTTTGAGTTCGGGGACAGTAAGTTCAGTGCCTTATACTTTGGAAGTGTTGGAAAAACCAAATCTGACAGATTTTAGTATTGAAATGATCTATCCTTCATATACAGGACGCAAAAACGAAATTGTCCAAAATACAGGTGATGTTGTTGTGCCAGAAGGTACCAAGATGACTTGGTTGTTTGATGCGTTACAGACAGATGATATTAGTTTGTATTTTGGAGAATCTTCAAAAGGTGTGGTCGCAGATAGAAGAGATGAAACAAGGTTTAGATATACTAAAAGAGCGGCAAATGATGAAATTTATAAACTGTTTTTATCGAATAATAACATACCACAAGCTGATAGCTTAGTGTACAGTATTTCAGTCATTAAAGATAATTATCCAGCTATATCTGCAGAAAAAATAGTTGATAGTTTGGACAATACATTGATTTATTTCATTGGAAATGCATCTGATGATTATGGTCTAAATTCGCTGTCATTTAATTATACAATTACTAAGGAAAACGGAACCCAACTACCATTACAAAAACTCAGGTTGAACAAACGAGATGGAAGGGAAATTCAGTTTGACCATGTATTTGATATTAAAAAAATAAATCCCGAACCAGGAGATAAGATTTCTTTTTATTTTGAAGTATATGATAATGATGGTGTCAATGGTAGCAAATCTGCCAAAACAACTGTTATGACTTTCGAGAAGCCTACTTTGGACGAAGTAAAAATGAAGGAAGAACTTAATGATGAAGCCATCAAAGATGAGCTAAAGGACGCAATAAAAAACATGGACAAGCTTCAAGACAATATGAAGAAGCTTAAAGAGAAATTGTTACAATCTAAGCAGCTGGATTGGCAAGATAAAAAGGAAATGGAAAAAATCTTGGAAGAACAGAAAAAACTTCAAGAGCAAATAGAAAAAGCTAAACAGAAGCTTGAAGAAAATATGAAAGACCAGCAAGAGTTTAAAACATTGCCTGAAGAATTGCAACAAAAGCAAGAGAAACTGCAAGAGCTTTTTGAGAAAGCAGCAGATCCTGAGACTATGGAGCTGATGGATAAGATAAAGGAGCTGCTTCAAGAATTGGAAAAAGAAGATGCGGTACAAATGCTTGAGGAATTTGAGCAAAAAAACGATACCAAAGAAAAGGAAATGGATCGAATGCTGGAATTATTCAAACAACTTGAGATGGAAAAGGAGGTGAAAGATCAAATCAAAGATCTCGAAAAATTGGCGGATGAACAAGAAAAACTCGCTGATAAAACAGAGAAAAAGGAGCTATCCGCAGAGGAACTTAAAAAACAGCAAGAGGAATTGAATAAAAAAATGGAAGAATTACAGAAAAAACAAGAAGAATTGGAGAAAAAAAATAAAGAATTGAGTCCGCCTAAAGATATGGGAGAGAAGAATAAGGAGCAGATGGATGATGCTAAAAAGGATATGGAACAAAGTAAAGATGAATTGAATAAAAAAGATAATGCTGGTGCAGCAAAATCCCAGAAGAAGGCTGCTAAAAAAATGAAAAAGCAGGCAAAAGAAATGGGAGAAAGCATGGAAGGTGGTGCATCTGATCAAGCAAGTGAAGATATAGAAACCATTAGACAATTGCTTGAAAATTTGGTTGCTGTATCATTTGACCAAGAGGCATTATTTAAAGAGATCAGTCCCTATACCATCAATGTGCCAACTTATCCTGCAGCTATCAGAAAACAGTTTAAACTTCAAAATGACTTTAAAATTATAGAAGATACTTTGGTAGCTTTAAGCAATAGAAACTCAGACATTGAAGCTTATGTTATGGATAAAGTAGCTGAGATAAAGTACAACATAAAAGAGAGTCTGACAGATTTGGAAGAAAGACAGGTCGCGCAAGGTCAAGAAAAACAACGCAGAACTATGAAAAATCTTAATGATTTGGCACTCATGATGAATGAATCGTTGGACAAAGCACAACAGCAGGCATCTGGGGCTCCAGGAAGTGGGTCATGCAATAAACCAGGAGGGAAAGGCACTGGTAAAACTGGAAAAGCAGGAAAGGTGCCTATGGATAAAATAACAGAAGGGCAACAAGGACTGTCTGAAAGCCTTAAGGGTATGAAAGAAAAAATGGATAAAGGTAAAAAAGATGGCAAGGAAGGAAAAGAAGGGAAGGATGGGAAGGAAGGGACATCTGCCAAGGATTTTGCCCAAGCTGCTGCCCAACAAGCAGCATTGAGAAAAGCTCTAGAAGCGCTTCAAAATGATAAAAAAGAACAGGGACAAGGATCAAAGGAACTCGAAGAAATCATAAATAATATGGATAGAATTGAGACTGAATTGGTCAATAAACGTCTAAATAGCGAAACCTTAAAAAGGATGAAAGATATTGAGACCAGACTGCTAGAAGCTGAAAAAGCAGAAAGGCAACGCGAATTAGACAATAAACGAAAATCAGAGACAGCACAAGAAAAACGTAAGGAATTGCCGCCTGCTATTCAAGATTATCTAAAGAAGAGACAAGCGGAGATTGATATGTATAAGTCAGTTTCTCCATCTTTGAGACCGTATTACAAATCATTGGTAGATGAATATTATAAATCATTAAAAACAGTCAATTAATATTTTTATAAAATTTATAAGTTCAAATCAAACATTAAACAAAGGTCGGCACAGTATTTGGTTCATCATTAAACGTCCGTTATAAAAAATGAAATATCGCATGTTAACCATTAATTCCAATCCCAATAATATACTTGAAGTAGAATCTTACCTTAAGCAGTTAGATTTTGATTTTAGATTTGATGCTGAAAAGTATGCCGACATATTAATAAGTCTCACCGAAGCAGTAAATAATGCTATCATACATGGCAATAAAAGCGATGAGTCTAAACATGTACACATCAATGTGAGAGAGAAGGATAGTGGTTTGGCTTTTTGCGTTACAGATGAAGGGGTAGGCTTCAATCCTACCAGAGTGCCAGACCCAACATGTGGTGTCAATTTGGAGCGTTGTGGAGGTAGAGGTGTTTTCATTATGAAGACATTGGCAGATGATATTACTTTCGAAGAAAACGGGAGAAAAGTAGAGATGTATTTTAATTTAAAAGGTCAAATGGTCTAATGTTACTTGATAATGGTAGATGATATTACTTTCCATTTAGCAGATATAGTAGCGCATCCATTCCCTGGAAATGAAAACCTATATATAGAGTGGCTTTCGGCTGTTGTAAAATCTGAACATAAAACTATTTCTTCTTTAACTTATATTTTTTGCTCTGATGATTATTTGTTGGATATAAATATCAAATACCTTGGGCACGATTATTATACAGACATCATCACTTTCCCATACAAAGAAGTCAGCGATCTCGAAAGTGATATGTATATCAGTATAGACCGTGTAAAAGAAAATGCGGAAGAGTATAATGAAATATTTGAAACAGAACTTCGCAGGGTTATGGTACATGGATTATTACACCTATTAGGATATGGTGACAAAACTGATATAGAAATACAAACTATGAGACAGAAGGAAGAAGAGTATCTACGCTTATTTTAATGAAATTTTTAAATCAATGAAGAAGAAAATATAAGTTGGCATGCAAATAAAGTGCTTGATAACAATATTTATACTATTCCGATAACTATAAATATCAACTATGAAACGAGATGATTTGCTTTGGAAGGCCATATTGGAAGATGTCAGGATGAAGCTGATTTCAGTAAAAGTGTCAATCCATTTTCAATCATCATACTCACCGTCTTACTCGAAATCAAAAAGAGCAGATTGGAAAGTAAAGAACCCATAGACCTAAAGATAGATATTGTAAAAAAATCTCCTAGAAAAAGGAATAACAAAGAGTAAAATACGACATTTGCAGAACTTTTTGAAGTACTATGTACGTTTAGAAAAGGGTGAGGCTGAAATATTTGAGCAAAAATTAGATCATTTAACTGGTAAGTCATTTCCCATGGGAACAGAACAAGACTTACTGAAAAAAGAAAGAAAAGAAGGGACCGCAGAAGGCATCAAAAAAGGCATCGAAAAAGGAGCCTTTTTAAAGACGATCAAGTGGTTTTAAGTCTTTTTGTGATGGGTTTTAAATCGAAACTAAAGGCCCAAGTTACAACCTTGCGCCATCAAGGGGATTCAAATTGAGCATTATATATAAAAATTATTAAAAAAAAACATTTATAAATAATGAGCACAATTAATGTTAAATGGCTCGAATATTTCAAAAGTAACGAAGATGCTAGTGAATCATTTGTTTTAAAAATGAGTAATTTTTTGATTAGTGAAATGGAGACTTTTTCCAACAAAAATATTGATTGGTCCCAAATGTGGTTATACTTTCCTCCAGATGATAATTCTTTAACACAGCAAGAAGACCCAAATAGTGGAAAAAAGTATTTTCGTTTAATTTGTTATTTGCGAAGCAAAACCAGATCTGAGAGTTATGGTGGTTATTTAATCTGGTTTAATGCAGATAATAATGAGATTATTAAACCTTCTGATAATGTAGATGACATCAATATAATATTTAATTGGGATGGGGTTTCTTTGAATGAAGATTTTATTAAATATTTACCTACTAAACCTGCAAAAAAAGAAATAATTTTTAAAAATTTAAAAATTAAAATACTTACCACACTTTCCTCCATGCCCCACGAAGGCAAGTTCGCTATAGCTCTTTTTAATATTGAAGATAAAGAAAAAGTGTCAGCTACAATAGAAGGAGCCAGAGCTAAATGGAACACACAAACTGATCAAGGCAGACAAATAGGAGATGCGACTTTGGAAAGGGGATATTGTCACACAGTGAGTTTTGATGGGGTAGAAGACAATATAGCTTATTGGTACATAGATGCTGGCTCTGCCCATGATGGTATTCATGAGTTTTTATTAACGGAGCTATGTGATTCGGGGATAAAGATAAAGTCAGTGGAGATACAGATGTTGTAATATAATACATATAAATTTAAATAAATAAGATTAAGATATTTTCTATGAACATAAAAGCAAATAGAGTCATCCTCATCGTCCTAGACAGTGTAGGCATAGGCAACCTACCAGATGCCCACTTATATGGCGATGAAGGCAGTAATACACTCGGTCATATTGTAGATCAAATACCTGATATCAAAATACCGAATCTGATTCAGCTAGGTCTAGGCAATATTGACATGGAAAATGCACTTCCTAAAACAGAGTATCCACAGGCGGCTTATGGCAAAGCTGCTGAAATGTCTGCCGGCAAAGATACTACCACGGGACATTGGGAGATCGCAGGTACCATTTTGGACAAACCATTTCCTACTTTTCCTGATGGCTTTCCGATTTCCTTTATGGAGGAGTTTGAAGCGGCCATTGGTGTCAAAACCTTAGGAAATTATTCCGCTTCGGGCACAGCTATCATTGATGATTTAGGCGACGAACATGTACAGACGGGCTTTCCGATCGTCTATACATCCGCTGATAGTGTCTTCCAGATAGCGATGCACGAAGATATGATCCCGATAGAAAAGCAATATGAAATCTGTCAAATAGCGCGCGACATGCTAGTCGGTGAGTATGAAGTAGGTCGCGTGATCGCAAGGCCATTTACTGGCACGTCAGGTAATTATACTCGTACTTCCCGACGCAAAGATTTTGCCACGTTACCGCCAGACAATGTATTGGATGCCATCCAAAACCAAGGAAAAGAAGTCTTAGGCATAGGGAAGATTTATGATATTTTTGCTGGAAAAGGTATTACAAGGTCAATCAAGTCAGCCAATAATCAAGAAGGAATTGTAGCCACTATTGCAGCCATCAAAAATGAGGATAAAGCTAGTCTGATATTTACCAATTTAGTAGATTTTGATATGCATTTTGGTCATCGCAGAGATGTACCAGGTTATGCAGCGTGTTTGGAAGAGTTCGATGCTTGTATTCCGGAGATTTTGGCAGCTATGGACGAAGATGATGTGTTGATCATCACAGCAGATCATGGCAACGATCCTACATGGCCGGGAACCGATCATACCAGAGAGTACATTCCCATTCTGATATATGGTCAAAGTATCCCTGCAGGCTATCATTTTGGTACACGCAATACTTTTGCAGACCTTGCGGCAACTGTTGCTGACGTTTTAGGCATAGAATTTGAGACTACAGCAAATAGTATATTTTCATAATCATTAAAGCAGTACCATTGGTAGAGCTAATCAAGAAAAAAAGAGATGGTCATATTTTGACATCTGATGACATACAGTCTATCATTTCGGGCTATATTTCAGGGGTTATTCCTGACTATCAGATAGCTGCATGGTTGATGGCAGTATATTTTCAGGGTATGAATGATGACGAAACGGCTGCACTCACAGATGCGATGATGCGTTCAGGTGATATGATCGATCTTTCTGATATACCTGGCATCAAAGTAGATAAACACAGCACAGGCGGAGTAGGGGATAAGACTACATTGATCTTGGCACCATTGGTAGCTGCGGCTGGAGTGCCTGTAGCTAAGATGTCTGGTCGTGGTTTGGGGCACACAGGAGGTACATTAGATAAATTTGAATCTATTCCAGGTTTTCAAGTGGATATGACGGCTGATGCTTTTATAGATAAAGTAAAGAGTCACGGGATCGCTATTTGCAGCCAAAATACTAAATTGGTTCCTGCTGACAAAAAACTTTACGCTCTCAGAGATGTCACTGGTACGGTTGACAATATATCATTGATCGCATCGAGTGTCATGAGTAAAAAATTGGCTTGTGGAGCAGATGCGATAGTCATAGATCTCAAAGTGGGTGACGGTGCATTCATTAAGAACATCATTGACGCTGAAAAATTGGCGCACATCATGATCAGCACGGCACAAAAAATGAATCGTAAACTCATTGCCGTCATTACAGGTATGGAAGAGCCTTTGGGTTTGGCTGTCGGCAATGCATTGGAAGTCAAGGAAGCCATTGATACGTTAAAAGGAAAAGGTCCCGAAGATTTGACCAATCTGTGTTTGGAATTAGGAAGCCACATGTTGACGTTGGCTGGACGTACCCAAAGTCATGAAGAAGGCATCGACTTGTTGAAATCTTTGATAGAAAATGGTCAGGCTTATGAAAAATTTATAGAATTATGTGCTTCTCAAGGTGGTGACATTGAAGTAGCAAAGAATATGGATTTATTGCCTAAAGCATCTTTGACATTTGAATACAAAAGCAAAAAAGAAGGCTATATTTCTCATCTCAGCGCCATGGATATCGGCTTGGCATCCGTACGATTGGGCGCAGGAAGGGAAACCAAAGAAAGCCCGATAGATCATAGTGCAGGGATTGTATTGACAAAAAAGGTTGGAGCTTGGATACAAGAAGGAGACACTTTAGCCATTTTGCATGCCAATGAAAGTTCGTTTTTTGCAAAAGCTGAATCTTACATGGATTTAGCTTACACTTTTAGCAAAACAAAACCTATCAAAGAGCCGTTAATATTCAAAACCATTCAATAATTATAAACAATAACTTTTTTTTTTTTTTTTTTTTTTTTTTTTTTTTTTTTTTTTTTTTTCCCCCTTTTTTTGGGGGTTTTTTTTTTTTTTTTTTTTTTTTTTTTTTTTTTTACACCTTCAAATATAATTCTATTTCAGATGATTAAAAATAAAAAAATAAGGCAGGAAGTCATAGCTCAGACCCATCATTTGCGCAATGAAGGGATTCCCTTTGATGCATCGCTGATAGAAGGTATCAATATCAATCGCAGTGCTGTAGAGCGCAGAGCTGCTACCATAGGTACACGCCGATCTGTCAAAAAGGAGTATCAGGCTGCTTGGTTGCTCAAAGCGATCTCTTGTATGGATCTTACAACGCTGGCAGGTGATGACACCCAAGGAAATGTATTCAGGTTATGCGCCAAAGCAAAAAATCCAGTACGTAAAGACCTGTTAGAAGCGATGGGTATGGCGGATGCGGGCATCACTACGGGTGCAGTTTGTGTATATCATAATTTGATACCTTATGCAAAGGAAGCACTCAAAGGGACAAATATTCCCATTGCGGCGGTTTCTACAGGCTTCCCTGCAGGACAAATTTCTTTGCCAGAAAAACTCAAGGAAATAGAATTGTCGGTTGCTGCTGGAGCTACAGAAATAGACATAGTTATCAGCCGAGCTTTGGTTTTGCAGTCAGATTGGAAGGCTTTGTATGATGAAATTGCGGCTTGTCGCAAAGCGTGTGGAGATGCGCACATGAAAACTATCTTGGCTACAGGAGAAATCCCAACATATACCAAAGTGGCCAAAGCAAGCATGGTAGCCATGATGGCTGGTTCGGATTTTATCAAGACAAGCACTGGTAAGGAAAGCGTCAACGCAACATTGCCAGTTACCTTAGTCATGGTACGTATGATCAGAGAGTACTTAACGTTGACAGGATATAAAGTAGGATACAAACCCGCAGGTGGTATTGCCAAAGCCAAGGACGCATTAAATTATCTCATATTGATGAAAGAAGAGTTGGGACACGATTGGTTACAGCCTGATTTATTCAGATTTGGAGCGAGTAGTTTGCTGGGAGATATCGAGCGGCAATTAGAGCACTATGTGACAGGAAGGTATTCTGCATCGTATAGACATCCTATGGCTTAATATTGAGAATTTAGGAAAGACTTGATATCAGAGTTCGCAGAAATGTTTGAGTTTTACACAAAAAATGAGATATTGTAAGACTTTCTGTTAAT
This sequence comes from Saprospiraceae bacterium, assembly GCA_016714785.1. Lineage (GTDB taxonomy): Bacteria > Bacteroidota > Bacteroidia > Chitinophagales > Saprospiraceae > OLB9. The sequence goes on from JADKCC010000025.1 coordinate 166,199, forward strand.
TTTGGCAACAAGTTGTTGCCAATTTACAAATAATACCCCAAGTTGGGGGACAAATATAGAGCGTTTTTAAAGTGTTTTTTAGTGTCATTAAAGCACGATATATTGATTCAAAAAATAAATATTCAATCACAATATAATGTCAATTAAAGAAATATATAATACCATGGAGTATGGTCCCGCACCTGAAAGCAATAAGGAAAGTGTAGCTTTTCTCGATCAACATAAAAGAAAGTTTCAACTATTCATCAATGGTAAATGGACAAAACCAACATCAGGAGAATATTTTGAATCTGTAAGTCCATCCAATAATGAAAAACTTGCCCAAGTAGCAGAAGCCAATGAAAAGGATGTAGATGACGCAGTAAAAGCTGCCAAAAAAGCGCTCAAACCTTGGGTAGAATTGGGTGGACATGGCCGCGCAAGATACCTGTATGCCATAGCCAGACAGATTCAAAAACACAGCAGAAATTTTGCAGTGCTTGAATCTATGGATAATGGTAAACCTATACGAGAGACTCGTGATATAGATATTCCGCTTGTTGCACGTCATTTTTACCATCATGCAGGTTGGGCACAACTCATGGATACAGAGATGAAAGATTATAAAGAAATCGGTGTCATCGGTCAGATCATCCCTTGGAATTTCCCTATGTTGATGTTGGCTTGGAAAATAGCACCTGCATTGGCTATGGGAAACACTGTGGTATTGAAACCTGCTGAATTTACATCTTTGACAGCATTGCTTTTTGCTGATATATGCAAGCAAGTAGGCCTTCCTGATGGCGTAGTCAATATCATCACAGGACACGGAAGTACTGGTGCCGCATTGGTCAATCATCCCGATGTGTCCAAAATAGCATTTACAGGTTCTACAGAAGTAGGCAAAATAATACGAAGAGCTACAGCAGGCACAGGCAAAAAAATATCATTGGAGTTGGGAGGCAAATCACCGTTTATCGTTTTCGAAGATGCGGACTTGGATAGTGTGGTCGAAGGTATTGTGGATGCGATCTGGTTCAATCAAGGTCAAGTTTGTTGTGCAGGATCTAGATTATTGGTGCAAGAAAGTGTAGCTGAAAAGTTGTTTGCGAAGATACGCGCCAGAATGGAAACACTTCGAGTGGGCAACTCATTGGACAAATCTATAGATATAGGTGCTATCGTTGCTCCGGTACAACTCAAAACCATACAAGAGCTCGTGCAGCAAGGAAAGGACGAAGGCAATACCTGTTGGCAACCATCATGGGAATGTCCTAAAGAAGGTTGTTTTTATCCGCCTACATTATTTACAGATGTATCACCTTCATCGATTATTGCGCAGGAAGAAATATTTGGACCAGTATTGGTGGCAATGACTTTCCGCTCACATGGCGAAGCTGTTAAGCTGGCTAATAATACCAGATATGGATTGGCGGCGAGTATATGGACTGAAAATATCAATTTGGCTCTAGATATTGCACCACAAGTAAAAGCTGGGACGGTTTGGATTAATTGTAGCAATGTTTTTGACGCCGCATCAGGATTCGGTGGATACCGCGAGTCAGGATATGGCAGAGAAGGTGGTAAGGAAGGTTTGTATGAGTATGTAAAACATCGTGCGGAATCAGAATTTAAAAGTGATGCTCCTAAACTAAAAACACAAGAACCAAGCAGTAAGAAGGAAAATAAGTCTCTTCCTACAATTGATCGTACGCCAAAACTATTCATTGGTGGAAAGCAAGCAAGACCTGATGGCGGCAATAGCATTACTATAAATGATACGTTTGGAAATTATATCTCGGAAGTACCCAAAAGTAGTAGGAAGGACATCCGAAATGCGGTAGAAGCGGCTCATGCTTGTACTTCTTGGTCAGGAATGACGGGACATGCCAAAGCACAGGTTTTGTATTATATAGCAGAAAACTTATCCGTAAGAGCAGAAGAATTTGCTAATAGAATCGGGCAAATGACTAATGTGAGCACAACTGAAGCTGAAAAAGAAGTGCAAGCTTCCATAGAAAGGATTTATACCTACGCAGCTTGGGCCGATAAATATGATGGACAAGTACATCACACAACGCAAAGAAATGTCACACTGGCCATGCCTGAAAGGGTAGGAGTTATGGGTATCGTTTGTCCTGACGATTCACCATTGTTGGGATTTATTTCTACAGTGATACCTGCGATAGCTATGGGCAACTGCGTAGTGGTCATTCCTTCAGAAACATCACCACTTTCAGCAACAGATTTTTATCAGATTTTGGAGACATCTGACGTACCTGCTGGATGTATCAATATCGTCACAGGAAACAAAGAAGAACTCACTAAAGAAATGGCCAAACATGATGACATCGATGGTCTGTGGTATTTCGGAAGTGCTCAGGGTAGCAAAGAAGTAGAATTGTTATCAGCAGACAATCTGAAACGCACTTGGTAAATTATGGTAAATATCGCAATTGGTACGATCGTAATCAAGGAGAAGGAGCAGAATTTTTACGACATGCTACAGAGATTAAAAATATTTGGATTCCTTATGGCGCGTAAGGTGTTCAAAAATGGTTTTTTTATATTCTTTGGGTTTCTTTAAAAATCTCCTTTATATTTGCATAACAAAAAGTCAAGTCCATGAAAGAATACAAAACCATAGAAAACACCAATACCGATGAAGCTAAAGAGCCTGCTATAGATTACAATAAAGTATATACCTATGCTGACTATCTCAAGCTAGAAATAGATGAGATGGTAGAGATCATCCGTGGTAAGATATTCAGGATGTGTGCTGCACCAAGGACAAAACATCAAATTATAAACGGAAATATTTACTATAGATTGCGGCAACAATTAGAAGGTCAAAAATGTAAAGTTTTCAATGCGCCTATTGATGTAGTACTTCCCATTGCAAATAAAAAAAGAACCAAGTCCACCAATGTTGTCCAGCCAGATATTTGTGTGATTTGTGATCCGAAAATCATTGAAGAAACTGCCGTTTTTGGAGTACCTGATTTTGTAATAGAAATCGTCGCAGGCAAAGATATAAAACGAGATACCCAAACACAAATTCAGCATTTATGAAGAAGCTGGTGTAGGCGAATATTGGATCGTATTTGCGGAGATACGTCTCGTAGAGGTATTTATCCTAGAGAATGGAAAATATCAACGGCTCAATGCATTCTCAGAGGACGATATCATACCAGTCAAGACATTACCTGGACTTTCGATCAGTATAGATGATATTTTTGAGGGTGTGTAGTTGTTTATTGCTATTTCTAAAATTTAAATTAAAAAAAATATGAAGTCCTATCAAGTTTTATTTATCACTTTTATCTTTCTCATCTGCAGCTGCAAAGAAGAAGTTGTCTATAATTATCAAGCTGAAATAGATCAATTGTCAACCTATGTAAAGCAATCTGAATATTTGGAAAAGATCTATCATCTAGACCAAAATATAAGAAATGAAAACAAAAGTGACTTAAAGGAAATTGACGATGTAAACCTTGCCAAAATAGAAGCTTATATATCGAAACACGGACATCCTTCACTCAAGACCCATACGAAAGAAGCAACCATTGTTCCCTGGATTGTTATTCACCACAATCCAAGCAAAGAGACTTCCAAAAAACATTTCAAAACTTTATATCAAGCCTACAAAAAGGGTGATATTGATGGCGGTGATTTTACTATGTATTTGGGTAGATATTATAGTGTAGTAAACAATAAAAGATTAGATTTGGAAAGTCCATATACAGAAGAATTTGAAATAGACACCTTAGTTAAAGCATTGGATTTGCAGCAGTTGAGAGATGAAGTAGATCTGGTTTTGGAGAAACCTTAACACACCTTAATCATGTCTCTATCACGACTAAAGCCAATATTCTATTTGGTCAGTAAGTAAACTTAATCTATTTTTATTGAAAATTATGAATGATGGTGAAGACATTTTTACTTTTTATGGGATTTGTGCTACTTTCAACGCTTTGTTTTGGTCAGGTAGATTCTTCGATTTATAATAATGAAATTCGGAGCAAAGTAGTAGATAAAAAAACGAAAAAGGCACTTCCCTTTGCTACAGTCTATAATCTAAATAGAAATCACGTTGCGGAAACAAATGGAGAAGGCTTTTTTACAATAAAGTTTGAGCGATTAACAGATACGTTGATCACCTATTATTTAGGGTATAAGACAGATACAACCACAGTTGGTCAAATCAAAGAAAATATATTTTTATCACCAATTCAAAACTTGCTGAATGAAATAGAAATTTCTGATTATAAAAATTCTACCATTATAAATCACCCTAAGATTACACCAATAAAATTTGTCACTTCAGATAGCTTAGGTTTTTTACTTAGTGAACGAATGATCGGTTTTAGAAAAAATTATGAATTAGAAGTCTTTCATTATACAGGAGTTTCTATGAAAAAAATTCAATTAGACCAAGGAAATAAAGTGGACATATTTAAAAATTGTCAAAATCAAATTTTTCTACAAATCGATGATAAATGTATAAAAATAGCTTTCGAAAATCAACAATTATCGCTGATCGAAAAAATGACATTTAGGGAATTTAAAAGTTTATTTGGTAATTGTATGGCATCAAAAGAAGGTCAGTTTGTTTACCAATTAGCTCGATGGAATAATCTCGAAAAAAACTATGTTTTGGTTGACCCAAAAGAAGGAAATTCCAAATTATTTAAGTCTATTATTCACAAAGACAGATTACAGTCATATAAACAAGATATGGGTTTTATTGAATATGGTAAAAATGTTTCAACCCTGGGAATTACTGATGCAGTCAATAATAGACTTGTAAGAAACCAACAAGCTGACAGTCATTTTTATGAAACAACATTGCACAAAAACCAAACAAACAATTATTTTTTCGCACTAGACACGAGTTTCATACATTTTAATTTTGATGAGAAACAAATCGAAATTTATGATCTTCATGGCGATTTGACTCAAACTATTACTGACCATCCAATATTCAGAAATAAACACAAAACTTGTATAGTTTTACATGACGATATTTTTCAAAAATTTTACTTTGTATATGAACACACAATGATTATATGATAAGTGAAATCGACATTGAAACTATACGACTATTAGAAAGCATTGCATTAAATTTGGTTTATTTTAAGTCGATTGATATCATAAATGGCAATATATTTTCCTTGGGAAGAAATAGTATAATTGGTCCAAATGCATTGTTTTATAAACGAATTTATTGAAATTATTAACCATATATGAAAACAATCAAAACCATTATTTCCTTATTTTTGATTTTGTCATGTCATGCGACTTACGGTCAGGAAAGTGCTAAAACTTTGCTCAAAGTGATCAATAATGAAGGCAATGGAGTACATGATGCTGTCGTTTTGATAGACGATATTAATCCATTGCTTACGGATGAAAATGGTTATGCATTGTTCACTAATTTAAAAGAGGGAAAAGTCCGCATTATCATCAAACATTTATCATATTTGGATTTTGACACGATGGTAATTTTTCCACTGCTATCTTCACGATTGATATTAAGGTTGCAAAACAAAATTAATGTCTTGGATGAAGTTACGG